>NZ_JBFAQB010000012.1:201453-288772 GCF_040676995.1 Nonomuraea sp. NPDC049419 | reverse complement strand
GCTGCCGGCGCGCGGGGAGGTCCACGGGGGCCCCCCGGCACCCCCGCCCCGGAACCCCGCCCCTGAACCGCGGTGTGGTTCCGGGGCGTGGTTCCGGGGCTGGGCGTGGGGTGCCGTTTACCTCGGTCCTACTCCGGAGTCGGGTAGTGTGGCGCGAATCTGACGTCTCTTCCGAGGGAAATCCATGCGCCGCGCTCTGGCCGTACTGGCCGCCGTGCCATTGATCTTGTTCGCCGCCGCGTGCGGCTCCGACGACGGTTCCGGCACGACCGCCTCCACCGGCGGGTCGTCCGGCGTCACGGTCGCCGGGAACGTGGGGGCGAAGCCCACGGTGACGTTCCCGTCCGGCACGCCCGCGACCACGTCGTCGTACGAGGTGATCCAGCCCGGCGACGGCACGGGCGTCAAGGCGGGCGACCGCGTGATCGTGAACCTGACCGTCTACAACTGGGACGGCAAGGACAACAAGGTCCAGGGCTCGTCCTACGACACGAAGGCGCCGGAGACGATCGCCGTCAACGAGCAGCTGCCGCAGGTGCTGCAGGAGGGCTTCACCAAGGTCAAGGGGGGCGGGCGGCTGCTGGCCGTGCTGGCGAACGACGCGGTGCAGGGGCAGCAGCAGGCGGCTCCCGCGGAGCCGACGAAGGTGTTCGTGTTCGACGTGGTCGGCACCCGGCCGGCGCCGCTGAAGGCGGCCACCGGCACGGAGACGAAGGAGTCGATCAAGGGCGTCGAGGTCGTCAACCCCGGCGGCGAGAAGGCGCCGACGCTGACCACGAAGACCAAGGAGAAGGCGCCGAAGGACCTCGTCGTCAAGACGCTGATCACCGGCACCGGCGGGAAGGTGACCGCGAACCAGACGCTGTCGGTGCACTACACCGGCAAGATCTGGGGCACCGACAAGCAGTTCGACTCCAGCTGGGAGCGGGGCGAGCCGGCCGAGTTCCCGCTCGGCCAGGTGATCCAGGGCTGGCAGAAGGGCCTGGTGGACGTGCCGGTCGGCAGCCGGGTCGTGATGAGCATCCCGCCGGAGATGGGCTACGGCAGCCAGGAGCAGCAGGGCATCCCGGCCAACAGCACGCTGGTGTTCGTCGTGGACGTCCTGGGCGCCTACTGATGCGTCTTTAGCGAACCGCCGGTCCGCCGACCGGCGGCCCGGTAGCATCGCGAGGCCCGGTGGCATGGCGCCACCGGGCCGTTTCGCGTGTGGGAGGGCCGATGCGCCGTGCCGCCATCCGGGAGCCGTCGCCGCGGACCGGGACTCACGACGGGGCCGGACGGACCGTGCTGCGGGCTGTGCTGCGGGCTGTGGCGGTCGTGGCGGTCGTGGCGGTCGTCTTGCCGCTGGCCGTCGGGTGCACGGGCGGGGCCGCAGAGGAGCTGAAGGTGGGCGGCGCGTTCGGGGCGCGGCCGACGATCGTCTTCCCCGCCGCGAAGCCCGGGGCGGGCCTGCGGGTGGACGAGCCGACGAAGGGCGGGGGCGAGCCGCTGGCGGCCGGCGACGTGGCGATCGTGCAGTACACCGCGCACGTGTGGGACGGCGCCGCCAACCGCCTGGTCGACTCCAGCTTCACGCGGGGCACGCCGGCCGCGTTCCCGGTGGGCGAGCTGCTGCCGGGGCTGGAGCGGGCGCTGCGGGGCCGCAGGGTGGGCAGCAGGGTGACCGCGGCGATCCCGCCCGAGTACGCCTTCGGCGCGGCGCCGCCGCGCGGCGTGCGGGCGGGGGAGGAGCTGTTCTACGTCGTGGACATCCTCGGCGCCCACCACAAGGACGCCACGGTCGGGGCGGGGGCGGGCACGCTGGCGGGCGTGCGGATCGGCGGCGGCCCCAGGCCGTCCCTGGCGGTGCCGCGCGGCGCGCCGCCGCAGGAGTTCACGGCCGGGGTGCTGAGCAGGGGAGACGGCCCTCCGGCGCAGGCCGGGCAGCTCGTGGTCACCCAGTACGCGGGCGCCGTCTGGCGTGGCGGCCGGGTCTTCGACGCGACCTGGGCGGGCGGCGGGCCGAAGGCGTTCAAGCTGGGCGACGGCGGCGTGATCAAGGGCTGGGACAAGGCGCTGACGGGCGTGCCGGCGGGCAGCAGGGTCGCGATGGTGGTGCCGCCCGCGTACGGCTACGGCCCGGCCGGCCGCCCCGAGTGGGGCATCGGGGGCTCCGACACGCTGGTCTTCGTCGTGGACCTGCTCGCCGCCTACTGAGGCAGGCTGTTCGGCGTGATCCGTTCGCCGGTCGTCATCGTGTCCGCGTTGCCGGTTCCGCCGGATCGACATCCGGGTGCTGAAGAAGGACGCGTGCTGGAAGCGGTACGGCGGGGGCGCGTACCAGGTCGGCCGCTCCTGCGTGCTGACGCGGGTGGAGCGGCGGCTTTCGTAGACTCCGCGTGTGAGTAGCGAGCCCGTGGGCGGCGATCTCGACGCGCTGGCCCTGTTGCACGACCCCGTCCGCCGCAGCCTGTACGACGTGGTCGCCTCCAGCGGCGGCGACGTGGGGCGCGGTGAGGCGGCCGAGGCGGCGGGGGTGTCCAGGACGCTGGCCGGTCACCACCTCGACAAGCTGGTGGAGGCGGGCCTGCTGGAGAGCGGGTTCCGCAGGCCTGACAAGCGCGGTCCGGGCAGCGGCCGGCCGGCGAAGGTCTACCGCAGGGCGCGGGGCGAGCGGTCGGTGAGCCTGCCGCCGCGCGACTACGCGGCGCTGGCCTCGGTGCTGGCGGACGTGGTGGAGCGGCTGGGCGCCGAGGAGCAGGCGGAGACGGTGGCCAGGCAGGCGGGCGCGCGGCTGGGGGCCGGGCGCAGGGGCGAGCCGGTGGAGCGGGTGCTGCGCGAGCGGGGTTACGAGCCGTACGCGGAGGGCCGGCGGCTGCGGTTGCGCAACTGCCCGTTCCACGTGCTGGCGCGGGAGCAGCCGCTGCTGGTGTGTTCGATGAACCTGGCGCTGTGCCAGGGGCTGCTGGAGGGGCTGGGCGACGATCCCGGCAGGGCGGTGCTGGACCCGCGGCCGGACGAGTGCTGCGTGTCGCTCGACGTCCTCGAACCCGAAGGGCCGGATGCGGACCTCCCGTGATCCTCGCCTTTCTAAAACAAACCCATATTGACATAGAAGCGCCGGCGATGGTGAGCTGAGCCCATGCATCTCGCCCAGCTCAACATCGCCCATCTGCGCGCGCCCATCGACAGCGCCGGGCTCGCCGAGTTCGTCGCCCTGCTCGAACCGATCAACGCCCTCGCCGACGCGGCCCCCGGCTTCGTCTGGCGGCTCAAGGAGAGTGAGACCGACCCCACCGCCACCGTCGTGCACGACTACGGCGACATGCTGCTGATCAACTTCTCGGTGTGGGAGTCGATGGAGTCGCTGTGGGACTACGTCTACCGCAGCCCGCATCTGGGCGTGCTGCGCCGGCGCAGGGAGTGGTTCCTGCGCGCGGTGGAGCCGTACATGGTGATGTGGTGGGTGCCCGACGGGCAGATCCCGTCGCTGGCCGAGGGCATGGAACGGCTGGAACGCCTCAGGACCGGCGGGCCCGGCCCCGAGGCGTTCACGTTCAAGGACGCCTACACGCCGGAGGGCCGCCCCAGCAGCGCCGCCGCCAGCCTGCCGGCCGCCGCCGAGGCCAGGAAGTAGGCCAGGTCCTCATCGAGGCTCCTGCCCATCGTCGACAGCCGCACCGGCGACTCGCGCAGCGCCTCGTACAGGCCGTCCACCTCGACCGGGACCAGCCGGTGCCGTACGGCGAGCAGCTCCGCCTGGTCCCTGACCCGCTCCCCGAACTCGCCCGGCAGCATCGGCACCGGCACGTCGGCGGCCGACAGCGCCACCCTGCCGTAGGCGGTCAGCGAGTGGTGGGAGACGCCGTAGTGGCGCTCGCGCAGGTCGCCCTCGCTGACCCGCAGCGCCGCCACCGGCCGCCCGAGCAGCACGCCCGCCGCGTTGACCGCCTCGCCCGCCGACACCCCTGAAAAGCCCCACCGGGTGCCGGTGCCCAGGTTGCCGGGGCCCTGCGCGACGATCGCCACGTCGGCCTCCAGCACGTGGCGGGCCGCCAGCAGCCCGGTGTGCACGGTGACCGCCTCGACGTCGCCGCCGAACGCCTGCCCCACCGTCACGGTCCCGGCCAGCCAGCCGATCTCGCGCAGCCGGGCGGCCGCCATCGAGAACCACGCCGGCAGCGCGCCGCCGTCCTGCATCACGTACGCCACCCGGATCCCCTGCCGGGCCCCATGCTCGGCCTCGTACAGACCGCACAGGACGGGGGCCAGCGCCGAGTGCAGGTCGGCCACCACCACCGGCATGCCGTCGAGGGAGTCCGCCTCGCGCAACAGGTCGTGATGCGGCGAATCCTGCTCGTCCGCGCCCAGCACCGTGGCCTGCAGCGGCGTGTACCTGGCCTTCACCAGGTGCCCGGGGCCGGAGGGATCTTCCGGCAAACGGTTCGGGACGGCCACCACCATGGCGTAACCTCCCGTACCGAGACCCATCGCGAGTGCGGTCGTGTTGAGCAGCACCTCGTCACCGGGTTCCGGGCGGCCCACCAAGGGGGGGTAGGCCAGCGCCCGGCACTCACCTTCGGGCACGGTGACGTCCAGCTCCACCGCTCCCGGCCACTCGCGTCGGATCCGTACGACCTCGCCCTTGCGCCATCTGATCACGGGGGCAGGGTAGCGTCGATGAAGGAGGAGTGAGGCAGATGTCGCGCCGGAAGACAGAACGGTTGCTCAATCTCGTGATCTGCCTGCTCGCCACCCGGCGCCCGCTGTCGGCCGAGCAGATCCGCCAGGCCGTCCCCGGTTACGACCGCGACGGCGACGAGGCGTTCCAGCGCATGTTCGAGCGTGACAAGAACGAGCTGCGCGAGATCGGCATCCCCATCGACGTGGTGCGCGACCCGTGGGAGGACGAGCCGGGCTACCGCATCGAGCGGGAGTCGTACGAGCTGCCGGAGATCACGCTGGAGCCCGACGAGGCGGCCGTGCTGGGCCTGGCGGCGCAGGTGTGGCAGCGCGCCAGCCTGGCCGAGGCCGCCTCGGGTGCGCTGCTGAAGCTGCGGGCCGGCGGCGTCGCCACCGACCAGCCGGTCGGCGGTTCGATGGGCGGCAGCGCGCTGGAGCTGCGCGTCGACACCCGCGACCCGGCCTTCCCCGCGCTGTGGAACGCCGTGCGCGACCGGCGCGTGGTCCGCTTCGACTACCGGGCGTCGGGCAGCGAGACCGTGCGCAGCCGCACCGTCGAGCCGTGGGGCGTGGTCAGCAGGCGCGGCCGCTGGTACCTCGCGGGGTTCGACCGCGACAGGGACGCGCCGCGCGCCTTCCGGCTCAGCCGGATCACCGGCCAGGTGACGGCCGTCGGCCGGCCCGGCGTGGTCGAGGTGCCCGCCGACGTCGATCTGCGGGCCATGGTGGCCTTCCCCGACGAGCCGAGCCACGAGCGGGTGGCCGTCGTGCGGGTCAGGCAGGGGACGTGCGAGGGGCTGCGGCGCCTGGCCAGGTCCGTACGCGAGGGCGGCGACGGCTGGGACGAGGCCGAGCTGGTCTTCTCCGACGCCGAGCGGCTGGCCGGGTGGATGGCCAGCCTGGGCTCCGACGTCGAGGTCGTCGGGCCGCCCGACGCGCGCGAGGCCGTCATCTGCCGCCTGAAGGGAGCGCTGGCGTGAGCGGGCGTCTGGACGAGGGGGAACGGGAATGAGCGGGTCCGCCGATCGGCTGCCGCGGCTGCTTGCGCTGGTGCCGTACCTGATGTCGCACCCGGGGGCGCAGGTCGGCGAGGTGGCGGCGGTGTTCGGGCTGAGCGAGAAGCAGCTCATCGACGACCTGCAGCTCGTGTGGATGTGCGGGCTGCCCGGCCACACCCCGGGCGACCTCATCGACGTGTCGTGGGACGGCGGCGAGATCCTCATCGACAACGCCGAGACCATCGCGCGGCCGCTGCGGCTCGGCATCGACGAGGCCAGCGCGCTGCTGGTGGCGCTGCGCACGCTGGCCGCCAGGCCCGAGCTGGCCCTGCCCGAGGGCGGGGTGCCCGACGCGCTGCCGCGCGTGATGGCCAAGCTGGAGCGGGCCGCGGGCGAGGGCGCCGCGACCGTCAGCAGCCAGGTCGCCGTGGACGTGGACGCCGCGCCCGACGCGCTGCCCCGCGTGCGTGAGGGGCTCACCAAGGGGCGCCGGCTGTCGCTGCGCTACTACGTGCCGGGCCGCGACGAGGTGACGCCGCGCGAGGTCGACCCGATGCGGGTGCTGGTCGTGGACGGCCGCGCCTACCTGGAGGGCTGGTGCTACCGGGCCGAGGCGATGCGGCTGTTCCGCCTCGACCGGGTGCTCGGCGTCGAGGTGCTGGACGTGCCCGCCGACCCGCCCGCGGAGGCGGAGCCGCGCGACGTGACCGACGGCGTGTTCCGGCCCTCGCCCACCGACGAGCTGGTCGAGCTGGAGCTGAGCGCCGCCGGGCGGTGGGTGGCCGAGTACTACCCGTGCGAGCAGGTCACCGAGCTGGGCGAGGGCCGGCTGCGGGTGGCGCTGCGAGCCCGCGACGAGGACTGGATCCTGAAACTGGCGCTGCGCCTCGGCGACACCGGCAGGGTCGTCTCGCCGCCCGCGATGGCCGAAACCGTGCGCGAGGAGGCCGAGCGGGCGCTGGCGTTGTACGCTCACCGGTCATGACCTGGATCTTCTTGTCCGTCGCGATCGGCGTGGCCGGGCTGGCTGTGCTGGCGGTGGCCGGTGCTCGCGTCGTGGCGGCGGCACGTACTCTGAGAAGGGAAGTGGCCGAGGCGCAGGCCCAGCTTGAGCCGCGGCGGGCCAGATTGACCGGCCAGGGGGGTGAGACCACGCCCCGGGCAGCGTACGATCGTGGCTGAAAGAGGCAACTCGCTAGAAAGGGCGTTTCATGCCGAACCTCGGAGTGCCCGAACTCCTGATCATTCTTTTGGCGCTGGTGCTGCTGTTCGGTGCGAAGAAGCTGCCCGACATGGCCCGCGGCATCGGCCGGTCGCTGCGCATCTTCAAGTCCGAGACCGCGAAGCTGCGCGATGACGACGACGATGTCCAGCACACCGCGCAGCCCGTCCAGCCGCAGGCGCAGGCCCACCCGCAGCCTCAGCCCGCGCAGCCGCAGCCGCTGCCGGCGACCCCCGCGGCTCCGCCCGCCCCGGCGCCAGGTCTGTCCGCCGAGGAGCAGGCCCGCCAGCTGGAGGAGCAGGCCGCGAGGCTGCGCGCCGGCGCCGCCCAGGCCGACAAGCACGCCTGACCCCACCCCTCCTCCTCACCCAGGACTGCTAGATGGCGCTGCTCAAACGATCGAGCGATTCGGAGCAAGTCCGCGACCCCGAAGGTCGCATGCCCCTCATGGAGCACCTGCGCGAGCTGCGCAACCGGCTGCTGATCGCGCTGGCCGCCGTGATCGTGGGCATCATCGTGGGCTGGTTCTTCTTCGATCCGGTGTGGGCCTACATCAAAGAGCCGTTCTGTGACACCCCGCAGGCGCAGCAGCTGCGCGAAGGGCAGTGCACACTCACCTACGGCGGCATCTTCCAGTCGTTCTTCCTGACGCTGAAGGTCTCGGCGCTCGTCGGCCTCGTCGTGTCCTCACCCGTCTGGCTGTACCAGATCTGGGCGTTCGTCACGCCCGCCCTCTACCGCAACGAGAAGCGCTACTCGATCACGTTCCTCGGGATCGCGGTCCCGCTGTTCCTGCTCGGCGCCGCTCTCGCCTACTTCATCATGGACACCAGCCTGGCGATCCTGCTGGGCTTCGCACCGAGCGACACCGTCGCGACCATCCAGATCGACGAGTACCTCGGCTACGTGCTCATCATGCTGGTGATCTTCGGCATCTCGTTCGAGCTGCCGCTGCTGCTGGTGTTCCTCAACATCATCGGTGTCCTGTCGCACGCCACGGTCAAGAAGCACCGGCGCACCGTCATCTTCATCATGTTCGTCTTCGGCGCGGTGATCACGCCGGGCGGCGACCCGCTGACGATGATGGCGCTGGCCATGCCGATGATCGTGCTCTACTTCGTCGCCGAGGGCGTCATCTACCTGCGCGAGAGGCGCGGGGCGGGCAGGAGCGAGTTCGACCACCTGTCCGATGACGAGGCCTCCCCGCTGGCCGAGGACGACGCGCCGGTCGAGACGCCCGCGCCTGCCGCATCGGCCGCAGAACCGCCTGCCGGGCCGCCTGCCGGGCCTCCTGCCGGGCCGCCTGCGACGCCTGCCGCTGGGCCGGCCACTGGGCCCGCCGATGAGGAGCCGCCGGGCACCGACAAGCGCTGAGGCATTCCCCCGCCGCCCAGGAGGCGATAGGTTCCGGGCGTGTCCCCGCAACTCGCCCTCCTGGTCAACCCCGCCGCCCGCGGCGGGCGTACGCTGCGCCTGCTCGAGCCCGTGGCGCGCCGGCTGCGTGCCGGAGGGGCCGAGCTGTCCGTGATCGTCGGTGACGACCCCGCCGACGCGCTCGAACGCGCCTGCACCGCCGTCTCCGAGCGGCCCGACGCGCTCGTCGCCTTCGGCGGCGACGGGCTGGTCCACCTGGCCGTGCAGGCGGTGGCCGGCACCGACGTGCCGCTCGGCATCATCCCCGCGGGCACCGGCAACGACATCGCCGCCGCGCTCGGCGTGCCCCCGAAGGATCCGCTGGCCGCGGCCAGGGCCGTGCTGAGGATGAAGACCCGGCTGGTGGACGCCGCCCGCATCAGGGCCGGGACGTCCGAGGAGCTGTTCGCCGGGGTGGCGTGCTGCGGCTTCGACTCGCGGGTCAACGAGCGCGCCAACGGCCTCACCTGGCCGCCCGGCATGGCCCGCTACCTGGTGGCGACCGCGCGGGAGCTGCGCGCGTTCAAGCCGATCCCGTTCCGCATCACCTACGACGAGACCGAGGTGGTCGAGCGGGAGGCGATGCTGGTCGCGGTGGCCAACACGACGTCGTACGGCGCCGGCATGCGGGTCTGCCCCGACGCCAGGCCCGACGACGGCCTTCTGGACGTCGTGCTGCTGAACGCGCTGTCCATGGGGGAGTTCGTCCGCGTCTTCCCGAGCGTCTACCGGGGCAGCCACGTAAGGCATCACGCCGTGTCGGTGCGCCGGGTGCGCAGCGTGCGGGTGGAGGCGCCCGAGGTGGTCGCCTACGCCGACGGCGAACGCATCGGCGAGACCCCGCTGCACTGCGAGGTCCGGCCGGGGGCGTTACGCGTCATCGTATAAAATCTACTTTGTAAAGGCGTCGGGCCGGTGCCGTCCGCTCGAAGCCCCGCGAACGGCGGCCGGGACGGACCGGAATGGCGGTTTCGGTAGGCTGGCGATTATGACAACGCCAGCGGAACGCTATGCGGCCTTCCGTCAGAAACACGGGGACGACGGGGCCGCGCTGAGATCGTTCCGAGGTCTCTACGACTTCGCGCTGGACGACTTCCAGCTCGACGCCTGCCGGGCCCTGGAGGCCGGAGACGGCGTCCTGGTGGCGGCGCCCACGGGGTCGGGCAAGACGGTGGTCGGCGAGTTCGCCGTCCACCTGGCCTTGGAGCAGGGCCGCAAGTGCTTCTACACCACCCCCATCAAGGCGCTGTCCAACCAGAAGTACAACGACCTGGTCAAGCGCTACGGCACCGCCAAGGTCGGGCTGCTGACGGGCGACAACAGCGTCAACGGCGAGGCGCCGATCGTCGTCATGACGACCGAGGTGCTGCGCAACATGCTCTATGCGGGCTCGGCGACGCTGGCGGGGCTCGGGTTCGCGGTGATGGACGAGGTGCACTACCTCGCCGACCGGTTCCGCGGCGCGGTCTGGGAAGAGGTGATCATCCACCTGCCGGAGTCGGTGCGGCTGGTGGCGCTGTCGGCGACGGTGAGCAACGCCGAGGAGTTCGGCGAGTGGATGGGCGAGGTGCGCGGCGACACGACGGTGATCGTCGACGAGCACCGTCCCGTGCCGCTGTGGCAGCACATGATGGTGGGCAACCGCATCTACGACCTGTTCATGACCGACGATCTGACGCCGCGGATCAACCCGACGTTGATGCGGGTGACGCGTGACGCGGAGCGGCTGACGGCGGGGCGTGGCAGGCGGGGTTACGGCCGGGCGCCGCGTTCGCGGCCGCGCCCGCCGGACCGGGTGCAGGTGATCGAGAAGCTCGACGGCGAGGGGCTGCTGCCGGCGATCACGTTCATCTTCTCGCGGGCGGGGTGTGACGCGGCGGTGCAGCAGTGCCTGTCGGCCGGCATCCGGCTGACGACCGACCGGGAGCGGCACGAGATCAGGCAGCTGGTCGACGAGCGCACGGCGCACCTGCCGGATGAGGACCTGGCGGTGCTGGGTTACCTGGAGTGGCGTGACGGGCTCGAGCGGGGCCTGGCGGCGCATCACGCGGGCATGCTGCCGGCGTTCAAGGAGGTCGTGGAGGAGCTGTTCACCCGCGGCCTGGTGAAGGCGGTGTTCGCGACGGAGACGCTGGCGCTGGGCATCAACATGCCGGCGCGCAGCGTGGTGATCGAGAAGCTGGACAAGTGGAACGGTGAGACGCACGCGGATCTGACGCCGGGGGAGTACACCCAGCTGACGGGGCGGGCGGGGCGGCGCGGCATCGACGTCGAGGGTCATGCGGTGGTGCTGTGGCAGCCGGGCATGGATCCGCTGTCGGTGGCGGGGCTCGCGGGCACCCGTACGTATCCGCTGCGGTCGAGTTTCCAGCCGTCGTACAACATGGCGGTCAACCTGGTCGGGCAGTTCGGCAGAGAGCGGGCCAGGGCGCTGCTGGAGGAGTCGTTCGCGCAGTTCCAGGCCGATCGTGCAGTGGTGGGGCTGGCCAAGCAGCTGCGCAAGCACGAGGAGGCGCTGGAGGGCTACCAGGAGGCGATGACGTGCCACCTGGGCGACTTCCCCGAGTACGCGGCGCTGCGGCGGCGGCTGTCCGATCGTGAGGCGGAGCTGTCGCGGCAGCGGGGTGCGGCGCGGCGGGCGGCGGCGGTGCGGTCGCTGGAGGCGTTGCAGCCGGGTGACGTGATCAGGGTGCCGGGCGGGCGGCGGGCCGGGCTGGCGATCGTGCTGGATCCCGGCCGTAATCCGCGTGGTCACGGGCCGAGCCCGCTGGTGCTGACCATCGGCAAGCAGGTGAAGAAGCTGGATCCGGCGGACTTCCCCGTGCCGGTGGAGCCGCTGGAGAAGGTGCGCATCCCGAAGAACTTCAACGGGCGCTCGCCGAAGGAGCGGGCGAACCTGATCTCGACGCTGATGGCGAAGATCGGTGACCGTGATCTCGGCAAGCCGGCGCGGGCGCGTGACCACACGGTGGAGGATGACGAGGTCAACGAGCTGCGGCGGCGCATCAGGCAGCATCCGTGCCACGGGTGTGACGACCGTGAGGACCACGCGCGGTGGGCCGAGCGTTATTACAAGCTGCTGCGTGAGACGGAGGGTCTGCGGCGGCGGGTGGAGGGGCGTTCGCATGTGATCTCGCGGACGTTCGACCGGATCTGCTCGGTGCTTGAGCAGCTGGGTTACCTGCGCGACGAGACGGTCACCGATGAGGGGCGGCGGCTCGGGCGGCTCTACACCGAGCTGGATCTGCTGACGGCCGAGTGCCTGCGTAACGGGTTGTGGGAGGAGCTCGATCCGGCGGAGCTGGCGGCGTGCGTGTCGGCGCTGGTGTTCGAGTCGCGGGCGTCGGACGACACGCGGCGGCCGAAGATCCCGGCGGGGCGGGCGCAGGACGCGTTGTCGGCGATGATCCGGCTGTGGGGTGAGCTGGAGGGCATCGAGTCCGACCATGGGCTGTCGACGATCAGGGAGCCCGATCTGGGGTTCGCGTGGGCGGCGTTCCGGTGGACGAAGGGGCATTCGCTGGACGCGGTGCTGATGGAGGGCGTCAACGGCAACGAGCTGGCGGCGGGTGACTTCGTGCGGTGGGTCAAGCAGTTGATGGACCTGCTGGGTCAGCTGGGGAGCGCGGCGCCGGAGGGCAGCAAGATCCGGCAGACGTCGGTGAAGGCGATGGACGCGATGCGGCGGGGTGTGGTGGCGTACTCGTCGCTGACCTGACGCCGTTGCCGAAGGCGCTCTCGAAACGAGGTTTCGGGGGCGCCTTTGGTGTTGTCGTGACCGCCGTTTTGCATTTTTACCGGTGGGCGGAGGGCTTTACTTCTTCGCCGGAACGGCCTTTCTTTTCGGGCTTTACCAGTCAAGCCTTCCTGAAATCAGCGATTATCTGCTGATTTATCGCAATTCGGGTGCTAGCGTCCGATTTGTCAGTGTTCAGCCAACGGGGGAGGAATCATGGCGAACACGCAACTGTCCCAGGTCGGCTTCCAGCAAGGATGGGGATGCCGCAGGCGGCGTCGCTGGCGCAGGTGGGGCTGGTGCGCCCGTCGCAGGTGGTGGGGGTGCTAGAGCCCCCAGATGAGGGCCGGCGGCCTGGCCGCCGGCTCTCCTTCAGCGCCTCCGGCCGTGAACTCGCGCCGGCGATCACCATTCGCCGGACGTTCCGCGAGTTCTGGCCGGACACTCGCGGTCTGCGGCGGCTCTTCGCGGCAGGCGTGGTCTTCGCCATCCTGGCCGCGCTCTGCGAGGTCGCCGCGATCCGCCTGTTCGGGCACATCACCGACGAGGTGCTGACGACCCGGCAACTGGCCGCCTTCTGGTCACCGGCCTCCGTCTGGCTCGGGCTCGCCGTGCTCGCCGGGCTGCTGTCCTTCGGCGGGGCCTACACCACCGCGCTGGGCGCCGAGCGGTTCCTGCTGGCCCTGCGCGACCGCGTGTACGCGCACGTGCAGACGCTCGCCCCCGACTTCTCCGAGAAGCGGCGGCTGGGCGACCTGATGGCGCGCATGACGGACGACGTGGAGGCCATCGAGGAACTGGTCGGATCCGGGCTGGTCAAGGCCATCACCACGGTGGCCGGGATCATCTTCTTCGCCGGGGCCGCGTTCTTCATCCGTTGGGACCTGGCCCTGCTGACGATGGCGCTGATCCCGCTGTTCCTGATCACCTCGAAGGTGTTCGCCTCGAGGTTCAGGACGGCGGCGGCGCGCGAGCGGGCCAGCAACGGGGCGATGAACAGCGTCCTGGAGGAGGGGCTGGCCAACCAGCCGCTCGTGCAGTCGTACAACCGGCAGGGCGAGGAGTCCCGCCGGCTGCACGCCGAGGGGCGCGGCTGGTTGCGGGCCAACATGTCGCAGGCCTGGCTGGCCGGGCTCTACAACCCGGCGGTGCAGGTCATCGAGACGGTCTGCCTGATCGCCATCCTCGGGCTCGGCGCGTGGGAGATCGCGGCGGGCCGGCTGACGATCGGCGGGCTGCTGTCGTTCGCGGCGTACCTGGCCCTGCTCTACCCGGCCGTGCAGAGCCTGGGCGAGCTGGCCCTGACGGTGTCGGAGGCGGCGGCCGGGTCGGACCGGGTGATCGAGATCCTGCGTACCGAGCCTGCCGTCCGCGACGCGGGCGACGCGGTCCCGGCGGGCCGGTGCGGCGGCCGGATCGACTTCGACCGGGTGAGCTTCACCTACCCGGGACGGGGCCGGCCGGTGCTGCGTGACCTGTCGTTCACCGCCGAGCCCGGCGAGGTCGTCGTGATCACCGGGCCCAGCGGGGCGGGCAAGTCCACGCTGGCCAAGCTGCTGCTGCGGTTCTACGACCCGGACTCGGGCCGCATCCTGCTGGACGGCACCGACGTCCGGAGGCTGACGCGGCAGTCGCTGCGCGAGAACATCACGGTCCTGCACCAGGAGACGCTGCTGTTCTCCGGCTCGGTACGCGACAACATCGGCTACGGCCGGCCGGGCGCCTCGCTCGACGAGGTGATCAGGGCGGCCGAGGTGGCCGGGGTGCACGACTTCGTCAAGCTGCTGCCCCAGGGGTACGACTCGCCGGTCGGGCAGCGCGGCCGGCTGCTGTCCGGCGGGCAGCGGCAGCGCATCGCGATCGCCAGGGCCATCCTGCGCGACACGCCGGTGCTCGTGCTCGACGAGCCCGTCACCGGGCTGGACGTCGCCACCGCCGCCCACGTCATGCGGCCGCTGCGGCGGCTCATGGCCGGGCGTACCACGCTGCTCATCACGCACGACCTGCGGCAGGCGCCGGAGGGGGCGCGGGTGATCGAGATCGAGCCGGTTCCGCGGGAGGAGCGGATCCGGCTCAAGCGGGTAGGCGCGCGGTCCGGCGGGGGAGCGTCTCCGTGACCCCCGGCTCGCCGGTCCGGCACCCGCCCCGACACTCCGGGGCGGGTGCCGGGCTTTTCTGGGTCCCTGACTCGGGCGTCACTCGTCCTGGCACATTGGGGCGGGTGCCGGGCTTTTCGGGGTTCTGCTGGGCTTTTGAGGCTGTATGTCGGTGAATCTCCTAGATAGAATCGGAGGGCTTTCTCCGTTTGCCGCCGCGGGCCCGCCTTCCGCCTGCCGGCGGGCCGAAGGCAGGTGGAGGTCTTGGGCGACGATCACGGCGCCGCCAGGCCGCTGCGGGCCGATGCCCGGCGCAACAGGGAGCGCGTCCTGCAGATCGCGCAGGAGGCGCTGGCCAGTGACGGCCTGACCATCTCCTTCGACGAGATCGCCCGGCGCGCCGGGTTCGGGGTCGGCACCGTCTACCGGCACTTCCCCACCAAGGAGGCGTTGTTCGAGGCGGTGCTGCTGGGGCGGATCGAACGGTTCGTGGCCGACGCCCGCGCGCTCGCCACCGCCGAGGACGCCGGGCGGGCGTTCTTCGGCTGGTTCGCGGGAGTGGTCGAGCAGGCGGCGGTCAACCAGGCGTTGTGCGACATGCTGGACAGCGGCGCGGCGATGCCGCTGCGGCCGGGCTCCACGCTGGCCGGTGACTTCGCCGCCGCGCTCGGCCGGCTGCTGGTGCGGGCGCAGCGGGTGGGCGCGGTGCGCGCCGACCTCACCGCGGGGGACGCGCTCGACCTGCTGCGGGGCTGCCTGGTCGCCGAGCGCGGCGCGCGGGCCAGGGGTGGGGCGGTCCGGCTGGCGGACGTGGTGTGCGACGGGATGCGCGCACGTTCACCTTGACCTTCACCAGGTCAGGTGACGGTCGCCCCGAGACGCTGACGATCAGGGTTCCGTCGTGGCGGCTGGTGATCAGGTGAAGAGGATCCATGTGCCGCTCCGCGCTCTTCTCGCACGGCCGGGATCATCTGACGTGGCGCGGCCCCGTCCTTGCCGTAGGCGCCATATGTCATGCAGGCGTCACATCCAGCGACTGAGTGCTTTCGATGTGGGTGTACATGCTTGTCGGGGTCGGTCCAGGGGCGGCTCTCGTCCGGGTGGACAGGAGAAATCCTCGGAAAACAATTCCGGTTACCCGGTGGAAGAAACTTCATCCCGGGCGACGTATGACGTGCGCGGCGACCTGATCGTTATTTGTGGGAATTTGCGGGTTTGTCGGGGTTGATCACACTACGCTGCTACCGCTTGCCGAGTACGAGGGAAAGCGGACGACATCGTGTTCATCGCAGTCACAGTGCTGGCCGCCGCCGTGGTTGGTGTGGTGGTCTGGTGGTTCCGCCGGGATCCGGTGAAAGGTGCTGCCGGCGACAGGTTCGAGGCGGAGCCTCTCGGCGGGTTGCTGCCGCCTGACACGGAGGCGGTCTTCGTGGAGGGCCTGCGGGCGTACCACGACTCGGGCAGCCCGATCCGGGTGGACGGGGAGCTGGAGGTGGTGGTGGCATACGAGCCGCCGCGGTCGGTCTCCCTGCGCCTGCTCGCCGACGCCTTCGCGGCCCGGGGGGACGCCGCGCTGCACGACCCGCAGGGCACGGTCGCGGAGCTGATGGACGAGCTCACGGCCACCGAACGGCCGGGTGTCCTGCACCTGCGCGGCGGCCTGCCGGCGGACGATTTGGACGACGTGGCGGACCTGGACGGCATGAACGCCGACCGCCTCGCCGCAGCGGTGGCCGAGGTCGTGACGGAGATGGTGGCCCATACGACCGCGGCCGACGCGGCAGCGGCCGGTTCCAGCGTGAGCACGGTGGCTGATGCGGCGGTGGCCGGTGCCGGCGCCGGCGGGTCAGCGGCTGACGGGGCGGTGGCCGGTACCGAAGTGAGCGCGACAGGGACCGACGCGGGTGCGGGCGCGACGGCGGTGGCTGACGCGAACGTGGGCGGGACGGTGGTGGCCGCCGCGGATGTGGACGGAACGGCAGTGAGCGGGGTCGACAGGCTTGGCGGTACGGCGGTGGACGGTGCCGAGGGGTCTGGCGGTACGGCGGTGGACGGTGCCGAGGGGCTCGGCGGTACGGCGGTGAGCGGGGCCGAGGGGCGGGGGCTCTGGGCGGCGGAGACGAGGCTCGGGGCGCTGCACATCCGCGTGCCGGCCCCCGCCCCGGCGGTGCCGGCGGAGCAGAGGGGCTCGGCCGACGGCGGGCCGGACGAGAGCGGGTCCGGCGGAAGGACCCACGTCAACGGGACGCCCGTCAAGCCCCTGCACACCGCCCGGAAAGCGGCGCCCGAGGCGGACGCGGACCGGCCGAACACGCTCATGCTGGACCTGGCCCGCGTCCTCGACCGCTGCCGCGAGGTACGCGAGCTACGGCCGGACGCGCCGGCCGAGGACGTGCTGCGCGAGGCGGTCACGGGCCTTCTCGCCGCCGACGGCCCTGGCATGACGTGGGCCCACCCGCCCACCCCGGCCCAGCGCCGCCTCGTGCAGGGAGGCTCCCCGGAGCCGCACTGACGCCCGCCTTCCGACAGCGTCGCTCACCGGAACCCGGTGGAGGACGCTGCGGGCTGGGACCCGCCGGGGTCCGGCGGCCGAACCGCCGGTAGGCGATCGGGGGGTCGGCGCGGGTGGCTGAGGGTGTGGCCGGGTCAGCCGGTGTTTTCGGCGCGGCCCTGGCGCCAGTAGCCCATGAAGGCGACTGCTCGGCGGTCCATGCCGCGTTCGGCCACCAGGTGGCGGCGCAGCGTTTTGATGACGCCGGCCTCGCCGGCCAGCCAGGCGTACAGGGGGCCGTGGCCGGCTGTGTCCTGGGGGACTTCCCACAGTTCGTCGGTGTCGACGTCCACGTCCTCGAAGGAGTCGGGGGTGGCGGACAGCGGGGGGAGCAGGCGGGCGGCGGCGGCGCGGACGGCGGGGATGAGTTCGGCGCCGCGTTCGCCGCCGTTCCTGGCGAGCCAGGTGACCTTGATGTTGGGGGGTGCCGTGATCGGCAGGACGTCGGCGTCGAGGGGCACCTCCATGAGCACCTCGCCGGCCAGGTGCGCGGGGATGCGTTCGAGGATGGCGCAGATGGCGGGCACGGCGGTCTCGTCGCCGGCGACGAGCACGCAGCCGGTGCCGGTGGGCGGCCGGAACTCCAGGCCGCCGTGCGGCCCCTCGTGGACGCCGTTGGGGCCGAGGAGGGCGGCGACGTCGCCGGGCCGCACCTGCTCGGCCCAGCGGGCGGCGGGGCCGCCGTCGGGGTGCATGACGACGTCCACATCGACCTCGCCGGCCTGCGGGCGGACCGTACGGGCGGTGTAGGTGCGCATCACGTTGCGCTTGCCGGAGTCCAGCTCGCGCCAGCGCTGGTACCAGTCGGGGCCCTTGGGCAGGTGCGTCATGCCGTGCTCAGGAACGGGGAGGAAGAGCTTCACCCGCTGGTCGAAGCCGTTGTCGGCGAACTCGTGCAGGTCGTCGCCGGTGAAGGTGACGCGCAGGAAGGACGGGCTGAGGCGTTCGAGCCGGTCCACTCGTACGTCGAACATGCGAAAGGGCTCGGTCATCCCCGTATTCCTCCAACGAAGTTATTAGGTGAGCCTAACCTAAACGATCGTGAGGATTTAGGCCAGCCGGGGTTAGTGCATCGGCCCCACTCGGGACGATAACGTCGTGAACGGTGAAAACCGGGCCCCAGCGCCCGCCCCGAGATTGGAGTCCCGAACTTGTCTCCTGTGATCCTCTCCGCGGCCGGTGCCGCGCTGGTGCTCGACGCCTCCGGCCCCGGGCTGCCCCGGGTACGGCACTTCGGCGCGGACCCGGGAGCAGGGCAGGACCTGGCGGTGGTGCTGGCCCCCTCGCCGGGCGCGCCCGCGCCGTCACTGCTGCCCGCCCAGGCCGAGTCCTGGTACGGCAGGCCGGGGCTGTCCGGCGTGCGGGACGGCGAGCACTGGCCGGTCCGCTGGAGCGTGGAAGGGCTCGACGTCGACGCGGAGCCGGGCGCGGGCGGCACCGTGACCGTGACGGCCGCCGACGAGCGGGCCGGGCTGCGGCTGGTGTGCGAGCTGGTCATGGAGGGCAGCGGGCTGGTGCGCATGCGGCACGCGGTGACGAACACGGCCGCGTCCCCGTACCGGCTGGAAGGGCTGGTGTGCACGCTGCCGGTGCCGGCCCGCGCCGGCGAGCTGCTCGACTTCACCGGCCGGTGGGCGCTGGAGAAGGTGCCGCAGCGCAGGGAGTTCACCCGCGGGGTGTGGTCGCGGGAGAACCGGCGGGGCCGCACCGGGCACGACGGCACGGGGCTGCTGATCGCCGGGACCGGCGGGTTCGGGTTCCGCGGCGGCGAGGTGTGGGCCGTGCACGCCGGCTGGAGCGGCGGCCACGTGCACTACGCCGAGCGGCTGCCCGAGGGCGTGTCGCTGCTGGGCGCCGGTGAGCTGCTGGAGCCGGGCGAGGTCGTGCTGGCGCAGGGCGCGACGTACCGGACGCCGTGGGTGTTCTTCACCTGGTCGGGGAGCGGCCTGGACGACGCGGCGGCGCGGCTGCACGAGCACCTGCGCGCCCGCCCGCTGCCCGTGCGCCCGGTCACGCTGAACAACTGGGAGGCCACCTACTTCGACCACGGCCTCGACCGGCTGCTGGAGCTCGCCGAGCGGGCCGCCGCGGCCGGGATGGAGCGGTTCGTGCTGGACGACGGCTGGTTCCGGCACCGCCGCCACGACCGGGCCGGGCTCGGTGACTGGTACGTGGACGAAGGCGTCTGGCCGGACGGCCTGCACCCGCTCGCCGACCGGGTGCGGAAGCTGGGCATGCAGTTCGGGCTGTGGTTCGAGCCCGAGATGGTCAACCCCGACTCCGACCTGGCCCGCGAGCACCCCGACTGGATCCTCGCCCGGCCGGAGCGGATGCCGCCGCCGCAGCGCGACCAGCAGGTCCTCGACCTGGCCAGGCCGGAGGCGTACGCGTACCTGCTGGAGCGGATCGACGCGCTGGTGCGCGAATACCGGCTCGACTACATCAAGTGGGACCACAACCGCGACATCGCCGAGCCCGTGCACGACGGCGCGCCCGGCGTGCACGCGCAGACCCTCGCCACCTACCGGCTGCTGGACGAGCTGCGCGAGCGTCACCCCGGCCTGGAGATCGAGTCGTGCTCGTCCGGCGGGGCGCGCATCGACTACGGCATCCTGGCCCGCACCGACCGGGTGTGGACGTCCGACTGCAACGACGCGCTCGACCGGCAGCAGATCCAGCGCTGGACCGGGCTGCTGGTGCCGCCGGAGCGGATGGGCAGCCACGTCGGCGCGCCGCGCGACCACAGCACCGGCAGGATGCTGCCGCTGGCGTTCCGGGCGGCGACCGCGCTGTTCGGGCACATGGGGGTGGAGTGGGACATCACCTCGGCCAGTGCCGAGGAACTGGAGGAGCTGACCGCCTGGATCGCGCTGCACAAGCGGCTGCGGCCCGTGCTGCACGCCGGGCGGGTCGTGCGGGCCGACCATCCCGACCCGACGTCGCTGCTGCACGGCGTGGTGCTGCCGGAGCGGGGCGTGTTCGCGTACGTGCAGGCCGGCTCGCGGCTGGACGTCGGGCCCAGCCCGCTGCGGCTGCCCGGGCTCGACCCCGCCGCCACGTACGAGGTGCGCCTGGCCGGGCCCGTGCCCGCCCGCACCCTGCTGCCCGACTGGGCCGCCGGGCCCGTCCGGCTGTCCGGGGCCGTGCTGGGCGGGCTGGGGCTGCCCGCGCCCGCCATGCCGGCGACGTCCGCGCTCGTCATCGAGGTGGAACGGGTCTGAGATCCGGTGCCGGGGTGGTGAACGCGGTTTAATGCGGTCGCAACGCGGACGCCCGTGATCAGGTAACACGGGTGCCGCAGACTGAGGGTCATGAGCGATGCACCCGAAGTAACGTCTCGCCCCGGCTCCGGACCGCCGCACCGTCCCGAGCGGGCCTGGTGGCGGGAGCTGGTCGAGATCGCCGCGCTGTTCGTCGCGGTCGGTCTGGCGCACCTGCTCGCCACCCTGCTCGGGCATCAGGAGCCTGGGCCGGTCGTGCTCGTCGGCCTGGGCGCGGCGCTGATCGTCGGGGCGGCGGTCCACCGCAGATCGGGACACCGCCGCCTGGGACACAGGCGTGCGGTACGGCGCCGAAGGGTGGCGCTTCCTGAGGAGAGCGGGCGGGGGATGACCCTGTGGCGGATCCGGATGCGGGTGGTGGAGCGGCCGGGGCGGCTGGCCACCGTCGCGGGCGCGTTCGGGCGGCTCGGGTGCAACATCCTGGCGCTGCACATCGCGCCGACCGGGGGCGGCGCGATCACGCCCGCCGGGTGCGACGCGCTCGACGAGTTCGTCATCGAGGCGCCGCGCGACCTCGCGCCTCAGGTGCTCGCCGCGGCGCTGACCGAGGCGGGCGGGCATGACGTGGTGATCGTGCCCGCCCGGGTCACCGACCTCACCGACCCGGGCGTCCAGGCGCTCGTGCTGGCGCAGCGGGTCGGCGACGATCCCGCCAGGCTGCCCGAGGCGCTGGGCGAGCTGCTGCGGGCCCCGGACGTGGAGTGGCGGCGGCCGGGGGACACCGTGGACGACGGTGCCGAGCCCAACACGACCATGGTGGTCTCGGTGAGCCCGGACAGGGCGCTGCTGGTGCGGCGGCCCGAGCTGCCGTTCACGCCGACCGAGGCGGCCCGCGCCGCCGCCCTCGCCGCATCCGCCGCCCACGCCCGCTACCACTCGGGGTGAGGAGCGGTCAGCGGTAGCCCTTGGCGAGCACGTCGTTCGTCTGGCGGGTGATCTGGGCGGCCTGGTCGGTGGTGAGGGGGACGCGGGGCGGGCGGCAGGCGCCGCCCTTGCGGCCGGCCAGGTCCATCGACAGCTTGATCGACTGGACGAACTCCGTCTTGGAGTCCCACCGCAGCAGCGGGTGCAGGTCGCGGTAGATCGGCAGGGCCTTGGCGACGTCGCGGGCGACCGCGAGGCGGTAGAGCTCGACGGTGGCGCGGGGGATCATGTTCGGGTAGCCCGCGATCCAGCCGACCGCGCCGGCGATGGCCAGCTCAAGCAGCACGTCGTCGGAGCCGATCAGCAGGTCCAGGCCGGGCGCGCGTTCGGCCAGCTCGTAGGCCCTGCGCACGTCCCCGCTGAACTCCTTGACCGCCACGATGAGCCCTTCGTGGTGCAGCTCGGCCAGCAGGTCGGGGGTGAGGTCGACCTTGGTGTCGAGGGGGTTGTTGTAGGCGACGACCGGCAGCCCCGCCTTGGCGACCTCGCGGTAGTGGTCGACGACGGCCCGCCGGTCGGCGCGGTAGGCGTTGGGCGGCAGCAGCAGCACCGAGGAGGCGCCGGCCTCGGCGGCCTGCTCGGCCCAGCGCCGTGATTCGGCGGCCCCGTACGCGGCCACGCCCGGCATGACGTGGAACCCGTCGGGCGCGGCCTCGACGGCGGTGCGGACGACGCGGGCGCGTTCGGCGTCGGTGAGCGTCTGGTACTCGCCGAGCGACCCGTTGGGGCAGACGCCGTCGCAGCCGCCGCCCGCGAGGAAGCGGACGTGCTCGGCGTAGGCGTCGTAGTCGACCGACAGGTCGTCGTGGAAGGGCAGCGCGGTGGCGACGTGCACGCCGTGCCACACCGGTGTGGTGGGGGCGGTCATGATGTTCTCTCCTTGGTCCAGTTCTCCAGGCCGCTCGCCGTGATGGGCAGCGCGGCCGACAGGTTCTCGGCGCCGCCGGCGGTCACCAGCAGGTCGTCCTCGATCCGTACGCCGATGCCGCGCAGCTCGGGCGGCACGGTGCGGTCGTGGGCGTGGAAGTACAGGCCGGGCTCGACGGTGAGCACCATGCCTGGCTCCATCGCGGCGCCGTGGTAGGCCTCGTGCCGGGACCGGGCGCAGTCGTGCACGTCGAGCCCGAGGTGGTGGCCGATGCCGCAGACGAGGTAGCGGCGGTGGTGCTGGCCGTCGGCGGACAGGGCCTCGTCGACGGAGACGGGCAGCAGGCCCCAGTCGTGCAGGCCGCGCGCGATGACCTCCATGGCGGCGTGGTGGAAGGCGGTGAACGGCCGGCCGGGGGCGACCTCCGCGAGGCCGGCGCGGTGGGCGCGTTCGACGAGGTCGTGGACCTGCCGCTGGGCGGGGGTGAAGGCGCCGGAGGCGGGGATGGTGCGGGTGACGTCGGCGGTGTAGTGGGAGCGGGTCTCGACGCCCATGTCGAGCAGCAGCAGCTCGCCGGGCAGGACGGGGCCGTCGCAGCGCACCCAGTGCAGGGTGGGGGCGTGCGGGCCGCTGCCGACGATGGAGGCGTAGCCGGGGCCGTTGCCGTAGGTGCGGGCGTACCGGTCGAAGGTGCCCTGCAGCCAGCGTTCGCCGCCGGCCCGGATGGCGGCGGGCAGTTCGGCGGCGACGGCGGAAAAGCCTTCGACGGTGCGGTCCACGGCGTCGCGGAGCTGGGCGACCTCCCACTCGTCCTTGATCATGCGGAGCTCGGCGAGTGTCCGCCGCAGCTCGGCGTCGGCGCCGGTGAGCGCGCCCGCCGGGGTCCCGGGGTAGCCGGGCAGCGGCAGCACGTCGGCGCCGAGCGCGGACGACCATTCGGCGAGCGAGGGGGACGGGCCGACCCACAGCTCGCCGTAGGCGGCGTCGGAGAAGAAGCCGGGCTCGCCGGGGCGGGCGGGCGGCGGCAGGTAGAGGGTGGCGGCGCCGTCGCGGACGACGGCGATCGCGTTCTCGGCGGCGCAGCCGGTCAGCCAGTAGAAGTCGCTGTCGACGCGGAAGTCGTAGGCGGTGTCGTTGGAGCGGGTGGGGGCGTGGCCGGCGGCGACGACGACGGTGCGGCCGGGTAGCGCGGCGGCCAGCCGGTCGCGGTGGGCGGCGGCCGCTTCGGCGGCTCCTGGGACGAGGCCGGGGGTGCGGGCGGGGGAGTCCCAGCCCTGGGCGATGTAGTCGGTGAAGGCGGGGATCTCCGCCAGCCGGGGCAGCCTGCCGTCACTCACCGGTGATTCCTCCTCCTTGCCGGCGTACGAGCTCGGTCAGGCGGGCGAAGACGCGGTCGTCGCCGATGCCGTCGTGCTCGTACTCGTTGGTGACCCAGGTCTGGGTGTTGCCGATGCGGGCGGCGGTCTGCAGTTGCAGGCCGGAGTCGACGTACATGTCGTCGAAGTAGACGGCGGCGGCGACGGGCACGTCGTTGGCGGCCAGCCGGTCGGTGTCGTAGAGGGGCGGCCAGTCGTCGCGGGCGGCGAGCAGCTCGACGGCGCCGCGGAAGGGCCGCAGGACCCGGATCTCCTCGAACATCCAGGGGTACATCATCTCGCCGGTGAACAGCAGTGGCCTGGCGTCCTCGGCGAAGGCGGGGTGGCGCTCGCGTTCGGCCTGGGCGGCCCAGGCGGTGGCGCCGGGGCCCGAGCCGTAGATGCTCTCCTGGAGGGCGGCGAACAGCGGGTTGTCGGCGTAGGAGGAGCGGGCGAGCACCTGGTGCAGGAAGGTGTCGGGCAGCCCGTCGGACTCGTCGAGCAGCCAGTGCATGCGTTCGTAGCCGGGTTTCATGCCGAAGTCGATGCCGAGCGACTGCAGGCGCCGCACGGTGAGCGTGTCGCCGTCGGGCAGCAGCACGTCGCCTTCGGCGAGCCGGTCGGCCAGGCGCGCGGTGGTCTCGGCGTGGTGGGGGTAGCGGCGGTAGAACTCGGCGTTCTTGGCGGCCACGCGGGGATAGGTGCGGCGGTAGACCTCGGCGGCGTCGGGGTCGATCGAGGGCAGGCCGCCGGCGACGTAGCAGGCGGTCAGGCCGTGCGGGGCGCGCGAGAGGTAGGTGAGGGTGAGGAAGCCGCCGTAGCTCTGGCCGAGGGTGGACCAGCGGCGCCCGCCGAAGACGGTGGTGCGCAGGTGCTCGGCGTCGGCCACGATCGAGTCGGCGCGGAAGTGCGCGAGATACGCGGCGCCCTGCTCGGCGGTCAGGGCGCTCATGGTCCGGCCGTCGATGCGGGAGCTGCGGCCGGTGCCGCGCTGGTCGAGCAGCACGACCCGGTAGTTCTGCAGCGCCTGGCCGAGCCAGCCGGGTGTGCCGACCGGGCGGGGGCCCTTGCCGCCGGGGCCGCCCTGCAGGAACAGCAGGCAGGGCAGGTCCTCGCGGTCGCGGGCCGGGTCCACGAGCTCGCGGGCGAACACCTCGATGGTGGGCCCGCCGGGGTCGGACCAGTCGAGCGGCACCCGTTCGACGTGGTCGCGCATCCGCATGCCCGGAATGACGTAGGTGGCGGTGATCATGTGCGTTCCCTCCTGCGGCGGTCCCATTCGGGGTTGATGCGGGGGATGGCGGCCAGCAGCGTGCGGGTGTACTCGTCCTGGGGGTCGCCGAACACCTGCCGGGTGTCGCCGAGCTCGACGATGCGTCCCTTGCTCATGACCGCGACGCGCTGGGCGATCTGGCGGACCACGGCCAGGTCGTGAGCGATGAAGACGTAGCTGAAGCCGCTCTCGCGCTGCAGCCGCAGCAGCAGCTCGATGATCTGGGCCTGCACCGACACGTCGAGCGCGGAGACGGCCTCGTCGCAGATCACCAGCTTGGGGCCGACGGCCAGGGCGCGGGCGATGCCGATGCGCTGGGCCTGCCCGCCGGAGAACTGCGCGGGGTAGCGCAGGGAGTGGTCGGGGTTGAGGCCGACGCGTTCCATCAGCTCCTTGGCGTGCGCCCGCCGGCCGCCCTTGGGGGTGCGGCCCTGGTAGAGCAGCGGCGCGTTGAGTATGCGTTCGACGGTGTGGCGGGGGTTGAGCGAGGAGAACGGGTCCTGGAAGACGACCTGGACGTTGCCGCGGAAGCGGGCCAGGGCCTCGCCCTTGGCGTGGGTGACGTTCTCGCCGTCGAACTCCAGGGTGCCTTCCGTCGGGTCCATGAGTTTGGCGATCATGCGGGCGGTGGTGGACTTGCCGCTGCCGGACTCGCCGACGACGGCCAGCGTCTCGCCCAGGCGTACCTCGAAGCTGACCCGGTCCACGGCGGTGAACTCGGCCTTCGCGCCGAGCGGGCCGCGGGTGACGAACCTCTTGGTGAGGTCCGTGGCGCGCAGCAGCGTCATGTGGCCACCTCGTCGTCGATGCGCGGGATGCTCTCCAGCAGCATGCGGGTGTAGGCGTGGCGGGGCTCGGCGAAGACCTGCTCGGCGGTGCCGTACTCGACCTGCTCGCCGCGGCGCATCACCAGGACGCGGGTCGCGATCGAGCTGATCACGGCCAGGTCGTGGGTGATGAACATCATGCCGGTGCCGCTCTGCTCGCGCAGCTCGGCCAGCAGGCGCAGGATCTGGGCCTGCACGGTGACGTCGAGCGCGGTGGTGGGCTCGTCGGCGATGAGCAGTTTGGGCCGGCACACCAGCGCCATCGCGATCATGATGCGCTGGCGCTGCCCGCCGGAGAACTGGTGCGGGTAGTGGTCGACGCGCTTGTCCGGGTCGGGCAGGCCGACCTGGGCGAGCGCGTCGATGGCGACCTGGCGGGCGGCCTTCCTTGAGCGGTCGCGGTGGGCGCGGTACATCTCCTCGATCTGCAGCCCGACCGTGTAGTACGGGTTCAGCGACGACAGCGGATCCTGGAAGATCATCGACATCTGGTCGCCGCGGATCCTGCGCAGCTCCCGTTCGGGGCGGCCGAGCAGCTCGGCGCCGTCGAGCCTGATGCTGCCGCTGGTCCGGGCGCCCTTGGGCAGCAGGCCCATGACGGCCAGGCTGGTCATCGACTTGCCGGAGCCGGACTCGCCGACGATGCCGACGGTCTCGTCCCTGCCGACGGTGAAGGAGACGTTCCTGACCACGTCCGCGGGGCCGCGCGTGGTGGGGAACGTGACGGTGAGGTCTTCCACCTCCAGCAGCTCGCTCATGGCGACGTGATCCTCACTCTCGGGTCGAGCCGGGTGTAGACGAGGTCGACCACGACGTTGCCGACCACCACGAAGAACGCGGCCAGCAGCGTGACCGCCATGATGACGGGCTGGTCGTTCTTGGCGATGGAGTCGGCGGCCATCTTGCCGACGCCGTTCAGCCCGAACACGGTCTCGGTGATGAGGGCGCCGCCGAGCAGGCCGGCGAAGTCCATGCCGAAGATCGTGGCGATCGGGGTGAGCGCGGGGCGCAGCGCGTGCCTGCGCAGGGTGAGCACCGGTGACAGGCCCTTGGATCTCGCGGTGCGCATGAAGTTCTCGGCGAGGGTGTCGATGACGTTGGCGCGGGTGAGGCGGGCGTACAGGCAGGCGTAGCCGGTGGCCAGCACGATCCACGGCATCAGGTACGACTGGAACCACACCAGCGGGTCGTCGGCGAACGCCACGGCCTGCGGGAACGGCAGCACCTGCAGCTGGACGACGAGCACGTACTGCAGGGCGAGCGCCAGCACGTAGTTGGGGATGCTGGAGCCGCCGAGCGCCAGGCCCATCGCGGTGCGGTCCAGCCAGGTGCCCTCCTTGACGGCGCTGAGCAGGCCGGCGGCGATGCCGACGAGCAGCCACAGCACGGCGGCGCCGACGGCGACGGTGGCGCTGACGGGCAGCCGTTCGACCACCATGTCCATGACGGACTGGTTGGTCTGGAAGCTGTAGCCGAGGCAGGGCGCGGCGCAGTGGACGAGGTTGGCGCCCTCGCCGTAGTCGCGGCCGGCGAAGATGCCGCCGATGAAGCCGAGGAACTGGGCGAGGAACGGCCGGTCGAGGCCGAGCACGCCGCGGATCTGGTCGATGCGTTCGGGGGTGCAGGTCTTGCCGCAGATCATCACGGCCGGGTCGGGCTGCAGGGTGAAGAACAGCACGAAGGTGAACAGGCACACCAGGAACAGGATGACCACGACGCCGGCCAGCCGGCCGGCCACGTAGCGGGCCATCATGAGGCCTCCCCCGCGTCGAAGGCGGCCCTGATGCGGTCGCCCAGCACGGTCAGTGACAGGACGGTGAGGAACAGGAACGCGCCGGGGATGACGAAGTACATGGGGTCGACGGCGTACCAGCCGACCGAACTGGCGATCATCTGGCCCCACGAGGGGGTGGGCGGGGTGACGCCGACGCCGAGGAACGACAGGCCGGCCTCGGTGCCGACGTAGCCGGGCACCGCCAGGGTGGTCATGACGATGAGGGAGCTGCGCAGGTTGGGCAGGATCTCCTTGAACACCAGCGCCCCGGTGGAGGCGCCGGAGGCGCGCGCGGCCTCCACGAACTCCCGGTTGACCAGCGTCATCGTCTGCCCGCGCACCACCCTCGCCAGGTACGGCCAGCCGAACACGCTGATCACCACGACGAGCAGCGCCGGCCGGTTGCCCTGGGGCAGCGCCGACAGGATGGCGATCATGAAGATGAGCGCGGGGAAGGCCATCAGGAAGTCCATGATCCGGCAGATCACCTGGTCGGCCCAGCCCTGGTAGAACCCGGCCAGCATGCCGAGCACGACGCCGAGCAGCGTGGTGAGGGCGGTGGCGGAGATCGCGATGATGAGGGAGACGCGGGCGCCGTAGGCGATGCGGGCGAGGATGTCGCGGCCGTTCTGGGGTTCGACGCCGAGCAGGTGCTCGGAGCTGATGCCGCCGAGCGAGCCGTACGGGACGCCGCCCAGGTCGGTGTTGACCGCGGCCGTGTCGAAGTCGTTGGGGCCGTGCCCGGTGATCGCGCTGATCAGCGGCGCGCCGATCGCCATGAGGACGATCAGCGCGAGGTAGGCGCCGCTGAGCACGGCGCCCCGATCACGCAGCAGCACGCGCAGGACGCGCCGGCCCGAGGTGGCGGGCGCGCCGCCCGCCACCTGCTCTGGATGCGCTGCGACCGTCATCTACTTCGTCGGCTTCGCCAGCCCGACGGAGACCAGGTCGATGCCGCCGGAGTAGGAGTTGGACTGGTAGGCGCCGGCGATGTTGGCGCCGTTGACCAGGATGAGCTTCTCGTAGGCCAGCGGCACGACGGGGGCCAGCTCCATGATCTGCTTGTCCAGCTCGCCGTAGGCGGCGTTGGCCTGCTTGACGTCGGTCATCTCGGCGATCTCGTCGATCTTGGCGTTGATGGCCTTGTCGTTGATCTGGGCGAGGTTGGAGTTGCCCTTGGAGGTGATGTTGCGGCCGTCGAACAGCGGCGGCAGGAACGTCGCGCCGGACGCCCAGTCGGGGCACCAGCCGGTCACGGCCATGTCGTTCTGCTTGGCGGGGGTGCCGATGACCTCGTAGTAGGTCGACGCGTCGATGTTGTTGATCTTTACGTCGATGCCGATCTGCTTGAGCGCCTCCTGCACGGCGACCGAGACGGCGGCCATCTTCGGCTGCGCCCTGGTGTCGAGGATCAGCGAGAAGCCGCCCGACAGGCCGGCGTCGGCCAGCAGCTGCTTGGCCTTGGCGACGTCGTAGGGGTAGGGGTCGTAGTCGACGCGGCCGGCGACGGTGGGCGGCTGGATCGAGGTGCCCTTCTCGGCCAGCGTGGAGCCGCCCATCGCGGCGACGATGGTGTCCTTGTCGATGGCGTGGTTGATGGCCTGCCGGACGCGGACGTCCTTGAGGTACTTCTTGGTGGTGTTGAGCCCCATGTAGGTGGTGCAGCCGTTGAGGCCGGACAGCGTGCGGGCCTTGATCTGCGGGGTCTGCACGCGCGCGACCGTGGCGGCCTGGATGCTCTGGCCGATGGCGTCGGCGTCGGTGCCCTGCCCGGCGAGCATGCGCTCGTCGATGGTGGCCGGGTCGAGGCCGAACGTCCACTCGAACGCGTCGGGCTTGGCCGTGCGCACGGTGTCGGTCTCGGGCTTCCACTGCGGGTTGCGTTCCAGCTTGAGCGAGGCGTTGCGCTGGTAGGAGGCCAGCTTGTACGGGCCGCTCGCGATCGGCTTGCTGTCGAAGGCGGCGCCCGCGCCGGTGCCCTTGGGGAAGGGGGTGAAGTTGGGCAGCGCCAGCGCGCTCGGGAAGTCGGCGTACGGCTTCTTCAGGTGGATGACGACGGTCTTGGGGTCGGGCGTCTCGATGGTGTCGAGGTCGCCGGACAGGTAGGGGCCCTTGTAGTCCTTGGGGGCGTCGAGCAGCAGCCTGCCGTAGGGGGAGCCGATGCCGGCCTCGGGGTCGAAGGCGCGCGAGAAGCCGAACTTGACGGCCTCGCTGGTGATGGGGGTGCCGTCCTCGAAGAAGATGTTGTCCTTGAGGGTGAAGGTCCAGGTCTTGGCGTCGTTGGACGGGGTGCCGGTGTCGGTGGCGAGGTCGGGGACGATCTTCGTGCCCTCGGCGCCCGGCCCGGCGCCGAACGTGGTCAGGCCCCGGTAGATGAGCCGGTAGAAGTTGTTGACGCCGCCGTCGAAGCCGCGTGCCGGGTCCAGGTGGGAGAAGTCCGCGTTGGCCAGGACGTGCACGGTGCCGCCCGTGGCGGGGGTGGCCGGCCGGCCGGTGGCGCCGGTGCCGCCGGTCCCGCCGCCGGGGCTCTGCGCGGCTCCGCCGCCGCATGCCGACAGTGCCAGCACGGCGGTCATCGTGACGCTGGTGAGCGCCGCCGATCTCCTCATGTCGCCTTCTTTCCGTTGGTCGTGTCGGGGGTCCTGACCCAGACCCGCATGGCCGCGGGGCCGCGGTTGCCCCACAGGAAGTAGGGGACGAAGGTCGCGGGGACCTTCGTGCCGGGCGGCGCCGTCCCGGGGGACGGCAGTTCGGGGTAGAGCTCGGCCGGGGGCGGGGGAGCGGGGTGCGCTTGCACGTCCAGCACGACCGCGCCGGGCGCGAGGCCGCCCGGCCTGGTCGAGGCCGCGGCGGCGTCGCTCACGCCGACGAGCAGGTCGTCCACGCCCGCATGGGGGCTGTCGTGCTGCTCGACGCAGTAGACGAGGGGGCCGCGGGCCAGGCTGAGCGCGCCTCTGGTGGCGTCGAGGTAGGGGTGCGAGCCGTGCGCCCTGACCGGCATGGGCAGGGTGAGGCGGACCTCGTCGCCGGCCGTCCAGGTGCGTTCGACGGTCAGCCAGCCGTTCTTCGGTTCGGCGGGGACGCTCGCGCCGTTGACGGTGAGCCTCGCGCCGCGCGCCCAGCCGGGCACGCGCAGCACCAGCCCGTACGCGCCTTGCGGGGCCCGCTCGACGGTGAGCCGCACGTCGCCGTCCCACGGGTAGCCGGTCTCCATCGCCAGCGCCAGCTCCGCCGTCTCGATCCGGGCGGTGGCGTACTGGGCGACGAGGACGGCGCCGTCCCGCTCGGCGGCGACGTAGTCGGCGAGCTGGGCCATCCAGCGCACGATGTTCGGCGGGCAGCACGGGCAGCCGAACCAGGCGCGGCGCAGCGGCTCGCCGCCCGCCTCCGCGCCGCTGCGCTGCTCGTGGTCGGGACGGCGCTGCAGCGGGTTGTCGTAGAAGAACGCGCGGCCGTCGGCGGACAGGCCGACCGCGTAGGCGTTGTAGAGCACCCGCTCGAACACGTCGAGGTAGGAGGCGGCGCCGGTGGCCAGGAACATCCGCCACGCCCACTGCATGAGGGCGATGGCGGCGCAGGTCTCGCTGTAGGCGCGCTCGGACGGCAGCTCGTAGCGGTCGCCGATGGCCTCGTCGGAGTGGCGGCTGCCGAGCCCGCCGGTGATGTAGAGCTTGGTGGCGACCATGTCGTCCCACAGCCGCTCCAGCGCCTCGGCGAGGGTGGCGTCGCCGGTCTCCAGCAGCACGTCGGCGGCGCCGGCCGCCAGGTACGCCATCCGCACCGCGTGACCGGTCACCGAGGGCAGCTCGCGGAAGGGCACGTGGTCCTGGAAGTAGTCGCCGGGGAAGATGCTGTGCTTGAGCTGCCCGGAGCCGCGCCGGTCGACGAACGCGGCGGCGACGTCGAGGTAGGACCGCTCGCCGGTCTCCCTGAACAGTTCGACCAGCGCCATCTCCACCTCGGGATGCCCGCACACGCCGCTGTCGGCGAACCGCTCGGTCACCAGGCCGGCGAAGCGGCGGGCGATGCGCAGCAGCCGGTCGTCGCCCATGCGGCGGTGCGCGGCGACGGCGGCCTGGATGAGGTGGCCGAGGTTGTACAGCTCGTGGCCCCAGGCCAGGTCCTCCCACGGCTTCTTGGTGGCGGCCGGGTCCTGGAAGAAGGAGTTGAGGTAGCCGTCGTCGGCCTGGACCCGTTCGAGGAGGGTGACGACCTCCTCGTAGAAGTCGCGTACTCCTTCTTCCGCCGTGCCGTCGCCGAGCTCGTAGGCGAGCCCCTCCAGGGTCTTGTAGAGGTCGGTGTCGAGGAAGGGGTAGCGGCCGCGGTACGGCGGCGGGTCCTGCTCCAGCAGCCGGCTCAGGTTGGCGACGTTGCCGGCCGCGCGCAGCTGCTCGATGGTGTGCGGGATCGTGGCCGTGCTGTTGCGGCGCTGCCAGTGGTGGAGCAGACCTCCCGTGATGCGCACCCCGGACAGCGGACGCACGGCCCCCGAGGCTGCCTCCTTGCTCAGGCGCACCGCGCCGGCCGGTGGCGTGACCTGCTTAGACGTCATGAACCATCCCAGTAATGTGTGGCATTGCACTGCACCTTAGAAGTCGGGAAGGTCACTTGCCAAGGGTTACGGCCGGACTGAAACGAACGTGATCCGAGCGAAATGTCCTGTGAACATCGGCCGGATCGAGCAGCGCCCGGACGGCGCTAGGGTTTTCCGGTGCACATCGACGACTGGCTGCAGGCGATCCCCGCGGGCTGGCTCTACGCCACCGTCGCCCTCGTCATCGGGCTGGAGAGCCTCGGCATCCCGCTGCCCGGCGAGATCGTCCTGGTCAGCAGCGCCATCCTGGCCGCCAAGGGCGTCGTGCACCCCGCGTGGGTGGCGGCCTGCGCCGGCGCGGGCGCCATCGTCGGCGACTCGGCCGGCTACACCATCGGCCGCAAGGGCGGCTCCGCGCTGTTCGCCAGGCTCGGCCGCCGCTTCCCCAAGCACTTCGGGCCCCGCCACATCACCCGAGCCGAGCACTACTTCACCCGCTTCGGCATGTGGGCGGTGTTCTTCGGGCGGTTCGTGGCCCTGCTCCGCATCCTCGCCGGGCCGCTCGCGGGGGCGCTGCGCATGCCGTACTGGCATTTCGCCGTCGCCAACGTGCTCGGAGGGGTCGTGTGGGCGGCCGGCACCACCGCGGTCGTCTACTACCTCGGGCTCGTGGCCGAGAAGTGGCTCAAGGGCTTCTCCTGGGCCGGGCTCGCCGTGGCCGTGGTGTTCGGCGTGGCCACCACGCTCTATCTGCGCCGCCGCGCCGCCTCAGCGCTCGATGAGGGTGACCTCTAGGGAGTAGTGGGAGGCCCGGTAGACGTGCGAGCCGTGCTCGACCGCCCGGCCCTGGTCGTCGTAGGTGGTGCGGACCATCGTCAGCAGCGGCGCGCCCCTGCGCTCCTCCAGCAGCCGTGCCTCGGCCTGCCCCGCCGCCCGCGCGCCGATGCGCTGGTTGGCCACCCGCATCCGCACGCCCGCGCCGCGCAGCAGCTCGTACAGGCCGCGGCTCTCCAGGTCGGCCGCGCTGAGCTGGGCCAGGCCCAGCGGCAGCCAGTTGTGCAGCACCGCCAGCGGCTCGCCCGCCGCGAAGCGCAGCCGCTCGAGATAGAGAATCTGGGAGCCAGGCTCGACGCCCAGGATGGCGGCGATGTCCTCCTCCACCGGGCGCGGCTCCAGCGCCAGCACCTGCGTGGCCGGCTCCTGGCCCGCCCTGCGCAGGTCGTCGTAGAGGCTGGTCAGCTCGACCGAGCGCTTGACCTGGCCGTGCACCACCTGCGTGCCGACGCCGCGCTTGCGCACCAGCAGGCCCTTGTCCACCAGATATTGGATGGCCTGGCGGATCGTCGGCCGCGACAGGCCGAGCTTGTCGGCCAGCAGGATCTCGTTGTCCAGCCGCGAGCCCGGCGCGAGGTCGCCTCGCCGGATCGCCTCGGCGATCTGCTCGGCCACCTGGAAGTAGAGCGGCACGGGGCTTGACCGGTCGAGGTCGATGGCCAGATTGGCGGTCATGCTGATCAGCTTAACGCAGGTCAGAATGTCCTGACAAATGTGTCAAGCTGGCGTCGTCACCGGTTCAGGCCGTCCCGTCGAGTCGAACAGCGCGCCCTTGACGTCCAGCGGGCTCACGAGGCGGCGCCGGCGACGATCCTGGCCGCCGTCTCGCGCGGCGGATAGCCCAGCGTCAGGCCCCGCACCGACAGCGCCGCCTGCGCGAACAGCGTCTCGGCCGGCTCGCTCAGCACGTACGACAGCGCCGGCGACACCGCGCGATGCGCCTCCAGCGCCTGCGCCTCCCGGTCGGCCAGCGGCTTCGGCAGCGCCTCCCGGTAGTCCGCGATCAGCGCGTCGAGGTCGAACAGCTGCCCGTAACGCTCCGACGTGCCCGCCACCACCCGCACCAGGTCGTCCTCCGCCCGCGCCTGGTAGACCAGGTTCGTGCCGCCGCTCTTGGCGAACCAGCGCATCGCCTCGTCCACCGGCAGCGTGAACGCTCCGTACGGCTTGCGCCCGTACAGCAGGGCCTCGGCGATCCACCGGTCACACCACAGCTCGTCGCGGTACGGCGCCGGCGCCGCGGGATCGACGGCCAGGCCCTGTGCCAGCACCGGGTTCCAGGCCGATACCATCGGGCTGCTGAAGCGCGGCATCCGCGGGCCGCGCCAGTGGCTCAGCGGATAGCCGTACCACACGGTCACGACCTCCATCTGGCGCTTGGGCAGCTGGCGCTCGTAGGTGCCGTTCATGATCTGGCCGCCGTCGGGGTGACGCCACGGGCCAGGCGGTACGTCCGTGTCTGTGGGGGCCGGGGGAGTCCGGTAGTCGGGATGGAGTATCCACGCGTCCGCCACAGTCACTGCCTTTCGGATCGGCGTATGCATAACGTGTCAGGCCACTAGAGTGGCCATCGTGCATCAACCGTCACACTGTTGCAACAGACCTGGTGTAAACGCTGATTTTTGTCATCGGTGGCTGTGACAGACGTATGCAGTTGAGCGTTGTCGCGGCCCGGCTGTCCTCGTTGCGCGCCGGTGCCGGGCTGTCGATGAAGTCCGCCGCCGACGCGGCCGGGCTCAACACCTCCACCGTCTTCCGCATCGAGCACGGGCTCGTCGCCCCCCGCGAGGGCACCGTGCGCACGCTGCTGGAGCTGTACGGCGAGGGCGAGCACGTCGCGCGCGTGCTGTCGCTGCTGCGCGAGGAGCGGGTGCCCGGCTGGTACGACGCCCCCGGCGTGCCCCTGGCGCTGTCGGCGTTCCTGGAGCTGGAGGACCGGGCGCAGATCATCTACACCTACTGCCCCCACCAGATCCCGCCGCTGCTGCAGACCCCCGCCTACGCGCTGTCGGCCGCCCTCGCCGGGCTGCTGCCGGGCGCCGCCTACGAGCGGGCCGCCGCCATGGCCTCGCTGATCACCGTCCGGCAGCGGGTGCTCGACCGGCAGGAGGGGCCGCGCCTTTGGGCCGTGCTCGACCGTACGGCGCTGCTCGACCCGCCGCTCAGCCGGGCCGAGGACCGGCTCGCCCAGCTCGACGCCCTCACCGCGGCCACCAAGCAGCAGCACATCGCGCTGCAGGTCGCCCGGCCCGTCGCCGAGAGCGGCTACCTCTACCAGGGGCCGCCGTTCACCCTGCTCCGCTTCGCCGACCCCGCCAGCCCCGACACGCTGGTGCTCCACCTGCTGCACGCGCCGGTCGTCATCGAGGACCGCCGGCGCGTCGAGGAGCACCAGCAGGCCTTCGCCCGCCTCTCCCTGTCGGCGTTGCCGGTCGACTCCACCGCCGACGTCCTCGACGAGATCAGAAACTCCACGACCTGACCGCCGACACCCGCCACCGGCGTGCGGTCGAGGGCGGGGATCCGGAGGTCCTCCAGTGGTCCTCCGGAGGCGCGGGGGACAGGCCGTGGCGGCCGGTCACTGGTGGCGGCGGTAGGTGCCGGCGTGCTGGACGTGGTCGATCATGATGCGTTCGGCCGTCTCGCCGTCGCCGGCCTCCAGGGCGGCCAGGATGCCTTCGTGGGCGTCCAGCTGGGCCCTGACCTGGGTCTCGTCCAGCCATAGCGACGCCTCGGCGGGGACGGGGAAGCTGTTGCGGACCGATCTCGCGTGGCCGCCCAGGAAGGCGGGGCCGCCGATGTCGACGATGCGCAGGTGGAAGGTCCTGCTCTGCTCGCCGAGCCGGTCGTTGCGGCCCTCGGCGGCGTCGCGCTCCATCGCGGCGTGCAGCTCCCTGAGCCCGGCCAGCTCCTCGGGGGTGATCCTGGACGCCGCCAGCCGCGTCCCCAGTCCCTCGACGACGGCGCGCAGGCCGTAGTACTCGGCCAGCGCCTCGTCACCCAGGTCGATCACGGTCGCGCCGTGGTGCGCCTCGTAGCTGATCAGCCGGTCCTTCTCCAGCCGGCGCAGCGCCTCGCGCACCGGCGTGACCGACACCCCCAGCCGCTTGGCCACCTCCCCGGCCCTGACCGCGGTCCCTCCGGGGATCCGCGCCGACCGGATCTCCTCAAGAAGCACGGCGTAGACGTAGTCGGCCTTGCTCATGGGCGGCCGCGGCTCGGTGGCTGACATGTCCCCAAGTGTCTCGCAAAATGGTCACATGGTTGACCTATGACATATTTCTTATAAGTTACATACCCATGACGAGCCTCGACGACCTGCGGGTCATCGACGCGGCGACCCTGTTCGCCGGTCCCTCCGCCGCCATGATGCTGGGCGACTTCGGCGCCGACGTGATCAAGATCGAGCACCCGAGGCGGGGCGACCCCTCGCGCGGGCACGGCGCCTCGGTCGACGGGGTGGGCCTGTGGTGGAAGACCCTCTCGCGCAACAAGCGCACCGCCGCCGTCGATCTGTCGCGCCCCGAGGGGCAGGAGATCCTGCGCCGCCTCGCGGAACGTTCCGACGTGCTGATCGAGAACTTCCGTCCCGGCACCCTGGAACGCTGGAACCTCTCGCCCGATGACCTGCTGGAGCTCAACCCCCGGCTCATCGTCGCCAGGATGACCGGGTTCGGGCAGTTCGGGCCGATGTCAGGCCGGCCGGGCTTCGGCACCCTCGCCGAGGCCATGAGCGGCTTCGCCGCCATGACGGGCCAGCCCGACGGGCCGCCCACCCTGCCGCCGCTCGCCCTCGCCGACGGCATCGCCGGCCTCGCCATGTCATACGCGATCATGGTCGCCCTGCACGCCCGCGAGCGCACCGGGCGCGGCCAGGTCATCGACATGGCCATCATCGAGCCGATCCTGGGCCTGCTCGGGCCGCAGATGAGCGCGTACAAGGCGCTCGGGGTCGTGCCGCAGCGCACCGGCAACCGCTCCAGCAGCAACGCCCCACGCAACACCTACCGCACCCGCGACGGACGCTGGCTCGCCATCTCCACCAGCGCCCAGCCCATCGCCGAGCGCGTCGTCACCCTCGTCGGCCGGCCCGACCTGGTCGAGCAGCCGTGGTTCGCCAGCGGGCACGGCCGGGTGCAGCACGTGGACGAGCTGGACGAGGCCGTCGCCTCCTGGATCGCCGAACGCGACGCCGACGAGGTCATCGCCGCCTTCGAGCAGGCGCAGGCCGCCGTCGCGCCCATCTACGACGTCACCGACCTCGCCGAGGACCCCCAGTACGCCGCGCTCGGCACGTTCGTCGAGGTGCCCGACGAGGAGCTGGGCTCGCTCACCATGCAGAACGTGCTGTTCCGCCTGTCGGACACCCCCGGCGAGATCCGCTGGCCGGGCCGCCCGCTCGGCCGCGACACCGACGAGGTGCTCGGCGAGATCGACTACCCCGAAGAGCGCATCGAGCGGCTGCGCGAGGAAGGGGTGATCGCGTGAGCGCCTCCGAGCGCCCGCCGGTGACCTGGCTGTACGTGCCGGGCGACCGGCCCGAGCGGTTCGCCAAGGCCGTCGCGTCCGGCGCGGACGTCGTCATCATCGACCTCGAGGACGCGGTGGCCCCCGTCCGCAAGGACGAGGCCAGGGCCAACGCCGTCGCCTACCTGAGCGCCCGCCCCGACGGCGGCGTGCTGCACGTGCGGGTCAACGACCCCGCCACCGGGCGCGGCCGCGACGACCTGGCCGCCGTCGCCGGCCTGGCCGACGCCGTACGGCTGCCCAAGGTCGAGTCGGCCGCCGTCCTCGACACGCTGGCGGGCGCGCCCGCGTACGCGCTGCTGGAGTCGGCGGCCGGCATCGTCAACGCCCGCGAGATCGCCGCGCACCCGCACGTGGCCGGAGTGGCGCTCGGCGAGCAGGACCTCGCCGCCGAGCTGGGCATCACCGACCAGCAGGCCATGAACCACCTGCGCCTGCAGGTCGTCCTCGCCGCCGCCGCGGCCGGGCTGCCCCCGGTGCCCATGTCCGTCTACCCCGACGTCAAAGACGAGGACGGGCTGCTCGCCTCCTGCCGGGCCGGCCGCGCGATCGGCCTGTTCGGCAGGACCGCCATCCACCCCCGCCAGATCCCCGCCATCAGGCGCGCCTTCCGTCCTGGCGAGGAGGAGACGGCCAGGGCCGCCGAGATCGTCGCCGCCGCCGAGCAGGCGGAACGGGACGGCGTCGGCGCGGTCGCCCTCCCCGACGGGCGCTTCGTGGACGCCCCCATCGTCACCAGAGCCCGCCGCACCCTCGCACTCGCCCGCCACCTGGCCGACCCGCCCTCGCAGGCCCTGCCCTCGCAAGGCCCGCCCTCGCAGGGCCCGCCTCCGGCGAGTGCGCCGCCCGGCGCCTGACCCCGCCGGGCACCTGACCGTCGGCGAAGGCTCGCCGAACACCCCCAGCCCCACCCCATTGGAGGACTTTCGCCGTGGGTATCGCCATATGGGCGCTCGTCGCCTACATCGTCATCATCGTCGTCTGGAACGGCGTGCTGAAACGCAACATCGGTGAGGCGATGCTCATCGGGTTCGCCGGCGTGTGCCTCTTCGGCGGGGCCCGCTTCTTCGAGCTGGCCTGGGCGGGCATCGCCGACGCCATGGCCGAGGAGGTCGTCTTCGCCGCCCTGGCCTTCGTCTTCATGGGGTACCTGCTGACCAGGCTGGGCCTCATCCAGGAGCAGGTCACGGTGCTCAACTCGGTGTTCGGCCGGCTGCGCGGCGGCGCGGGATACGTCTCGACGTCGGCCGCCGCGCTGCTGGGCGGCCCTTCCGGGTCCGGCTCGGGCATCTCGGCCTCGGTCGGCTCGGTCACCATTCCCTGGATGATCCGCTCGAACTGGCGGCCCGACCTGGCCGCCTCGCTCGTCGCCGGCAACGCCGGGCTCGGCATCTCGATCCCGCCGAGCTCGTCGATGTTCCTGCTGCTCGGCTCGGCCGCCGTGGCGCCGGTGCTGACCGCCGACCAGTTGTTCGTGCCCGCCCTGGTGGGCGGCCTGTGGACGGTCGCGCACCGGTTCGTGGTGGTCTTCCTGTGGGTGCGCAGGCACCGCATCGCCGCCACCGACGCCGCCGACATCGTGCCGCTGCGGGCCGCGCTGCGCGCGGGATGGACCTCGCTGCTGGTCTACGCCGGCATCGCCATCCCCGTGCTGATGACGCTGGAGTTCGGCAAGGCGCTCATGGAGTCGCAGGTCGGCGAGGCGGCCGGGGACATCAGCATCGTCGTGTGGATCCCGGTGCTGACCGTGCTGGCCACGTTCGCCGTCGCCTGGCGGCGGCTGCCGCGCACCGCGAGCGCCTGGAGCGACCTGCTCGGCGAGATGGCGCCCCGCTACGCCGTCATCGGCGCCACCCTGTTCTTCGCCTTCGCCGCCGCCGCCAGCCTCGGCGAGCTCGGCCTGGTCGAGCAGCTCACCGCGATCATGCAGAGCGTGCAGGCGCCCGCCGTCGTCATCGCCACCATCGTCGGCCTGCTGCTCGTCGTCATCGCCGCGCCGCTGACCGGCACCGCCACGATCGCCGCCGTCGGCGGGGTCGCCTTCAGCGCGCTCACCGCGGCAGGAGTCTCGCCCGCCGCCGCGGCCACCGCCATCCTCATCTTCGCCTCGACCGAGGGCGCGTCCCCGCCGGGCGCGGCCCCCATCTACATCGCCAGCGGCATCGCCCAGGTGGACCCGGCCAGGACGTTCGGCCGGCTCATCCTGTGGTTCGTCATCCCGACCCTGGTCATCGGCGTGCTGGTCGCGACCGGCGTGCTGCCGATCTGAGAGGAGCCCCCCGTCATGAGACGTCTCACCATGGTCCTGTTCAAGATCGGCCTCGTGCTGTTCCTCGCGCTCGGCGTCGTCCTCGTGCTCGCCCAGGCCGCCGGTCTGATCGCGGGCAGCCCCGGGCTGGTGTCGGGGGCCGTCGCGGCGCTCGGCCTGCCCATGACCGTCGCGGCCGGGGTGACCGGCCTGCTCGGGTTCGTCATGTCGTACGTCTACCACTGGAAGACCGGCGAGGACTGACCGCCACCCGCATGGACGGCGCTGACCTGGGTAGACGTGCCGCCGAGCAAGCGGGGGGAAAGCATGAGGACGCAGCAGACGAGGTCTCGCGGCAAGGACAGGGCCGTCACGCTCGCGCGGACGGCCGTCGCGCCCAGACCGGGGATGAAGACCCGGGTCAGGAAGGTCGTGACCAGGCCCAAGACCGTCCTGATCGGCTCGGCGCTGCTGGCCGCGTTCCTGGCCGGGCGGGCCTCACGCCGCCGCAGGCCGGGTCATCTCATCCCGATGTCCGGCGGCGCCGCCCCGGTATGAGGCACGACGCCAGCCACGCCAGCGTGCCGGCCGTCTGGCCGGTGACGTAGTACAGCCGCGGCGGCACGTACGGCAGCACGGCCGAGTGCCGCTCGTTGAGCAGCGCGATGAGCTGGCGCGGCGGCAGGTTCACGTAGCGCGGCACGTTCTCGTACCAGCGGGCGCTGCGCCTGGCCGCCCGCTGCGAGACGCGGATCGCCGCGCGCCGCTCGCGCTCGTAGCGGGCCAGCGCGGCGTCCAGGCCGGTCGCCGAGTGCAGCGCCTCCACCAGGTAGGCGGCGTCGCCCAGCGCCAGCGCCGTGCCCGCGCCGATCGAGAAGTGCGTGGTGTGCGCGGCGTCGCCGAGCAGCACCACGTTGTCGCGGTACCACCTGCGGTTGGTCAGCGTGCGGAAATTCAGCCAGCGCGCGCTGCCGCCCGCCTCGGTCCGGGCGATCAGCGGGTGGCCGTCAAGCACCTCGGCGAACAGCTTCTCCAGCAGGGCCAGCCCGTCGGCCTCGCCGGCCGTGTCGAAGCCCAGCCCGCGCCAGGTGTCGGGCGCGCACTCCACGATGAAGGTGCTGTGCCCGGGGTCGTAGCCGTAGCCGTAGCCCCAGATCCAGCCGTGCGGCGTCTCGGTGAAGGCGAAGGTGAACGCGTCGAGCGCCTTGGTGGTGCCGAGCCACATGTACATGTTGCGGCCGACCGACACCTCGGTGCCGAAATGCTCGGCGTGCCGCTCGCGCAGCACGCTGTTGATCCCGTCGGCGGCCACCACCAGGTCGGCGTCGGCGAACTCCGTCTCCGCGGTGATCTCGTGCTCGTGCACGATGTGCACCCCGAGCGCGCGGGCCCGCTCGGCGAGGACGTCGAGCATGCGCTGCCGTCCGACGCCGAAGCCCTCGTCGCCGTGCTCGACGGTGACGGTCGCGCGGTCCTGCACGTGCACGACCCAGCTGTCCCACCGCACCGACGACTCGCCGATCGCGCGGGCCGACTCCGGGTCGACCTCGTGCAGGTAGTCGAACAGCTCCTCCCAGTACGTCACCCCCCACCCGTAGGTGGCGCCGGCCGGGTAACGCTCGTAGACGGTGATCTCGTGGGCGGGGTCCACCCGCTTCATCAGGATGGAGAAATACAGGCTGGCGGGTCCGCCGCCGACGCAGGCGACCTTCACAACGAGCTCCTCACCGTACTAAACGTCACCATTCAGGTGCAGAGAGTATCAAGCGGTGGGCGGGTGAGGCGGACGCCGCGCCGCCGAGCAGGCCGAACGCGTACCTTTCGGGTCTCTCGGGTCTCTCGGGTCAAGGGGCGACCGTGGCGCGGACGAGGCGGCACGCGTCCGCGGGGCGCAGGGCGTCCGCACGCCGCCACAGGGCGGGATCGACGCAGTCGGCCTGCCGCACGTGCTCGGCCGCCTCCAGGCCGTGCCGCTTGAGCAGGGCCGCCAGGTCGCCGGGGGAGAAGAAGGACAGCCACGGCTCGCCGCGGTCGGCGGCGGCCCCCATCGCGAACTCCGCGAACGCGGCGCCGCGCTCGTCGCGCAGCTCGGGCGGCAGGGCGTACTCGATGACCACCTCGCTGCCCGCGGGGAGCCGGCCGAGTGCGGCGAGGGTCGCCTCAATGGCCTCCTCGGTGAGGTACATGGTCACGCCGAGCCAGCTCACGAAGGCCCGCTCGCCACCGTCCGCCCCGCCGTCCGCCCCGCCGGCCGGCTCGGTGGCCGGCAGGGTGGCGTGGAGTGCGGCCGGAAGGTCTCCGGTTTCGAGGTCGAGGGGGACGAACGTCAGGCATGGCGGCTGGTCAAGGCCCGCCGCGCCCATCAGGTCGCGCTTCCACCGCTGGGTGTCCGGGTGGTCCACCTCGATCACGTGGACGCCGGGGCGGGCCCGCCAGGCGTAGGTGTCGAGCCCCGCGCCGAGCACCACGTGGCGGCGCACGCCCGCCTCGGCCAGTTCGGCGGCGCGCCGCTCGGTGTAGCCGCCGCGACTGGTCACCTGGGCGCGGGTGCCGGCCAGCACGATGTGCTCGCCGAAGCGGCGGTGGTAGCCGATCAGCTCATCGGCCAGGGCGCCGAGTAGGGGCCCGGCCAGGGTGTCGCGGAAGAGGAACGGCTCGCCGTCCACGACGAGGTGGGCGGCGCGGGCGGCGGCGGCCATGAGCGCGGTCTGGCTGGGTTGCGCGTCTCGCATCGGCAGGCGTTCCTTTCACGGGAAAAGTCGGGGAACGCCGATGCTAAGCGCGATATTCACTATTCCCAACTCATCATAGCAGCACAAAATAAATCCCCGATTCTGCTGCTATCACAGGCTAATAACGTTGTTTATCAGCCTTTTCGGGAAATGGCTCGCGTCCCCGGGCACCCGCGTCGTCCCGGCCGCGCGTCGTCCGGCTGTGCGTCGTCCAGCTGTGCGCCGCCCGGCCGAGGCGGCCGGGCGGCGCGGGTCGAGGCGGTCAGCCGCGGAGGAGGTCGAGGCGGAGCCTGGCGAGCCAGGAGCCCCAGCCGTCCTCCGGGCGGCTGTCGCCGATGCGCAGGTAGAAGGTGGTGCCGTCGTCCAGCAGCTCGGCCAGGTCGAGCGTGCGGGGCGAGCGGTTGGACAGGTCGCGGACGTTGCCGGGCTCGCGCAGCGCCGTCCGCCAGGTCTCGCCGTCGGTGGAGACGTCCACCAGGAACTGGTTGCCGATGTCCAGCGTGAGCGTGCCGCCACGGACGTCGGACGGCAGGGCGAAGCGGTAGACGGCGTGGCTGTCGCCGTCGGTGAAGCGGGCCCGCCCGTCGAAGACCTCGCCGTCGAGCTGCGAGCCGTCCTCGTCCAGCAGCCACGGCTGCTCGGCCGGGGTGCCGGGGGTGAACTCCACCCTGTCGCCGATCACGGTGATCGTCGCCTGCTTCTCGGCGATGCCGAGACCGGTCGCGGAGAACCGTACGGCATGCGCTCCCGGCTCGGCGGAGGCCGGCACGCTCACCCGGAACGTCACCGTCTGCGACGCCCCCGCCGCGATGGGCCCGAACTCCGCCGACGCGGGCTCGACCGCCCAGCCCTCCGGCCCGGTCGCGGTGATCCGGCCCTTGACCGGACGCACGGAGTGGTTGGCCACGGTCACCGGCACCTCCACGGTGTCACCGGCCCCGGCCAGTGCGGGGGCGGCGTCCAGCACGAGCGGCGAGGTGGCCGGCGGCGCGGGCGCGAGCAGCTCGATCTCCGCCAGTGACGTGCCGCCGGTGAACCTGAGCCGGTAGTGCGCGTACGACCCCGGCTTCGCGATCCTGAACGGCCGGGTCTGCGACCGCCACGCGAAGCTCTCGCCCGACCGCTCGTCCAGCACCTCCCACCGGGCGCCGTCGGCCGAGCCTTCGAGCACCCATCCCGTCGGGTCCTCGGCCGGCCGGCCGGCGCCCGAGGTGAGCGTGTAGAAGGTCGCCTTCCGCCGGTCGGCGAACGCGTACGTCACCGTCCCGGGCAGCGCCGCCCGCGTCCCCGAGTCGTCGTCGAACAGCGCGCCCGCCTCGGCGGGGACCGTGCCGGGCCGCGTCAGGTCGCGCAGCGGCTCGGGCACCCGGTCACCGTCGCTGATCGACGGCGGCGCGGCCTCCTTGCCGGCGCCCCACCGCGACGGCCGCGGCCCCATCTCGAACTCCAGCTCGCCGCCCTCGGCGATCAGGTCGTGCGGCAGGTACGTCTTCCCGTACGGCCTGCCGTTGACCTTCAGCCCCTGGACGTACACGTTGCGCTCGCCGTTGCCCCGCGCCCTGACGATGAGCTTCCTGCCGTTCTCCAGCCGCAGCGTGGCCTTGTCGAACAGCGGCGAGCCGATCGCGTAGTACGGGCTGCCCATCTGCAGCGGGTAGAAGCCGAGCGCCGAGAACACCTGCCAGGCCGACATCTCCCCGTTGTCCTCGTCGCCCGCGTAACCCTGCCCGATCTCGCTGCCCACGTACAGCCGCGACAGCGCCTCGCGCACCTTGGCCTGCGTCTTCCACGGCTGGCCCGCGTAGTCGTACATGTAGGGGATGTGGTGCGAGGGCTGGTTGCTGTGACCGTACTGGCCCATCCGCACGTCGCGGGCCTCGCGCATCTCGTGGATGACCCCGCTGTACGAGCCGGGGAACAGCGCCGTCTCCTGCTCGGCGAAGAACGCGTCCAGCTTGGCCGCCAGCGCGTCCCTGCCGCCGTATAGCGCGGCCAGTCCTGCGCCGTCCTGCGGCACGTGGAAGGCCATGTTCCAGCCGTTGGTCTCGGTGTAGTCGAAGCCCCAGACGCGCGGGTCGTACGCCTCCGGCTTGCGCCGGAAGGAGCCGTCGGCGTTGCGGCCCTGGAAGAAGCCGGTCGCCGGGTCGAACATGTGCACGTAGTTGAGCGCCCGGTTCCTGAAGTACTCGTACTCCTCCAGGTAGCGGGCCCGCTCGGCGCCCTTGGCGCGGGCGGCCAGCGCCTTGGCCATGCCCGCGACGCCGAAGTCGTTGATGTAGCCGTCCATCGCCCACGACATGGCCTCGCCGGTCGCCTGGATCGGCGTGTAGCCGAGGAACGCCGAGGTGGACAGGCCCTTGCGCCCCACGTGCCGGGTGGGCGGCGCGACGGTGGCGTTCTTCACCGCCGCCTCGTAGGCGGCCTTCGCGTCGAACCCGGGCACGCCCTTGAGGTAGGCGTCGGCGAAGGCGACGTCGGAGCTGGTGCCGACCATCAGGTCCGCGTAGCCGGGCGAGGACCAGCGGGCGATCCAGCCGCCGTCCCTGTACTGCTGCACGAACCCGTCCACCATCTCGCCGGCCGCCTTCGGGGTGAGCAGCGCGTACGCCGGCCAGGTGGTGCGGTAGGTGTCCCAGAAGCCGTTGTTGACGTACACCTTCCCGTCGGCCACCCGCGGCTCCGGCGGCGTCTCGGTGGAGGACTGCACGGCGTGCCGGTGGACGGGGGCCTGCGCGGTGCCGGTGTTCTCGTACGCCGAGTTCGGATAGAGGAACAACCGGTACAGGTTCGAGTAGAGCGTGACGAGCTGGTCCTTGCTCGCGCCCTCCACCTCGACGACGCCCAGCTTGGCGTCCCACGCCCTGCGGGCCCGCTCGCTGACCGTCTCCAGCGTGTCGGAGCCGGAGATCTCCAGCTCCAGGTTCTTCTTCGCCTGCTCGACGCTGATCAGCGAGGACGCGATGCGCATGCTCACCGTACGGCTCGGGCCCGCGTCGAAGGCGAGGTAGCCGAGCACGTTGTCGCGGCCCTGCCCGGTCAGCTTGCCGCCGCCGGTGACCGGGCGGTCGAAGACGGCGTAGAAGTACATGCGGGCGGCCCCGGTGGACAGGTCGCTGCGCACGTCGGAGTGGCCGGTCACCACGCCGCCCGCCACATCCAGGGTGAGCCCGCCGCTGTCGTCGACGTTGTCGAAGATCAGCTTGGCGGCGTCGCCGGGGAAGGTGAAGCGGGCCAGCGCCGCGTGGTCGGTCGGCGCGATCTCGGTCTTCAGCCCGCTGTCGAAGGTGACCGCGTACAGGTGCGGGCTCGCGACCTCGCGCTCGTGCCGGAAGGGCAGCGCGCGGGCCGTGCGCGACGGGTCGGGCACGCCCTCCGCCGCCGACGGCATGAACTGGAACGTCTGCCGGTCGCCCATCCACGGGCTCGGCTCGTGGCTGGCCGTGAACGCCTGGATCTCCGGCAGGTTCGCGGCGTTGTTGGCCCGGTGGTAGGCGTACAGCCAGTTCGTGGAGCCGGCGTCGGTCATCGGCGTCCAGAAGTTGAAGCCGTGCGGTACCGCCGTGGCGGGGAAGTTGTTGCCGCGCGAGAACCCGCCGGTGGAGTGGGTGCCGCGGGTGGTGACGACGTACTGGGCGGGCGAGGTGCGCCGCTCGTCGCGGCCCTCGTACGCGTGCCGCCTGCGCTCGGAGATGATCCTGATGTCGTCCACCCAGCCGCGGAACCCGGCCTCGCCCGCCGGGGTGTCGAAGGCCACCAGGATGCGCTTGATGCGCTTGCCCCTGGCCACCTCGCCGATCCTGGCGTGCTTGTAGTTCCACTGGTCGGCGTAGAGGGTTTTCGACTCGCCCTGGGCGCGCGGGTCGAGCCGGACGCCGTGCTGGTCGGCCGCCTTCAGGTCGCTGAGGTGGGTGCCGTCCTTGAAGGCCAGGTCCACCGACACGTACGTGCTGGGATAGCGCAGGTCGGCCGCGGTGAGCTCGGGGAAGACCACGTACGACAGCTCGGTCGTGGCCGTGACCGGGATGTCCACCTCGAACACCTTGTTCGTCGCGTGCCCGCCGCGCCCCGACGTGGTGCCGCCGGAGTAGCGCAGCGCGTGCAGGCCGGTGAAGCCGGCGCGCGGCTTGGCGGTGTGGCCTCGGGTGGGGCCCGTGCCGATCCTGCTGCGCATGTCGCTGCGCGGCGGCGCGCCCGTGCGGCCGTCGGACAGCTCCCACTCGGCGAGCTGCAGGGTCGAGCCGCCGCCGATGTGGGTGACGTTCAGGCGGTAGTGGGCGTAGGCGGTGGTGTTGGAGAAGCGGTACTCCTTGCGCTGGTGGCGTGCGGTGAACCGCTCGCCGGTGCGGGTGTCGAGGGTCGTCCAGGTCTGCCCGTCCTGCGAGCCCTGCAGCTGCCAGTCGCGCGGGTCGCGCTCGGGGGCGTCGTCGGCGGAGGTCAGCGCGTAGTGCACGACCGCGACGGGCTCGGACAGCGCGTACGCGGCCCAGCCCGTGCCGGTGAAGACCAGCCACTTCGTGCTCGCGTCGCTGTCGGCCAGGTTCTCGCGCACCTCGCCGGAGGAGGCGTACTCGCCGCTGGCGGTGACCTGGGAGATCTTCTCGACGATGCTGCCCTCGATGAGGCCGGGCAGGGCGCCGGTGACGCCGGAGGACTTCTCGGAGGTGTCGGTCCAGGTGGGCTCGGGGTCGCCGGGCTCGAAGGAGGTGGCGAAGGCTGCGCCCTCCTGCTTGGCCAGGGACTGCCCGTCCTGGGCGGATCTGCGCTGCGCCTCGGCGGGCGGCGCGGGCTCGGGCGGTCCCTGGTCGGGCGGCGGGCTGTAGGAGGGGCCTGGTGCGGGGGTGCCGGACGGTCCCGGGTTGGGGACGGGCTCGGGGCCCGGCCCCGAGGTCAAGGCGTAGGCGGCGGGGGTGGCGAGGAGGAGTGCGACGACGGGGGATAAGACCGCCGTGAGGAGAGGGCGCTTCACCGGGGGGTCACCTTTCGTGCGCGGGCCTGCGTTGACAACGTTGTCAGCCCCGATCTGTAAAGAAAGTTTCAAGCCGGGGGAGCTCTGTCAAGACATCGTTGTCAGCCGCCGGTGAGCGGGCCTTCAGTCGTCGATCCGGTGCGGGCTCGCGCTGCTGCGATAGAGCAGGGACAGCGGCTCGGCGGGGTCGGCCTGGGCGAGCCGGGTGGCGGTACGGCCGACGAAGCGGGCCAGCGACCGCGCCAGGTGCGGCTGGTCGAAGTAGCCGAGCCGGTGCACGACCTCGCCGGCCGGCACGCCATCCCTGATCAGCACCGCCGCGTGCCTGGCCCGGTCGATCTGCCGGACCGCGTTCCTGGTCAGGCCGGTGGCCGCGAGGAAGCGCCGCTGCAGCGTACGCTCCGACACCCACGACACGGGGCCGCCCCCCGAGGCCACCAGCGGGTCGCGGACCAGCACCTCCTCCCGCGCCAGCCGCCGCACGAACGCCTCGGCGTCGTCGTAGCCGGGCAGGTGCCAGGACGACCCCTTCAGGTGGAACGAGCGCCGGGTGGCGCCGGGGAGCAGCAGGTTGCCGTCGACCAGCCGCTCGAACGGCAGGTGCGGCATCGAGACGCCGAGCGCGAAGCTGATGCCGAAGAACGTGGCGTCCTCGGGCACCGGCGCCACGCTCGCCCGCGTCTCCGGCCCCTGGACGGCCACGTGCGTCTCGCCGCGCTCCTCCCAGAAGACCAGGTCGAAGCGCGCCGAGGCGACCGACATCATCTCCGTGACGTCGCTGCTGCGGCTGCGCCAGACCCGCTCGACGTACGGCGAGTCGGACCGCCGGCTCTCGATCTCCAGCCCCATGCCGTGCTCACATCCGCAGTGCCGGGGGGAAGCCGGTCCAGCGCAGGTCCTGCGGCAGGTGGCTCATGTCGTTGAAGAACATCAGCGAAGGCGGCACCTCGGGCCGGTAGAGGATGACGGTGAGGGCGCAGTTGCCCTGGTTGAGCCCCATCCAGCGGGCCTCGGGCGCGCCGAGCGCGTGCCGGACGAACCAGGCGACGAGGAAGTTGTGCGTGACGATCAGCTCGTGCGTCTCGACGTCGGCGGGGCCGGCGTGCCGGGCGATCGCGGCGGCGGCCAGCGGCGGGCCCGAGGTCAGCTCGGCGTCGGTGAAGCCGTTGAGGAACGCCGCGTGCGCGGGCGGCAGCTCGTCGCGAGGCGGGGCGGCGGGGATGTAGTCGCCGTACAGGTCGCCGGTCCGCACCTCGGCGCCGGGCAGGTGGCGGGCCACGATCTCGGCGGTACGCGCGGCACGGGGGAGCGGGCCGTGATGCACGGCGGTGATGGGATGTTCGGCCAGCCGCTTGCCGAGCAGCTCGGCCTGTTCGCACCCCGTCTCGCTCAGCTCGCCCTCGTCGATCGCCGCGCCGTGCCGTGCCAGATAGAGATAGCGGTTCGCCACCCTTTGCCCCCTTCTTAGGTGAGAGTGAAGTGTGGCACACCAGGCCGTTTCACGGCAGCGAACCTTCCCCTGACGGCCATGCGAGGGTGTCGTCATCGTCAGTGATCGCGGGGGCGGATGGTGGGCCGGGACGAGGGGCATGTACGGTGCGTTGTCGAGATTTCACGCACAGGAGTCATCGTCATGCCTCACCAGGCACTACCCATGGCCTGCCACGCCGCGGCCATCGCCGCGGTCCTGCTGGCCGTCACCACCGCACCCGCCCTGCACGCCGGTCTCACCACCACCGACGACCCGGCGGCGCTGCCCGGGCCCGCGGGGCTCGAGGACCTGCCCGAGCTGGCGGAGCTGACCGTACGCCGGCTGCTGCTGGCCGACGCGGTCGCCGCCGCCGAATACGGCACCCCCACCACCAGCGCTGCCGCCGACCTCACAACCGAGCGCGAGCTGTTCGACGCCGTCACCGAGCACTCCGTCGAGATCGGCCTGCCCGCGCCCACCGGCGTGTGGTTCTTCCGCGCCCAGCTGGAGGCGGCCAACCTGGTGCGGCGCGGCCTGCACGCCCGCTGGCAGGCCGAGCCCGCGCTGCGCCCGCAGCCGCGGCCAGGGCTCGCGGGCGACCTGCGCCCGCGGCTGGACCTGCTCACCCCGCGCCTGCTGCACCTGCTCAAGGACACCGAGCCGGTACGCGGGGCGCCGCGCCGCTGCGCGCCTGCCCTCGCCGACGCCCGCCGCGCCGCCGAGACCCGCGCCCGCCTCGACCGCCTGCATCGCGACGCCCTCGCCCTGGCGCTCGCGCCCGTCTGCGCCGCAGACTGACTCGACGGAACCCGCTCGTCCGCCCGGCCCCGTGAACCGGATCGGCCGCCCGCCCGACTGTGCAGGGTGACGGGAGGACGAGATGATCGATGAGCTGCTGGTCGTCCGCGCCCAGCTGGGCGAACGGGACGCGCTGGCCGAGCTCGTGTCCCGCTGGCGCACGCCGGTGTGGACGTACGTGCGCCGCATGCTGGACGCCGAGCGGGCCGACGACGTGAGCCAGGAGGTGTGGCTGGCCGTGGTCCGCGGCCTGCCCCGGCTGCGCGAGCCAGGCCGGTTCAAGCCCTGGCTGTTCACCATCGCCCGCAGGTCGGTGATGGACCGGCTGCGCGTCCAGTACGCCGACGAGCCGGCGCACCCGGGCGAGGAGCTCGCGGGCGACCCGGCCGACGCGGTGCTGGACCGGGCCGAGCTGACGGCCGCCCTGGCCCTGCTGCCACCGGCCGAGCGGGAGATCCTCGTCCTGCACCACCTGGAGGACCTGCGGGTCGAGGACTGCGCGCAGATCTGCGGCATCCCGGTGGGCACGGCCAAGTCCCGGCTGAACCGCGCCCGGCGGCTGATGCGCGAGCGCCTGGAGGAGAAGGGGTACCGGCCATGAGCGAGGAGAAGCCGCGCCTGTCGGCGCAGGAGCTGTTGGATCGGCTGGAGCCGGCGCTGTCGCCCCGCCGGCGCGTCCGCGCGGTGGCCACGCTGGTCGCGGGCGTGGCGGGTGCGCTGTTCGTGATCGGGCTGTGGGCGAGCGAGCCGGGGCCGCTGCCGGGGCGTACGCAGCTGGCGTTCGGGCTGTTCACCGCGTTCTGCCTGGGCTGGGCCTGCTACGGCGGGTGGCTGCTGACGCGGCGGGTGCCGCTGTTCGCGACCGACCGGGTGGTGGCCGGGTGGCTCGCGCTGGCGGCCTCGGCCGTGACGACGACGCTGCTGGTCGTGGTGGCCGTGCAGCGAGGTGAGGGGCTGGGGGTGGCGCTCGGGGCCGGCGGTCCCGTCGTCGCGGTGGCGCTCGCGCTGACGATCAGGGCGCACGCGCGACGGGCCGCCCTGCTGCGCCGCAGACGCGAGCTGTCCGGCGACGAGCCCTGAGCCCGGGTCCTGAGCCCGGGTCCTGCGCCCGGGCACGGGATGGGAGCCGGGTTGCGGGCCCGCGCTGGCGGGCCCGCGCCGCGGGGTCTCGCCAAGGCGGGAGGTTTATCGATAAAGTGACCTCCGACCGGCCCCCGAACGCGAGGAAGCTCACCCGATGAGTCCTGTCACCGTGCCCGCCATCATCAACCTCGACGTCCCAGGCCCCGTGATCAGCCGCCACCTGTACGGCCACTTCGCCGAGCACCTGGGCCGCTGCATCTACGGCGGCTTCTACGTCGGCGAGGACAGCGACGTGCCCAACGAGGGCGGCATCCGGCTCGACGTCGTCGAGGCGCTGCGCGCCCTGAACATCCCCAACCTGCGCTGGCCCGGCGGCTGCTTCGCCGACGAGTACCACTGGATGGACGGCATCGGCCCCAAGGAGAGCCGCCCGGCCATGGTCAACACCCACTGGGGCAACGTCGAGGAGAACAACCACTTCGGCACCCACGAGTTCATGGCCCTGTGCGAGCTGCTGGGGGCGGAGCCGTACATCAGCGGCAACGTCGGCTCCGGCACGGTGCGGGAGATGAGCGACTGGGTGGAGTACCTCACCCGCGAGGGCGACTCGCCGATGGTGCGGCTGCGCAAGGCCAACGGGCGCGAGGAGCCGTGGCGGGTGCGCTTCTGGGGGCTCGGCAACGAGGCGTGGGGCTGCGGCGGCAACATGAAGGCCGAGCAGTACGCGGCCGAGGCCCGCCGCTTCGGCACCTACTGCCGCGACCACGGCGACAACAAGCTGTATCGCATCGCGGCCGGCGCGAACGGCGCCGACTACGCCTGGACCGAGACGCTGATGAAGCAGCTCGGCGAACTGGGCTGCGCCTACCGGCCGGCATCGTTCATGCAGGCGCTGTCGTTCCACTACTACACGATCCCCGGCACCTGGCAGGACAAGGGCTCGGCCACCGAGTTCGGCGTGGACGACCACTACCGCACGATGGTGCAGGCCTCCCGGGTGGACGAGCTGATCAGCGGCCACTCCAGCGTGATGGACTGCTACGACCCCGGCAAGAACGTGGGCCTGGTGCTGGACGAGTGGGGCACCTGGTGGAACGTCGAACCGGGCACCAACCCCGGCTTCCTCTACCAGCAGAACTCGCTGCGCGACGCGCTCGTGGCCGGCCTGCACTTCGACGTCTTCCACCGGCACGCCGACCGCCTGGTCATGGCCAACATCGCGCAGACCGTGAACGTGCTGCAGGCCATGATCCTCACCGACCCCGACTCGGGCGCGCTCGTGCTGACGCCCACGTACCACGTGTTCGAGATGAACAAGGGGCACCAGGACGCCGCCTCGCTGCGGGTCGACCTGCCCGACGGCCTGCCGGCACGGCAGGTGGACGGGACGGAGCTGCGTACGGTGTCGCTGTCGGCCAGCAGGAAGAACGGGCAGGTGCTGATCTCGCTGTCCAACCTGGACGCGGGCGAGGCGGCCGACGTCGAGCTGGACCTGCGCGGCGGCGCGGTCGCGGTGACCCGCGCCCGCATCCTCACGGCCGGCGACCTGCGCACGCACAACACCCCCGAGGCGCCCGAGGCGGTCGCGCCGCGCCCGCACGAGCAGGTCAAGGCCACCGCGTCCGGGCTGCGCGTGCACCTGCCCGCCCACTCCTTCGTCACCGTGGAGGCGAGCCTGACCTGAGCGGCGGCGCTACCCTCGGCGGCATGGTGACGATGGACGACGTCGCCCGGCTGGCCGGGGTGTCGAAGATGACGGTCTCCAACGTGGTCAACAACCGGGGCGGGGTCAGCGAGCCGGTACGCCGCCGCGTCCGCGAGGCCATCGAACGCTCCGGCTACCGGGTCAACGTCTCGGCCCGCACGCTCAGGTCGGGCCGTACCGGCGTGATCGGGCTCGCCGTGCCCGAGATCGACCGGCCCTACTTCGGGCGCCTCGCCTCCCACGTCATCGAGCGGGCGCGGCGGCGCGGCTTCCACGTCGCGATCGAGCAGACGGGCGCGGCGGCGGCCGGCGAGATCGACGCCATCGCCCACGCGCGGACGCTGCAGTTCGACGGGCTGATCCTCAGCGCGGTCGGGCTCGACGGCCGCGACCGCACCCCGCCCGAGGGCGACCACCCGATCGTGATGCTCGGCGAGCAGGACTTCGGCGGGCGCTTCGACCACATCGCCATGCCGAACGAGGAGGGCACCGCGGCGGCCACCGCCCACCTGCTCGACCGGGGCTGCCGCGCCGTCGCGCACGTCACCGGCCGCCTCGACTGGAACCTCAACATGGTGAACGCCCGCCACCGCGGCCACCTCGGCGCGCTCGCCGCCCGCGGCGTCGAGGCCGACCCCGCGCTGCACGTGGGCCTCGACGCGCTCACCATGGAGGCGGGCCGGGCGGCCGCGCACCGGCTGGCCGCCGCCGGGCGGCCCTTCGACGGCGTGCTGGCGGTGACCGACACCGTCGCTCTCGGCGTGCTGCGCGGGCTGGCCGACGTGGGGCTGCGGGTGCCCGACGACGTGCGGGTGGCCGGGTTCGACGACATCGCGGAGGCGGCGTACCTGGTGCCCGCGCTCACCACCGTGGCGCCCGACCACGCCTGGATGGCCGAGAAGGCGGTCGAGCTGGTCACCGGGCGCATCGCCGACCCGGGGCGGCCGACCGGCCGGTACGTGGCGCCGTACGAGCTGGTGATCCGGGAGTCCACCAGATAGGCGTATGTCCCGTTTCTCCCATAAATACTAAAGGCCCCTTCTGTAGCTGTTAGATTCGTGGGTCATTGATCACGAAGGGGCGCCGACGTTAGGAGAAACGTGCTCAGAAAGACCTCCCTGCTCGCCACCGCGCTCGTGATGATGGGAACGGTGCTGACCGCTCCCATCGCCGCCGCGACCGTGACAGGCAAGGACGTCACGAACGCGGTCGGCAAGCGCGGGGTGACCTGGCGGCCGTGCAAGGAAGAGCCGAGCGTCGAGTGCGCCACGCTGAAGGTGCCGGTCGACTGGTCCAAGCCCAACGGGCCGGCCATCGACCTCGCGCTGGCCAGGCGCAAGGCCAAGGACTCCGCCGCGCGCATCGGCTCGCTGCTGACCAACCCCGGCGGGCCCGGCAACTCCGGCGTCGACGGCATCCTGCGCCCCACCGGATTCAGCGAGGAGATCCAGCGGCGCTTCGACATCGTGAGCTACGACCCGCGCGGCGTCGCCCGCAGCGGCTCGGTCACCTGCTCGGCCTCGGTCTACAACCAGATGCCCTACCCGGTGATGAAGAGCCAGGCCGACTTCGACAAGTGGGTCGCCTTCGACAAGAAGCTGCGCGCCGACTGCCGCAAGCGCACAGGCCCGGTCTACGACCACCTCGACTCGAAGAACGTCGCCCGCGACATGGACGCCATCCGCGCCGCCCTCGGCGACGAGAAGCTCACCTCGTACGGCGTCTCCTACGGCACGCTCGCCCAGCAGATGTACGCCGAGATGTTCCCCGACCGGATCAGGGCCATGGTGCTCGACAGCAACATGGACCACAGCCTGAACGTCAAGGCGTTCCAGGTCACCGAGGCGGCCACCGTCCAGGACAGCTTCGACGAGTTCATCGCCTGGTGCCGGCGCGACACCGGCTGCGCCCTGCACGGCCGCGACATCCGCGCTCTGTGGAAGAAGGTCGTGGCCAAGGCCGAGCGCGGCGAGCTGGTCTGGCCCGGCGGCGACGACAAGGTCAGCGCCCACAACCTGCTCTGGCTGGCCGTCATCATGAACGAGGCGCCCGACTGGCACCTGGAGGCCCAGGTGCTGCTCGCCCTGGACGGCGGGCCGGTGCCGGACGACATGCCGCGCCCGCCCGGCAACGGGCCGGTGAGCGGCAAGTGGGCCGAGCTGCCCACCGCGATCCTGTGCGAGGACTGGAACCTGGGGCTGCGCGACTACAAGGAGTACGCCGCCGTGATGCGGGCCTCCAACGCCGTGGCGCCGGACGTCCGCTACAACCCGATGCCGATGGGCGACATGCCGATCTGCCAGGGCCACCCGGTCACCAACCCGCAGCACCGGCTGCGCTACAAGGGCAGCGCGCCGCTGCTGGTGGGCACGTCCAGGCACGACCCCGACACGCCGTACCGGTGGTCGGCCAACGTCGCCAGGCAGCTCGGCTCCAAGGCGACGCTGCTGACGTACGAAGGGTGGGGGCACGGCATCTACGGCATGACCGAGTGCACCACCAAGGCCATGGACGGCTACCTCATCTCGCTGACCGTGCCGAAGCGGGGCACCACCTGCCCGGCCGAGGAGCCGGAGCCGAAGAGCTAGGCCGGTCGTCCGGCAGACGGGGCCGCGCGGTACACCGCGCGGCCCCGTTCGTTTGTGAGAGGGCCATTGACCGCCCCGATGTTAGCGATCACACTGAGGGCGCCGCCGATGTGAGTCCCCTTCCGGCGGCGCAGGAATGTTAGCGCTAACAGAAGCGTCATACCCCCTCCGAAGGAGACGCATGTACGCGACCCTGCCCCGCAGGACGGCCGTGGTGCTCACCGTGGCCTGCCTCCTGCTCGCCTGCCTGGCCGCCGTCGCTCCCAAGCGGGCCGCCGCGCTCGACCCGTTCACCGGCTACCTGATGGCCCACTTCACCGGCGAGTCCGCCAACGGCGAGCAGATCTACCTCGCCCACAGCGACGACGGCCTGCACTGGACCGACCTCAACAACGGCCAGCTCGTCCTGCGCTCCACGATCGGCACGCGCGGCGTCCGCGACCCCTCGATCGTGCGCTCCCCGTCCGGCGACCGGTACTGGATCGTCGCCACCGACCTGCGCATCGCCAGCGGCACCTCATGGAACGACGCCGCCAACCGGGGCAGCACCTCCCTCGTCGTCTGGGAGTCGCGCGACCTGGTGAACTGGTCGGCCCCCTGGCTCATCAACGTCGCCGGCGCCATCCCCGGCGCAGGCAACGCCTGGGCGCCAGAAGCCATCTACAACGCCGCGACCGGCGACTACGTGCTCTACTGGGCCACCAACTCGGCGCGCAACGGAGTGACGAAACACCGCATCTGGTATGTCCGTACGAGCGACTTCCGCTCCTTCACCACGCCCCAGCTCTACATCGAGCGCGGCGGCACCCAGGGGCTCATCGACACCCAGATCATCGAGGTGCCCAACAGCGTCGGCGGCCACCGCTATTACCGCGCCTCCGCCGACGGTCACATCACCATCGAGGCGGCCGACTCGATCCTCGGCACCTGGACCACCCTGGGCAACCTGTCGCACATGGGCATCTCCAACGGCACCGGCGGCGGCACCGTCGTCGAAGGCCCCATGTGGGCGCGCTTCAACGAGCGCGACGAGTGGGCCCTGTGGCTCGACCAGTTCGCCACCGGGCGCGGCTACATGCCCATCACCTCCACCGACCTCGGCAGCACCCGTAACTTCCGCACCCGCTCCGACTACGCCATGGGCGGCAACCGCAAGCGGCACGGCTCCATACTCAACCTCACCGCCGCCGAGGAGAGCCGGGTGCTCGGCCGCTGGGGGAGCAGCGTGCCCGCCAGCCGCATCCAGTCCTACAACTTCCAGGACCGCTACATCCGGCACGCCGACTTCGACGTGCGCATCGACGCGAACGTCAGCCCCGCCCAGGACGCCCAGTTCCGCCTGGTGCCAGGACTGGCCGGCGGGTCCGGCACCGTGTCGTTCGCCTCGGTCAACTACCCCGGCTACTACCTGCGGCACTACGGCTTCGACCTGAGCCTGGCCGCCGACGACGGCACCGGCACCTTCGCCTCCGACGCCACCTTCCGGCCCGTGGCGGGGCTTGCCGACGCGTCGTGGACGTCGTACCAGTCGGTCAACTACCCCGACCGCTACCTGCGCCACTACGACTACCTCCTCCGCCTCGACCCGATCACCGACGCGCAGAGCCGCGCCGACGCCACCTGGCGCCGCGTCTCGGGCTGAGCCTCCCGGGTAGGGGGCGGGTGAGGAGGGACGTCCTACGCCACCCGTCCGTCCCCTTCCTGGCTGGGGAGGGGCCGCCGGAGGCGACGCCCCTTCTGAACCGGCATCCCTCCGGCACGGGGGAGGACCTGATGGTGATGACCGGCACCCTTCGCCCGGCGGAGGGGCTGATGGCGGTGACCGGCACTCTTCCGACGGCGGAGGGGCTGATGGCGGCGACGGGCGCTCTTTCCATCCGGGGGACCCCATGACGGCGGCGCGGCGTGCGCGGGAGTCTCGTCTGCAGGGCCTGATGAGGGCGGCGCGGCGGGCGGGGGATCCGCGTGCGCAGGAGCTGGTCGCGGCGGCCGAAGGTGACTGCCGCAGCCTGGAGCTCGTGACGGCCGCCGAGCGGGCGGGGATCCATGATCTCCGCCTGCTGGCGGCCATCGCGGCCACGCCGCGCGAGCTGTTCGTGCCGCTCCGCTCGGCCGGGCAGGCATGCCTGGACGTGCCCATCCCGCTCGCCCACGGCCAGCCCACCAGCCAGCCGTCCCTGGTCGCCCAGATGATCGACGCGCTCCGGCTGACCGGCGCCGAGACCGTGCTGGAGATCGGCACCGGCTACGGCTACCAGACCGCGCTGCTGGCCCGGCTCGCCAGGCACGTCCACTCCATCGAACGTCTGCCCGACCTCGCCGCGCACGCCCGCGCCAACCTGGCCGCCGCCGCTGTCACCGGCGCCGAGGTACTGGTCGGGGACGGCTCGGCCGGGCTGCCCGAGCATGCCCCCTACGACGCCGTCATCGTCTCCGCCGCCGCCCCGCACGTCCCCGCCGCCCTGGCCGAGCAGCTGGCGGAGGGCGGCCGGCTCGTCATGCCCGTCACGGGACAGATCGCGGACATCGTCACCCTCTTCACCAAGCAGCGCGGACGCCTGGCGAGCCTCCGCGAGCTGACCCCCGCGTCCTTCGTCCCGCTCATCCCCGGCCCGTGAAGCCGGCGACGACCTTCGGCAGCGCCTCACGGGCGGTCTGGTTGTGATCCACCCTGCCCGCGTCGGGGCACGCCGGTCGTTGGGGGAGGCGACGAGCCGGCTGGCGGCGGTGGCGCGGCCCTTGGCGTCCACGGCGCGGTAGACCACGCGGTAGGCGCTGGCCCCGTACCTCACCTGCGCCGCCTCGATGCCGGCCGCCACCCCGCTCCTCGGTAGGGCCAGCCCCACCGCAACTCCCACACGGGGGTGCTGAGGAGGGGGCGGGGGCCCGTCAGCCCAGGGAAGCCCAGGTCGCGTGGCGGGTGGGCGGCCGGGGGAGGGGTTTGGGGGTGGTGGGGTGGGAAGGGGAGCGAGGTGGCCGTCACGCTCGCGCTGGCGGGGGACACGATGCTCGGCCGGGGTGTCGCCGACCTGCTGGCGAAGTCTGCCGACCCCGGGGATTACGTGTCGGACGCGGTTCGCGCGTACCTCTCCGAGGCCGACCTCACGCTGCTCAACCTCGAGTGCTGCGTGTCCGATCGGGGCACCCCGTGGGCGGCGCCGGGTAAGATCTTCCACTTCCGCGCCCCGCCGAGGGCCGCCGATCTGCTGGCCGAGCTGGGCGTGGGCTGCGTGACGCTCGCCAACAACCACGCGCTCGACTTCGGCCACGACGCGCTCCTGGACACCTGCGCCCACCTCGCGCGGGTCGAGATTCACACCGCCGGTGCCGGCCCCGATCTCGAACGGGCCCGCGAACCCGTGCTGATCGACATCAACGGCCTGCGCCTGGCCGTCGTCTCCGTCACCGACCACCCCGGCGACTACGCCGCCACCCCCGACCGGCCCGGCGTGGCACACGCCGACCTGCTGTCCGGGGTGCCCGCCTGGCTGATCGACGTGGTGGCGAGGGCGCGGGCGCAGGCGGACGTCGTGCTGGTCAGCCCGCACTGGGGGCCGAACATGACGACCGAGCCGCTCCCGTACATGCGGACCGCCGCGAGCATCCTGACCGGCGCCGGTGCCACGCTGATCGCCGGCCACTCCGCGCACGTCCCGCACGGGGTGGCGCCGCCCGTCATGTACGACATGGGCGACTTCATCGACGACTACGCCGTGGACCCCGACCTGCGCAACGACCTGTCGCTGCTGTTCCTGGTCACCTGCGACGACCTCGGGCCGCTCCGGCTGCGCGCGGTGCCGCTCAAGCTCGACTACTGCCGGACGACGCTGGCGAGGGGCGCCGAACGGGCCTGGCTGGCCAGCCGTTTCACCGCGGCCTGCGCCGCCCTGGGCACGGACGCCGTCTGGGAGGACGACGTCCTCACCGTCGACCTCCGCTGACAAGAGCCCACCGGGTTGCCGGGCGGGTGGACTCGGCGTCTGACCAGACCCCGGGTCACAGCCAGGTCGTCCCTCTCAGGGAAACGCCGCCCCACAACGCCGCCCCACAACGCCGCCCCACAACGCCGCCCCACAACGCCGCCCCACAACGCCGTCATGCCGGGGGCGATGAAAGTTTCAGCGCCGCTCTGCAACTCCCGCACACCCTCTGACCTGGAAAGGCGCCGCTCCTCGCAGGGAGTGTCCTTTGCGGGGTTGCGGGGCTGTGCTTCACTGCTCCTGCGGTTGGGAAAGCGCTTACCGTAAGTCGGTAAGCGCATTCCGACCGATCCCGAGGCGGCGCCGCGATCACCGGGCGCGCGCTCGATGCCCCATGCAGTTCGTCGAAAGGGGAGTTCACCGTGCGTAAAGACAGAAGGTTGAGCGTCGTGCTGGCGGCGGCGCTCGTGGCGGGCGGCGGGCTGGTGGCCGGGTTCGCCACCGCCGCCTCGGCGGCGCCGTCCAACGGCAACTACACGCTGGTCAACGCGGGCAGCGGCCTGTGCGCCGCGGTGCCGGGCGCGAGCACGGGCGACGGCGTCCAGCTCGCCCAGGCCAGCTGCTCGGGCGGGTCGGGGCAGGTGTTCGCGGTCACCTCGACGGGCGGCGGCTACCAGATCAAGGCCGTGCACAGCGGCAAGTGCATCGGCGTCAAGGACGGCTCCACCAGCGCGGGCAAGGCCGTGCAGCAGGAGTCCTGCAGCTCGGCGTCGTCGCAGAGCTGGCAGCTGACCGAGTCGGGCTCGAACTACCGGGTGGTCAACGCCAACGGCGGCAAGTGCCTGAACGTCAAGGACAACTCCACCTCCTCAGGCGCCCTGCTCCAGCAGAACTCCTGCGACTCGGTGTCGACCAAGCAGTGGACGCTCAGGGCGGCCGGCGGCGGCAACCCCGACCCGAACCCCACCCCGACCGTGACGCCGCCGCCCGGCGGCGGTGACGGCAGCGGCTCGTGGCCGTCCGACACCGGCAGCGTGCACCTGACCGACACCCGCGAGCTGGGCTCGTTCTTCGACGGCGGCATGAAGCGCTACTACGGCATCGGCGACGGCGGCCAGAGCGAGAGCCAGGACCCGATGTTCGTCGTGCCGAACGGCGGCACCATCCAGAACGTCATCATCGACGCCCCCGCCGGTGACGGCATCCACTGCGAGGGCTCCTGCACGATCCGCAACGTCTGGTGGAACGACGTCGGCGAGGACGCCGCCACGTTCAAGAGCTCCAGCTCCTCGGCCACCTACCTGGTGGACGGCGGCGGCGCCAAGTCGGGCTCCGACAAGGTGTTCCAGCACAACGGCGCCGGCACGCTGACCATCAAGAACTTCCAGGTGCACAACAGCGGCAAGCTCTACCGGGCGTGCGGCAACTGCTCGTCCTCCTACCAGCGGCACGTGGTGATGGACGGCATCACCGCCCGCTCGACCAAGGTGCTGGCCGGCATCAACTCCAACTGGGGCGACACCGCCCGCTTCAGCCGGATCACGGTGTACGGCAGCGCCACCATCTGCGAGCGCTACAAGGGCGTGCCGAAGGGTCAGGAGCCCACCAAGCTCGGCTCGGGCCCTGACGGCACCCACTGCCTCTACCGGGACTCCGACATCACCTACCGGTAGCAGATCGCGAGCCGGGCGGGCGGGTGAGGGCGCCCGCCCGGCCGGGCTCAGCCGTTCGGGTGCACGGACACGTGGACGGCGTCCTCCCCGGGCACCTCGCCGCCGAGGGTCTCGAACGCGAGCACGGTGTCGTCCAGCCCGAACGAGTGCGTGTGCAGCTTCTCCAGCGGATGGCGGCGCGCCTCGATGAGCCCGATGGCTTCGGCGTAGGCCCGGTTGTCCACCGAGAACGCCCCCACGACGGTCAGCCCGCGATTGACGATCACGTCGGTGCGCACCGGGATGTCGCGGCTCCCCTTCAGGCCGGCAAGCACCACCCGCCCGCCGGGCCGGGCCGCGAGCAGCGCGTCCGCGACCGGCTCCGCCGCCATCGGCGTCAGCTCCAGGACGACGTCGGCCATCGCGCCCGAGGTGAGCTCCCGCACCCGCTCGACGGTGTCCACCCCGGCGCCGGCCACGATGGTGTGGTCGGCGCCGAACTCGCGGGCCAGGGCCAGCTTGTGCGCGTCGGACTCCAGCCCGGTCACGATGATCGTCCCGGCGCCGGCCGCGCGGGCGGCGATGACGCAGGCCAGGCCGCGCTGCCCGGCGCCGAGGACGAGCACCGTGTCCCCGAGCCCGGCGCCGCCCAGGTGGCAGGCCCAGCGCACGCCCGCGCCGAGCGGGTTGAACAGCGCCGCCACCTCGACGGGCAGCGTGTTGTCGACGCGGTGCAGGATCGTGCCGGGCGCCAGGTACATGCACTCGGCCAGCCCGCCCCAGAGTGACGGGGCCTCGTCCACGGGCGTCATGCCGTGGCCGTGCCTGATGTGGGGGCAGTACTGGTACGCGCCGGACAGGCACCGGCGGCAGGCGTGGCACGGCACGACGATCTCCACGGCGACCCGGTCGCCGGGCTGCACGCCCCACCGGGCCGCCGCGCGCTCGCCGGCCTCCTCGACGATGCCGAGCGGCTCGTGCCCCGGCACGAAGGGCTGCGGCTCGTCCTGCAACATCGACCCGAGATGGCCCCTGTACGTCTCGACGTCGCTGCCGCAGATCCCGTTGGCCTCGATGCGCAGCAGACCGTCGTCGGGGCCGATCCGCGGTCGTGGGAACTCGCGTACCTCGATCTTGCGAGGAGCGATCTGTACGGCCGCGCGTACGGTTTCCGCCATGCTCTCTCCGAAGGGCCGGTCGTCCGCTGCCTGACAGGATGACGGCGGCCACCGCCGATTGCGACGCCGCTTCCGCCTCGCGGAAAGCCCCGAGCCGCCCTGTACGGCATATGCCCTAAAGCCGCTTTCATGGTCACATGAGCCATTTACTTCCGCGACGCGAAAGTCCGCTCGATCACCTCCGCGCCACCTCGGCATAGTGGGGTCCCCGGAAGGCCCGCGCACACCTGTCGGCACTGTGGCCGCCGACACCCTCACCGGAAGGACACCACGTGACCACACCCGGCTTCGTCGCGCCCGAGGACCGAGACGCCGTCACCGCGATGCTCCTCACGCAACTCGCCGGGCTGCCGGCCCGCTCGCCGTTCTACGCCGACCTGTTCGCCGCGCACGGCATCGACCCCGCTGCCCTGGTGTCCCTGTCCGACCTGCGGAAGCTGCCGTTCACCGACAAGCAGGCGCTGCGCGAGTCGCAGGCCGCCGCGCCGCCGCTCGGCCGGCACGCCGCGGTCGGCATGGCCGAGGTGATCAGGGTGCACGCCTCCACCGGCACCACGGGCAAGCCGAGCTGGGTGGGGGTGACCCGCCGCGACGCCGAGTCGTGGACCGAGATGACCGCCCGCGCGTTCACCACCATGGGCGCCACCCGCGAGGACGTCGTGCTGCACGGGGCCGGGCTGACGTTGTTCGTGGGCGGGCTGCCGATCAGGGACGCGCTGGAGCGCATCGGCTCCACCATGATCCCCATCGGCACCGGCAACTCCGACAAGGCGGTGCAGGCCCTCGACTCGCTCGGCGTCACCGCCCTGCACGCCACCCCCTCGTACGTGCGCTACCTCGCCGAGTACGTCCGCAGGCTCGGCCGCGACCCGCGCGAGTTCGGCATCCGCAAGATCTTCGTGGGCGGCGAGCCGGGTGGCGGCGAGCCCGCGTTCCGGCGGCACCTGCAGCAGGAGTGGGACGCCCGCATCACCGAGGGGCTCGGCAACGCCGACATGGCGCCGGTCCTGTTCGCCGAGCCGCCCGGCGCGGCCGGCATGCGCTTCACCGGTGGCAGGCACGTCCTGGTGGAGCTGATCGACCCCGACAACGGCGAGCCCGTCATCCCTGAGCCGGGCGCGTCGGGTGAGCTGGTCTACACGTCGGTGAATCGCGAGTGCTGCCCGCTGGTGCGCTTCCGCACCAGGGACCGGGTGCTGGTCACGGGGCTCGACCGTGACGGGGCGCCGCTGATCCGGTGTGTGGGGCGTACCGACGACATGCTGATCGTTTTGGGGGTGAACGTGTTCCCGACCGCCGTGCGCGACCTCGTCCAGGACCTGCATCCGCGGACGAACGGAGTGGCGCAGATCGTGCTGCCGGGGCCTGGCCCGCGGGTGGAGCCGCCGCTGCGGGTCGAGGTCGAGCTGGGGGACGCGCCCGGCGACCCCGAGGGGCTGCGCAGGGAGATCGAGGAGCTGATCCGCGCCCGCCTGACCGTCCGCGCGGCCGTCACGCTCGTCCCACCGGGCTCGCTGGAACGCACCGAGATGAAGTCCCGCCTGACCCGCGTCACCCCGCTGGCCGAGGCCACGTGATGACCGCCGATCCCCTGACCGACCCGTTCGCCGGCGCTGATGCCCGGTGGATGGCCGGGCGGACGGCGCTGGTCACCGGCGGTGGGCAGGGCACGGCGTTCCCGGGCGTCGGGTACGCCACCTGCCGGGTGCTGGCCAGGCACGGCGCCCGCGTCGCGGTGCTGGACAGGGACGCCGGCGCCGCCGGCCGTACGGTCAAGCTGATCACCGAGGAGGGTGGCGCCGCCGTCCCCGTGATCGCCGACGTCACCTCTGACCGGGCCTGCGCCGGAGCGGTCGCCGAGACCGTCGGCGCGTTCGGCACACTGGACGCGGTCGTCAACTGCGTCGCGGCCGGCGACCGCAGCGGCCTGTTCGACACCACGCCCGAGCACTACGACCGGCTCATGACCGTCAATCTCAGGTCGGCCTGGTCGATCATCAGGCACGCCGTCCCCGTCCTGCCGCGCGGCAGCGCGATCGTGAACGTCTCCTCGGTCACCGTTCGCTCACGCGGCCCCGGCATGATCTACTCCGTCGCCAAGGCGGGCCTGGAGAACCTCACCGAGGGCGCCGCCACCTCGCTCGGCCCGCAGGGCATCCGCGTCAACTGCGTCCAGGTCGGCGTGATCTGGGGCGCGTTCGCGGCGCGCGGCCCGATGCCGGAGTCGCTGCGCGAGCCGCGCCGCCTCAGCACCTCGCTCAAGACCGAGGGCACCTCGTGGGACGTCGCGTACGCCACGCTGTTCCTGCTGAGCGACCGCGCCCGGTGGATCTCCGGCCACATCCTGGCCGTGGACGGCGGCCCTCCGCATCGCTACGACACCGAGCCGGTCACCTCGGTACCCCAGGGGGAGTGAGCGGGCGGGTGGCCTCGCGGACCCGCCAGTGCGGGCGCGGCACCGGCGCGCCCGCCGAGGGGGCGCCGAGCGCCCGCGAGATGCTGCGCGCCGTCGTCGCCATCGCCGGGATCAGCGAGCGCGGGGACGCCGAGCCGCTCGGCACGGTGATGCCGACCGCCGCCACCACCCGGTCGCGGGCGCCCCTGATCGGCACGGCCACCGCCATCACCCCGTAGGTGAGCTGGCTCTCCACGACGGCCACCCCCGACCTGCGCACCTCGGCGAGGAAACGGCGCAGCTCGTCGGGGTCGGTCAGCGTGTTCGCGGTGTAGCCGCGCAGCTCGGAGGCGAGCACCTCCTCCTGGAACTCCTGCGAGGAGTGCGCCAGCAGCACCAGCCCCGTGCCGGTCGCGTGCAGCGGCCAGCGCCCGCCCTGCCGGCTCGGCACGGGGACGGTGTCGCGGGCGCGCAGCGACTCGACGTAGATGACGTCGTGCCCGTCGGGCACGCCGAGGTGGATGTTGGCGCGCACGGCGTGCTGGAGGTCGTGCAGGTACGGCAGCGCGATCTCGCGCAGCTGCCCGCCCTGCGGCGCCAGCGTGCCCAGCTCCAGGATGCGCAGCCCGATGCTGTACTTGCCGTCGCCGTGCCGGATGAGCGCGCCCCAGCAGCGCAGCTCGTTGAGCAGCCGGTGGGTGGTGCTGAGCGTGAGACCGGCCCGGCGGCTGATCTCGCTGAGCGACAGCGCCAGGTTCTCGGCGTCGAACGCGCCGAGGATGGACAGCACCCGCTGCGCCGATGTCAGGCGATGCGATTCCACGGACCGGTCTGCCAGGACGGTCACCTGCTCACCTGCCTGTCCGTATATCGGGTTACGTAGGTGTTACCCCAGGCTACCCAAAGGGACAAGTCACCGATAGTAGACACATTTATCGCGACATTTCCTTCCCTTACGTGGAAACCGCCTTTCCGTCCGGCCATTCTTCCCGCTCGCCGGCCCGCCCCTGCGCCCGGTTCCAGCGATCCTTCCGCGTCATGAAAGGCGCGGTCACCCGGGCCGCCCACGCGTTCTAAATTGCACCGGACAGGAGGTGTGAGCAGGATGTCCGACCGAATTCACGGCCCGCCACATCCCGCGGTCGAGGTGGCCGGTGAGGAGTGGGAGGCGGCGTATCGGGCGGTCGCTTTCATGTACGAGCACGGCTGGAGCGACCGGCTGCCCCTCGTGCCCGCCACCCCCCGCCGCGTGGCCGAGTTGCTCGCCACCACGCACCGGCCGCCCGACCAGGACATCGGCCGGCTCGACCAGCTCAAGAGCCCCGTCACCGTCGAGGTGGCGGCCGTGCACGCGGTCATGGCCGGCTGCCGCCCCGAGCACTTCCCCGTGGTGCTGGCCGCCTGGGACGCGCTCATGGGCGAGCGGTCCGACGTCGGCGGCGGCTGGCAGAGCAGCAGCGGCCCGGCCCGCATGATCGTGGTGAACGGCCCCGTACGCCACCGCCTCGGTTTCACCGGCCCCGCCCAGGGCCTGCGCCCCAGCACCACCGTGACGCGGGCGATCGGCCTGACCGTCCGCAACGCGCTCGGCGTCGTCCCGCACGGCCTCGACCGCCCCGCACCGGGCGTCCTGCCCGGCCGGTGGTCGATGTGCGTGGCCGAGAACGAGGAGGACAGCCCCTGGCCGCCGCTCAGCGCCGACGGCGGCGTGCCCGCGGGCACCGACGCGGTCTCCGCGATCCTGGTCGACACCAGCACGTTCGCCGGCGGCTCGGACAGCGGGCCCGACACCGCGGCGGGCCCGCTGATGGCCGAGCTGGCCCGGGCGATCGCGCGTATCGGCGGCTGGACCTCCCGGCACGCAGGAGCCGCCGTGCTGCTCTGCCCCGGGCACGCGCGGCTGCTGGCCAGAGCCGGCATGAGCAAGGACGACGTACGCGCCCTGCTGACCGCGCGGTGCGCCCCTGCGTCGTCCCCGTTGCCCAGGCGCGGCGACCCAGGGCACCTGCCGATCGTCGTGGCGGGTGCGGCCGACGCCGGCATCTCCATGGTGGCGCGGGTCTTCTCCGGCTGGTCGGGCACGCCCGTCCCGGTCGAGCGGAACCGCGACACATGACGTAGCCCGCGTGCCGCGGAAGACGCACGACGCGCGGCGCGAGCCCGAATACGGTGAGACGATCCCCCCTGCTCCGAGGAGCACAGCCATGGCCCAGAACGGCACGTCCAAGCCCAGGTCGATGAGAGGCGTCTTCGCGGCCAGCTTCATCGGCACGTCGGTGGAATGGTACGACTACTTCATCTTCGGCACCGCGGCGGCGCTGGTGTTCCCCCGGCTCTTCTTCCCCGAGTCCGATCCCGACGCCGCCACGCTCGCCTCCCTGTCGGCGTTCGCCGCCGGCTTCATCGTCCGGCCGATCGGCGCGGCCGTCATCGGCCACTTCGGCGACCGGATCGGCCGCAAGTCGATGCTCGTCCTGTCACTCCTGCTGACCGGCGGCTCGACGTTTCTCATCGGCGTGCTGCCCACGTTCGCCGCGCTCGGCATCGGCGCGCCGCTGCTGCTCGTCTCGCTCCGCCTCATCCAGGGGTTCGGCGTGGCGGGGGAGTGGGGCGGCGCGCTGCTCATCGCCACCGAGAACGCGACCCCGCGCCGGCGCGCGGTCTACGGCAGCTTCGCCCAGTTCGGCGTCCCCATCGGCGTGCTCACCTCGAACCTGGCGTTCCTCGCCGTCTCCGGCATGGACGACGAGACCTTCTACTCCACCGGCTGGCGCATCCCGTTCCTGCTGAGCGCGGTGCTCGTCGTCATCGGCTTCATCGTCCGGATCCGGCTGTCGGAGCCGTACGAGTTCGCCCGCGCCAAGCAGCGGCAGACCGTCACCAAGGTGCCCTTCGCCGAGCTGCTCCGCCGCCACCCCCGCAACCTGGTGCTCGGCGGGCTCGCCGCGATCGCCCCGCCCGCCGTCGGCTACGCGGTGACCGTCTACATGCTCACCTACGGCACCTCCGCCGTCGGGTACGCCAGGAACACGCTGCTCACGCTCATCCTGGCCTCCACCTCCGTGTGGATCCTGGCGATCCTCGTCTCGGCGCTGCTGTCCGACCGGTTCGGCGCCAAGCGGCTCTACATCGCGGGCGCGATCACCGCCGTGGTGTGGCCGGTGCCCATGTTCGCCCTCGTCGACACCGGGAACGCCGGGCTCGCGCTGGTGGCGTTCCTCGTGGCGGCCATCGTGCAGGGCATCATGGCGGGGGCGCAGGGCGGGCTGTTCACCGAGATGTTCGCGACCGAGGTGCGCTACAGCGGGATCTCGGTGGCATACGCGGTGGGCGGCACCGTCGCCGGCGCCCTCACCCCCGTCTACCCCGCCCTCTACGCCGCCGGCGGCTCCTCCACGCCCGTCGCGCTCTTCCTGTGCGTGCCCGGCCTGGTCAGCCTGCTCGCGGTGCTGGGCATCAGGTACGCCACCGTGCGGCCCGAGGAGAAGGAGCCCGGTGCGGTGGCCGTGCCGTCGGAGTCCTGAGCCTGCCGGGGCGCGGACGTCAGGCCGCGCCCCCGAGCCGCTCCAGGAGTCTGCGCCGCCACGCCTCCGTCGCGGCCAGCTCGTTGAAGGTGAACAGGTGCAGACCAGAAAGCCCCGTGCCGGGATCGGCCAGGTACGGCGCGAGGCGCGCGGCCAGCCGGCCCGGGCGGTAGCCGCCGGGCAGCAGGAACCGCCAGAACAGGCTCTGCTGCTTGCGCAGGAAACGCGCGGACGGGCCGAGCCCGAGCCGGGCGGTGACGCGGACGAGCCGCTGCCGGCTCACCACCCCGGGCAGCCCGACCATGACCGGCAGGCCGACGCCGCGGGCACGCAGCCCGCGCGACCAGCCGGCGGTCGCGCGGGCGTCGAAGCAGAGCTGGGTGACGATGTGCGTGGCGTGCGGCGCCTTCTCCTCCAGGGCGCGCTCGACGACGGTACGCGGGATGCCGCCGTGCCCCTCGGGATGCCCGGCGATGCCGACCCGCGCGAACGGGTGCCCGTCGAGCGCCTCCAGCAGGGACAGCGCGTCGGGGAACGGCCCCGCCGGCCGTACGGCGTCGCCGCCGACCACGAAGACGCCGTCCACGCCGCCCTCCCTGAGCTTCGCCACCATGTCCTTCAGCTCCCGCTCGTCGCGGACCAGCCGGGCGGCCAGGTGCGGGGCCACCGCGTAGCCGTGCCCGGCCAGCCGTACGGCCAGGTCGATCGTGGGGCCGAGCCCGCGCGCCTCGGTGGCGGTGACGGTCAGCCCGACCGTGCGCGGGACGTGCGCGAGCACCGGCTCCTCCGCGCGGCCGAAGGGCAGGATCTCGTACGTGGCGGCGCTCAGGGCCCGCGCCAGGGCCGTCCGGGGGTCGAGACGGACCTGCGCGGGCGCGCTGTCAGCGGACATGACCGGACCCTCCTGCGGAAGCGGGCAGCCGACCGGCTGCGGTGCCTGCTGGTGAGGCTAGGGACCGGCCCGCCCGCGAACACGCCGCGGATGACGGCTTCCGCCTGCGCACCCGTCGCGTCCCGGCCGCGACACCTGTCCTACGGCGAGCCGCCGGCCCGCGCGGGTCAGGCCTCCTGGGGGTGGGTGGCGAGGGGTTCGACCGTCACGTCCATCCAGGGGAACTGCGGGAGTGAGGACAGCGCCGCGTGCAGGGCGGTGGCGTCGGGGGCCTCCCACAGGCCGACGACCGCGCGCCGGCCAGGAACCCGCCACAGCCGCTTGAGCAGACCGTCCGCGCGCAGCCGCAGCGCCCTGGCCCGCTCGGCCTCGCGCAGCTCCTCGCGCTCGGCGTCGCCCATGGCGTCGGGCAGGCGGGTCTCGAAACGTACCAGGAACTCCATCGCAGCCTCCCCTTACGCTCTGGCCTCCGACGCTAGGACGCCCGCGACCCCGCGTGATGCGACGCGCGGCCCCGCCGGGACGTGTCCTGCGGCCAGGCCGTCTACGTCAAATGTCGTAACTCGTCCCGCCGCACCTGCCGCCGCCCGCCTCCCCGGGGCATCATGGGGGTCAGCGGGCCCCGTTCCAGCGAGGGAGGACACCGCTCATGGCGCATGACGCCGGACACGAGGCACCCGCACTCGACGCGCGCACGCTGCTGGACCTGGCCCCCGACGGGCTCGCCGTGATCGACCGCAACGGCCGCTTCATCCTCGCCAACCCGGCCGCGCTGCGCCTGTGCGGCCTGAGCCCGTCCGACCTCCCAGGATCCCCCTCCCCCTTCCCCTCCGGTGGGGGAGCGGAGGAGGCGGTGGTGGGGTGGGAGGCGCCGGCCGGCGGGCGGCGGGAGTTCGCGTACCAGGTCAGGGCCTCCAGGAGGGGGGAGCGGGTCGTCGCGTTCAGGGACGTCACCGAGAGCCGCCGTCACCAGCGGCGGCTGGCCGCCATCGCCAGCGCCGCCGGGCGGGTGGCCGCCGAGTGCTCGCTGAGCAGCACCCTCGACGCGCTGGCCAAGGAGGTGCTGGAGGCCGACGCGCTGGCCAGCGTGCAGATCCTCACCGTGAACGCCGCGGGCGAGAGCTTCCAGGTGATGGGCACGGCCGGCTTCGGCAGCACGCCTGACTTCTTCGACCTGCTCATCGCCTGCATGGAGGCGGGCGCCGAACTGCGCATGATCGACGCGTTCACCAGCCGCAGGCCGGTCGTCGTGCCCCACCGTTACGCCACCGTCATGACCGACCCGGTGTGGGAGCCGATCAGGGAGCACATGCGCCACCCCGAGTGGGACTGGTTCGCCAGCGTGCCGCTCTTGGTGCGCGGCGAGCCGGTCGGCGTGCTGAACGCGTACTTCGCGCCGGGCCAGGAGATCGGCCGCACCGCGCTGGACTTCCTGATGGCGATGGGCGAGCAGGCGGCGCAGGCCGTCGCGTACGCGGCGCTGCTGGAGCGCGAGCGGGAGGTCGCGCGCCGCGAGGAACGCCAGCGGCTGGCCCGCGACCTGCACGACTCGGTGGTGCAGCAGGTGTTCTCGATGGGCATGCAGGTGGAGTCGCTCGGCATGCTGTCCGCCCGTGGCGCGGTGGTGGACGCGGCGTACGTGATGCGGGTGGCGCAGGAGCTGGCCGGCATCTCCAAGGCGGTGCTCGGCGACCTGCGGGCCATGGTGACGGACCTGCACCCCACGGCGCTGTCGGACGAGGGCCTGCCGGCGGCGGTGCGGACGCTGGCGGCGGTCACCACCGCGCGTACCGGCTTCGAGGTGCGTGTCACCGTCACCGACCAGGACGACGAGCTCGCCGACCTGGAGTCCGAGCTGTGCGAGGACGCCTACCGGGTCGTCGCCGAGGCGCTGCACAACAGCGTCAAGCACTCGGGTGGCGCGCTCGTCACCATCGACCTCGCCCTGACCAGGCGCGGCACCCAGCGCTGGCTGACGTGCGAGATCGCCGACGACGGCCGCGGCCTGCCCGAGCAGCCGGCCGGCGAGGGCGGCTTCGGCATGACCGCCATGCGCGAACGCGCCGCCCGCTGGGACGGCGACCTGACCACGTCCGCACGTCCCTCTGAGCGTGGAGCCTTCGTGCGGCTGGCGATCCCGCTGCCGACCCTGCTGCCGGCCGGACCCAACCGACGACCTTTCCTGGAGAGCTCATGAGCGTGGAGGTGCAGGCGATCGGCGTGCTGGTGGTGGACGATCACGCCGTGGTCAGGCGGGGCGTGGCCGCGTACCTGGAGGCGCTGGAGAACGTCGAGGTGGCCGGCGAGGCCGCGAACGGCCGTGAGGCGCTCGACCGCCTGGAGTCGCTCAGGACGCGCGGCCTGCCGCTGCCCAGGGTGGCGCTGATGGACCTGGTGATGCCGAAGATGGACGGCGTCGAGGCCACCGCGGAGATCGCCAGGAGGTTCGCGTCCGTGCGCGTGGTCATCCTGACCAGCTTCGGCGAGGTCGAGCGCATCCATGCCGCCCTGGAGCACGGCGCGGCCGGCTACCTGCTCAAGGACGCGGGCCCTTCTGAGGTGGCCGCCGCCATCAGGGCCGCCGCCAACGACGACGTCTTCCTCGGCGCGGCCGTGGCCAGGCGGCTGGTGCAGAAGATGCGCGCCCCGCACACAGGCGTCGCGGGCCTGACCAACCGCGAGCGCGACGTGCTGGTGCTGATCGCCGAGGGCCACTCCAACCGGGAGATCGCCGCCCGGCTGGTGATCAGCGAGCGCACGGCCCGCACCCACGTCAGCAACCTGCTGGGCAAGCTGGGGCTGCGCTCGCGTACGCAGGCGGTGCTGGTCGCGATGCGGGAGGGCCTCGTGCCGCCCCCGAGCTGAATCCCGGCCGGCTACGTCACTTGTCCTGGGAAGACCGGGACAGCGGACCCGAAAAGAGCCGTCAATCGCACCATCCGCCGCCGCGGCGCTGCTGCTTAGCATCCAGGCACGGCACAAGCTCGGCTAAGGAGAAGACGCGCGATGACCGGCTCCAGCCTCGAAGACGTCGTCAACGGTGTACGGACGAACCTGGTCGACCATCTACGCAACCTGCAGGCCGGGCCGAACGTCTATCCGGGGGTGCCGCCGGAGTACACGAACTGGCGGGACGAGCAGCTGGCCTGGCAGCGGACCTGCGTGCTGTTCAACCAGTCGTACCACATGGCGGAGCTGCTGCTCGAAGGGCCGGGCGCGCTCGCCCTGCTGTCGGGCCTCGGGGTGAACAGCTTCGCCAGGTTCCCCGTGAACAGCGCGAAGCAGTTCGTGCCGTGCACCCCCGACGGGTACGTGATCGGCGACGTCATCCTCTTCCGCCTGGGCGAGCAGACGTTCAACCTGGTCGGCCGCATCCCGGCGCTCAACTGGGTGCGCTATCACGCCGAGACCGGCGGCCACGACGTCACCGCGACCCTGGACGAGCGCTCCGCGGCCCGGCCCGACCCGTTCAACCGCAGGTCGTACCGCTACCAGATCCAGGGCCCCGACGCGGCGCGGGTGATCGAGCGGGCCACCGGCGCGCCCGCCCCCGAGCTGAGGTTCTTCCACATCACCACGATCACCATCGCGGGCCGCGAGGTCCGAGCGCTGCGCCACGGCATGGCGGGCCAGCCGGGCTACGAGCTGTTCGGCCCCTGGGCCGAGGGCGAGGAGGTGCACAGCGCGCTGGTGGCGGCCGGCGAGGAGTACGGGATGCGGCTGGTCGGCGGGCGCGCCTACTCCTCCAACACGCTGGAGTCCGGCTGGATCCCCTCGCCGCTGCCCGCGATCTACACCGGTGAGGCGCTCAAGAGCTACCGCCAGTGGCTGCCCGCCGACGGGTACGAGGCCAGCGCCTCCATCGGCGGCAGCTTCGTCTCCGACCGCATCGAGGACTACTACCTGACGCCGTGGGACCTCGGCTACGGCTCGTTCGTCAAGTTCGACCACGACTTCATCGGCCGCGACGCGCTGGAGGCGAAGGCCGCCGAGCCGCACCGCAGGAAGGTGACGCTCGCGCTGGACGCCGGCGACTTCCTCGCCGCGATCGGCTCGCAGCTGGACAAGGAGGGGCGGCCGGCCAAGTGGGTCGAGTTCCCCTCGGCGGTGTACGCGATGCACCCGTACGACCTGGTCAAGGCCGGCGGCGCGCCCGCCGGGATCTCGACGTGGATCGGCTACAGCGCCAACGAGCGCAAGATGCTGACCCTGGCCATGCTCGACGAGGAGCACGCCCACGAGGGCGTCCAGGTGTCGCTGGTGTGGGGCGAGCCGGACGGCGGCAGCGGCAAGCTCACCGTGGAGCAGCACGCCCAGGCCGAGATCGGCGCGACGGTCGGCCCGGTGCCGTACACCGAGGTGGCCCGCAAGATCTACGCCGACGGCGGCTGGCGCAAGGCGGCGCTCAAGTGACGGATGACCGGATCCCCGACACGCCACTGCTCGACCGCGCCAGGCGACTGCGCGGCTACCGGCTCAACAAGATGGCCATGGGGCTCGGCGACCCGGCCAACAGGGCGGCGTTCAAGGCGGACGAGCGGGCGTACCTGGACCGGTTCGGGCTGAGCGAGGAGGAGCGGCGCGCGGTGCTGGCCCGCGACTGGCGGGAGATGATCCGCCTCGGCGGCAACCTGTTCTTCATCCTGAAGATCTCCGCCGTCGACCCGATCCGCATCACCGAGATCGGCGCGCACCAGGCCGGCATGGATCACGAGACGTTCCTGCGCGAGCGGCTCGGGAAGAAGGGATAGGCCGTGGCCAGACTCCTCGGCGGCCTGGGCACCTCCCACGTGCCCTCGATCGGCGCCGCGCTCGACAAGGGCCTGCGCGACACTCCCGAGTGGAAGCCGTTCTTCGACGGCTACGGGCCGGCCCGGCGGTGGATCGACGAGCACCGGCCCGACATCGCGGTCGTCGTCTTCAACGACCACTTCAACGCGCTGTTCCTCGACCGCGTGCCCACGTTCGCGGTGGGCTGCGCGGCCGAGTACCAGCCGGTCGACGAGGGCTGGGGGCCGCGCGCCGTGCCGCCCTTCGAGGGCGCCGCCGCGTTCGGCTGGCACCTGGTGGACACGCTGGTGGAGCACATGTTCGACCCGGAGATCATCCAGGAGATCAAGGTGGATCACGGGCTGCAGGTGCCGATGGAGCTGTTCTGGGGCCGCCCGGCCGAGGCGTGGCCGGTCAAGGTCGTGCCGATCTTCGTGAACGTGCTGCAGTACCCCATCCCGCTGCCCGCCCGCCTGTACGACCTCGGCAAGGTGCTGCGCCGCGCCATCGACCGCTACCCCGGCGACGAGACGTTCGTCGTGCTCGGCACCGGCGGCCTGTCGCACCAGCTCCAGGGCGCCCGCGCCGGGTTCGTCAACCCGGCGGCCGACCGCCGCTTCCTGGAGGACATCGCCTTCCGCCCCGACGAGCTGGCCGGGTGGAGCAGGGAGCGCTACATCGAGACGTTCGGCGGCGAGGGCGCCGAGCTGATCATGTGGCTGGTCATGCGCGGCGCCCTCGACCCCGAGGTCGTGGTCAGGCACCGCCACTACTTCGTGCCCGCCTCCATGACCGGGGCCGGGATGATCGTCATGGAGAACGCGTGAGCACCTTCGTCCTGGTCCACGGCGCCTGGCACGGCGGCTGGGCGTGGCGGCGGGTCGTCCCGCTGCTGCGCGCGGCCGGTCACGAGGTGCACACGCCGACGCTGACCGGCCTCAGCGACCGCGCCCACCTGCTCGGCCCGCACGTCGGGCTCGCCGTCCACGTCCAGGACGTGGTGGCGCTCATCGAGGCGTACGACCTGCGCGACGTCGTGCTCGTCGGCCACAGCTACGCCGGGCAGGTCGTCACCGGCGTCGCCGACCGCGTGCCGGAGCGGCTGGCGCTGCGCGTGCACCTCGACGCGTTCGTCGGCGACGACGGGGAACCCGCCATCGACCTGCTGCCCGCCACCGTCGCCGGGCACTACCGCGAGTCGGTGGCGGGGCCCGGTTTCGGGTGGCTCATCCCCGTACGCTCCCTTGAGGTGCTCGGCGTGACCGAGCCCGCCGACCTCGGCTGGCTCACCCCCAGGCTCACCCCGCACCCGTGGGCGGCCTACACCGAGCCGCTGCGGCTGACCGGCAAGGGCGAGCAGGTGCCGGCCGCGTTCATCGAGTGCGTCGAATGGATGCGGGTGTTCACCCCGCACGCCGGGCGCGCCGCCGCCCGCGGCTGGCCGGTGCACCACCTGGCCACCGGCCACGAGGCCATGGTGACCGCGCCGGGCGAGCTGGCCGAGCTGCTGCTGGCGCTGGCCGCCGGCTGAGCGCCCGATCCGGCTTCCGTTGTGTGGAAAAAGAGGTAGTCACCGGCGGTGACGTGGCGCGAACGTGGAACCATCGGGCGCGTACGCCCCCCGCGCGCGCCCCGACGGACGAGCTGGAGGCGCCATGACCGGACGAGAGACCCTGCTCGACCCCACGGGTTCCGCCGCCAGGACGGCCGACGCCACCCCCGCCCCGCGGCCGGTGCGCCTGCGCGGGCTGACCGTCGGCCTGCTGGACAACGCCCGCCCCAACGCCATGAGGCTCCTCACCGAGCTGGCCGCCGAACTGCGCCACCGCCACCGCACGGCCGGCTCGCTCCGCTACGTCAAGGACTGCGCGGGGCTGCCCGCCGGGGAGGAGCTGATCAAGGAGCTCGCGCAGGACTGCGACGTCGTGCTCACCGCCGTCGGCGACGGCGGCTCCTGCGCCGCCGCCACCGTGGCCGACGGCGTCGCGCTGGAACGTGCCGGAGTGCCCGCCGTGAGCGTCGTCACCGAGCCGTTCCTCGCGGCGGGCCGCGCCATGGCCGAGGTCTGCGGCTTCCCCGGGTACGCCTTCGCCGTCGTCCGCCACCCCGTCGCCGGTCTGGGCGCGGACGGGCTGCGCGGGCGGGCCGCCGAGGTGCTGCCCGGCGTGCTGAGCGTCCTCGGAGCCGGGGGAGGCCGGGCATGACCGCGATGCCGGTGGCCGGTGCGGAGGAGATCCGGGCGGCCATGGAGTACTACGCCCGGCAGGGCTGGACCGACGGGCTGCCGGTGGTGCCGGTCACCGGGTCGTACCTGGCCGAGTTCCTCGCCACCACCGACCGCGACCCCGAGGAGGTGCTGTTCGCCCTGCCGCACCTCGACCGGCGCTGCACCGTCCGGCTGGCCGCCATCAACGCCGCCATGGCCGGGTGCCTGCCCGCCTACTTCCCGGTGGTGCTGGCCGCGTGGGAGGCGATCGGCAAGGAGCCGCAGCTGAAGTGCGGGGTCTGGCAGAGCACGGCGGGCACCGCGCCGCTGCTCGTCGTCAACGGTCCCGTACGCGACCGCATCGGGCTCAACAGCAGGGGCGACGTCTTCGGCTCCGGGTTCCGCGCCAACGCGACGATCGGCCGGGCCGTCCGGCTGGCCGCCATCAACGTGTTCGGCCTGCGCCCGCATCTGCTCGACCAGGCCACCCAGGGCACGCCGGCCAGGTTCTCCGCCTGCATCGCGGAGAACGAGGAGGACAGCCCGTGGGAGCCGCTGCACCGCGAGCATGGCTTCGACCCTGCCGACAGCGCCGTGACCGCGCTGGTCATCAGGTCGTGCCTGCACGTCGAGTCCCGCCACACCGGCTCGCCCGAGCAGCTCGCGCTCGACCTCGCCGGCTCCCTGCGCAGGACCGGCGCGCTCGTCCACGAGACCGGCAGCGCGCTCGTGGTGCTCGGGCCCGAGCACGCCGCCGTCTTCGGCGCGGCCGGATGGAGCAAGGACGACCTGCGCCGCTTCCTGCACGACCACGCCGTCAACAGCCGCGCCGAGCTGGCCGCCGTCGGCAAGGACGCCGTCTCACGGAACGGCCGCCACCGGCTCCCCGCCGACCATCCCGACGCGATCACCGACCGGTACGGCCTGAGCGCGACCCCGCATCGGGTCCCGGCGCTCGCCTCACTGGAGGCGGTGGTGATCGCGGTCGCGGGCGCCGACAACGCCGGCGTCTCCGCGATCCTCGAAACCTTCGCCCCCCACACCGGCCCCCTCCCCACGGCCCGTATCCGCGACCCCGCCTGACGCGGCCCGCTTCCAGCACGGCCGGCGCTCACAGGACCGCGCAGGCCCCGGGGACATCCGCACAGGTCCGGGGTCAGCCGCGCAGGCCGAGGGCGTCGGCGGCGCCGGCCAGGGCGGCGAGGTGGTCGTCCACGGTGGCAAGGCCCGCTCGCATGGTGTCGATGGCGATGTGGGTGGCGCCCGATTCGCGCCACCGGCCGGCCAGTTCGGCCACCTCGTCGGCGTCGCCCCGCCAGGCCAGCCGCCCCTCCATGCCGAGCGTGGAAGGGTCACGACCGGCCTGGGCGGCGGCCTCCTCGACCATCGCCTTGGCCTCGTCCAGTTTCGGCCCGGGACTCATCTGCGGGAACCAGCCGTCGGCCAGCCGCCCCGCCCGCCGGTAGGAGGGCGGCGCCTGCGCCCCGATCCAGACGGGGATCGGCCGCTGCACCGGCATCGGCGCCAGCCCGGCCCCCGTGACGCGGTCGAACGCGCCGTCGAACGTCACCGTCTGCTCGGTCCACAACCGCCGCATGAGCGCGATCTGCTCCTCGGACCGCCGCCCCCGGGTGGAGAAGTCCTGGCCGAGCGCCTCGAACTCGACCCGGTTCCAGCCCAGCCCGACCCCCAGCCTGAACCGCCCGCCGGTCAGCAGATCGACCTCGGCCGCCTGCTTGGCGACCAGCGCCGTCTGCCGCTGCGGCAGGATGATGATGCTGGTGACCAGCTCAAGCGAGGTCAGCGCGGCGAGGTAGCCGAACATCACGAAGGGCTCGTGGAAGGTGGTGTGCACGTCGTACGGGCCGTCCCACCCCCGGTGCACGTCGGGATCCGCGCCGAGCACGTGGTCGAAGGTCATCACGTGGGCGTAACCCAGCTCCTCGACCCCCTGGCCGTAGGCCCGCAGCGCGCCCGCGTCGCCGCCTAGCTCGGTCTGCGGGAAGACGACACCGATCCGCATCGCGTACTGCCTCCATCGAGAAGTGATCGACCCGCACCATCATCGCCGCGGGGCGAGCGATCGACCACACGACGCTCCGGAGCCCGGTGAACCGACCTCTCCCGCGCCGGCGGTAACCTACGCACGAGCCGCGAGGAGATGATCACCGATGAACAGGGCAGAAGACGGCGGGCGTCTTCACGTCACGCCGCCCAAGACGTGGGCGGCCGGGCTGCCCGGCGTCACCCACGCGCTGGAATACTCCCTGGGCCAGACCACCGTGCGCCGCACGGCGCTGACGCTGCTCAACGTCAACCAGCCGGCCGGCATCGACTGCCCCGGCTGCGCCTGGCCCGAGCCGGGCCGCAGGCACCGCAACGAATACTGCGAGAACGGCGCCAAACACGTCACCGACGAGGCCACCTCCCGCCGGGTGACCCGCGACTTCTTCCGCGAGCACCCGATCTCCGAGCTGGCCGGCCGCACCGACCAGTGGCTCAACCAGCAGGGCCGGCTCACCGAGCCGATGGTCAAGCGCCCGGGCAGCGACCACTACGAGCCGATCGGCTGGGACGACGCGCTCGGCCTGCTCGCCGGCGAGCTGCGCACCCTCGACCACCCCGACCAGGCGCTCTTCTACACCTCGGGCCGGCTCGGCAACGAGGCCGCGTTCCTGCTGCAGCTGTTCGCCCGCGCCTACGGCACCAACAACCTGCCCGACTGCTCCAACATGTGCCACGAGTCCAGCGGCCACGCCCTCATCGAGACCCTGGGCGTCGGCAAGGGCAGCGTGAGCCTGGCCGACATCCACGACGCCGACCTGGTGTTCGTGGTCGGCCAGAACCCCGGCACCAACCACCCCCGCATGCTCTCCGCGCTGGAGGAGACCAAGCGCTCCGGCGGGCGCGTCGTCGCGGTCAACCCGCTGCCCGAGGCCGGGCTGATGCGCTTCAAGCATCCGCAGAAGGCGCGCGGCATCGTCGGGCGCGGCACCCGCATCGCCGACGAGTTCCTGCAGATCAGGCCGGGCGGCGACCTGGCCCTGTTCCAGGCGCTCAACCTGCTGCTGCTCCAGGCCGAGGACGCGCGGCCCGGCACCGTGCTCGACCACGCCTTCATCGAGGCCCACACCACCGGCTTCGCCGAGTTCGCCGCGCACGCGCGTACGCTCGCCTGGCCCGACCTGCTCGCCGCCACCGGCCTGGAGCGCGCGCAGATCGAGCGTGTGCACGAGATGGTCCTGGCCAGTGAGAAGGTCATCGTGTGCTGGGCGATGGGGCTGACCCAGCACAAGCACGGAGTGGCCACCATCCGCGAGATCGTCGACTTCCTGCTGCTGCGCGGCAACGTCGGCCGTCCCGGCGCGGGCGTGTGCCCGGTGCGCGGCCACAGCAACGTGCAGGGCGACCGCACGATGGGCATCTGGGAGCGCCCGCCGCGGCCGTTCCTCGACGCGCTCGAGCGCGAGTTCGGCTTCACCCCGCCGCACAAGCACGGGCTCGACACGGTCGGCGCCATCCAGGCCATGCTGGACGGCCGCGCCCGGGTGTTCCTCGGCGTGGGCGGCAACTTCGTCCGCGCCACCCCCGACAGCGCCGTCACCGAGCGGGCCATGCGCGCCTGCACGCTGACCGCGCACATCTCGACCAAGCTCAACCGCTCCCACACCGTCTGCGGTGAGACCGCGCTCATCCTGCCCACGCTCGGCCGCAGCGACCGCGACGTGCAGGCGGGCGGCGAGCAGTTCGTCACGGTCGAAGACTCGATGAGCCAGGTCCACGCCTCGCGCGGCCGGCTCGACCCCGCCTCGCCCCACCTGCTCAGCGAGGTCGCCATCATCAGCCGGCTGGCCCGCCGCGTGCTCGGCGACCGTCCCGGCCTCCCGTGGGAGACGTTCGAGTCCGACTACGGCGCCGTACGCGACCGCATCGCCCGCGTCGTGCCCGGCTTCGAGGACTTCAACGCCCGCGTCGCGGAGCCCGGCGGGTTCCGGCTGCCCAACCCGGTCAACGAGCGCGTCTTCCGCACCCCGAGCGGCAAGGCCGTCTTCACCGCCAACCCCTTCACCCTGCTGGAGGCGCCGCCCGGCCACCTCATCCTGCAGACGCTGCGCTCCCACGACCAGTGGAACACCGTCCCCTACTCCGACGACGACCGCTACCGGGGCATCCGGCACGGCCGCCGCGTCGTGCTCGTCAACCCCGGCGACCTGGCCGAGCTGGGCTTCGCCGACCGCGACGTGGTGGACCTGGTCGGCGTCTGGCACGACGGCGTGGAGCGCCGCGCGCCCGGCTTCACCGTGATCGCCTACCCCGCCGCCCGCGGCTCGGCCGCCGCCTACTACCCGGAGACCAACGTCCTGGTGCCGCTCGACAGCGTGGCCGACGGCAGCAACACCCCGACCTCGAAGTCGGTCGTCATCCGGCTGGAACGCCCGGCGGTCTAGGGGTTTCGACGCCGGCAGCGAAAAGCGTCGGGCACGCTCATCAGACGCCGGATCGCGCCTGGCGCGGGCACTAGGGTTGCCGCATGCAGATAACTACGGAGAGTGGCATCATGCGGACTCTCAGATACGATCTACCAGCGTCGCTGGTGGTGTTCCTCGTCGCCGTGCCCCTGTCGCTGGGCATCGCCATGGCCGCCGGCGCGCCGCTCGCCGCCGGGCTGATCGCCGCCGCCGTGGGCGGCATCGTCGCGGGCCTGCTCGGCGGCTCGCCCCTCGTGGTCAGCGGCCCGACGGCCAGCCTGACCGTGGTCATCGCCGGGCTCGTGCACACCTACGGCTGGCAGGCCACCTGTCTCATCACCATCCTGGCGGGCGGCGTCCAGGTGCTGCTCGGCGCGTTCAAGGCGGCGCGGGCCGCACTCGCCGTCTCGCCCGCCGTCGTGCACGGCATGCTGGCCGGCGTCGGCATCGTCATCGCGCTCGCCCAGCTCCACGTGGTGCTCGGCGGCAGCCCGCAGCACTCCGCGTGGGACAACCTCGTCCAGCTCCCCGGCCAGATCGCCGACCTGCACGGGCACACGGTCATGGTCGGCGTGCTCACCGTCTCGGTGCTGCTCGTCTGGAACCGGCTGCCCAAGCAGGTCAGGGCCGTGCCCGCGCCGCTGGCCGCGCTCGTCGTGGCCGCCGCGACCGCCTGGCTCTTCCATTGGAACGTGACAAGGATCGACCTGTCCGGCGCGCTCGGCTCCTGGTCCCTGCCCGAGCTGCCGCAGGCCGACTGGCACCAGATCGCCGGAGCAGCGCTGCTGGTGGCGCTGCTCGCCGGCGCCGAGTCGCTGCTGTGCAGCGTCGCCACCGACGGCACCCACACCGGGCCGCGCGCCGACCTCGACAAGGAGCTGTCCGGGCAGGGCGTGGCCAACGTGGTGAGCGGGTTCCTCGGCGGGCTGCCCGTGGCCGGGGTGATCGTGCGCAGCACCACCAACATCCGGGCGGGGGCGCGTACGCACTGGTCGGCCGTCCTGCACGGCGGCTGGGTGCTGCTGTTCGCGCTCTGCCTGGGCTGGACGATCCGGCTCATCCCCATGGAGGCGCTGGCCGCGCTGCTGGTCTTCATCGGCATCAGGACGATCAGCCTCGGCCACGTCAGGAAGGTGCACGGGCACAACGAGGTGCCCGTCTACCTCGTCACGCTGACCGGCGTCGTCGTGATCGGCCTGGCCGAGGGCGTGCTGGCCGGGCTCGCCCTGGGCGCGCTGCTCGCGCTGCGGCGGCTGACCCGCGTCACGGTCGACAAGCGCGAGGAGCCGAACGGCCGCCTGCACGCCACGGTGTCCGGCTCGCTCACCTTCCTCGGCGTGCCCCGGCTGACCGCCGAGCTGCGCGCCATCCCGGCCCGCGCCGACGTCGACCTCGACCTCAACATCGACTTCATGGACAACGCCGCCTTCGAGGCCATCCACTCCTGGCGGCTCGACCACGAGCGGCTCGGCGGCACCGTCACCATCGACGAGCTGCACGACGAGTGGTATTCGATGGCGGCCAGCGGGGCCCGCATGTTCCCCGCCAAGAGCCCGCCCAAGCCAGCCGGGCACTGGTGGCTGCCGTGGACGCACCCCCGCCGCCGTACGACCGGGGTGCAGGAATGCCGGCTCACCCAGGGCGCGGCCGAGTTCCACCGCCGTACGGCGCCGCTCGTGCGCCCCATCTTCACCGAGCTGGCCGGCCGGCAGCAGCCCAGCCACCTGTTCATCACCTGCGCCGACTCCCGGATCATGCCGAGCCTCATCACCAGCAGCGGCCCAGGCGACCTGTTCACCGTCCGCAACATCGGCAACCTCGTGCCCTGCGCCGGCTCAGAGCCGGCCGACGACTCGGTGGGCGCCGCCATCGAATACGCCACCCGCGTCCTCGACGTCCACACCATCACCGTCTGCGGCCACTCGGGCTGTGGCGCGATGGCCGCCCTGCTCGGCGGCCCCGCCACCACCGCCGGCCTGCCCCAGCTCGAAAGCTGGCTGCGACACGGAGCCGCCGGCCTCGACCGGCTGGACGCCGAGCGCGGGCCGGACGCCTCCCTCGACCGGCTCTGCCGGCTGAACGTCCAGCAGCAGCTGGAGAACCTCAGGACCTACCGCCGCGTCGACGAGCAGGTCAAGGCCGGGAAGCTCAAGCTGGTGGGCCTCTACTTCGACATCGCCACGGCCAGCGTGCACGTCGTGCCGCCGCGCAGCCCCTCGCTCCCGGCGGAGCCCAGCCAGCGGTGACCCCGCCGCGCGCCCTCGCCGGCCGGAGCGGCGGGGGCCCGCTTTCAGCCGAACTCCTTGGCCACCAGCACGAACGAGGCGGCGCCCATGGTCACGTAGGCGAGCGTCAGCAGCACCGCCCCCACCACGATCAGCACCCGGCGGCCCAGCGGCGGCCGCCCGGACATGTCGTCGTCGTGCATAACGGGACGCTAACATCCGGTGACCCGCTGCCACCGCGCACCGCCGCTCAGCCGAGCACGTTCTCATGCAGCGCCCGCAGCACGGCGTTCGTACGATCCCGCGCCCCCAGCTTGGCCAGCAGCGCCGGGACGTGATTCTTCACCGTCCCCTCGGCCAGGAAGAGCGTGAGGTGCCGGAAGTCATGGGTACGCGCGCCCGGCGCCGGCGGCTCAGGCTCAGCGGAGGGGGTCGAACTCGCGGAGCGCGGCGGGCTGCTTGCCCGTGGTGATCTGCTCGGCGAGCAGGCGTCCCGTGGCGGGGCCGTGCGCCATGCCCCACATGCCGTGGCCGCCCGCGACGTACACGCCGGGCCGCCCGGTCGCGCCCACCAGCGGACGCCCGTCCGGGGTGACAGGGCGGGGACCCACCCAGACGTCGGTGCGCTCCTCCCACCGGACGCCGTCGAGCAGCGGCCGCGCCGAGGCGATGATCGCCTCAAGCCGGGCCGGCACCAGCGGCGCGTCGGGGGAGCGAAACTCCATCGTCCCCGCCACCCGCAGCTTGCCCTGGTACGGCGTGCACGCCACCCGCACCTCGGGCAGGTAGATCGGCCCGGGCACCGGACGATCGACCGGGACGGTGAAGGAGTAGCCGCGGCCCGCGCGCACCTGCGTCCGCACGCCCCACTGCGCGGCCAGCTTGGGCAGCCACGCCCCGGTCGCCACGACGACCGCGTCCGCCGTCAGGGTGGTGCCCTTGGACGAGCTGACGGTGACCTTCCCGCCGTCGCTGCGCACGTCGGTGACCTCGAAGGCGTACACGGTGGCGCCCCTGCTCATCACCGACCTGCCGAGGGCGTGCACGAACGCGCCCGGGTCGACGTACCGCTGCCCGTCGATCCGCACCCCCGCGGTCAGCGCGCCGGACGCGAGCGGCACGTGCTCAACGAGCTGCTCGCGGCGGAGCGGGGCGTGCGCGACCTGCTGCCCGGCGGCGGAGATGCGGCGCAGCTCGTGCAGCAGCGCCCGTGCCTGCTTGGGCGTGCGGAAGGCCGCGGTGATCGGGGCGTGCACGAGCGGCGCACGTACGCCGTTGTACGTGAGCACGTCGAACGCCTCGATGCTCTCCTCGTTGAGCGGCAGGTTGGCGCGCACGGCCCGGGTCCACGACGGCCACCGGCAGTTGGCGGCGAAGCGCAGCAGGAACGACCACAGCCCCGGGTCGAGGGTGGCCGGCACGTGCAGCGGAGCGGACGGGCTCAGCAGCGAGCGCAGCCCGTACCGCAGCACGGACGGCTCGTTGAGCGGGATGGCCAGCCCGGGGGAGATCCATCCCGCGTTGCCCCAGGACGCCCCTGCCGCCACGCCCTTGCGGTCGACCACCTCGACCTCGACACCGCGCTCCTGCAGGAACCACGCCGTCGACAGGCCGACGATGCCCGCGCCCACCACGATCACCTTGCGCGGCCAGCCGCTGCCCCCGTCGACCATGACGCCCTTCCTCTCCTCGCTGCTTACGGGGACAGCATGACCCCGGCTAGGCGGGGGAGCGCTGTACGGCCGCGACAATTCGGACGCCCGGATTGTGCGGGTTCCACAACGAGTGCCGCGCCTCCGCCGGAGCGCGCCGGCCCCGCGTCGATCGAACGGCGGACAACCGGCCCGAGATCACTCGCCGAGGGCCTCCAGCTGGATGATCATGGCGAGGCGCTGCCGGGCGTCGTCCAGGTCCAGCGGGGTGATCTCGCCGATCTTGCGCAGCCTGTTCCTGACCGTGTTGGGATGCACGCCGAGCCGCTCCGCCGCCGCCACCGGGTCGCCCTGCGCCTCCAGCCAGGCGCGCAACGTCGCGACGTACCGGGTGCCGTGCCCGGCGTCGTGCCGCCGCAGCGCGCCGACCGGCCCCCTGGCCGGAGTCCTTCCGGTACGCGCCGCGGCCCGCAGCCGCTGCAGCAGGATGTCGCCCCACGACTCGTCGTACACCGGCGGCGCCCCGCCCGCGCTCTCGTGCAGCGCCAGGCACTCGTCGGCCTCCTGCCGCCCGGCGGGCAGCTCCGCGGCCCCGGCCGGCGCGCCGATCCCGGCCACCAGCTCCACCTGCGCGGGCAGCGCGGCCTGCAACGCCGCCACCCACGCCGGCGCCGCTCCCGCCTCCTCGCCCGGCAGGATCGTGTAGAGCGTGTTGCCCAGCAGCGTGCTGCGTCCGGGGCGCGACCAGCCGAACCCCGTGGTCGCCCGGTCGAAGGCCAGCAGCAGCGCGGCGTGCCGGTCGGCGGCGGCGCCCGCGCGTACCGCGATGACCCGCATCGGGCCAGGCGCCAGCCCGAGCTGGCTCAGCGCGGTCACCGCGTCGGCGCTGCCCTCCAGCAGCCGGATCACCAGGTCGGACTCCACCTGCCGCTCCAGGTCCGCGCTCGCGCGGGAGCGCAGCAGGTGCAGCGCCACCGTACGCGCCCCGTCGGCCAGCGCGGTGAGCCGCCGCCCGGTCAGCGGCCTGTCGCAGGTGACCCACACCGTGCCCAGGACCTCGCGGCCGGCCCGCGCCGCCACCGCCATCCGCCCGGTCAGCCCGTACGCCGGGTCGGGCCCCACGAAGATCGGCCCGTCGGACGCGGCCAGCCGCGACAGCACCCCCCGCTGCTCGAACAGCTCGCGCAACCGCTCAGGCACCTGCCTGGCCAGGATCGTCTCCAGCCGCGCCGGGTCGCCCGCCTGCTGCGAGCGCGAGTACGCCAGCACCCGCGACAGCCGGTCCTCGATCGTCACCGCCGCCCCGACCACGTCCGCCAGGCTGTCGGCCAGCGCGAACAGGTCCGTCGGGCCCCGCCCGGACTCGGTCTCCCTGCCCTCCAGCACCAGCCCGTACACGACCCCGGTGAGCTGGCTCCACGACACCGCGGGGTCGATCAGCAGCACCGCGACCCCGGCGTCATGCGGCACCTCGCGCGCCGCCTCCTCGCCCGCGCGTACCAGCACCGCCGTCGCGCGGGCCGCCTCCGCCCACGCGATCGCCTCCGCCACCGAGGCCGCGCCCACCGCCAGCAGCACGTCGCCCGTCACCCGCTCGTCGGTCGGGTCGGGCATCGCGACGCTGCGCAGCTGCGCCGTGCGCGCGTCCGTCCGTCCGGCCAGGCGCACGCCGTACCCGCCCAGCACGTTGACCAGGCGGTCCAGTCTGACCACGGTTTGTCCTCCGTGTCCGGGTTGCGTGGCGGGACGCGCCGTCCCGCCACGCAACCTGCCCGTTCTAGGCGGCTTCGTACCGGCGCTGGCAGGTGATGCAGAACCGCGCCAGCGGCCGGATCTTCAGCCGCTCGAACGGGATGCCCGCCTCGCACTCCGAACAGCGGCCGTACGTGCCCTCCGCCACGCGATCCAGCGCCAGCGTCAGCTCGGCGATCGCGCGGTCGGCTGCGGCCAGGTCCACCAGCAGCTCCTGGTACTGGGCGTCCGCCCCGGTGCCGTCGCTGGCCTCGGCCCGCAGGCCGAGCAGGTGCCGGCTCCGGCGCTCGAGCTGCTGCTGCAGCTCCTCACGCAGTTCCTGGAGCTGCACGGTGCTCAGGTGAGAGTCGATCATGACGTGATCCCCTTTCTGGGAGTACGTGGAACGAGAACCGCGACAGGTCATGCCGCGGAAGCCTTCCTGCCGGCACAGGCCCGACCCCGTCCCCTTTCGTTGGCCGGAAGGCCGGGACCGCCGACCCGCTTCAACCGGCTGGGCGGCCCCGGAAGGCGGCCCTTCGCCGTCGGGTGGCCGGGGACACCGGCCCTCTTCATCGGCCTTGTCGGCTGATGCGGGAGGCCAGCTCCGGGTGGCGGCCCATGCGGGACAGGCCGCGGATGGTCGCGTACTCGGGCTCGGGCACGGCGTTGACCGGCATGCGCAGCGCCGTTTGCAGGCGGTGCAGGAGCCGCCGCTGCCGGGCGCCGCCTCCGGTGACGGTCAGGGCCGGCACGGACGGGCGTACGTCGTCGGGCAGCCGCCGCACGAGGGCGGCGGTCATCTCCACGACCCCGTCCAGCGCGTACGGCAGCAGGCCCGCGCTGGTGGTGGCGCCGAGCTGGAGCGCGGCGGCGTCGAACACGGCACCTTCACGCACCGCGACCGCCTCCACGATCCCCGCTCCCACATCGAGCAGCAGGAGCGGCTCCGCCCCCACCACATCCAGCCCCGCCCCGACAGCCGCGGCCACCGGCTCATCCACCAGCCACACCCCACACCCACCGCCTCGGGCACCAGAGGCCAGACCGCCACCTGCGGCACCGCCGGGCAGGCCGTCGACTCGGGCGCCAGAGGCCAGACCGCCACCTTCGGCGTCACCGGGCGGGCGGTCGCCGTGGGCGCCGTCGGCCAGGCCGTCGCCGGAGAGGCCGCCGGGCAACTCGCCGCGAGAAGCCCCGGAGGCCCGGCCGGTTCCGCTGCCGGCTGCGGCAGGCACCCGCGTGACAGAACCCCGGGTGACGGGACGGCCGGTGATGGCCTCGACCACCGCGGTGTGCACGGCACGGCGGTCACTCTGGGTCGCCGCCAGCGGCACACCGACGAGCACCTGTTCAAGGGGCTCGTCAGGAGGTCTGGCGTCGTGGAGCGCCTGGCGTACCAACCGGAGACATGCGGCCGGGTCAGCCACCATCCCATGACGTATCGGGCGTATCGGAACGGCGGAGTCCTCGGGCGCGGCGCCGAACACGTCCGACGAACGGTCGGCGATCGCGGACCCGCGCGACGTACGCGTACGCGCCGTCCCAAGATCCAGCGCCACGAACCCCCGCCCGAGACTCATACCGCACCCCTCGGACGGCGGCGGACCTGCAATGACCTGATCACGGCCATGACGAATGGCTCCTCGCTGTAGATGAACCGACTGGGACGGCACAACCACCGCCCCACGAACTCGACCCCCGAACCCTCCCCCCACGCCGCCCGGCGCCGCGACGTGCGGGGCGCCAAGGCACTGGAGCGCGCCGGGTGCCTCAGACGCCCCCGTCGAGGCCGCTGCACGCAGGCGCAGGTGCCGGACGTAAGGGCCCGGGAGGCCGGTAGACCTCCGGGCGCACCCATGGGACGGCCGACGGCGCACAGCACCCGAAGCAGCCCAGTGCGCGAACACCTGCCAGGAGGCCATGGGCATGCGGACACTCGCCAGACGGTCAAGGCGCGCGAATACGCGTCCCGTCGACCGGGCGCGCAGACGCGGTCAGCGTGCCGGCGCTTGCGGGTGTGCGGAAGCGGTTGGCGTGTCAGCGTTCGCTGGTGTGCGGGCGCGGGTCGGCGTGTCGGCGCTCACCGGCGTGCGGACGCTTGCCGTTCGCGGCCGGTGCGTTGTGCGTGTGCCGAGGCGAGACGTGTGCGGGCGGCAAGCGGCCGGCTCGGGGGCGGGCTCGTCGGCGGCGTCCAGCACCGGCTCGGGCTCAGGCTCAGGCTCGGGGGCCGCGTCGA
>NZ_JBFAQB010000012.1:0-201443 GCF_040676995.1 Nonomuraea sp. NPDC049419 | reverse complement strand
CTGGGGGGGGTGTGGGGGGGGGGGGGGGGCCCGGGGGGGGGGGGGGGGCCGCGGGGGGGGGGGGGGGGCGGGGGGGGGGGGGGGGGGGGGGGGGGCGCCCCCCCCCCCGCCCCGGCCCGCCCCCCCCCCCCCCCCCACGCCGGACTCCCCGGCAGGGAGGCCGGGTCGCGAGGTGGGGAGGGGTCAGGCCGGTGGCGGGCTGCGGGAGCCCGCGGTGCGGTGGCCGAACTGCTGCGGGTCGCGGATCGCGGGGCCGTCGGCGGCCGGCGAGGGCAGGAGCGCCAGGTGGGCGGCCTCGCCGTTGCGGGTGCCGCGCAGGGGCGGCCACAGCGACGGCGTGTGGTGCTCACGGGCGTTGCCCGCCTGTGGTGGCAGGCTCGACAGCTTGTCCTTGTACGCGCCGGCGAGCCACACCTGCCCCGCGGACCCGCCTGACAGGCCCGCCTGGCCGCCGTCGTACCAGGCGACGGAGAAGGTGGTGGCCACGAGCAGGGACAGCAGGACCAGGCCCATCACACCGCCACGCGGCGCGATGAACCCTCGTAGGGTCAGCCCTGGTCCCGTCATACGGCCGACCATAGCCCAGGAAATGCGAAAAGGCATGCCCGTATCTCCGCCCCCCGCCCCAGCGACCCCGGAGGCGGCGCCTCCCCACCGACCCATGTCTCGTGGCTCGCGCTTGAGCCCCCGCCGTCTCTCAACCTCACCAGCGGCCGCGCTCTCATGAGCCCCAGCGTTCTGAACCCCGGCCCCGTCAGGCCGCTTGATCCCGCCTCGTTCGCGTGAGGGCGAGGAGACCGGGGCAAGGCCGGCGGGAGGTGTTCAGCTCCGGCATCTTGTCAGAGGTAGTGGCCGATGTTTTCTTCGCGTTGTTCCTGCTGGACTCGGGGGGCCGGTTTGGCGACGGCGTTCGGGCGGATCTCCGGGCCGAGCTCGGCGCCGGGGTCCAGGACGGTGATGGTGAGGTCGTCGTCCCTGACGCCGACGTGGGCGCGCTGGCCATCGTGGAGGGTGCCGTTGAGCAGGAGCCGGGAGAACGTGTTGTCCAGCGTGCGCTGGATCATGCGGCGCAGCGGCCGGGCGCCGAAGGCCGGTTGGTAGCCTTCGTGGGCCAGCCAGTCCACCGCCCCCTGCTCCATCTCCAGCTCGACCCCCTGGGCGTGCAGCCGCCGCCTGGTCTCGTCCAGCAGCAGCGAGGTGATCTCGCGCAGCTGCTCGGCCTCCAGGCCGCGGAACATGATGATCTCGTCGATCCGGTTCAGGAACTCGGGACGGAACCGCTGCTGGAGCAGCCGCATGAGCTGGCCGCGCAACCCCCGGGCCCCCTCGCCTGGATGGGCCATGATGATGTCCGCGCCGATGTTCGAGGTCATGATCACCACGCTGTTCCTGAAGTCGACCGTACGCCCCTGCGCGTCGGTCAGCCGCCCGTCGTCCATCACCTGGAGCAGCAGGTTGAACACGTCGGGGTGGGCCTTCTCGATCTCGTCGAGCAGGATCACCGAGTACGGCCTGCGCCGCACCTGCTCGGTGAGCTGCCCCGCCTCCTCGTAGCCGACGTAACCAGGGGGCGCCCCGACGAGCCTGGAGACGGTGTGCCGCTCCTGGAACTCGCTCATGTCCAGCCGGATCATCCGGTCCTGCTCGCCGAAGAGCGACTCGGCCAGCGCCCGTGCCAGCTCGGTCTTGCCGACCCCGGTGGGCCCGAGGAAGAGGAACGAGCCGATCGGCCGGTTGGGGTCGTTCATCCCGGCGCGGGAGCGGCGTACGGCCTCCGACACCGCCGCCACCGCCTCGTCCTGGCCGATCACCCGCCGGTGCAGGTGCTCTTCGAGGCCGAGCAGCCGTTCGCGCTCCTCCTGGGTGAGCTGGGAGACGGGGATGCCGGTGGCGCGGGAGACGACCTCGGCGATGTCGGCGGGGGTGACCTCGGCGAAGCCGCGCCGGCTGGCCCTGGTCTCCTCGATGCGGGTCTTGAGCGCGGCGATCTCGTCGCGCAGCTCGCGGGCGCGGTCGTAGTCCTCACGTTCGACCGCCTGGTCCTTCTCGCGCTGCCGGTGCTCCAGGTCCTCCTCCATCTCGCGGGTGCCGGCGGGGGTGGTCCTGGTGTGCAGCGCGACCCTGGCGCCCGCCTGGTCCATGAGGTCGATGGCCTTGTCGGGCAGGAACCGGTCGGAGATGTAGCGGTCGGACAGCTCGACCGCGGCCACGAGCGCGTCGTCGGTGAACTTGACCTGGTGGTGGGCCTCGTACCGGTCGCGCAGGCCGCGCATGATCTCGATGGTGTCCTCGACGGTCGGCTCGGGCACCAGGATGGGCTGGAAGCGGCGTTCGAGCGCGGCGTCCTTCTCCATGTACCTGCGGTACTCGTCCAGCGTGGTCGCGCCGATGACGTGCAGCTCGCCGCGGGCGAGCGCGGGCTTGAGCATGTTGGAGGCGTCGATCGCGCCCTCCGCGCCGCCGGCGCCGACGATGGTGTGCAGCTCGTCGATGAAGACGATCAGCTCTTCGCTGTGGGCGCGGATCTCCTCCATCAGCTTGCTCAGCCGCTCTTCGAACTCGCCGCGGTACTTCGTGCCGGCGACCAGGCCGGCCACGTCGAGCTGGACGACCCGCTTGCCGCGCAGCGTGTCGGGCACCTCGCCGCTGACGATGCGCTGCGCGAGCCCCTCCACGATCGCCGTCTTGCCCACGCCGGGCTCGCCGAGCAGCGCCGGGTTGTTCTTGGTACGCCGCGACAGCACCTCCACCGCCTGCGTGATCTCGTCGTCCCTGCCGATCACGGGGTCGATGCCGCCCTCGTCGGCGGTGGCCGTCAGGTCTCTGCCGAACTGGTCGAGCGTCGGGGTGCTGCTCGGCTGCGGCGGCTGGTGCGGCATCGGCTCGGCGGCGCCCCTGTTGTCCTGCACGAACGACTCCGGGGTGAGCCTGGCGTGGCGCAGCAGCCGCCCGGCGGCCGACAGCGGGTTGGCCGACAAGGCGAGCACCAGGTGCCGGGCCCCGATGTACGACGCCGCCGTGGCCCTGGCCACCTGCCGCGCGTCCAGCAGGGCCCGCTTGGCGGCGGGCGCCAGGCGTATCGGGCCCTCGCGCGGCTCGCGCTGCTCGACGGACTGCTCGACCTCCGTGGCCAGCGCCGCCGGGTCGGCCCCCGCCTGCTCCAGCATCACCCGGGTCGACTCCACCTGGGTGGCGGCCCACAGCAGGTGCTCGGTGTCGAGGTAGCCGGCTCCCCACGAGGCCGCCTTCTGGGCGGCGGTGCGGAGCAGCTCGATGGCGTCCTCGCTGAGCAGCCGTTCGAGATCGACCCGCCGGTTGTACGGCGGCGGCCCGAACCCGAAGAACCTGGCCAGCAATTCGTCCATGGGGCCATAGCCGTAGTGCCAGTAATCACCAGAGGTCATGGGTCCCCCCTTCACATGACGTCACTTCCGGGCCGCCTACCCCTGCCCGTACGCCATAACCACAGGGTGGACGAGCGTGACCTTGCCCTGGCGAGACCCGCGCTCGGCCGCCGCGTGCGCCCTGCGCGCCCTGCCGCCCGGCCGGGACGCCGCGGCGGTGGACAGGCTGACGGACCTCCTGCTCGCCGGCCTGGCCCGCTGACCGAAAGGCCGGAACGAATCAGGTCTGTGACTTGTTAATTCACCTTCGATCAGTTTCGATCGGTACTATGGCCGTCGGCGAGGAGGAGTATGACCAACGTGGCCACAGACGCATCACCGGCTGAGGACCAGGCGGCGGCAGCCGACGCGGCGGGCCGGCTGCCCGACGAGCGTCGCAACCGGCTGGTCGATCTGCTGCGGCGGCGCGGCATCATGCGGGTGCACGACCTGGCCACCGAGCTGGCCGTCTCGGCGATCACCATCAGGCGTGACATCACGCTGCTGGCCGAGGAGGGCGTCATCCGCCGGGTGCGCGGGGGTGCCACGCTGACCGAGCCGCCCGAGCCGGCGCCCGCCCGCGAGCCGGCGGAGACCCCCGGCCAGGCGGCGGCGTCGCTCACGGTGGGCATGGTCGTCCCCTCGCTCGACTACTACTACCCCGACGTGATCCGCGGCGTCCGCGAGGCGGCAGCGTCGGCGGGGGTGCGGGTGGTGCTGCGCGGGGCGACGTACCAGGTGGCCGACGAGCGGCGGCAGCTCGCCTCGCTCATCGACTCCGTCGGCGTGGACGGCCTGCTGGTCGCGCCCACCACCGAGAGCGACGAGGGCGAGGAGCTGGTCCGCTGGCTGCAGACGGCGGGCGTGCCGGTCGTGCTGATCGAGCGGGCCGCCGCCGTCGGGCCCTACCGGGAGGCCATGGAGTCCGTGGTCAGCGACCACGCGCTCGGGGCGGCGATGGCCGTGCGCCACCTCGCCGCGTTCGGCCACCGCAGGGTCGGGCTGATCACCACGATCACCAGCCCCACGGCGCCGCACGTGCGCGCCGGGTGGCGGCTGGCCTGCGAGGAGCTGGGGCTGGAGACGGACGGCACGCCCCAGGCCCGTACGGTGGACCGCCGCGACCCCGGCTGGGCGCGAGCGCTCGACGACGTGCTCGACGCCTGCCTGGCCTCGGGCACCAGGGCGCTGCTCGTGCACTCAGACCCCGAGGCCATCTCGCTGGTCGAGCGCTGCCAGGACCGCGGCATCAGGGTGCCCGGCGACCTGGCGGTGGTGACGTACGACGACGAGGTGGCCGAGCTGTGCGACCCGCCGCTCACCGCGATCAGGCCGCCGAAGACCGACATCGGGCGCGCCGCGTTCGCCCTGCTGCTCGAACGCCTCCACGACCCCAGCAGGCCCGCCCACCGCGTGGTGGTCGGGCCCCAGCTGATCGTCCGCCAGTCGTCGTCCTGACCCGCCTACCTCGGGGGCGGGCGGGTCAGGGACGCAGCAGGCGGGCGGGGTCGAGGGCGTCGCTCGTGCCGTCGGGCCAGGTGAAGAGGCATGACGGGCCGTCCCATGACACGGCGGGCGGTTCGGCGGGCTCGCCGGCGCCGAGGTGGATGGCCGCGTCGTACCAGACGTCCGTACGCGCGGGGCCGCTCGTCGCCCGCCACGGCACCAGCGTCCAGAGACCGAGCGGCGAGGCGTCGTCGGCCGCGGTGACGCCGCCGTCGTCCAGCCCGGCGCTCCACACGCCCGAGCACGTCTTGCCGTTGCTCACGACCGAGCCGGGTTCCGGATCCGGCCCGTCGGCCGGGAGCGGCCAGCCGCCGACGCGCAGCCGTCCCGCCTCCTCAGAGGGCTGGACGCGGACCAGCCGCACCTCCCACGCGCCCCGCACCACCGACAGCACCTCCAGCCACGGCCCGAGCCGCACCTCGCCGGAGCGTCCTGAGCCGTGGTCGGGGACATCCTCGTCGGGGGTCACCCAGTGCGCCCGCCACCGGGACGCTCCCGCGACCGTTCCGGTGGGGAGCCGTTCCAGGCCGAGCGTGTCGAAGCCGGTCCTGTGGCTCGGCTCGCCGGTCTCGGACAGCAGCGTGACCGACTGGTCGAGCGGCCGCCCCGCGTGCGGGCCGGCGAGCAGGGGAGAGGTGGCGGTGGAGTAGCCGAGGCGGGCGTAGAGGGGGGAGTCGGTGAGGTTCGAGCCGGGGCGTGAGTGGTCGGTGCCGTGGTTGACGACCCGTACGACGCCGTCCGCCCGCGTCCCGCCGACCAGCCAGCCGGGAGCGGCGACGACGCGCTGGAAGTCGTCGCGCTCGACCGGCAGCGGCTCCTCCACGGCGGTCCACACCGGGTGGTCGGCGGGCAGGGTCAGGCCGAAGAGCCCCTTGGCCGCCCAGTAAGGCGACCCGGGCCCCGAGTACGACTGCGCGATCGGCCGCCACGGCCCATGCCAGCCCAGCGTCAGCAGCCCGTCCTCGCCCGGCGCGCCGTGGGAGACGAAGTGGCGGGCGATGCCGGAGGCGGCCCGGCGCAGCAGCCCGGGTGCGGGGGAGTCGAGCCCGTAGCGGGCGCCCAGCCAGAACGGCACGGCGGCGGCGAAGCGGTAGGTGAGGCTGCGGCCCTGGATGAGCGGCGAGCCGTCGGCCCCGACCAGGTGCACCGCGTCCTGGAGGTACCGTTCGAGCCGCCGCAGGTAGACGGGCCTGCGGGACTCGGCGTCCGGGCTGCCGGCGGCCATCTCGGTCCAGATGAGCGGGTAGAACTGCAGCGCCCATCCGGCGTAGTGGTCGTAGGCGCGCTCGTCGCCGTCGGCGTACCAGCCGTCCTGGCGGGCGAAGCCGTCGGTCAGCGCCAAGCCCGCCTCGATGTCGTCCGCCGAGTACGGCCCCCCGACCGAGGCCAGGAACTGCTCGACGACGATCTGGAACCACACCCAGTTGATCGGCGGGTACCACGAGCCGATGGCCGGCGTGAGGTAGTCGACGACCTGCTCCTGCACGAGCGGGCTGAGCCGGTCCCACAGCCAGGGCCTGGTCAGGTGCAGGACGAGCGCGAGCGAGGCGGCCTCGACCTTGGCCTGGTCGTGCTCGTCCAGCCGGACCCAGCGCTCGGGCGCGTGCGGGTCCGTCCCGGCGGCCAGGCCGTCGGCGTACCACTCCATGAGGTTCAGCGGGTCGGCGCCCCGCTCGCCCGCGACGCGGAATCCGGCTGCGAGGAACGTGCGCGCGAAGCCCTCCAGGGCGTCCACGTCAGGGCCGTAGCCGCCCGGCCTGCCGGGGAAGGAGACGTGGGCGCGACCTGGCGAGGTGTGGCGGCGGGCCGCCAGCAGCAGGCGGTCGGCCAGGCCGGCCCAGTGCGCGCGCGTCCACCCGGTGAACGGTGACAGCCGCGGGTCGTCCAGGGGCGCCATTCACGAGTCCCTTCCTGGCGGGGGGATGTTTACGTAACCATGGATTCACGCGATGGTTACAGCGCCGCCAGGGCCCGTCAAGCCGTCACCGGCGCATCCGGCCGCTTTGTTGAGCAGTTGTGATCTAACACGAGCGTTGCTGATCGGAGCGATTGGATTGCCCCTTGACGAGCTCGATGCGGTCACGCTTAACTCCATGGCAACGCCAGCCGATCACAGATGAACAAAGCTGATCGTTTGCCGATCGAACCTTCCAGGCGTCCTCCTCTTGGCCGTGCCGTCATGCCGCCACGCGCCGAGACCCCGAACCCCCACACCGCGAGGAGCATCAGGTTGAACAGCAGATCCCGCGTCGCCGGCCGATCGAACGGGCACATGGGCGCGTCCCTATGACGCGGCCCCACGCCCTGCTGGTCATGGACCCGGCCACGTACCGCCTGCAGTTCGGGCAGCGGCAGCTGCACCGGCTGCGCGGCCTGGCCGAGCTGGGAGACCCGATCTGCACCGACGACCTGGACACCCCCTCGGCGCGGCGCCGCCTGCGCGAGAGCGAGGTGCTGCTGACCTCGTGGGGCTGCCCGCCGCTGACCACCGAGCGGCTGGCCGACGCGCCCCGGCTGCGGGCCGTCTTCCACTGCGCCGGCACCGTGCGCCCGTTCGTCACCGAGGAGGTGTGGCGCCGCGGCATCGTGGTGACCAGCGCCGCCGACGCCAACGCCATCCCGGTCGCCGAGTTCACCCTCGCCGCCGTCATCTTCGCCGGCAAGAAGGCCCCGTTCCTCGCCCAGGACGCGCGCGAGCACCGCGACGACTGGTCCTACGCCTCCCGGCGCGGCGAGCTGAGCAACAGAGGCCGCACGGTCGGCGTCGTCGGCTTCTCCCGGGTGGGCCGCCGGGTCGTGCGGAGCCTGCGCGGCCTGGAGATGGACGTGCTGGTCGCCGACCCGTACGCGGCGGAGGAGGAGGTGAGCGCGGCGGGCGGCCGCCTGGTCGCGCTGCCCGAGCTGTTGCGCCGCTCCCACGTGCTCACCCTGCACGTCCCGTCGCTGCCCGCCACCCGGCACCTCATCGGCGCGGCCGAGCTGGCCATGCTGCCCGACGGCGCCACCGTCATCAACACCGCGCGCGGCGCCGTGCTCGACACCGCCGCGCTGGAGCGCGAGTGCGCCGCAGGGCGGCTCGACGCCATCCTCGACGTCACCGACCCCGAACCCCTCCCGGCCGAGTCGGTGCTGTACGAGCTGCCCAACGTCATGATCACCCCCCACATCGCCGGCTCGCTGGGCAGCGAGACCCGGCGCATGAGCGACAGCGCTCTCGACGAACTCGAACGCCACCTGGCCGGCCTGCCGCTGCGCACGGCCGTCACGCCGGACGAGTTCGCCGTCAGCGCCTGACCAACCCCCCAGCGACGGAGAGGAGACCGGATCAATGATCACGTCAGGCAAGGGCGGGGCGCGGCGGCAGGCGGTCAAGGGCCTGGCCCTGGCAGGAGCGCTCGCGCTCGCCCTCGCGGCCTGCGGCTCGGGCGACCCGGAGCCGGCCGACCCCAACGGCAAGATCACGCTGAGCGTCACGGTGTGGAACCTGGCCAAGACGCCCGAGTTCAAGGCGCTCTTCGACGCCTTCCAGCAGGCCAACCCGAACATCACCATCAAGCCGGTCGACATCCTCGCCGACGACTATCCGGAGAAGGTCACCACCATGCTGGCGGGCGGTGACAAGACCGACGTGATCACGATGAAGAACGTCATCGACTACTCCCGCTACTCCAGCCGCAACCAGCTGCTGGAGCTCACCGACCTGGTCAAGTCGACCGACACGAGCAAGCTGGCCGGCCTGGACGCCTTCGACGTCAGCGGGAAGTACTACGCGCTGCCGTACCGGCAGGACTTCTGGCTGCTCTACTACAACAAGACGCTGCTCGACAAGGCGGGCGCCAAGCTGCCCGACCCGCTGACCTGGGACGACTACACCAAGCTCGCCAAGGAGCTGACGCAGGGCGAGGGCGGCGACAAGGTGTACGGCGCCTACCACCACACCTGGCGCTCGGTCGTGCAGGCCATCTCCGCCGCGCAGACCGGCGGCGACCAGCTCAGCGGCGACTACACCTTCTTCACCGACCAGTACAACGTGGCCAAGGGGCTCCAGGACGCCGGCGCCGTGCTCGACTTCGGCGCCGCCAAGTCCCAGCAGGCCGACTACCGCACCCAGTTCGAGAGCGGCAAGACCGCGCTGATGCCCATGGGCACCTGGTACATCTCCGGCATCCTGGAGGCCAAGGCGAAGGGCGCGACCGACGTCGAGTGGGGGCTCGCCCCCATGCCGCAGCGTCCCGGCACGACCGGCGTCACCACGTTCGGCTCGCCGACCGCGTTCGCCGTCAACAAGCGCTCGGAGCACGCCGACGCGGCCAAGAAGTTCGTCGAGTTCGCCGCGAGCAAGGCGGGGGCCGAGGCGATCACGAAGGTCGGCGTGGTGCCGGCCCTGCAGACACCCGAGATCACCGAGGCGTACTTCGGGCTCAAGGGCATGCCGGGAGACGAGCTGTCGAAGAAGGCGTTCGTCCCCGACAAGGTGACGCTGGAGATGCCGGTCAGCGAGAACAGCTCCGACATCGACACGATCCTCAACGAGGAGCACGAGCTGATCATGGTCAACGACAAGTCGGTGGCCGACGGCATCCGCACGATGAACGAGCGCGTCAAGAGCGAAGTGCTCAACTAGGGCGGTCGCGGGCCCGGGCCGCCGTCCGGGCTCCCGGCGTCTCACGGAGAGTTCCGAAGGACACCATGACACAGGCAACGACGCGGCCGCTGCCGGCCGCCCCGCCCCGCCGGCGCGCCTGGCGCAATACCCTCGTCGGCTGGAGCTTCATCCTGCCGAACTTCATCGGCTTCGCGCTGTTCACGCTCGTGCCCATGACGGCGGCGTTCGCGCTGGCGTTCCTCGACTGGGATTCCTACAGCACCCCCGAGTGGGTGGGGCTGGAGAACTTCGAGCGGCTGCTGCGCGATGAGAACTTCCACGTCGCGCTGCGCAACACGCTCTTCTACGCGGCCGGGCACATCCCGCTGACCCTCGCCGTCGCCCTGGGCCTGGCCATCGCGCTGAACCGCAAGCTGCGCGGCGTGCAGTTCTTCCGCACCGCCGCGTTCTTCCCGTACGTCACCTCGCTGGTCGCCGTCGCGGTCGTGTGGAACATGCTGTTCAACCCGACCTCAGGGCCCGTCAACCAGTTCCTGGAGGTGCTCGGCGTCAGCGAGCCGCCCCGCTGGGTGGCCAGCACCGACTGGGCGATGCCCGCCGTCATCATCACCAGCGTGTGGCGGGACATGGGCTACTACATGGTGCTCTACCTCGCCGGCCTGCAGACCATCCCGCGCGAGTACTACGAGGCCGCCACCGTGGACGGCGCCGGCGCCTGGCAGCGGTTCTGGAGCGTCACGCTGCCCTGCCTGCGGCCCACCACCTTCTTCGTCCTGGTCATGCTGACGATCCAGAGCTTCAAGGTGCTCGACCTGATCGTGGTCATGACCGACGGCGGTCCTGGCCGCAGCACGCTCGTGCTGGCGCAGCTCATCTACCGCGAGGGCATCAGGGAGGGCCAGTTCGGCTACTCCTCGGCCGTCGCGCTGGTGCTGTTCCTCATCGTGCTCACGGTGACCGTCGTCCAGTTCCGCATCAACGAGCGCAGGAGCGTGACATGACCGCGCTGCCAGAGGCCGCGGGAAGCAGCCGCGGCCGGCGGCTGCTCCGCACCGTCCCCGCCTACGCCGGCCTCATCGTGATCGCCGCGCTGGTGCTGGTGCCGTTCGCGTGGATGGTGTCGTCGTCGCTGAAACGCGACAACCAGGTCTTCACGGTGCCCGTCCAGTGGATCCCCGAGGAGCTGCGCTGGTCGAACTTCGTGGAGATCTGGGACCGCATCCCGCTGCTCACCTACCTCGGCAACTCGGCGTTCCTGTCCGTCACGATCACCGCGCTGCAGGTGCTGACCGGCAGCTTCGCCGCGTACGGCTTCTCCAAGGTGCGCTTCCCCGGCAGGGACGGGTTGTTCCTCGCCTACATCGCGACCATCGCGGTGCCGTGGCAGGCGTACATGGTGCCGCAGTACATCATGATGCAGCGGGCCGAGCTCACCGACACCTACTGGTCGATCATCCTGCTCCAGGCGTTCGGCGCGTTCGGCGTCTTCCTCATGCGGCAGTACTACATGTCGATCCCCGACGACCTGTGCGAGGCGGCCCGCATCGACGGGCTCAGCGAGTACGGCATCTACCGCCGCATCATGCTGCCCCTGTCGAAACCGGCGCTGGCCAGCCTCGCGCTGCTCACGTTCGTCAACACCTGGAACGACTACATGGGCCCGTTCATCTACCTGACCAGTAACGAGCTGTGGACCGTGCAGCTCGGCCTGCGCTCCTTCGTCGGCCAGTACGAGGCCGAGTACGCGATGATCATGACGGGGTCGGTGCTGTCGGTGCTGCCCGTCCTGGTGATCTTCCTGTTCGGCCAGCGGTACTTCATCCGCGGCATCGCGACGAGCGGGCTCAAGGGATGAGCGCGCCGGGGAACGTCTCCGAGAGCGGCGTCGCGCGGCTGCTGCGGCCCGCCCGGCAGGAGACGTACGAGAAGGTGTTCTCGACCGTCTACGTCGGCCTCATGACGAACGTGCTGCTGGCGCTCTCCTGCGCGCCGCTGCTGCTCGCGCTGGCCGTCGTCCGCGATCCGCTGGCGTCGTGGCCGTTCTTCGCGGTGCTGTCGCTGCTGTGCGGGCCCGCGCTCGCGGGCGCGTTCGGCTGCTTCGAGGCGCTCGGCGAGGGCGACACCGGCGTGCTGCGCGCCTTCTGGAACGGGTACCGGCGCGGGTGGCGGCGCGCCCTCGCCGTGTGGGCGGCGGCGGGGACGGCCCTGGCCGTGCTCGCGGTGGACGCGGTCGCCGTGGCGGGCACCTCCTTCGGCCCGGCCCTGGTGCCGTTCTTCTGCACGGCGGCGGCGCTGGTGGCGGCGGTGGCGTTCGCGCTGCTGACGTTCGCCGGCGAGCCGGGCGTCCGGCTGCGCGGCCTGGTGCGGCCCTGCCTGTTCCTGGTCGCCCGCCGCTGGTACCTCGCGGCGGCGAGCCTCGTCGTGCTCGGCCTCGCCGTCGCGGTCGTCCTGGTCAAGCCCGTGGCCGGCCTGCTCCTGCTGGTCTCGCCCCTGCTGTACGCGGCCTGGGCCACCACCCGGTACGTCGTCGCGGCCGCCCGGTAAGTCGCGCGGCGCACTCCGATCACGGCGCACCGGCGTGGTATCACGAGGAGCGTGAAGAATCTTGCCGGCGTGGGCATCTGGAGCACGCAACTCAGACACGGAGACCCGGGCGAGGCCGCGGAGGCCGCCACAGAACTGGAGGAACTGGGCTACACCGCCCTGTGGATCCCCGACGTCGGAGGGCCGGTGTTCGACGCGGTCGAGCGGCTGCTGTCGGCGACCAGGCGGGCGACGGTCGCCACGGGGATCCTGAACCTGTGGATGCACACCCCCGAGGAGACCGCCGCCTCATACGCGTCGCTGACCGCGGCCCACGGCGACCGGATCCTGCTCGGCATCGGGGTGAGCCACGCCCCGCTCATCGACTCCACCGAGCCCGGCCGCTACCGCCGCCCGCTCGCGGCCATGTCGGCCTTCCTCGACGGGCTCGACGCGGCCGAGCGGCCCGTGCTCCCCGGCGACCGGGTGCTCGCCGCGCTCGGCCCCAAGATGCTGGAGCTGGCCAAGGAGCGCTCGCGGGGCGCGCACCCGTACCTCGTCACCGTCGATCACACCCGCCAGGCCCGCGAGGCGCTCGGCGCGGGGCCGCTCGTGCTGCCCGAGCAGACCGCGATCCTGTGCTCGGGCCGCGACGAGGCGCGCGCGATCGGCGCCGACTGGCTGCGCGGCTACCTGTCGCTGCCCAACTACGCCAACAACCTGCTGCGGCTCGGCTTCACCGAGGAGGACCTGGAGACGGTCAGCGACCAGCTGTTCGACGCGCTCATCGCCTGGGGCGACGAGGAGGCCGTCAAGCGCCGGGTGGACGAGCACCGCGCCGCCGGGGCCGACCACGTGTGCGTCCAGGTCCTCATCGACGACCCCAAGGGCTTCCCGCGCGAGCAGTGGCGCAGGCTCGCCCCGGTGCTCAACGGCTGACCCCCGGCCCGGCCCGCGTCAGTGCGACTCGCGGGCCACCTCGGCGCCGCTGCCGCCCACCAGGAAGTCGAGGTCGGCGCCCGTGTTCGCCTGCTGGACCGTCTCGACGTAGAGGCGCTGCCAGCCGCGCGGCGGGCGGGCGAGGGCCTGCGTCATCGCCTCCGACGGCTCCCGCGCGGCCAGTTCGCCGGGCGGGAGTTCCACGTCGAGGCGGCGGTTCGGCACGTCAAGGACGATCATGTCGCCGGTGCGCACCTTGGCGAGCGGCCCGCCCGCCGCGGCCTCGGGGGTCACGTGCAGCACGACCGTCCCATACGCGGTGCCGCTCATCCGCCCGTCGCAGATGCGCACCATGTCCCGCACGCCCTGGGCGAGCAGCTTGGGCGGCAGCGGCAGGTTCGACACCTCCGGCATGCCGGGATACCCCTTGGGGCCGCAGCCGCGCAGGATCAGCACCGAGTCGGCGGTGACGTCGAGATCGGGGTCGTCCAGACGGGCGTGCAGGTCCTCGATCGAGTCGAACACCACGGCCGGGCCACGGTGCTTGAGCAGGTGGGGCGAGGCGGCGGCGGGCTTGATGACGGCTCCGTCGGGCGCCAGGTCGCCGTACAGGACGGCGATGCCCGCGTCCTTCTGCAACGGGTGCTCCTTGGTGCGGATCACCTCGGGGTCGTGGATCGTCACGTCCTCCAGGTGGTCCACCAGGGGGCGCCCCGTCACGGTGATCGCCTCGGGGTCGAGCAGGTCGCGCACCTGGTGCAGCACGGCGTGCAGGCCGCCCGCGCGGTGCAGGTCGTCCATCAGGTGGCGGCCGGCCGGCTGCAGGTCCACCAGGAGCGGCACGCCCGCCCCCGTACGGTCGAAGTCGTCCTGGGTCAGCTCCACCCCGAGCCGCCCGGCGATGGCCAGCAGGTGCACGACGGCGTTGGTGGAGCCGCCGAGCGCCGCCAGCGCGACGATCGCGTTCAGGAACGAGCCCCGCGTCATCACGGCGGACGGCCGGCGGTCGGCGGCGATCATGTCCACGATCAGCCGGCCGGTCGCGTGCGCGCCTTCGAGCAGCCGGCTGTCGGGCGCCGGCGTCCCGGCCAGGCCGGGCAGCGTCATGCCGAGCACCTCGGCCAGCAGGCCCATCGTGGAGGCCGTGCCCATCGTGTTGCAGTGGCCCTTGCTGCGGATCATCGACGACTCCGAGCGCAGGAAGTCGCCCTGGGTGAGGGTGCCCGCGCGGACCTCCTCGCTCAGCCGCCACACGTCGGTCCCGCACCCGAGCGGCGCGCCGCGGAACGTCCCGGTCAGCATCGGCCCGCCCGGCACCACGACGGCGGGCAGGTCCACCGACGCGGCCCCCATGAGCAGCGCAGGGATCGTCTTGTCGCAGCCGCCCAGCAGCACCACGCCGTCGATCGGGTTGGCCCGCAGCAGCTCCTCCGCCGCCATCGCCGCCATGTTGCGCCAGAGCATCGCGGTCGGCCGCACGTTCGTCTCGCCCAGCGAGACGACGGGCAGGTTGTGCGGGACGCCGCCCGCCTCCCAGACGCCGTGCTTGACCTGCTCGGCGACCTCGTTGAGATGCATGTTGCAGGGGGTGAGGTCGGAGGCGGTGTTCGCGATCGCGATGTGCGGACGGCCGTCGAAGGCGTCGGACGGCACCCCGCGCCGCATCCAGGCGCGATGGATGTAGGAGTTGCGGTCGGTGCCGGCGTACCACTGGCTGCTGCGGGACATCATCCTCTCATAATGGGAAAGAAGATCGGTGAAACGGAAATCGACCGCATACCGGGCATCGGGCGTGACACGCCGCGCCGGTCACCGGGCGAGCCGGGCCGTCGCACCGCCGTCGTCAGCCGAGACCTGGAAAGAGACCGCCTTGTACCTCATGCGCATCGGGGCCCCCGGCGCCGAGAGGCCCGTCGTCCGCGTCGACGACACCCACTACATCGACGTCTCCGACGTCACCCTCGACTTCGACGAGCGCTTCTTCGCCGCCGGCGGCCCCGCCCTGCTGGCTGAGCGGGTCGCGCGCGGCGACGTACGCGAGTTCGCCGGCGAGCGCGTCGGCGCGCCCATCGCCCGCCCCCACCAGATCCTGTGCATCGGGCTCAACTACAGCGACCACGCCGCCGAGACAGGCCAGGCGGTGCCGGACGAACCGATCCTGTTCACCAAGTCGCCGAACACGCTGGTCGGCCCGTACGACGACGTGCGCATCCCGCGCGGCGCCACCAAGACCGACTGGGAGGTGGAACTCGGCATCGTCATCGGCCGCCGCACCTCCTACCTCGACTCGGTCGAGGAGGCCCGCGACGCGATCGCCGGCTACTGCGTGGTCAACGACGTCAGCGAGCGCGCCTTCCAGATGGAGCGCGGCGGGCAGTGGAGCAAGGGCAAGTCGGCCGAGACGTTCAACCCGGCCGGGCCGTGGCTGGTGACGCCCGACGAGATCCCCGACGTACGGGACCTCGGCATGTGGCTGAACGTCAACGGCGTGCGCCGCCAGACCGGCACCACCAAGACCATGGTCTTCGACCCGTACGTGATCGTGCACCACCTGAGCCAGTTCATGGTCCTGGAGCCGGGCGACCTCATCGACACCGGCACGCCGCCCGGCGTCGGCATGGGCCACGACCCGCAGATCTGGCTCCAGCCCGGCGACGTCATGGAGCTGGGCATCGACGGCCTCGGCAGCCAGCGGCAGACCGTCGTCGGACCCCGCTAGATGCGCGCCCTGGTGCTCACCGGGCCGGGGAAGGCCGAGGTCCAGGAGGTCGAGCCGCCGCGCGCCGCGCCGGGCGAGGTCGTGGTGGACGTCGAGCGGGCCGGCGTGTGCGGCACCGACGTGGAGCTGTTCACCGGCCACATGAGCTACCTGAGCACCGGGCGCTCCTGGTACCCGCTGCGGCCGGGACACGAGTGGTGCGGCCGGGTCAGCGCGGTCGGCGACGGCGTGGACCCCGCCTGGCTCGGCCGCCGCGTCACCGGCGACACCATGCTCGGCTGCGGCCACTGCGCGCGCTGCCGGTCAGGCCGCCACCACGTGTGCGCCGACCTGGCCGAGATCGGCATCAGCAGGGGCCGGCCAGGCGCGCTCGCCGAGCAGCTGCCGGTGCCCGCCGCCGCGCTGCGCGCCCTGCCCGACGGCCTCGACCCCGCCCTTGGCGCGCTGGTGGAGCCGGGCGGCAACGCGCTGCGCGCCGTACGTGCCGCCGCGCTGCAGGAGGGGGAGCGGCTGCTCGTCCTCGGCACCGGCACCATCGGCCTGCTCGCGGCGCTGTTCGCGCGCTCCCAGGGCGTCGAGACCCACCTGCTCGGCCGCGACCCCGAGCAGCTGCGCCTGGCCGACCGGCTCGGCTTCGCCGGCTGGACCAGGCCCGAGCTGCCCGCCCTGCCGTGGCACGCCGTCATCGACGCCGCCACCGACCCCGGCTTACCCGCGCTCGCCCTCGACCTCGTCGAACCCGCCGGCCGCCTCGTCTATATCGGCCTGGCGCCGACCCCGTCCACGCTCGACACCCGTGACCTGGTACTAAGGGACGTGACGGCAGTCGGTATCCTCGGCGGTTCAGCAGGACTCGACGGGGCAGCCGCGGCCTACGCCGACGGCTCGGTGGACGCACGCCCGCTGGTCGCCGCCACGATCGGGCTCGCCGAGACCGCCGAGGCGCTGGCCGGGCGCCGCCCCGCCGGCCCAGGACCCAAGATCCACATCGACCCGCGACGCTAAGGAAGCACCCATCGTGATCGACCAGCCGGACCCCGCACTCCTCGCCGCGGTCGAGACCGCCGTGCCGGGGATCGCCCGGACGAGGGCGAGCGACCGGCTCGGCCTGGCCCACGACGCCTCCCACTACCTGCTCACCCCGCAGGCCGTCCTGGTGCCGCAGGACGCCGCGCAGGTCGCCGCGCTGCTGCGGGCCGGGCTGCCGCTCACCTTCCGCTCCGGCGGCACCAGCCTCAGCGGGCAGGCCGTCAGCGACCAGCTGCTGGTCGACACCCGGCGCCACTTCCGCGGCATCGAGGTGCTCGACGACGGCGCCCGCGTACGCGTCCAGCCCGGCGCCGTGCTCCGGCAGGTCAACGCCCGCCTCGCCCCCTACGGCCGCAAGCTCGGCCCCGACCCGGCCAGCGAGTCGGCGTGCACGATCGGCGGCGTCGTCGCCAACAACTCCAGCGGCATGACCTGCGGCACCCACGCCAACACGTACCGGACGCTGGAGTCCATGACGCTCGTGCTGCCCAGCGGCACCGTCGTCGACACCGGCGCGCCCGACGCCGACGACCGGCTGCGCGCACTCGAACCCGCGCTCGCCGAGGGCCTCGACCGGCTGCGCGAGCGCGTGCGCGGCAACCCCGAGTCGGTCCGCCGCATCCAGGCCCAGTTCGCGCTGAAGAACACCATGGGCTACGGGCTCAACAGCTTCCTCGACCACGACACGCCCGCCCAGATCCTCGCCCACCTGGTCATCGGCAGCGAGGGCACGCTCGGGTTCGTCGCCGAGGCGGTCTTCCGTACGGTGCCCGCGCACCGGCTGGCCGCGACCGGCCTGCTCGTCTTCCCCACCCTGCACGCGGCCATGGCCGCCATGCCCGCGCTGGTCGAAGCCGGGCCCGCCGCCGTCGAGCTGCTCGACGCCGAGTCACTGCGCGTCGCCCAGACCGACCCCAAGGCCGACGACGTGCTGCGCACGCTCGACGTCCAGGCGCACGCCGCGCTGCTCGTCGAGTGGCAGGAGTCCGACGCGGACCTGCTCGCCGAGCGCGAGCGGGCCGCCGAGCGCGCGTTCGCCGAGCTCCACCTGGCCGCGCCCGCCAGGCTCAGCCGCGAGGCGGGCGGCCGCGCCGGGCTCTGGCACATCCGCAAGGGCCTGTACGCCGCCGTCGCCGGCGCCCGCCCCAGCGGCACCACCGCGCTGCTCGAAGACGTCGCCGTGCCGGTGCCCGCCCTGGCCGACCTGTGCGACGACCTCACCCACCTGTTCACCGCCCACCGATACGAGCGCAGCGTCATCTTCGGCCACGCCAAGGACGGCAACCTGCACTTCATGATCAACGAGCGGTTCGGCACCGACCTCGACCGCTACGCCGCCTTCACCGATGACATGGTGGCCGCGGTGCTCGGCAGAGGAGGCACGCTCAAGGCCGAGCACGGCACCGGCCGCGTCATGGCCCCGTTCGTCCGCCGCCAGTACGGCGACGAGCTGTACGAGGTGATGCGCGAGGTCAAGCGCCTGTGCGACCCGGCGGGCACGCTCAACGCCGGCGTCGTCCTCACCGATGACGACGACGCCCACCTGCGCGACCTCAAGCAGGTCGTCACCGTCGAGCCCGAGGTGGACCGCTGCGTCGAGTGCGGCTACTGCGAGCCGGTCTGCCCCAGCCGCGACCTGACCACCACGCCCCGCCAGCGCATCGTGCTGCGCCGCGAGCTGGCCGCCGCCCGAGCGGCCGGCGACCACGCGCTGGTCGCCGAGCTGGAGTCCGACTACGGCTACGACGCCGTCGACACCTGCGCCGTGGACGGCATGTGCGCCACCGCCTGCCCCGTCCTCATCAACACCGGCGACCTCACCAAGCGGCTGCGCGCCGAGCGGCACGGCCGGCTGGCCCGCAAGGGCTGGACGTCGGCCGCCCGCCACTGGGACGGCCTCACCCAGGTGATGAACCTCGCGCTCGACACCGCCGCCACCACCCCGGCCCCGCTGCTGCCCGAGGCCGCCTCCCGCGCCGCCCGCAACGTGGCCGGCGCCGACGCGGTGCCGCAGTGGTCGCGCGACCTGCCCAAGGGCGGGGCCCGCCGCAGGCCGCGCCCCGCGCACCGGCCCGCCGCCGTCTACCTGCCGTCCTGCCTCAACACGATGTTCGCGCCCGCCGCGGGCGGCCCCGGCGTCATGACCGCCTTCCAGCGGCTCGCCGAGCGCGCCGGGGTCGAGCTGCTCATGCCCGAGGGCATCGCGAGCCTGTGCTGCGGCACACCGTGGTCGTCCAAGGGGTACGCCGACGGCCACGCCACGATGGCCGGCCAGGTCCGTACGGTCCTCGACCGCATCGAGAACGCCAGCGGCATCCCGGTGGTCAGCGACGCCGCCTCGTGCACCGAGGGCTTCCGCCACCTGCTGCCCGGCGTCGAGGTGACGGACGCGGTCGCCTACACCGCCGAGCACCTCCTGCCCCGCCTGACCGTCAAGCGCCGCATGCCGTCGCTGGCCCTGCACCCCACCTGCTCATCCGCCCGCCTCGGCCTCGACTCCGCCATCACGCGGCTGGCCGAGGCGATCGCCGAGAAGGTGGTCGTGCCGGACGACTGGCAGTGCTGCGCCTTCGCCGGCGACCGCGGCCTGCTGCACCCCGAGCTGACCGCCTCGGCCACCCGCGCGGAGGCGGCCGCCGTCATCGCCTCGGGCAGCAGGGCGCACGCCTCCGTCAACAGGACGTGCGAGCTGGGCCTGACCCGCGCCACCGGCAAGACGTACCATCACCTGCTCGAATACCTCGACCGCGCCACCGATTAGCGGGTGTAGGCGGCGATCTTGGCGGGGTTCATCGTCCAGTAGATCCGGTCGATGCCCGCCTCGGTGGCGTTGATCGTGAGGATGGTGAACACCTGGCCGTCGCGGACCAGCAGCGCGGACGTCTGCCCGTTCGCGTTCGCCCACACCACCTCGGCGCCCGCCCAGAAGCGGCTCGCGAACGCCCGGTGGTATTTGGCCACCCGCAGCGGCCCCACCACGGGGAACTTGGAGGCCCGCACCGCGCCGCCGCCGTCGGAGTAGCTGACCACGTCGGCGGCGAACAGCTCCTCCAGCGCGGCCAGGTCGCCGGAGCGGGCCGCGCTGACGAAGGCGGCCAGCAGCTTGCGCTGCGCGTCCCTCGGCACCGGCGTGCGCCGCTCGACGCGCAGCCGCTTGCGCGCCCTGCTGACGAGCTGCCGCACGGCCGGCTCCTTCAGCCGGACGATCTCCGCGATCTGCCGGTAGGGGTAGTCGAACGCCTCGCGCAGCACGTACGCGGCGCGTTCGGTGGGGGAGAGCCGTTCGAGGAGCAGCAGCACCGCGAACTCCAGCGCCTCACCCCGCTCGGCCCCGAGATGCGGGTCGGCGCTGGTGTCCACCGGCTCGGGCAGCCACGGCCCGACGTAGGTCTCGCGGCGAGCGCGGGCGGACTGGGCGGCGTTGATCGCCAGGCGGGTGGTGATCGTCGCGAGGAACGCGGGCGGATTCTCCACCGTCGCCCGGTCATAGTCCTGCCAGCGCATCCACACCTCCTGCACGAGGTCCTCGGCCTCGGTGACGCTGGCCAGCATCCGGTACGCGATGCCGAACAGGCGCGGTCGCACCTCCGCGAACACCGCCGCCGCACGTTCGAGATCGTCCCCCGCGCCGTCTGCCACTGTCCTCGCCCCCCGTCACCCACGTGTTCTGCCCGGAACCGCCCCGATCAATGGTCAGGTGACGAAGCGGAAGAGCGGGCTCGACGGGTCGATCTGCTCGATGCGGTGCGGGGCGGCCTCCATGCGCTTGAGCAGCGCGGGCAGGTCGTCGGGGCTGGACAGCTCGATGCCGACCAGCGCGGGGCCGGTCTCGCGGTTGTTGCGCTTGACGTACTCGAACAGGGTGATGTCGTCGTTGGGGCCGAGCACCTCGTCGAGGAAGCGGCGCAGCGCGCCGGGCTCCTGCGGGAACTCCACCAGGAAGTAGTGCTTGCGCTCTTCGTGGACCAGGGCGCGCTCGACGACCTCGGCGTAGCGGCTGACGTCGTTGTTGCCGCCGGACAGCACGCACACCACGGTGGCGCCGGCCGGGATGCCGGTCACGGCGGGGGAGCGCAGCACGGCGGTGGCGAGCGCGCCGGCCGGCTCGGCGATGATGCCGTCGATCTGGTAGAGCGCGAGCATCTCGCTGCACACCTGGCCTTCGGGGACGGCCACCAGGTCCACCCCGGAGCCCGCGATCAGCGGGTACGTGACGTCGCCCGCCCGGCGCACGGCGGCGCCGTCGACGAACGTGTCGATCGCGTCCAGCGTGACCGGCCCACCGGCGGACACGGCGGCGGCCACGCAGGCGGCCCCGGCCGGCTCGACGCCGATGACGCGGGTGCCGGGATGCCGCTCGCGCAGCCAGGCCAGCGAACCGGCGAGCAGGCCGCCGCCGCCCACCGGCACCACGACCACGTCGGGCGCCCGGCCGAGCTGCTCGACCGCCTCCCGCAGCACCGTGCCCTGGCCGGCGATCGTCCTGACGTCGTCGAACGCCGGCACCAGCGTCGCGCCGGTCGCCCGCGCGTCGGCCTTGGCGGCGGCGGACGCCTCGTCGTACGTCTCGCCGCCCAGCACGATCTCGATCATCTCGCCGCCCAGCGCGGCGATGCGGTCGCGCTTCTGCCTGGGCGTCATGCGCGGCAGGTAGACCCGGCCGCGCACGCCGAGCGCCGAGCACGCGTACGCGACGCCCTGGGCGTGGTTGCCCGCGCTCGCGGCCACCACCCCGGCCGCCCGCGCCGCGTCGCCGAGCTGCGCGATGAGGTTGAACGCGCCGCGCACCTTGTAGGAGCGCACGGTCTGCAGGTCTTCCCGCTTGAGCCAGATCTCGGCGCCGGTCACCTCGGACAGGCGCGGGCTGCGCTCCAGCGGCGTCGTCGCCACGATGCCGGCCAGCCGCGCAGCCGCCGCATCGACCGCCGCCGCATCGACCGCATCGACCGCAGCCGGGTCGACGGCGCGTGTTCCTGTCGCCGGCTCGTCCTCGCGTGGACCGCTCACGTCACATTCCCCATCAAAGTCGTCATGTCGGTGCCGGAACCCCCGCCGGCCGGGCAATGCGCGTGATCCCCCGATCAGCCGCAGTGACAGCCCGCTTCCTAGTGTCATAGTGCATCGACCCCGCCGGGCCCAAATCGCCGGGTCCCGCATGACCGGAACCCGCCGCCGCCGGAGCCGTCAAGCGATCTGCAAGAGGGGTCGCAAGCCGCCTGAAATCGGACGACACTTCCGGCAAGCCACTTGAAATCACTCCATCGCACAGTAAGGCCATCCGCCGAACAGCACAGCAAAAAGGACGGCCCCGATGACGCTCCCCCGTACGCTCGCCTTAGCCGCCGCCACCCTCGCCACCGTCGCCACCGCGGCCGCCCTCGCCCCCGCCGCCCACGCCACCACCACCCCCGCCGAGACGACCGAGATCGCCGCCCCCGCCAAGTCGTGGGGCACGTACTACGCGCCCAGGCGCGCCGCCAAGGCGTGGGGCACGCTGACCGCCACCGGCGAGGACCACGCCGTCCTGCCCACGGCCGACTCCGTCCGCATCACCGGCAAGGTCTTCGACAACACCCGCCGCTCCTCGTGCGGCTGGGCCGTCTTCCGCATCACGTACCGCTCGGGCGACCAGCTGCCCTTCCGCGAGCGCTGGGTCCGCGACTGCAGCTACGGCAGCCCGAAGCACTTCTCGCTCCGCTACCGCGACGTCTACCAGGTCGAGCTCAAGGTCTGCTCCGAGCCCAAGGCCAAGAAACCGTCACTCACCTGCCTGTACGCCGGCACCTGGAAGACCCTCTACCTGTCGAAGTGAGCCCCTCGAACGGCCCCCGGCCACGACGCGCGGCGAGCACGGAACCGTCCTCCATGGGAGGGGAGGAGGACGCCGTGCTCGGCGACGTCGCGGCCGGGGTGCTGACCGGGCGGCGCGGCCGCCGCGGCAACGACGCCGCGGCGGCCGTCCGCCGGTCCTGAAGCCTTTGCTCTAGGGCCTGTTCGGAGTTGAGATCTTGGGATTGTGGATTCGCGTGCGCGCTACCGCCCAGCCCTGATAGAGCACGGGATATGGCGCGTGGTGACCTCACCGACGATGAGTGGGCCTTGATCGAGCCCCATCTGCCGCTGGGCGAGCGGGGCCCGATCCCGGATCTGCGGCGGCAGTTCAACGGGGCGATGTGGCGCTTTCGCACGGGCAGTCCGTGGCGGGACGTGCCCGAGGAGTACGGCTCATGGTCCACGGTCTACGACCGGTTCCGGTCGTGGGCGACCACGGGCGTCTTTCAGAACCTGATGGAGGCGCTGATCGGTGAGGCCGCCGCTCGTGGACAGGCGGATCTCGCCCTGGTCAGTGTGGACTCCACGACGGCCCGGGCCCACCATCACGCCGCCGGGATGGTGGTTGATCGGGAGTTGCTGGAGGAGTTGGAAAAGGCGGCCGCCGAGGAAAAGGGGCTTCACCAAAGGGACAAACAGCCCAGACGGAGGAGTCCGACGATGACGACACCGGGGCACGCGTCAGACGCCGACGGCTGCGGCGACGGCACCGGGCCCGGCTGAAGGCGGCTGAACTGGGCCGTTCAAGGGGTGGGCTGACCAGCAAGGTCCACCTGTCTGCCGACCGGCGCTGCCGCCCGTTGTCCTTCCTGCTCACCCCTGGCCAGGCGGCCGACAGCCCACGCTTGCCGGTGGTGCTGGCGGCCATCAAGGTCCGCCTGCCCATCGGCCGCCCCCGCACCCGCCCTGACGCGGTCGCCGCCGACAAGGCTTACTCCTCTCGCGCCAACCGCGTCTACCTGCGCAGACGCGGCATCCGAGCGGTCATCCCAGAGAAGACGGATCAGGCGGCCAACCGCAAGAAGCGGGGCTCTCGCGGAGGCCGCCCGGTCCGCCACGACGAGGCCTTATACAAGGAGCGCAATACCGCCGAACGCGGTATTAACCGGATCAAGGACTGGCGTGGGCTGGCCTTCCGCTTCGACAAGACCCCGGAGAGCTACCTGGCCGGGCTGCACCTGCGAGGCGCCATCTTATGGATCCGAAGCCTCCGACCTGTCTAAAGATCCGAACTCCGAACAGGCCCTAGTACGTGGCGGTGCGCGGAGCCGGTTCACTCTCATGCCATATGGCCGTGGACCGGGGGAGACGTCGAAATGTCGCCACACAATGGGGCAATGACTCACCCTTCAGCGCCGGACCCGTTCGGTCCGTACACGCATGGGAAGCCTGAGCAGGGATGGCGGGAGTACGGCCGCGCCCCGTACGAGCAGCCCGGCCCCACGCCCCGGAGCCGCCCGGCCCCGGCACCCCAGCCCCAGCCGGACCCTGAGCCGGAGAGCCAGTGGCCCAGTCATGGACCGCTCGCCGGGGAACGCGTGCAGAGCCCGGGCCGCAGGGACAGCGGGCCGCACCCGCGGCAGGGCAGCCCGCCACCCGGCTTCGGCGGCGCACCACCGGGCCGCCACAGCCAGCCCGGCCCCCCGGACGACCACCCCTACTCGCCGGACCCGTACGGCCAGGACCCGTACGGCCCCCAGGACGGGTACGGCCAGGACCCGTACGGTCGCCCTGACCCGTATGGCGAACAGGGCTTATACAGCCATCCTGACCCCTACGGCGGCCAGGACCCCTACGGAGGCCACGGCGACCCCTACGAACGCCAGACCCCCTACGGTCCCTATGGTCAGCAGCCGCCCCAGGAGCCCTATGATCTGACCGCCGCCCCCTTCGACCGCCCGCCGAAGCGCGGCAAAACCATGATCATCGCCCTCTCGGCCGCCCTAGGCGTCGTCCTCCTGGGCGGCGGCACGGTCGGCGCCGTCTCCTACCTCAAAGCCTCGGGCAGCACCCCCGCGGCCCTCCCGGACGGCAGCGGCACATCAGCCCCTGCCAAAGCGCCCCCACCCTCGGACGAACCGGCCGAGGCAGAGGCCGGCGACAACCCCAAGACCAAGGCGACGGACGAGCCGCCGGACCCAGCAGAAGAGCCGTTCCCCAGCACGTCTCCCAGCACGTCTCCCAGCACGTCATCCAGCACGGCCGCCCAGCCCGGCTCACCGATCGCCCACACCGAGTTCGACGACTGGAAGTTCAACCTCTCGGGCGTGAAGTTCGACGCGAACAAGGTCGGCGGCTGGACCTACCAGACCTGCGAGCCCGTGGACGCCCAGGGCCTCCTGGCCAAGAACGACTGCCGCCGCGCCATCCAGGTCGCCTACTCCGCCTACCGCGGCCACCTCAAGGCGGTGCAGGTCATGCTGGAGTTCCCGTCGGACAAGGCGGCCAGGAACGCGGCCACCCGCATCACCAAGCTCACCACCGACGCCGTCACCATCCGCAGGGACATGGCCCTGCGCACCTTCGAGTACGGCAAGATCAGGACCAGCCCGGCCAAGAACTACGTGGTGGTCACCATCGTCACCGCGGACAGAACGGCCCAGCCGAAGGCCGCCAAGTTCCACCTCTACCTGCAGGCCGACTCGGTCGGCTACTTCCTGCTGCGCGACGTGACGATCACCAGCTGACGGGGGAAGCGGGCGCGCAGGGCCGGCGCGATCGTGGTCGCGGTCCTGAGCCCATGCACGGGGTCGAGCTGGCCTCGCGCGGCTCCCGGAGAAGGCGACACCTCTAAACCCGAAATTTCCCCAATAATGCCTATAAAACTGTTTGTCAAGGGATGTGTCGGGCAGGGGATGGCCATCGGTTGGGAGGTGACGGTATGGAACTGGGAATGGCACTGTCGATCCCCCTGGAGAACGCCTCTGTTTCGCTGACGCGCAATGTGCTGGACGTCGCGTTGGAGCGGTGCGGGGTCTCCCGTGACGCTCGCCACGACATAGCGCTGGCGCTCACCGAGGCGTGCGCGAACGCCGTGCGCCACTCGGGAGCCGAGCGGGACTACCAGGTGGACGCGGCACTGCACCGCGATCGGTGCGTGGTGGAGGTGACCGATCACGGCTCGGGGTTCGCCGTCAAGGACATCGGGGAAGGCGCGCCGCCCGACGCGGAGGGCGGGCGCGGCCTGCACTTGATTCACGCCCTGACGGACCGGGTGGAGATTCATCACCATCGGGGGAGAGGCGTCACCGTGCATTTCGAGAAAATGCTGGACGCCGCGCTCGCCGGATAGCGCCCGGCGGGAAGATCGCACGTTTCGGACCCGGCCGTACGTGGCATGACGCTGTGAACCGTACAGGCCGGATCGGCCGACCCCCCTCCACCCGGGAGCGTCACTCCATGAAACAGCACGCCGAACTGAAGGACTTCTGGGAGCAGCGCCTGCACGCCGACTGGACGGAGAGCGGCGTCGGCTACCAGCGGCTCGGGCTGGCGTTCAACACGTGGATGTACCGGGTGCGCGGCGAGGTGTTCCGGCGTGAGGTGGCGGCGCTCGGCCTCGACCTGTCCTCCGCCCGCGTGCTCGACGTGGGCTCGGGCACCGGCTTCTACCTGCGGCAGTGGCGGGCGCTCGGCGCGAAGTCCGTCACGGGCTCCGATCTGACGGAGGCCGCCGCGCAACGCCTGCGCGCCCGCTTCCCCGGCACCGACATCCTCCGGCTCGACATCGCCGACCCGGGTGACACCCTGGAGCCCGCCTCCTTCGACGCCGTCTCGGCCATGGACATGCTGTTCCACATCACCGACGACGAGCGCTACCGCTCCGCGCTGCGCTCCGTCGCGCACGCGCTGCGGCCCGGCGGCACGTTCGTGCTGTCGGAGAACTTCCTGCACGGAAAGGAGCAGCGCGGCGACCACCAGGTCAACCACACGCTCCCCTGGATCACCGGCGCGCTCGCCGACGTCGGGTTCGACGTCGTACGCCGCGTGCCCATGCTCGTGCTGATGAACGCGCAGGTCGACGCCAACCCGGTGTGGCGCAAGCTGTGGGGCGGCCTGCTGCGGGCGGTCACCCTCACCGAGACCACCGGCGAGGTCGCGGGCGGGCTGCTCGCGCTGGCGGAACGACGGCTGGTCCGCGTCCTGCCGGAGAGTCCCACGACGGAGCTGATGATCTGCCGCCGCCGCTAACGGCCGTTCGCTGAGCACCAGGCGGCCCAGGTGGTGGCGCCGCCGCCGAGCTGCTTGGCGTGGAAGGACGACCAGGAGTTCTGGCTCGGGCCCGGCTGCTCGGGCGCGCTGCGGTAGAGGGGGTGGCGCGCCTCGACCTCGGCGCGCAGCCACGGCTCGACCTCGCCGTAGGAGTCCAGCGACCAGCTCCGCGCGTGATAGGTGAGCGCGCCGCGCACCTCGCTCTCGGCCAGGCACATGAACGGCGCCCACGGGCTCGTCCGCGCCCAGCTGATCTTCGTCCGCATCGCCCCTGACGGCACCCGCCCCGGCTTGGTCCGCGCGGCGACCTCCCGTTCGTCCACGAAGAAGTCGAACATCTCCTGCGCCGTGTATGTCCCGCCGGTCAGCCCGAACCGCTCGTCCAGCGTGGCACCGAAGTCCGTGCGTACGGGGATGTCGCTGGTCCACGTCGTCTCGTCGTGCAGGCGGCGCACCGGCGGGCCCGCGTAGGACGGGGTGACGTCGAAGGGGCCGAAGTTGACGGTGTCGTTGTTGATGGGCACGACGGGGTACGTCTTCCCGTCGACCGGGTTCGTCCACTCGCGCAGGATCCGCGTGGGGTCGGCCGGGTCGGTGTAGAAGACGATCTCGCGGGAGAGCTGGTAGAGCCGGGTGGTGCCGGGCTCCCGGTAGAGGCGGCGGATGTTGTACCCCTCGATGCCGAACAGCTTCTGCCCGTGCCGCAGCGCCGGGTCGAGGGCGTTGCCCGGCACGTCGGCGTACACGCTGCCGGAGATCCTGAAGACCATGTCGGCGCCGTCGGGGCGGCCGAACGTCTGCAGCGACAGCCGGGCGTTCCTGTCGGTGACCTGCCTGAAGACGGGGCCCGGGTCGGTGGGGTCGCCGGTGCCGGCGCTCGCCGGGACGGCGACGCTCATCAGCAGGGCGGCCAGGGCGAACGACCTGGTCAGCAGGGATCGCTTCATGGGGGGTGCCTCCGCGCACGGGGATGGGGAGGCCATTGTGATCATGCCGCCGACGTCGCGTCCACCCGGTGTGGAAGAGGGTTGTGGCGGGTGTGTGGTGGCGATGTGGCGCGAGGGGAGAGGCTGGCGATGAGCCGTCCACCGTCCATCCCGGGACGGGGCCCCACGCGAAGGAGGACCCCCGACAATGGCCAGACCGCCCCGAGGTCCGATCGGTTTTCTGCGCGCATCCGCCCGAGCGGTGAAGGACAACGGCGACGGGGACCGCCCCTACCGGCTGCTCTCCCTCTCCTACTGAGGCGGCTGAGCCCCTGACGGGGTGGGGTGTGCGCCCGGCGGAGCCTCCGCCGGGCGTTCCTCAGCTCACTTCCACGACAGCAGCCGGCCGCGGAACTTGGGGTGCTTGGTCTCCCAGTAGCGCCAGCCCTCCACCCGGCTCGGCACGTTGGCGATGCCCGAGGCGACCTTGCGCCGGTCGCAGGTGGCGAGGACCGACCAGGCCGACCAGCCGATGCGGTAACCGAGCACGCGGTACCACATGTTGCCGTACATGCCGTCGCTGATCTCGCGCGTGTAGTCGTGCCCGGCGAAGACCTTGTGCCGTTCCTGCAGGTGGGGCAGGCCGAGCCGGCGGATGCTCTCCACCACGGCCTTGGTGTCGGTCCCCGTGCTGACCGCCGTGTCGGTCGCCGTGTCGTTCGCGGGGTCGGTCCCGGTGGGGTCCCCGGGATCGATCACGGCGTCGGCCCCGGCGTCGGCCCCCGCGTCCGCCCCTTGGTCGTCCCTCGGCCTGTCCCGCTGCTTGCGCAGCGTCTTCTCTTTCTCGTTCTCGGCCTCCAGGAAGGCGACCACCTCGTGCTCGCGGGTGACCGAGACCGTGATGGAGCCGCCGGGGCCGTCGATGAACCGGGTGCGCGGGATGAAGAAATTGCGCGGCGACTGCTGGTGAATGCGCCAGAAAGTACGCGGGCGGCAATTGCGGCCACCGTCCTCGTCTGTCCTGGTCGTGTGGAATCCCCGGTCGCTGTGAATTTTGCGCAGTTTACGGAACTTGTCGTGGTCCGAGTCCGCGCTGGCAGGAGCCGCGGTGGCCGCCAACGCCACCGTGAGGAGAGCATGGGTGGCGGGTCGCGCCAGTTTTCGCAGTGGGGTGAACATCTACCGTCCCTTTCGGAAAAGCACTCCTCGGTGGCCAGGCCGGTACGATGCTTACAGGTGACGCGAGTCCGGTGACAACGCCACGCCGCAGATGAATGTCCCACACCTGGCAAGATCAGGTGAAAGAGCGTCAATATCCGCCGCTTTTCCCAAGAAACAGTCACGACGGGACGTGTCTGTACCTACTCGTATGTATGGTCCGGCCATGCTCACCCGGGAAGGACAGCCCCTCACGTGTACGCCAAGCAGTACGAGATCACCCTGCCCGCCGACTACGACATGACGATCATCCGCAAGCGCGTCGCCGACCGCGGTCACCTCCTCGCCGACCGCGCCGGCCTCGGCCTGAAGGCGTACCTCGTCCGCGAGCGCGGCATCGGCGGCTCGCCGGTCAACCAGTGCGTCCGCCCCGGGCCTGGACGGCTGCCGGAGGGCCGGACCTGGTGACGGTCTCTTGATGGGCGACCCCGGAGGGAACGGGCGCGACACCAGGAAGGCGCGCGCCGCCGCAGGGGAGGGCTTGGGCGTGCGGCGCCGTCACGCGCGTCCCCGCCGGGGTTCACCAGTCCCTGACTCTCACTCACGCCGGGGCTATGGTCGCGACCCTAACAGCGAAAGCCGGAAAAGGACCTGCTGCCAGGGCTTTTGTGACAACACTGTGTCAAAGGACCGGACAGCGGCTGTCATGCGAACGGCCCCGGCGCCAGGGGAGCGCCGGGGCATGCGAGGGTCAGCGGCCGATCGGGTGCCAGACCGTCTTGGTCTCCACGAAGGGCCTGATGCGGTCCAGGCCGGGATCGGCGTCGTGCCAGTCGTCCTCCGGCCGGGGCCGCAGCACCCGCTTGAGCGTGGTGGCCGCCAGCTCCTCCAGCTCGGCCGCCAGCTCGCCCGCGCCCGCGAGGTCGAGCGCGTTCACGTCGGCGTGCCCCGCCAGCGGCGGGCCCAGCTCGGCGACCCGGCCGGTGAGCACGTTCGCCACGCCCCCCGGCAGGTCGGACGTGGCCAGCGCCTCGGCCAGCGTGATCGCCGGCAGCGGCGCCCGCTCGTCGGCGACCAGCACCGCCGTGTTGCCCGCGCTGATCACGGGGGCCAGCACCGAGACCAGCCCGAGCAGCGACGAGCCGGTGGGCGCGACCACGCCGACGACGCCGGTCGGCTCGGGCTCCGACAGGTTGAAGAACGGCCCCGCCACCGGGTTCGCGCCGCCCAGCACCTGACTGATCTTGTCGGCCCAGCCCGCGTAGTAGACCCAGCGGTCCACGGCCGCCGACACCAGCGCCTGCGCGCGGTCCGCGCTGACGCCCTCGGCCGCGGCCACCTCGGCGGCGAACTGGTCGCGCCGCCCCTCCATCATCTCGGCGACCCGGTAGAGGACCTGCCCCCGGTTGTAGGCGGTACGTCCCGACCAGCCGGGGAACGCCTTGCGCGCGGCCACCACGGCGTCGCGCACGTCCTTGCGCGAGGCCAGCGCGGCGTTGGCGAGGTGGGACCCGTCCGCCGACGTCACGGGGTAGGACCTCCCTGATTCCGAGCGCGGGAACGCGCCGCCGACATAGAGCTTGTACGTCCTGAGCACCGCGATGCGCGGCGGGGTCTCAGCCAAGGTAGGCCTCCAATCCGAGCAATCCGCCCTCGCGGCCGTACCCGGACTCCTTGTAGCCGCCGAAGGGACTGGCGGGATCGAACACGTTGAAGGTGTTGGACCACACGACGCCGGCGCGCAGCCGGCTCGCGGTCCAGAGCATCAGGGAGCCCTTCTCCGTCCAGACGCCGGCCGACAGCCCGTACGGCGTGTTGTTCGCCTTGGCGACGGCCTCCTCCGGCGTGCGGAACGTGAGCACCGACAGGACAGGGCCGAAGATCTCCTCCCTGGCGACCCGGTGCGCCTGCGTGACCCCGGTGAACACGGTCGGACGGAACCAGTAGCCGCGCTCGGGCAGCTCGCAGGCGGGCGACCACGAGGTCGCGCCCTCGGCCTCGCCTGCGGCGGTCAGCTCGCGGATCCTGGCGAGCTGCGCCGCCGAGTTGATCGCGCCGATGTCGGTGTTCTTGTCCAGCGGGTCGCCGAGCCGCAGCAGCTCGATGCGGGCGCGCAGCCGTTCCAGCAGCTCCTCGGCGATCGACTCCTGCACCAGCAGCCGCGAGCCCGCGCAGCACACATGGCCCTGGTTGAAGAAGATGCCGGACACGATGCCCTCGACGGCCTGGTCGATGGCCGCGTCGTCGTAGACGATGTTGGCGCCCTTGCCGCCCAGCTCCAGCGTGAGCCGCTTGCGGGTGCCCGCCACGGCGCGGGCGATCTGCCGCCCCACCTCGGTCGAGCCGGTGAAGGCCACCTTGTCGGCGCCGGGGTGGGCGACCACGGCCCGGCCGGTGTCGCCGGCGCCGGTCACGATGTTCACCACGCCGGGCGGCAGGCCCGCCTCCTGGCAGATCTCGGCGAAGGCGAGCGCGGTCAGCGGCGTCGTCTCGGCCGGCTTGAGCACCACCGTGTTGCCGGTGGCCAGCGCGGGCGCGACCTTCCACGCCAGCATGAGCAGCGGGAAGTTCCACGGGATGACCTGCGCGGCCACGCCCAGCGGTTTCGTGCCGACCCCGGCGTGCCGGAGCTTGTCGGCCCAGCCGGCGTAGTAGAAGAAGTGCTGCGCGACGAGCGGCAGGTCGATGTCGCGCGTCTCCTTGATGGGCTTGCCGTTGTCGAGCGACTCCAGCACGGCCAGCTCGCGGGCCCGCTCCTGGATGATGCGCGCGATCCTGAACAGGTATTTGCCGCGCTCGGCGGCCGGCAGCGGCCCCCACACCTGCTCGAAGGCGCGCCGCGCGGCGGCGAAGGCGCGGTCCACGTCGGCCTCGCCGGCCGCGGCCACCTCCGACAGGGGCTCCTCGTCGGCCGGGTTGACGGTGACGATGCGCTCGTCGCTCTTGGCCGCGACGAACTCGCCGTCGATGAACAGGTCGTACGACGGCCGGATGGACACGATGGAACGTGACTCCGGCGCGGGCGCGTACTCGAAGATCTCCACGCCTCTCCCTAATCGATGGTGTAGTAGTCGGGCCCGGCGTAGTGCCCGGTCGAGAGCTTGGTCCGCTGCATGAGCAGGTCGTTCAGCAGCGAGGACGCGCCCAGCCTGAACCACGCGGGGTCCAGCCAGTCGGCCCCGGCGATCTCCTTGACCAGCACGAGGTAGCGGATGGCGTCCTTGGTGGTGCGGATGCCGCCGGCCGGCTTCACGCCGGCCTGCCGCCCGGTGGCGGCCCGGTAGTCGCGCACGGCCTCCAGCATCACCAGCGTCACCGGCAGCGTGGCGGCGGGGGACACCTTGCCGGTCGAGGTCTTGATGAAGTCGGCCCCGGCGTGCAGCGCCAGCCACGACGCGCGGCGCACGTTGTCGTAGGTGACCAGCTCGCCGGTCTCCAGGATGACCTTCAGGTGCGTGTCGCCGCACTGCTCCTTGACGGCCACGATCTCGTCGAACACCTTGCGGTAGTCGCCGGCGAGGAACGCGCCCCGGTCGATCACCATGTCGATCTCGGTGGCGCCGGCCGCGACCGCGTCGGCGGTGTCGGCCAGCTTGATCTCCAGCGACGTACGTCCCGAGGGGAAGCCGGTGGCCACCGAGGCCAGCCCGACCCCGGTGCCCGCCAGCGCCTCGGCGGCCGTGGCGATCATGTCGGGGTAGACGCACAGCGCGGCCACCGACGGCGCGCTCGGGTCGGCCGGGTCGGGGCGCACGGCCTTGGCGGCCAGCGCCCGCACCTTGCCGGGGGTGTCCGCCCCTTCGAGCGTGGTCAGGTCGACCATGCGGATGGCCAGGTCGATGGCCTCCCGCTTGGCCGTCGTCTTGATCGACCTGGTGGCCAGGCCGGCGGCCCGCCGCTGGACGCCGACCTCGTCGACGCCGGGCAGACCGTGCAGATAGGCCCGCAAAGAGCCGGGGATGGTGTCAGGCACGAGCGCCACGCCTCTCGATGAGCATGTTGAGTACGAGGGCGACCAGCAGGATGAGGCCGGTCACCACCATCTGGAAGAAGGAGCCGAGGCCGAGCAGGTTGCACAGGTTCCGCAGCACCGACAGCAGCAGCACCGCCACGAACGTGCCGAACACCCCGCCCCGGCCGCCGAACAGGTTGGTGCCGCCGAGCACGACGGCGGCGATCGCGTCCAGCTCCAGCCCGTTGAACGCGGTGGGCTGACCCACGGTCAGCCGCGAGGTGAGCAGCACCCCGGCCAGCGCCGCCAGCGCGCCCGACACGGCGAACACCGTCGTGATCACCCCGCGCACCGGCAGTCCGGACAGCCGGGCGGCCTCCTTGTTGCTGCCGACGGCATAGACGTACTCGCCGAACGTGGTGCCGCGCAGCACCAGGGCGGCCAGCACGGTGATCGCCACGAAGATGATCCCGACGATCGGCACGTAGCCGATGAACCCGCCGCCGAGCAGCTGGAACCCCTCGGAGGCGTTGGCCTCGGCGGGCTTGCCGTCGGTCAGCAGGTACGTCAGGCCGCGGATCGCGGTCAGCCCGGCCAGCGTGGTCATGAACGCCGGCAACGACAGGTACGCCGACAGCCCGCCCATGATCGCGCCGAACACCGCGCCTGCCGCGATGCTGATGAGGATCGCCGGCAGCACCGGCACCCCCGACCCGATGAGGATGGCGACCGTCATGCCGCCGAACGCGGCCACGCTGCCCACCGACAGGTCGATGCCGGCGGTCAGCACGACCATGGTCATGCCGATGGCCACGATCCCGGTGAGCGAGGACTGCTGGAGCAGGTTCGCGATGTTGCGGCCGGTCAGGAACTGGGGCGCCAGCAGCGAGGCGACCACGCACAGCCCGAGGAAGACCAGCAGCAGATTGGACTTGACGATGAGGTCGGCGCCGCGGCGCCGGCGGGCGCCGCCTTCCTGGGGGGCGGCTGCGGTCACGGTGGATCCCGGCGAACCCGTGGATCCGAGCGAAGCTGTCATGGTGCGGCTCCTGTGATGACGGTGTGCGCGATGACGTTCTCCGGGCTGACCCGGGGGTCGAAGTGCGCGACGTTGCGGCCCTCGTACAGGACCTGGATCCGGTCGGCGTTGGCGGTCAGCTCGTTAAGCTCGCTGCTGGCGAGCAGCACGGCCACGCCCTGGTCGGCCAGGTGGCGCACCTGGCGGTAGAGGTCGGCCTTGGCGCCGACGTCCAGGCCGCGCGTGGGCTCGTCCAGCAGCAGGACCCTGATCCCGCCGCGGGTGATCCACTTGGCCAGCACGACCTTCTGCTGGTTGCCGCCCGACAGCTGACCCACGAGCTGGCCGGGGCCCGACGCCTTGACGCCGAGGTCGGCGAGCGCCGGCTTGGTCAGGCGCTGCCCGGCCCGGCCGGGCAGCAGCCACGGCGGCTTGCCGAGCGCGCTGATCGCCGCGTTGCGGCTGACCGACAGGCCCAGCATCAGGCCCTGCTCCTTGCGGCTCTCCGGCACCAGGGCCAGACCCGCGCGGACGGCGGCGGCCGGGCTCGCGACCTTGAGCGGCCGGCCGCCGAGCGTGGCGGTCACCTGGGCCTTCAGGTCGCCGAACAGGGCGCGCAGCAGCGTCGTGCGGCCGGCGCCGCCGAGCCCGGCCAGCCCGACGACCTCGCCGGGCCGTACGTCGAGGTCGCGCACGTCCAGCAGGCCAGGCACGTGCACCCGCTCGACGCTCAGCAGCGGCTCGCCCTGCGGCGCGGCCCGGCCGGTGGCGCCCACCAGCTCGCCGCCCGCCTCGCCGATCATGGCGGCGACCAGCTCGTCGGGGCGCGTGGAGGCCAGGTCGTAGACGCCGACCGCCCGGCCGTCGCGCAGCACTGTGGCCCGGTCGCCGATCTCCATGACCTCGTCCATGCGGTGCGAGATGAAGATGACCGAGCGGCCTTCGGCGGTGAGCGACCTGATGACCGCGAACACCGCTTCCAGCTCGCTCTCGCCGAGCGTCGCCGACGGCTCGTCCATGACGATGACCCTGGCGTCCGCCGTCAGCGCCTTGGCGATGGCGGTGAGCTGCTGCGCGGCGATCGGCAGCGCGCCGACCCGCGCGCTCACCGGGAAGTTCGCGCCCACCCGGTCGAGCGCGGCGCGGGCCAGCTTGGCCCGCTGCGCCCTGCGGACGAAGGGGCCCAGCCTGGGCGCCCTGCCGAGCAGCAGGTTCTGCGCCACGGTGAGGTCGGGCAGCAGGTCCAGCTCCTGGTAGATGACCGCGATGCCGGCCGCGAGCCCGGCGTGCGGGGTGGCCGGCGCGTACGGTTGCCCGTCGAGCAGGATCGTGCCCTCGTCCGGCTGGTACGAGCCGGCCAGCACCTTCATCAAAGTGCTCTTGCCCGCCCCGTTCTCGCCGAGCAGGCAGTGCACCTCGCCGGGCCGCACGCTCAGCTCGACCCCGTCGAGCGCGACGGTGCCGGGGAACCGCTTGACGATCCCGGACATGTGCAGGCGTTCGGGAGTCTCGCTCATGCCGCCTCCAGCAGGTGTCTGGCGTTGTGGTCGTCGGTGATCAGCACGTCGCACAGGCCGCTCGACACCACCGCCCGGCAGACCGCCCGCTTGGCCGTGCCGCTGACCAGCGCGACCGACGTGGCGGCCGAGCGCAGCAGGTCGAGGGAGAGCCCGAGGGTGCGGCCGTCGAGGTCGGGATCGACGATCCGGCCTTCCGCGTCGATGAAGCGGCCGAGCACGTCGCCGACCGCGCCGGCGGCGGCCAGCCTGGCGAGGTCGCCCGCGTCGATCTGCCCGGAGTCGACCAGCACCGAGTCGTTGCCCATGGCGCCAGGGCTGAACAGGAACAGGTCGGCCTTGGCGGCCAGGGCCAGCACGTCGGCGACGGCCCTGTCGCTCTCCAGCACCTGGCGGGTGCTCTGCTGCTGCAGGATCGCCGGGGCCGCCAGCAGCGTCGCGGTGCCGCCGCCGTGGTGGGCGATCATGCTGGCCATGCTGTGCGCGCTGGTCGGCTCCCGTGAGCGGCTGAGCGCGCCGTTGATCTGCACGACGTGCACGCCCGTGGCCCAGCCCGGCGTCAGCCCGCCGGCCAGGCGGTCGAGCGTACGCCCCCAGGACACCCCGATCAGCCGGGGCGCCGGCCGCATCTCCATCAGGTGGTCGGCGCCCGCCGCGGCGACCCGGTCGCGGGCGTGCTCGGCGTCGTCGCCGCCGACCGACACCACGACGGCCTCGCGCAGCCCGAACCGCTCCTTGACCGCCTGCTCCAGCGTGCGGACGCGGGAGCGCGGGTGCAGCACCTCGATGCGGACGATGCCGACCTCGCGCGCCTCGGCCAGCATCCTGCCCACCTTCCAGCGGGTCAGGTGCATGGCGTTGGCGATCTGCTCCTGCGTCTCGCCCGACTCGTAGTAGCGCACGGCCACCTGGTAGAGCTGGTCGTCATCGCTCATGGCGGCCTCCGCTCAACCGGTGGGAGATGCCGGTCGTCGCGGCCGTGGCCTCCCGGTAGCCGGCGTAGCCCGCCTCGTACGCCTGCGCGTGCGCGGCGACCGGCTCGACCGTGCGCACCTTGGGCGCGTACTCGGCGGCTGCCTCCGCGAGTGACGCGTGCCGGCCCGAGCCGGTCGCGGCCAGCACCGAGCAGGCCCGCAGCGTCAGGTTGTCGCCGGTGACCAGGTGCACGGGGCGGCCCAGCACGTCGGCGGTGGTCTGCAGCCACAGCTCGTTGTGCTGGATGCCGCCCGACAGGAAGATCTCCGACACCGCGACGCCGCCGTCGGTGAAGGAGTCGATGACCTGCCGGGTGCCGTACGCGACGCCCTCGACCGCCGCCCGGTAGACCTGCTCGGGCGTGCTGGCCAGCGTCAGGCCGAGCACCGCGCCGCGCAGCCGTGGGTCGCGCAGCGGGGTGCGGTTGCCCATGAAGTAGTCGAGCACGATCAGGCCGTGCTCGACCGGCGGCACCTGCGTGGCGGCGGCGATCAGGCCGCCGATCTCGGCGCGCGGCCGGCCGATGAGCTTCTCGCCCGCCCAGGCCAGCACCGAGCCCGCGCTGACCTGCCCGCCCTCGACGAGCCACCGGCCCGTGCGCAGCGCGTCCGGGTAAGGACCCCACACCGTGGGCGGGAACACCGGCTCGGCGATCTCCGTGACGAACGCGTTGGACGTGCCGCACACGATCGACACGTGGCCCTCCTGGGCGCCGCCGATGGCAAGCAGCGACAGGTGCGCGTCGATGCCGCCGGACACCACCGTGGCGGGGCCCGTGACGCCCAGCTCCGCGCGGGCCGGCTCGGCCAGCGGCCCCACCGGGTCGCCGACGGGCACGATCTCGTCGGGCAGCTTGGCGGCCAGGTCGGCGACGCCGAGCTGCTCGTACAGGTCGTGCGGGAAGCCCGCGCCGCGCGGGTCGTAGTTGCTCTTGCAGACGGCGTTCATGCGCGACCCGGCCCAGCGGCCGGTCAGCCGCCAGACCATGTAGTCCACGGCCTCGACGATGCGGGCCGCCGCCCGGTACGTCTCCGGCTCGTGCCTGGCCAGCCACATCGCCTTGGGCACCAGCCACTCCACGGCGTCGCTGCCGCCGGCGTACCGCAGGACCGGGTGGCCGGTCCGCGCGGTCAGCTCCGACTCCTCGCCGGCGCGGCCGTCCATCCACAGCAGCGCCGGGCGCAGCGGCCGGCCGTGGCCGTCCAGCACGGCCACCGTCGAGGCCGTGGTCGCCACCGCGACCCCCTCGATCGGCGGGCCGTCCGCGGCGGCGAGCGCCTGCCGCGCGGCCGACACGCTCGCCCGCCACCAGTCGTCCGGATCCTGCTCGGCCCAGCCAGGGCGGGGGAAACGGGTCGGGTACGCCTCGGCGCCCGACCCGAGCAGCGCCCCCTGGTCGCCGTAGACCGCCGCGCGGGCGCCTTCGGTCCCCAGGTCGAGGGCGAGGAAGGCAGCCATGCTCACTCCTCGTTCGGCAGGAAGAGTACCTTCGAGCTGAAGATCGACCGCTCGCCCAGAGCGGTCATGGTCTCCGGCAGGGCGTCGAGCCCCAGCTCGTGGGTGATCATGAACTTCCAGGCCAGCTCGCCGGAGGCCAGCGCGCGCGCCGCCGTCCGCCACTCGTCGCCGGGGAACGGCGCCGAGAAGGAGTTCCACGCGCCGTGCAGGGTGACCTCGCGGCGCAGGAACGAGCTGAACGTGGACTCCGGCAGCACCACCGGGTCGTGCGGGATGCCGATGAACACCGCCTCGCCGTGCCGGCCCGCCAGCGCCACCGCCTGGTCGATCGTGGCGGGCACGCCCGCCGACTCGATGACGATGTCGTAGCCCTCACCGGCGACCTCGGCCGCCGCCTGCGCGCTGGTCGCCGTATGGGTGGCGCCCGCCTCGGTGGCCATCGCGGCCTTCTGCTCGTTGAGCTCGATCGCCAGCACCTCGGACGCGCCCGCGAGCCTGGCCCACTGCACCGCGAACAGCCCGATCGGGCCCGCGCCGACCACCGCCACCCGGCGGCCGCCGCGCATGTTCGTCCGCCACAGGGCGTGCAGCGCGATCGCGGCCGGGTCCATCATGGCCGCCGCCCTCGGGTCCAGGTCCGCGGGCAGCACCATGAGGTTGCCCGCGGGGACGGTCACGTACTGGGCGTACGCGCCGTCGCGGCGGCTGCCGAAGTAGCCGTACTTCTTGCACAGGCTGAAGTGGCCCTGAGTGCACGGGCCGCAGGTGCGGCACGGGATCAGCGGGGGGACGGTGACCAGGTCGCCCTCGCGGACCTTGCCTTCGGCGGCCAGGTTCGCGCCGAGCCTGACGACGTGGCCGGAGAACTCGTGCCCGCAGATGATCGGGAAGTGGTAGGCGATCCCCGGTTGCAGCATGCGCGAGATGTCCGAGCCGCACACGCCGCAGGCCGCCACGCGTACGAGCGCCTCGTCCGGGCCCGGCTCGGGCACGGGCACCTGCTCGACCCTGATGTCACCGGGCGCGTGGAGCACCGCCGCCTGCATGGTTTCCGCCATCGTTGTGCCTTTCCTACTTCTCTTGTGCCGCGGCGAACTCGCCGTCGCCGATGTACTGGGCCGCGTCGTCCTTGTCGATGAGCGCGGTGCCCGCGTCGATGCTCGGCTCGACCTGCTCGCCGTTCTTGACCTTGAGCACGGTCTCGACGGCCTTGGCGCCGAGGGAGAGGGGGTCGTTGAGGGCGGTGGCCACGTACTGGCCGTCGGGGATCTGCTTGACCGCCTCCATGAGACCGTCCACGCCGGCGACCAGGACCTTGTCCTTGCCGTTCTCCTTCAGGACCTGCAGCGCGCCGAGCGCCATGTCGTCGTTGTGCGCGTACACGGCGGCGACGTCGGGGTGCACCTGGAGCAGGTCCTGCATCGCGGTGACCGCCTTGGAGCGCACGTAGTCCGAGTACGGGCCCTCGACGATCTTGATGTTGGGGTTGCTCTTCACGGCGTCGTGGAAGCCTGCGCTGCGGTCACGCGCCACCGCGCCGCCCGCGTCGCCGCGGATCTCGATGACCTTGCCGCCCTTGTCGCCGAGCGCCTCGCTGAGCCGCTTGCCGACGAGCTCGCCCATCGCCTTGTTGTCCCGCCCGACCTGGGCGACCGCGCCCTCGGGCACCGGCCGGTCCACGGTCACGACCGGCACGCCCGCCGCCTTGGCCGCGGCGATCCCGGGCTGCACGCCCTGGGGGTCCACCGGGTTGACGAGCAGGACGTCCACCTGGCGGGTGATGAGGTCCTGGATGTCGTTGTTCTGCTTGGTGACGTCGCCGCCCGCGTCGGCGAAGTAGAGCGAGGCGCCCGCCTTCTTGGCAGCGGCCTCGGCACCCTCGCGGAGCTGGACGTAGAAGGGCGACTGCTGGGTGGCCTGGCTGAAGCCGATGGCGACCGGGCCGCCGGACTTCTCGCCGCCCGCCTCCGTCGACCCGCCCGGCGTGGACGACACCGAGCAGGCGGTCAGGGCGGAGATCAGGAGGAGTGCAGGGATTGTGAGCAGCCGAAATCTACTCATAGGGGCCTCCGTATGTGACGTAGGTAACGCACCGTAAGTCGGGAATTAACCTCAATGCAACACTTGAGCCGGAATTTGCTCATATGAGCAGACCTGGGGTCCTTGCTCATCGTGTCTGATGGTCGTCACAGGAGTTTCCGCAGGTCACAGCCGTTGCGTCGGCTGTGCCCCGCCGTACGTGTCGGAAATCCCCCGGCGGGCGGGGGTGCGATGTCGGATTCCCTGCTGCGCCGCACCGGCGAACGCGTACCGACCGGCGACCCTCGTCAAGGCCCCCCGCCCCGCACGGGGGGCGTCGGGGATCGGCCCTCAGGCTCCCGCGGACGGCTCGCGCGGCGCCACGTACGGCACGTCCGGCGGCAGATGCTCCCGCAACCGATCGTCGAACCCGTCGTCGACGTCCCGATACGACCGGTACGCCGGCGGATAGTGCCACCCCCAGGGCTGCTCCCTGTGATGCCCCCACCACCAGCGCCGCGGCTGCCGCAGCCGCTCCACGATGGCCAGCACCGTGTCCCCCACCTCGGCCGGTTCGGGCAGCACGTCACCACCGAAGTACCGCTGCCGCCTCAGCAGCGTCGGGCAGTGCACGTCCCCCCGGACGAAGCTCCCGAACCGCCACCCGCTCTCCTCATCCCAGGCCAGCGCCAGCACGCACTCCTCGACGAGTTCCCGATCCTCGATGAGGATGGAAGCCGAGCGCGGCAGGAACTCCGCCATCCAGTGATCACTCGGCTGAATGGCCCGCCGAACGAGAGCCAGGTAGACATCGTGCAGGTAGCCGACATGCAACTCCTGCCACTCCACATGCCAGACACCCCTGGGCGTCACCACATCGGTGCCCGTGGGGCGGCGACCCCAGGCGGCAAGCCGGTCGAGCTGAGCTCCGGCCTTGACCCGCCCTTGATGACCAGGGACATGCAAGGCTCCCCTCTTTTTCGCGGAACCAGGGATGCCGAGCTGCCGACATGCGGTGGGCTTCTGAAGGGCGTCCCCGTCGTCGGCGATTTCCGTTGTCATCGCACCCCTCCCGCTACCAATGGTGAGGTATGGTAAGTCTGCATGCAATCTTGCACGCAGTTTTACTTCTGTGGCTCAATAAGTGGAGTGATCAAGGCACTGTCCGGGAATTAGCCACTTTTGGGACATATATGGTTAATCGCACTTCTCCGCCCACCGTGCAGCGTCGCATTCTGGCGCGGGAGCTGCGTCATCTCCGTGAACGTGCGTCCCTGACGGGCGACGACATCAAGGACCGGCTCGGCTGGTCGCCGTCGAAGGTCTCCAGGATCGAGAACGCCCGCATCAGCGTCTCGCAGGGCGACATCGAATTGTTGCTCGACGTCTACAACGCCTCCGACATCCAGCGCGAGCGCCTTCTGGCGCTGGCCGGCCAGAGTCAGACCCCGCACTCGTGGCGGGCCTATCCCGCGCCGACGCAGGAGTTCCTGTCGTTTCTCGAAGTCGAGGCGGTGGCCGACTCGATCCGGCAGTGGGAGGTGGGGGTGGTGCCGGGCGTCCTGCAGACAGAGGCGTACGCGCGGCATCTGATCCAGAGCTGGCGCGACATCGACGACACGCTGACACAGCGTCAGATCGAGGACCGCGTCGCCATCCGGCTGAACCGCCAGAAACGCTTTCTTCCTCCTGAGTCATCGCACATATGGATCGTTATGGACGAATCCATACTGATGCGGACAGTCGGTGGGCCTGATGTCATGGCGGAACAACTGCAGCAGCTGGTGGACTTCTCCCTGCTGCCCAACGTGAAGCTACAGGTCGCAGCCCTCGATCGGCCCCGAGGGGTGTTCGAGGAATCCTTCACCCTGCTGAATCTGGACCGGAGCAACCCCCTCGAGCAGTGCCTGGTCTACATCGATCACAATCTCACCAGTCAATTCCTGCTGGATGAACAGCGCTCGATCTACTTCGAGAAGATGTTCGAATATTTCCACAGGAGTGCGCTGGACGAGGAGACGAGCCGCACCATCATTTCGAGATACAACCGTGATGCATCCATGGTTTGAAGAGGCCAGCGGTGCTGGTGGGGTGGCCGATAATATTCCCCGCATGCAAGATCAGTGGACGCGGTCCAGCTTCTGCGGGCATAACGGAAATTGCGTTGAAGTCCGCCTGCTGGATGACGATATGGTCGCCATTCGCGACAGCAAGAACCTTGGCCAGCAGCCCCTCGTGATCACGGCCTCCGCCTATCGGCAACTGATCGAGAAGGTCAAACGGGGCGACGTCTAGAGCGTCCACTCACGAACCACCGACCACCATGCCCGCCTCAGCAGCCGGCGTCCGTGAAGGGCGTCGGCTGCTCGTCGGTTCGGCCGGTCAGGTGAGGTTGAGGCCGCCGTCCACGGCGAGGATCTGGCCGGTGAGCCAGGTTGTGGTGGGGTCGGCGAGGTGGAGGACCCAGGTGGCCACTTCCTCCGGGACGCCGCGGCGGCCCAGGGGGATGCTGGCGGCCTCGTCCTGCTTGATCTGGGTGACGGTCTCCTCCGGGAGACCGGCGGCGGTCAGGGCCTCGCTTTCCGTGGGGCCCGGTGCGACGGCGTTGACGCGGATGCCGTCCGCGGCCAGTTCCAGGGCCCAGCTTCTTGTCAGCTGTTCGATGGCGGCCTTCGAGGCGGCGTAGTGGGCGGCGCCGGGCAGGGGCCGGTGGCCGTACGTGCTGGAGATGTTGATGATCGTGCCGCGGGACTTGCGCAAGTAGGGCAGGGCGGCGTGGGCCAGGAGGCTTGGGGCGGTGACGTTCAGGGCCAGGAGGCTTGCGATGCGCGTCGCGTCCGTTTCCGCCAGCGGCATGAGGGCTGTGCCGCCGGCGTTGTTGACCAGGACGTCCAGGTGGCCCCAGCGGTCCGTCGCGGCCTTCACCACGGCCTGCGGGGCGCCGTCCGCGGTGATGTCGGCGGAATGGACGGCGATGCCGGGGTGGTGGGTGGCGGTCTCCTCCAGAGGGGCTGGGCGGCGGCCCACGGCGAGTACGTGCGCGCCCGCCTGGGCCAGGGCGATCGCGGTGGCCCGGCCGATGCCGGAGCCGGCGCCGGTGACGATCGCGACGGTGTTCTCGAGATGACGACTGGTCACGTGCTGAACTTCCTTGTCCTGTTCGGTGCGGTCAGGTGCTGGGGTGGGTTCGTGGGCCTGCGCGGAGGGGGAGGCGCAGCGTGATGCGGGCGCCGTGGGTCTCGACGTGCAGGCTGCCGTGGTGGGCGGTGGTGATGGCGCGGGCGATGGCCTGGCAGAGGCCGGTGCCTCCCTGGTCGCCGGCCGGCTCGTCGCTCGTTTCCGAGGGGTTGTCGCTGGTCAGGCGGAGTTCCGCGTAGCCGGCCGTGCGGTGCAGGGTGACGGTCGCCGGGTGGCGGGTGGTGCGGAGGAGGATGGCCAGGAGACGGGTCAGGTAGGTGGATGAGGCGCGCGTGAGGACGGCGGGGTCCAGGCGGAGCCGCACGTCGCCGATACCGGCCGAGGCCGACTCCACCAGGGCGGTCAGGTTCACGTCGGTCAGTTCGCGGTCGTCGAGGCCGGCTTCGAGCCTGGACAGCAGGAGCAGGTCGGTGGTGACGTGTTCCAGCCGGTCGAGGTCGTCGCTGACGTGGTCGAGCAGGTCGGTCACGTCGATGTCGTCCGGGTGCCGCCGGGCCGCCTCCACCTGGACGCGCAGCGCGGCCAGCGGCGTACGGACCTCGTGGGAGGCGTCGGCGGTGAAGCGCCGCGCCGCCCGCGCCCGTTCGTGCAGCTCGTCGGCGCGCGGGATGAGCACGGGCATGCCCACCAGCTCGTCCCGCTCGCGCCCGCAGGCGTCGAGGCACGGCTGGTTGGCCGCCATGATCGTCATGTCCCCTGCCATGACCAGGCACGGGTTCGGGACGGCCGCCAGCAGCGCGGCATGGTCGTGTCTCATCAGGTTCCTCCCCAGGCGCTCAGCGAGCCTGTCACCAGCTAGGACAGCGCAGCTTCCCGGTCTGTGACCGCGAGGCGGGGACTTTGCCGAGCCGAGGGCTTAGCGGGAGGTGGCAAGGGGAGGGTGCGGTGGACTGCGGCGAGGGGGAGGCGTGCCATGAAGGTCGTGGTGGTCGGCGGGACCGGCCTGATCGGATCGAAGCTGGTGACCAGGCTGTCGCGTGACGGCCACGAGGCGGTGGCGGCTTCGCCGCGCACCGGGGTGAACACGCTCACCGGCGAGGGTCTCGCCGAAGCGCTGGAGGGGGCGCAGGTGGTGGTCGACGTGTCGAACGCGCCGTCGTTCGAACCGGCCGCCGTCCTGGAGTTCTTCGAGACCTCCACCGGCAACCTGCTGGCCGCCGAGTTGGAGGCGGGAGTCGGGCACCATGTCGCGTTGTCCATCGTGGGCACCGAACGCATGCCGGACAACGGATATTTCCGGGCGAAGGTCGCGCAGGAGCAGCTGATCGAGAAGTCGGGGATCCCGTACTCGCTGGTGCACGCGACGCAGTTCTTCGAGTTCGTGAAGGGCATCGCGGACGAGGCCGCCGACGGGGGAGTGGTGCGCATCGCGCCTGTGCTGTTCCAGCCGATCGCCGGGGACGACGTGGCGGCGGCGCTGTGCGAGGTCGCGGAGGGTAGGCCGCTCAACGGCCGGCTGGAGGTGGCCGGGCCGGAGCGGGTCAGGATGGACGAGTTCGTCCGGCAGGCGCTGGCGGGGCTCGGTGACCACCGTGAGGTGGTCACCGACCCGCACGCGCGCTACTTCGGGAGCGAGCTGGGCGAGCACTCGCTCGTGCCGCTGGGGGAGGCGCGGCTCGGCGGGGCTCGCTACGGCGACTGGGCCGCCGCCGGGTAGCACGCCCGAGACGTCAGACGGACTGGCGGCCCAGGGCGCGGAGCTGGTCGGGCGTCAGAGCCGAGACGTTCTGGTCGATGGGGACGTCCGTGTACTGGTGGATCGCCCACGACTTCCAGTCGGCCGGCGGCGTGATCGCGCCCTTGGCCCGGCTGTAGTGGGCGACCCAGAGCGGGTACTGCGCCAGGCCGTGGCCGTAGGTGTCGGCGAAGTTCCAGCCGCTGTAGAAGAGCGGCTTGGTGCCGGTCTGGTTCTCCACGTACGACAGCCACGCCTTGGCCCAGGCGTTGACCTCCGCGACGGACTTGCCGTCGGTCGTCTCCAGGTCGAGGACCAGCAGGTCACCGGCCCTGGCGGGCTGGGCGTTCACCGCGGCCAGGAAGTGGTTGGCGTCGGCGATGGGGTCGTCGGCGGGGTGGCCGTAGTGGTAGGCGCCGCGCACGATGCCCTTCTCGCCGAGCTCCCGCCAGTGCCTGGCGAAGGAGGAGTCGACGAAGTCGGTCCCCTCGGTGGCCTTGATGATGCCGAACTGCGCGGAGCTGGAGCTCCAGTCGTACAGCGGCTCGTAGTGGGAGATGTCCAGGCCGTAGGTCAGGGCGGAGCTGTGCTGGGCCGCCTCGTGCGGGGCGACCTGGTCGGTGGTGGAGGCGTGTGCGGTGCCGGTGACGGCGGTGACGGCGGCGAGTACGGCTCCGCCGAGCGCCAGTCCGAGGCGCTTGCGGTTCTCGGCAAGCTTGGCCATACGGATGTTGACTCCTTGCTTCCATGCCGCCTACCGGGTTAGCTGACGGGTTCGGGACTGGAAGTGCCCTACGGACGCGGGCATGAGCGGGCGTCCGATTCACCCCGGAAAGTGGGTCCCCGGTTCCGCGGGACGCGGATTCGGCGGCCGTACGCCGGAGACGGCGTACGGTCCGGTCAAAGATGCGAGGGCACGCGCTGCGGTGGTCCCTCGACCCGCAAAAGTACATAATTCGCAAAAGTATCTGCAAGTACTCTAAAGGGACTTTCACTCCGCTGACCTGGTAAGCGGTTCGAAATCCCCGTGTAGGTCGCGGATCCGGAAATGGGTAAAGTTTTCCGGCGTTCACTCCAGACGAAGCGTCCGGGCCGTCCTGGAGAGGGTCTCCGGCGGCAGCGCGGCGCCGTACGACGGCACGAGCTCGCGCAACGCCGGCCGCCAGCCGTCCAGGCGGCCGGGGAAGGCGCGTCCGAGCACGTCCAGCATGATCGCCACGGACGCCGACGCCCCCGGCGAGGCCCCGAGCAGGGCGGCGAGCCCGCCGTGGGCCGACGTCACCACCTCGGTGCCGAACCCGGCGATCGACCCGCGCCCGTTCACCGGCTTGACCACCTGCACCCGCTGGCCCGCGGTGATCGGCTCCCAGTCCGCCGCCCGCGCCTCGGGGACGAACCGGCGCAGCGCTCGCAGCCGGTCGCCGCGCGTCTGCGCGAGCTGCCCGACCAGGTAGCGCAGCAGGGCGGGCTCGGCGCGGGCGGCGCCGAGCAGTGTCACGACGTTGCCGGGCGTGACGGATCCCGGCAGGTCGGTGAGCCTGCCGCGCTTGAGGAAGCGCGGCGAGAACGCGGCGAAGGGCCCGAACATCAGGTACGTCCGCCCGTCCACGACCCGGGTGTCGAGATGCGGCACCGACAGGGCGGGCGCACCCGGCTCGGCGTGGCTGTAGACCTTGGCGTGGTGCCCGGCCACCAGCTCGGCCCGGCCCGTCCGCAGGAACCGCCCGCTGATCGGAAACCCCCCGTACGCCCGCGTCTCCGCCACCCCGGCGCTCTGCAGCAGCGGCAGCGTGCCCCCGCCCGCCCCCAGGAACACGAACGACCCGCGCACCCCGTAGTCGCGGGCACCCGCCAGGTCGCGCACCCGCAGCCGCCACGACCTGCGGTCACGGGAGAGCCCGCGCACCTCGTGCCCGGTCCGCACCTCGACGCCGGCACGTTCGAGCGCGGCGAACAGCCGCCGGGTCAGCACGCCGTAGTCGACGTCGGTGCCGCCACGAGAACGGCACAGCGCCACCTGCTCACCGGCGGGCCGGCCGGCGAACATCAGCGGCAGTAGCTCCGCCATCACCGCCCGGTCGCGGATGAGCTCGAGCCCCTCGAACAGCGGATGGTCGCGCAGCGCCGCGTGCCGCAGCCGCAGGTGCTCGACCCCGGCCGCGCCCCGGGCGAAGGAGAGGTGCGGCACCGGCCGGATGAACCCGGAGGGATCGCCCAGCGTGCCCTCCTCGACCAGACTCGCCCACAGCTGCCGGGAGAGCTGGAACTGCTCGTTGATCGCGATGGCCCCGCCGACGTCGATCGGGCCGTCGCCGGTGAGCGGCGTGTAGTTGAACTCGCACAGTCCCGCGTGCCCGGTGCCGGCGTTGTTCCAGGCCGACGAGCTCTCCAGGCCGAGGCCGTCGAGCCGCTCCAGGACGAGCACCGACCAGTCCGGCTGCACGCGGCGCAGCAGCACGCCCAGGGTGGCGCTCATGATGCCACCGCCGACCAGGACCACGTCGTAGCCCACCCGGCTCACCTCCAACTCATATGACATGTTCGCTACTTGTATAACAGCGTCCGCGCGGCGTGCGGGATCCGGAGTAGCGTGGATCTTCGAGCGCCCGTACGGCACAGGAGGTGATCACGATGCACCCGGTCTAGCGACGGCCCCACCCGGGGGCGTCACGGAGCCGAAAGGTGACCGTATGAGCAAGACCGACAAGACCCGTCCCTGGTGGGTGAAGATGGCCGAGGCGCCGATGGTGCACTGCCGGCCCGTTCACGACCACCGCGACGGCGTCTGCACCCTTCCCGGCCGCGTCGACCGCGAGAGCGCGTCGCTCAACCGGCGCATGAGCGGCTGCTACTGGCAGGCCACCGACACGTTCCTGTTCGGTGAGGGCACCCTCAGCGGAGGCCGGGAGTGGACCGACTACTGCCGTGAGGCGCGCCGCCGCGAGCGGCGCGCGGCCCGCCGCGAGCTGCGCGACTACCGCGACGGCGACTGACAGCGCCCCGGGAGGCGTCCGCCTCCCGGCGCATCAATGGGACACTCCACGCATTACTGGTTGAACCGTCGTGGAGGTGGGCGTATGTACGCGAAGTCCCTGGGAGTGAACGGCGCCGAGCTGCGCCCCCTGGAGCCCTGGCGGGCGGAGGAGTTCCTGGCTCACATCGACAGGGGGCGGGAGTTCATCGGGCGCTTCGTGGGGCTGGCCGACGTGGTGACCGACCTGCCGTCGAGCCGCGCGTTCCTGCAGCGCTACGCCGACGCGACCGCCGCCGACACCGCGCGGATCCACGGCATCTGGCTGGACGGCACGCTGTCCGGCGGCGTCATGCTGCGCACGATGAACGTCGAGCAGGGCGAGGCCGAGGTGGGCTGCTGGCTGGAGCCCGCGGCGGCCGGCAAGGGGCTGGTGACCAGGGCGGCCAGGATCCTCATCGACTGGGCCGTGAACGAGCGCGGCATCCATCGCGTGGAGTGGGTCGTCGCCTCGGGCAACGCGGCCAGCATCGCCGTGGCCAGGCGGCTCGGGATGGCCAAGGAGGGCGTGCTGAGGGAGAGCTACAAGCATCGCGGCGAGCGGCTGGACGTGGAGATCTGGTCGGTGCTGGCACCGGAGTGGCGCACGGCGCGACGAAGCGGATAGCTCGTCGATTCGGATACATCATCCGATTTCTGCTACGGTTCAGGGAGAGGACGGAAGGCGCACGCCTGTCCGAGTCCGTCTCTTCCTGCTGTCCGTGAAAGGAAAGCGACCATGCGCATCTTCATCACCGGCGCCAGCGGCTACTTCGGCGGTGTGCTCACCGAGCACCTCATCTCCGCAGGTCACACCGTCGAAGCCCTCGCCCGCTCCGAACGGGCCGGCGCCCGCGTCGCCGAACTGGGCGCCACCCCCGTGGCGGGCGGCCTGGCCGACACCGCCGTCCTGCACGAGGCCGCCGCCCGCAACGACGCCGTCGTGCACGCCGCCGTCGACTACGGCGACCCGGCCATGCAGGACGTCGAGCAGCCCGCGCTCGACGCGCTGCTGACCGGCCTCGCCGACGGCCGCCCCTTCGTCTACACCAGCACCGGCATGGTCTACCCCGACACCAAGGGCCGGCCGGTCACCGAGGACGAGGAGGTCAGCGAGCAGACCGCCAGGCAGCCGCACAAGTACCTCGGCGAGCGCCGCGTCCTCGCCGCCACGAACCTCGCCGTCACCGTGGTCAGGGCCGGTCTGATCTACGGCCGCGGCGGCAGCGCCCTGCTCCAGGGCCTGATCGCCGGAGCCCGCGCGCAGGGCGTCGCCACCTACGTCGGGGACGGCCGCAACACCTGGTCCACCGTCCACGTGGACGACCTGGCCGCCCTCTACGCCGCCGTCCTCACCGGGGAAGAGGGTGGCGGCGTCGTCAACGCCGCCACCCGCACCGGCACGGCCTTCCGCGAGATGGTCGAGGCGGTCGCCACCCTCACCGGCACGCGCACCGCCTCGATGTCCCTCGACCAGGCCACGCAGCTCTTCGGCGACCTGGCGCGCACGCTCACCGGCTCGACGCCCCTCGACCCCTCGCGGGCCGAGAGGCTGTACGGCTGGAAGCCAGCCGGCCCGTCCCTGGTCGAGGACGTCACCCGGGGCAGCTACGCCGCCGCCTGACACGGCGGCCGGCGCGCCGCTCAACGCGCGGCCGAGGTCTGGGCGCGGTGGGCCTCGGCGCCCGTCCGCCGGGCCGAACCCTTGACCCACATGTAGGTGCCGGGGCGGGCGCGCTCCCAGCGCAGCGAGGCGACCGTGAACCGGCAGATCCGCTCCTTCACGAACGCCGCCGTCCGGCCGCTCAGGATCCGGTCCTTCGGCGAGTCGTCACCGTTGACGAGCTGGACCAGACCGTCGCGCCGCCCCAGGCTGATGCACTGCAGCAGGTAGCGGAACCGGAACGGCTCGGGGGTCCGCCCGGCCGCCCGCGCGTTGATCACGTCGGCGGCGTGCGCGGCGATCGGCATCCCCGCGGCGCACGACATCCGGTTCGTGCTGCCCTGCACCTGCACGGCCGCCGCGTCGCCCACGGCGTACACGTCGGGGTGCGAGACCGAGGTGAGCGTCTCGTCCACCACGATCCTGCCGCGCTCGTCCACGGCCAGCCCGGACTCGGCGGCCAGCGGCGACACCGTGAACGACCCGGCCCACACCACGACGTCCGCCGTGATGACGCCCTGGTCCGTACGCACCCCGTCGGGCCCGACGCCGGTCACGCGGGTCCACTCGTGCGTGCGCACGCCCAGCCGGCCGAACGTACGGGCCAGGTGCCGGCGGCCCTTGTCCGACAGGCCCGCGCCCACCGCGCCGCCGGTGGCCAGCGCCACCCGCCACGCCGGGTACGACTCGGCCAGCTCGGCGGCCATCTCCACACCGGTCAGCCCGCCGCCGACCACCACCAGGTCGCCGCCGCCGGCGTCCAGCCTCGCCCGCAGGTCGCCCGCGGTCTCGGCGGTGTAGGCGTGCTCGGCCACCCCGGGGGCGGTGGTGTCGGTGCGGCTGCCCAGGGCGTACACGAGCGTGTCGTACGGGAAGACCCGCCCGTCCTCCGTGCGCACCTGCCTGGCGTCCAGGTCGATGCCGCCGACCCTGGCCTGCACGGTCGTGATGCCGGTGCCCTTGGTCAGCTCGCTCAGCGGCACCGTCACCTCCGGCCGGCCCGCCGCCAGCTCGTGCAGCCTGATCCGCTGGGTGAAGTGCGACTCGGCGCTGATGAGGGTGATGCGCTGCTTCCTGTCCAGCCGCAGCGCCGCTGTGAGGCCGGCGTAGCCCGCGCCGACCACCACGATGTTCTTGCGGGCGTTCCTGTGGGCGTTCTTCTTGGCGTCCATGTCGTGTCCTCTCTCAGAACCTTCTGCGACACAGACGAGCGGGCGGCCGGAAACGTGATGGTGATGAGCGTCACGCTCGCGGGAGCTTTTCCGGATTGCGTACGACGTCGACTTCCGTGATGCGCCCGTCCTCGGCGACGGCGAAGGCCACCACGGTGTCCACGGCGCCGTCCACGGTCCGCACCACCGCCCCGAACGCGCCGTTGACCTCGGCGAACTCCACGTCCATCCCCTGCATCCAGCGCTCCATCATGCCCCGCACCATGCGGGCCACCCGGTCCGCGCCCGACACGGGCTGCATTGCCGCGGACACCACGCCGCCGCCGTCGGAGCGCCACACCACCTCCGGATCGAGCACCGCGACCAGCCCCGACAGGTCGCCGTTCAGCGCCGCCGCGGTGAACGCCTCCACCGCCTTGCGATGCGTCGAGCGGTCCGTCGTCCGGCGGGGGCCGTGCTCGCGCACCCGGGCGCGGGCCCGCGACGCCAGCCGCCGCACCGCCTCGTCGCTGCGCCCCAGCACGTCCGCGATCTCCGCGAACGGCACGCCGAACGCGTCGTGCAGCACGAACGCCACCCGCTCCGCCGCCGTCAGCCGCTCCAGCACCGCCAGCAACGCCATGCTGACCGAGTCGTCCAGCGCCGCCCTGTCCTCGGGGCCGAGCTCCTGCACGACCGGCTCGGGCAGCCACGGCCCGACGTACGCCTCACGCCGCGCCCTGGCCGAGGTGAGCACGTCGTAGCAGATCCGGCTCACGGTGGTGGTCAGGTAGGCGCGCACGTCCCTGACCTGCGCCTCGCCGGCATTCCGCCAGCGCAGCCACGCCTCCTGCAGCGCGTCGTCGGCGTCCGCCTTCGTGCCCATGATCCGGTACGCCACGCCCCACAGGTGACCGCGATGCTTTTCGAACTCCGCCAGCCGGCCGGCCTCGCCGGCACTCGTCGCGCTCACCATGCGCCCATTATCCGAGCCGCCCCCTCCGGCCTCCCGCCCGCATCGTCCCTCCCGCCAGGACCCGGTTCTGTCGGTCCCGCCTGCCAGAGTGGCCCCGCCGCCCGTCACCATCGAAGGAGTGCCCCATGCCCCGCTCAGATCCGCCCGCCGACGTGGACGCCCCCGCCGGAGCCCGGGCCGGGCGGGCGGCGGGCAGAGCAGCGGGCAGGGCAGCGGGCAGGGTGGTGGGCAGGGCAGCGGGCAGGGTGGTGGGCAGGGCGGCGGGCATGGTGGCGCCCCTGCGGGCGAAGGACTTCCGGCGCTACTACGTGGGGCACACCGCGTCCGCGTTCGGTGACGCGCTGACGCCGCTGGCGATCGCCTTCGCCGTCCTCCACCTCACCGGCTCCCCGGTCGACCTGGGCATCGTCGTGCTGAGCACCCGGCTGCCGATCATCGCGCTGACGCTGGTGGGCGGGGCGGCGGGCGACCGGTTCCCGCGCCGCACGATCATGCTGGCCGCCGACCTCGTCAGGTTCGCGACGCACGGCGTGACGGCGGTGCTGCTGCTGACCGGCGCCGCGCAGCTGTGGATGCTGGTGGCCCTGCAGCTCGTCGCCGGGGCCGGCACCGCGTTCTTCAACCCGGCCGCCGTGGGCCTGGTCACCTCGCTGACCGCCAAGGAGCACCTCCAGGCGGCCAACTCGTTGCTGTCGATCTCCAGGAGCACGGTGTCGATCCTGGCGCTGGGCGCGGCGGGGGCGCTGGTGGCGCTGGTCGGGCCGGGCTGGGCGATCGCGGTGGACGCGCTGACGTTCCTGGTGAGCGCCGCCTTCCTCTACCGGCTCCCCGGGCGGCTCGCGGCGGCGCGGCAGGAGGGGCTGCTGGCGAGCATCGGCGGCGGGCTCACCGCCGTGCGGCGGCGCACGTGGTTGTGGGTCTGGACCGGTCACATCGCGGTCGCCAACGCGTTCGTGGTCTCGCCGATCCTCGTGCTCGGCCCGTACGTCGCCGACCTGCACCTCGGGGGAGCGCCCGCCTGGTCGGCCATCGGCATCGCGTACGCCGCCGGCGGCCTGGCCGGGGGAGTCGCCGCCACCCGCTGGCGGCCGGCCCGGCCCATGGTGGCGGCGCTGCTGGTGTTCCTGCTGATGGCGCCGCTGCCGGCGCTGCTGGCCGTCCCCGCGCCGGTCTGGCAGCTCACGATCGCCGCCGTCCTGGCGGGCGGCCAGGTGGTGGTGCACAACGTCATGCAGACCACGGCCGTCCAGCGGCACCTGCCCGATGAGCTGGTCGCCCGCGCCTACTCCGTCACCCTGCTCGGCGGGCTCGTCGCCGCGCCCCTCGGCATGGCGCTGGCCGGGCCCGCCGTCACGCTGCTCGGCACCCGCCTGGTCCTGCTGGGCTGCGCGGCGATCACCGTCGTGCTGACCGCCGGCACCTTGCTGGTGCCCGCCGTGTGGCGGTTACGCGAGCCGGCGGAAATGGCTTGAGGGCCACCCGCCAGAGGCTGCTATCGTGTGAGGCGCTCAAACCGGGCGTGCCGCGGCACGTCCCGCGACGCATCGAGGAGACCAGACATGGCAGGTGACGACGACATCTCCGGGTGATACCGGAGGTCCGGGCCCCAGGCAGGCGTGAACTGACCGCCGCCGCGCGTGGCCCTGTCTCGTCGTTTCCCGAATCCCTGTCCCTTTCGCCGGGCGGCTTTCGGCGCGCCCGCGTTCCCGTATGAGGTCTGCCATGTCCGATGCGTTCATCGTCTGCTCCCACCTGTCCTTCTCCTGGCCCGACGACACCCCGGTCTTCTCCGACCTGTCCTTCAGCGTGGGCGGCGGCCGCACCGGGCTGGTCGCGCCCAACGGCGCGGGCAAGAGCACGCTCCTCAAGCTGATCGCCGGCGAGCACCGCCCGCGCGGCGGCACCGTCACGGTCGAGGGCGTGCTCGGCTACCTGCCGCAGACCCTGCCGCTCGTCGGCGACCTGACCGTGGCCGAGGTGCTCGGCATCGCGCCGGTGATCGCCGCGATCGACGCCATCGAGGCGGGCGACACCGCGGAGGAGCACTTCACCACCATCGGCAACGACTGGGACATCGAGGAGCGCACCCGTGCCCAGCTCGAGCGGCTCGGCCTCGGCGGGCTCACGTTCGACCGCCGCCTCGGCACGCTCAGCGGCGGCCAGGTGGTCTCGCTCGGCCTGGCCGCGCAGCTGCTCAAGCGGCCCGACGTGCTGCTGCTCGACGAGCCGACCAACAACCTCGACCGTGCCGCCCGCCACCGCCTCTACGACGTGCTCGGCGACTGGTCAGGCTGCCTGCTGCTGGTCAGCCACGACCGCGCGCTGCTCGACCGCATGGACCGCATCGCCGAGCTCGAACGCGGCGAGGTCCGCTTCTACGGCGGCGGCTTCACCGCGTACGAGGAGGCGGTGCGCACCGAGCAGGAGGCCGCCGAGCGCAACGTGCGCAACGCCGAGCAGGAGCTCAAGCGCGAGAAGCGGGAGATGCAGCAGGCCCGCGAGCGCGCCGAGCGGCGGGCCGGCAACGCCGCGCGCAACCTGAAGAACGCGGGCCTCGCGCGCATCGTCGCAGGCGGCCTGAAGCGCAGCGCGCAGGAGTCGGCGGGCCGGGCCGGGCAGATGCACGCCGGCCGCGTCGGCGACGCCAAGGCCCGGCTCGACGAGGCCGAGCGGGCGCTGCGCGACGACCAGAAGATCGTGCTGGAGCTGCCCGACACGCGGGTGCCCGCGGGCCGCACGGTGTTCGAGGGCGCGGGGCTGCTGGCCCGCGACCTGTTCGCCGCGCCGGGCATCGACCTGTCCGTACGCGGCCCCGAGCGCATCGCGCTCACCGGCCCCAACGGCGCCGGCAAGTCCACCCTGCTCCGCATCCTCAGCGGTGACCTGGCGCCCGACGCGGGCACGACCCGGCGGGCCGACGGGCGGGTCGCGTACCTGTCGCAGCGGCTCGACCTCCTCGACCTCGACCGCACGGTGGCCGAGAACCTCGCCGCCTTCGCTCCCGGCATGGCCGCCGCCGACCGGATGAACCTGCTGGCCCGCTTTCTGTTCCGGGGCCAGGGCGCCCACCTGCCGGTCGGTGTGCTGTCGGGCGGCGAGCGGCTGCGCGCCACGCTGGCCTGCGTGCTGTGCGCCGAGCCCGCTCCCCAGCTGCTGCTGCTCGACGAACCGACCAACAACCTCGACCTGGTCAGCGTGGGACAGCTGGAGAGTGCGCTGAGCGCGTACGAGGGGGCGTTCGTGGTGGTGAGCCACGACGAACGCTTCCTCGCGGAGATCAAGGTGGAGCGGTGGCTTGAGCTGTCGGACGGCCGCCTCCTGGAAACCGCCGCCCCCTCCTGACGGCCCACCCGACGGGTGTCAGGGGCGTGGGGCGCGGCGGTCGCGGCGGGCCTCCAGTTCCTCCGCGCTCACCGGGATGAGCATCGGCTGCCCGCTCACCCCCCACATGTGCACCACGAACACGGTCTCGGCGTCGGCGAGGTTGTTCGCGTCCTGGTAGTGGATGAGGTCGCCGCCCGGCTCCCAGAACGCCTCACCGGCCCTGATCACCCGTTCGGGCTCGCCCTCCAGCTCGAAGAGCATCTCGCCGCTGATCATGTACCCGAAGGCGGGCCCGGTGTGGCGGTGCGGCGGGTTGCCCTCGCTGCCCGGCGGCAGCGTGACCAGCAGCGTCATCACCTCCGCGCCGTCCGGCACCTGCGGCGCCGGCACCGACGCGACCAGCTCCAGCTTGGGCGGCGGGGTGGTGGCGTTCGGGTTGTCGAGGTGGTGCCCGTGCTCGGCTCTCATGATGTCCCCCCGTTCCTGTCCGGCCGGTCACGCGGCTCGTGCCGGCGGTGGCCGGCCGGTCGGCCGGGGGTTACGCTGCCCGGCCCGCCGCGCGGCTACCCGGCGGCGGGTTCAAGGCTTGGTGACGATCCGCACAGGCGCCCTTGGCCCGGCGTCGGTCAGGGGATCTTGTACTCCTGGGCCTTGCCGCAGTAGCTGATCCCGATGGGCGGGTTGCTGTGGCGGCACACCTGCACCACGACCCGGTCGATGGTGCGCACCCCGAGTGCGTCGGAGAGCGAGAAGGAGAACTTGATCTGGTCGTTGTCCACCTTGTACGTCTCGGAGTCGACGAGCTCGCTGCCCCGGTAGCCGGTGAACGTGGCCGCGGAGTACCTGTCGTCGGGGGAGCAGATGCTCGGGCCGCCCTCGTCGGTGAGCACGCCTTCGACGTCGACCCGCGGCCTGATGACCGGCCCGTCGTAGCGCTGGATCGTGCCCTCGGTGGACCCGCGCAGGCAGCTGTCGCCCGAGTCCGCGGCGAACGGCACCGCCTCGGCGGCCAGGGCGGGCGGGGCGGCCAGTAAGCCGGCGGCGAGCACTGCGGTCATCGTCAACCCGGTGAGCAGACGCACGACATCACCTTTCCGTTTCTGGGGAGTGAGGGGATTCGTGACCATCGTGGGCGGCTTTCGCCGCCCCTGCCTGTGCCCGCGGTTACAGGCCGCCGAATGGACCGTGCCAGTTCGCGCAGGTCATCGCCGTGCTCGCCACGCCTCCCGTGTCAGGCCCATCGTCACCGACGTCCACCACTGCCCGCCGACCTCGATCGAGCGTTCGTACACCCGCTCCTCCTCGAACCCGAACCGCTCGTACAGGCGCCTGGCGCCCGCGTTGTGGGCGTAGACGCCGAGGGTGACGCGCGCGACGCCCGGGTCGGCGAAGGCGGTGGTGAGCGCCGCGTCCACCAGGGCCGCCCCGTGGCCCTTGCCGCGCGCCGACGGCGCCACCAGGACCAGCCCGAGGCGTACGGAGTGATCGTCCTGGTCGCGCAGCGAGACGTGGCCGATCACGGCGCCGGCCGGATCGACGGCGGCCAGGAGCCGGCGGCCCGGCTCCCGCAGGGCGAGCAGCTGCCCCGCGTCGAAGGGCCAGGTGAAGCCGGTCTTGCCGGACCACAGCACGAGCGCCTCCTGATCGTCGATCCAGGAGGCGATCACGGCGGCGTCGGCGGGTTCGAGTACGCGGAGGAGGACCATGGGGTCATTGATAGCGCAGACGTGTGGCCGGGCCGTGATCCGGCTGGTGCATGATCACCACTCATGAAGAAGACGATCACCGTGCTGGCGGCCTGCGGGGCCGTCCTCGCCACCACCGTTCCCGCCCACGCCGCACCCGCCAAGGACCCCGTACGCGCACTCAAGAGCAAGCTCGTCGCCGGGCACGGCGTACGGCATTGAAGATCACGTTAAGGACCTGGCGAAGGTGTCGCGCTGGTTCGACGCCTCGGTACCGCTGCGCATGCACGACGACACGAAGGTGAGCTAGCGGATTGTCGGCAGTGCTCCGGGCTTCAGTCCGGGGTGAAGCCGACTGTCCCGCGTAGCGGGGCAGGAACAGCCGATTCGCCGCCAGGCGGACCGGCGTTTGCCCGGTTCAGAGCGGACGGTTCTGCTGGTCGATGGACTGGCGCACGATCGACAGCGGTGCACCACCCACGGACCCGGCGAAGTAGGAGCCCGACCACAGTTTGTTGCCCTGGTAGTAGTGGCGCGCCAGCTCGGGGAACTCTTGGCGCAGCCGCCGGGAGGCGACTCCCTTGAGTGAGTTGACCAGCCTGGACAGGGCGACCTTCGGCGGGAAGCTCACCAGCAGATGGACGTGGTCGTCCGCGCCATTGAACTCGCGTAGTTCGACCTCGAAGTCGGCACACATCCCGCATGATCTCCTTCAGCCGCCTCAGGTGCGCGTCGGTGGAGATGCGATGCCGGAACTTCGTCACGAAAACCAAAGGTGCGTGGAGGGCGAAAACACAGTGCCTGCCCGTTCTGATATCGCTGTGTCGGGCCATAAGCCAAGAGTAGGATCGGTGGGTGCGGTTGCGTTACTCCTACCGGTTGGACCCGACGCCCGCTCAGCGGATCGCGCTGGCGAAGGCGTTCGGGTGCGCCCGCGTGGTGTTCAACGACGCGGTCGCGCTGCGCAAGCACGCCCACACCCACGCTCTGCCGTTCATCACCGATGCGGAGCTGTCCCGCTCGGTGATCACTGAGGCGAAGAAGCGCCCTGACCGGGCCTGGCTCGCCGAGGTGTCGGCGGTGGTGCTCCAGCAGGCGCTGGCCGATGCCACCACCGCGTTCCGCAACTTTTTCTCCTCGGTCACCGGCAAACGCCGGGGGCCCAAGCTCGGACCGCCGCGTTTGCGTTCTCGTAAGGACAACCGGCAGACGATCCGGTTCACCAGGAACGCGCGCTTCAAGGTGGTCCCGGGCGGGAAGCTGACCCTGCCGAAGATCGGTGACGTCGCGGTGCGATGGTCGCGGGAACTGCCCGCGACACCGTCGAGCGTGACGGTGATCAAGGACGCCGCCGGGCGGTACTTCGCCTCGTTCGTGGTCGAGGCCACCGAGAACCCGCTGCCCGACACCGGCACCGAGGCGGGCATCGATCTGGGGCTGGGGCATTTCGCGGTGCTGTCGGATGGGACGAAGGTCTCCTCTCCTCGGTTTCTGCGCCGGGCAGAGAAGAAACTGCGGAAACTCCAGCGCGGTCTGTCGCGCAAAGAGAAGGGGTCGAAGAACCGGACCAAGGCCCGGATCAGGGTTGCCGCTCAGCACGCCAAGGTCGCCGACGCGCGCCGCGAGTTCCACCATCAGCTCTCCACGAAGATCATCCGTGAGAACCAAACGGTGTACGTGGAGGACCTGGCGGTCAAGGGACTGGCCCGCACGAGGCTGGCCAAGAGCGTCCACGACGCTGGATGGTCCAGCTTCGTGAGGATGCTGGAGTACAAAGCGAAGCTGTACGGCAGGACGTTCCACCGGATCAGCCGCTGGTTCCCCTCCTCCAAGCTGTGCTCGGCATGTGGAACCATCCAGCAGTCCATGCCGCTGAACGTCCGACAGTGGACCTGCGCCTGCGGCACAACCCACGACCGGGACCTCAACGCCGCGATCAACATCCTCGCCGCCGGACGGGCGGAGAGGCTCAACGCCTGTGGAGGGCCGGTAAGACCACCACTCGTGGTGGCACAGCCCGACGAAGCAGGAAGCCACGGAAGTGCCGCCGCGTGAACAGCGGCACAGGCCACAATCCTTGGGCATCAGCCCCGAGGAGCGCGTCAAACGCTCACGCTGTCGTCGGCGGGGGGCTGGTGAGCCGGGTGGAGAGCTCGTACGCGGCGACGGGCGTGTTCGACGCCAACGGGTTCGAGGGCAAGACGATGACCATCGACAGCAGGTTCACCGGCTGGGGCGCCAAGACGCGGATCAAGGCGCCCGCCCCGAGCGACGTGGCCACCGCCCCGAACTGATCAGGACGGCTGCCGCAGCGCCGCGGCCCTGGCCAGGAACAGCTCGCGCTCCCGCGCGTTGCGGGTGAGCCCGGCGGCCCGCCCGAACTCGGCCGCCGCCTCCTCGTCGCGTCCCAGCCTGGCCAGCAGGTCACCGCGTACGGCCGGCAGCTGCGCGTACTCACGCAGGTGCCGCTCGGCCACGAGCGCGTCGGCGATCTCCAGGCCGCGCTCGGGGCCGTCCGCCATGCCGACCGCCACCGCCCGGTTCAGCTCCACCACCGGCGACGGCGCGACGTGCGCGAGCAGCCGGTAGAGCGCGGCCATCCGCGCCCAGTCGGTGTCCTCGGGGGTCAGGGCCCTGGCGTGGCAGGCGGCGATGGCGGCCTGCAGCGCGTACGGGCCCATCCTGCCCAGCGCCTCGGCCCGGCCCAGCGCGGCCAGGCCGCGGCGCACCAGCAGCCGGTCCCAGCGGCTGCGGTCCTGGTCGAGCAGGAGGATCGGGCTGCCGTCCGGCGCGGTCCTCGCGGGGATGCGCGAAGCCTGGATCTCCATCAGCGCCGACAGCCCGTGCACCTCGGGCTCGTCCGGCATCAGCCCGGCCAGCACCCGTCCGAGCCGCATCGCCTCCTGGCACAGCGACGGCCGCACCCAGTCGTCGCCCACGGTGGCCGAGTATCCCTCGTTGAAGATCAGGTAGACGATCTCCAGCACCGAGGCGAGGCGGGCGGGCAACTCCTTCGGCGGCGGCAGCTCGATCGGCACCTTCTTGGCGGTGAGCGTGCGCTTGGCCCGGGAGATGCGCTGGCCCACCGTCGGCTCCGGCACCAGGAACGCCCGCGCGATCTCCTCGGTGGTCAGGCCGCCCAGCGTGCGCAGGGCGAGCGCGATGCGGCCCTCGGCGGGCAGGACGGGATGGCAGACGGTGAACACGAGCCGCAGCAGGTCGTCGCCGATGTGGTCGTCGAGCGCCGCGTCGAGGTCGTCACCGGACAGGCGTTCGCGCAGCTCCAGGTCGCGGCCGACCTCCTGGAGCTTGCGTTCGTACGTGTCGCGCCGCCGGAACTGGTCGAGGGCCCGGTGCTTGGCGGTCAGCATCAGCCACCCGCCTGGATTGTCCGGGACGCCCTTGCGCGGCCACTCCTCCAGCGCCGCGACCAGCGCGTCCTGGGCCAGCTCCTCGGCCAGCCCGACATCGCCGACCATGCGGGCCAAGCCGGCGATCACCCGGGCGGCCTCGATCCGCCACACGGCCTCCACCGCACGGTGCGAATCGGCGGGGGAATCGGAACAGGCGAGCGTCACGCCTCCTGAATACCGCATCAGGAGGCGTGACGTCTGCCCGGGTCAGGCGATCGGACATCGCAGGCACGGGCGCGGCGCCCGACCGGCTCAGGCGCCGGGCGGCGCGAGGTCGGCGGGGCTGAAGAGCCGCAGCACGTCGGCCTGGCCCTCCCATCCCGGCCACAGGTCACGGTGCAGCTTGAGGAAGCGGCCGGCCCACTCCACGGCCTCCTCCTTGCTCCTCACCTCGTACAGGGCGTAGCTGATCATCTCCTTGGCCTCGGCGAACGGCCCGTCGGTGACGGCCAGCCGGCCGCCGGACACCTCGACCCTGGCACCCTCGGAGCTGGGCGCGAGGCCGCTCTGGTCGAGCAGCGCCCCCGACTCGGTGGCCTGCTGGCCGAGCTTGAAGATGGCCTCCATCAGCTCGGCCGGCGGCGGGCCCTCGGGCTGGGCGGCGACGCGCAGTGTGATCAGGTAACGCATGACGGTTCCTCCTGGTGATTCAAGGTGATTTTTAGGCAGTGGTACGCGCGAAGTGCAGCGACATTAGCGACAGCCAGCACCAGACCGCCACCATCCCGGCGACGAACCCGAGCGTGCTCCACGCCGCGCCGCCGCCGCTCGCGATCCCCGCGAACGACATCAGGAACGCCGTCCCGGTCACCCGCGAGTAGATCGCCCAGCCGCGGCGGCCCTCGCGGGCGAACCGGGAGGCGATGACATAGCAGGCCGCGGCCAGGCACGAGAACCCGATGCCGCCGACGGCGAGGTGCGCGAGCCCGGTCGCGGTGACCGTCCCAGGGCCGTCGGGCGTCCCGGCGGGGAAGCCCAGCGCCGGGTCGGCGGGGAAGACCGCCGCGCCGATCAGGCTCACCCCGAACGCGGCCACCAGCGCCGGCGCCCATCGCGCACCCCTCGGACGCGCCGCGCCAGGCCCGCCCGAGAGCGCCGTGCGCAGCCCCGCCGCGGCGGCGATCGTGAGCACCGCCGTGACGAGGAAGTTCGCGGTCTGGATCCAGCCGAGGTCGCCGTTGGCGAGCAGGCTCCAGGAGTGCCTGGTCAGGTCGAAGCCCTCCCGGGTCAGCGCCTGGGCCAGGCCCGCCGCCACGTACAGGGGGCCGGCCGCGACCCCGAGCATCAGCAGGGGGCGGGCCGGGGTGATGGTGGCCGGGCGGATGGTGGGAACGTGTGCGGTCATGGTCGTCGTCCTCGTGCTCGCGGGCCGCCCGTGCGGCCCTCTCACAGACGCAGCGAACGGGACGACGCGGTTTCGACAACCGCCGCGAAGAATCTCGAAGAAAAAAATCGGCGGCCTCGGAGCGGAGGATCCGAGGCCGCCGGGGGAGGGGAGGGCTATGGCGTGAAGGGGGCGCCGCCGAAGGTGACGACGAGGCGGCCGTCCGAGGCGAACGACCAGCTCAACGACCCGCTGTAGGAGGAGCAGCGGGACCCGTTCGAGCCCGTCCAGAACTGGTTGGAGCCGTCCGCGTTCCCCACGGTCTTGTCGTTGGACCCGCTGCCGCTGCGGCACGAGACGTTGTTGCGGAAGACCGACGTGCCGGCGTCGAAGGAGAAGTTGCGCTCCTCGTTGTCGATGCTGACGTTGTCGGAGATCGTCATCGTGCCCGGGTTGCGGTTGTAGGTGAAGCCGTGCTTGCCGTTGCGGTAGGCGATGCTGCGCCGTACGACGTGATCGACCTCGATGTCCTCGCCGCCGAGCTTGTACCCGTTGCGGTCACCGTTGCCGGCCTGGCTGCCGTCGCTGAGCGTGCCGTTGCCGTACGCCAGCGAGTCCTCGATGGTCACAGGCCCGATCGCGCCGGTGTCGCTCTTGGTGTAGAGGTCCCAGCCGTCGTCGATGTTGTTGCGGGCGACGGCGTACCTGAAGACGTTCCCCGAGCCGACGGTGAGCTTGGCGGCGAAGCCGTCGGCGTCCTCACCGTCGGAGTCGGCGTTGTCGTGCGACAGCGCGGTCAGGACGAGGTTGTTCGACGGCCACTGGTCGCGCGGGGTGTCGGAGGCGATCCTGGACAGCTGCAGGCCGGTGTCCCTGTTGTAGCGGGTGACCGTGCGCTCCAGGATGTTGTTGCTGCCGCCGACGAAGATGCCGTTGTCGCCGGCCCGCTCCACCACGATGCCGTAGATGTGCCAGTACGACCCGTTCACCGCGAGCCCCCGGTTGGCCGAGTTCTCGCTCTGGGCGGAGAAGTTCAGGATCGGCGTCTCGCCCGGGTAGGCGGAGATCTTCTTGCGGGCGCTGGAGGTGCCGTTGTTGCCGGGTGCGATGGTGATCGTCTGGGACGGCCGGTACGTACCGCCGCGCATGTAGATCGTGCCGCCCGCGGCGATGCGGGTGATGGCCGAGGTCAGTGTGGTCGGGTCGTCCTGGGTTCCGGAGGCGGAGTCCCTGCCGGCGGGCGCGACGTACAGCGTGTCGCTCGTCGGCGGCGGGTCCGTCGGGTCGGGATCCGGATCGGGGTCGGGGGTGCCGTTGCCGGCCGCTTTGAGCGTCCACTGCTTGGTGGCGGCCGAGTCGCAGGAGTTCTGCTGGAGCAGGGCGCCTGAGGAGGTGGAGTTGTCCTTGACGTTCAGGCACTTGCCGCCGTTGGCGTTGACCACCCGGTAGTTCGAGCCCGACTCGGTCAGCCGCCACGTCTGCGAGGCCGCGCCGGTGCACGTCTCCTGCTGCACGGCCTTGCCCGCGCTGGTGGAGGCGTCGCGGACGCCGAGGCACTTGCCGCTGTGCGCGGCCTTGATCTGGTGGCCGGCGCCTGATGCGGTGATCGTCAGCACTTGTCCTGCGGCGTCCGAGCAGGCGTTCTGCACGAGTTGCACGCCGTCGCCCGAGCTCTGTCCCGGTACGGTCGCGCACAGGCCGCTGGCGCCGTTGACCAGGGTGTAGTCGCCGTTCGACGGGGCCGCGGCGGCGGAGGTGTGCGCCGCGGCCACCAGGCCGCCGGTCGCGATGAGGCCGCCGGTCAGGATGACCGTGAGCCTTCTGGTCAGGGGTTCGTTCTTGCGCACGTCCCAGCTCCATTCGTACGAGGGGGGCTTCGTCTCCGTGCGTGCGCCGCCCGGTGAGGCGGGAAGGCGGTCGCGCGCGGGGTCGCTGGTATTGCGATGACAACCGGTTGCAGTAACAGTGACGTTACACAGCTGAAACGTCAATACATGCTGGTAAAACTGCAAACGGTTCGAGGGTTCGCCCTGGTGGCGTCGCCGTCGCTGCAACAACCGATTGCACTATTCATGCATCAGGGGGTGTACGGGCGCTGTGGCGCCTGGGGACACGTGGCCGCCCTGCTTGGCTAATCTCCGGCCGTCCTCATACCGTCGTGCTCATGCGTACTGAGGTCTCGAGGCCGAGACCGTGACAGCCATGAAGGTCTGCGCCGCCCTGGGAGCGGCCGCGCTCCTGGCGGCCGGCTGCTCCGGCGAGCCGGAACCGTCGCCCACCCCGAGCCCGCCAGGCGGCACCGCGACCACCGGCTCCGCGTCGCCGTCGCTGAGCACGCTCACCCCGACCGCGTCCCCTTCCCCCAGCCCCACCATGTCGGGGCCGCCGAACCCCGCGCGGGCCGAAGGCGAGATCAGACGGGCCTGGGAGACGTTCTTCGACGAGCGGGGCTCGACGGCGGCCAAGGTCAAGGTCGTCGAGAACGGCGAGATGAACGAGCTGATGGTGCAGGCGTTCGGCGAGGACGAACGGTTCGGCCACGTCACCGGCCGGGTAAGGAACGTGCGCTTCGACTCGCCGGCCAAGGCCCAGGTCTCTTACGTGCTGCACCGCGGCGAGCGGACCCTGCTGTCGAGCAGGCGGGGCAGGGCCGTGCACCAGGGCGGCCGGTGGAAGATCGCGATCAGCACGGTGTGCTCGTGGGCCAAGTACGGCGAGGACGTCCCGAAAGCGGCCGCCTGCTAGCAAAAGGAAGGGCCGGACGCTTGGTCGCGTCCGGCCCCTCGTGTCGTGTCATGTGGTCGGCCACCTCGGTGACCTCCGCTCAGCGGCGGCGGCGGCGCCGACGACGGGCGCTCTGACCCGCGCTTCCACCACTGTTCTTGCCGGGAAGTGGCTGCGGCGGCCGGGCGGCTGTGAAGCCCATCAGACCGAGGTAGTGCAGCATCGCCATGACAAACCCCCGTTGATATAGCGAGTGCGGTACGTCGTACCTGCACACATTGATGCGAACACCTAGCGCAACCCGGCGGTTCTCCCGATCCTTCCCGCTGAACGCCTTCCGGCGGATTCGTGACCAGGCTTTTGCCACCCGACCACCTGCTTCTCCCACCTCGGACCGCCCCTTAGATTTGTTGCCTCCGGCATGTCGAAGCCGTTCCTGCCGCTCCGACTACCTGGTGAGCGGCGCCGACGGCGGCGTCGCCGTCCGACGAAGGAGACGACATGAAGTTCCTGTTGATCATGCACGTGAACCCGCAGGTCTGGGACGGGCTCACCGAGGAGCAGCGCAACGCGGTGATGAACGGCCACGGCACGTTCATGGAGACGATCAGGAAGTCGGGCGAGTTCATCGAGACCGCCGCGCTGGGCGACGTGTCGGAGAGCGCCGTGGTTCGCGTCCGCGGCGGCGCCCCCGTCGTGACCGACGGTCCCTACCTGGAGGCCAAGGAGTACTTCGGCGGCTACTACCTGGTCGAATGCGACAGCCGCGAGCGGGCGCTCGAACTGGCCGCGCTCATCCCCGACGCGTCGGTGGAGGGGCTCGGCATCGAGGTGCGTCCGGTCGTCTTCTCGGCGACCGGCGAGGGCTGAGCGGGCGGTGCGCTTCGTCCTGACCCTGCACCGCTCGCGTGGAGCCGGCCTGGGCAGCGCCGCGTTCCTGGCCGCGGCGGCGGAGGCGGGCGAGCTGGTCGGCGAGTACGCACTCGCCGACCCGTCCCTCGGTGTCGTCGTGCACCTCCTGGACGGCGCCCCCTCCGTGGACAGCGTCCCGCACCCCCGCCCCGGCGCCCCCGCCACCGCGCAGTACGTGATCGACTGCGAGGACCGGGCACGCGCCGTGGAACTGGCGGTGCTGCTGCTCGGTGGCGGGGACGGCGACGTCGAGGTACGGCCCGTCATGGAGGCGGCCGGGCTGGAGATGTGACACGCGGGGCGGCCATGGAGCGGCCGATGGCTTATGCGGTCCTGGCTCGGCTGATGGCGAGATGGGCTTGGCCGCGGGCCCCCCATGAGGACATGCGGCGCCGGATGAGGACCTGGGTCCATATCCAGATAGCCGCAGGTCTAGGGTCGCGCTCGGCGATCTAGCCCTGCGCGTGCCGACGGTGGACCTCGGTCCGATGCCGTGCCGGGTCGCTCCGGTGTGGACTTGACCCATGATTCGACACCGCCGCAGACTCGACCGCCGGGCCACGCTCGGGCCCGTACGCACGATCCTCGGCGCCGTCACGATCGCGGTGCTGGCGGCAGGCTGCGGGGGTGTGGACGCCTCGCACGTGACGGCCGCGGCTGTGGTGCCGCTCGACGAGGCCCCGCTCACCGACGCGGCCGCCGCCCGGGTGGTCGGCGTCGGCGAGGCCACACACGGCAACAAGGAGTTCGTGCAGGTCCGCAAGCTGATCATCCAGAAGCTCGTGCGAGAACACGGCTTCCGTACGGTCGCGCTCGAAGCCGACTTCGGCGGCACCGCCGCAGCCGCCGACTACGTGATGGGCGGCCGGGGCAGCGCCGAAGACGCGGCCAAGGCGCTCGGCTTCGACATCTACCGCACACGCGAGACAGCCGACCTGCTCAAGTGGCTCCACGACCACAACGAAACGGCCGCCGACCGCGACAAGGTGCACCTCTACGGCTTCGACCTGCAGCGCTACGACCACAACAAGCAGCGGCTCCTGAGCTACCTCGCCGAGGTCGACCCCGCCCAGGTCAAGCCGGTGCGCACGGCCCTGGCCGACCTGACCGACGCGAACAGGCAGACCCTGTCGGGCGAGAGACTGGCCACCGCCGCCAAGGCCGCCGAGCAGGTGGTCACCCAGCTCAAGGCCAAGCAGCAGGCGTACGAGCGAGCCGGCGTGAAAGCCGGGCAGCAGGCGGGCGAGCGAGCCGACTCGAAAGGCGAGCGGCAAGCGCAGGAGCGGGGCAGCTTGGAAGCCGGGCGGCGGGCGTACGCGCCGGCAGGCTCCGCCGGCGCCTTCGCGCTGGCCCTGCACCATGCCGAGACGATCCAGCGCAGCGCGCAACTGCAGACCTCCGGCACCGGCTACGCCCGCAAGCGCGATGCCTGGATGGCCGCCAACATCACCTGGATCGCCGACAGGGAAGCCGCCCAGGGCAGGAAGAAGGTCATCGTGGCCGGTCACGACGGCCACATCGACAAGAGCGGCGCCGCCTTCTCGTTCCCGTCGATGGGACCGCGGCTGGCCGAGACGTACGGCGACGACTACTTCGCGATCGGCACCGACTTCGGCACCAGCACCTTCATCAGCCGCGACGACGGCAGCGGCGAACGCCGCCGGTTCACCGTCACCCACGACGCCCCGCTGGCCAAGCTGTTCGGCCGCGAGCCGATGGGCTACCTCAACCTCGCCGAGGCGGTCGCCGCCGACCCGGCCAACCGGCGGCTGCTCGCCTCGGAGGTCCCGATGGGCAGCGTCGGCGACGGCTTCCGATCCGTCTACACCGCGATGAGCTGGACGTACACGGTGAAAACGGTCCCCACGAAGGCATACGACGCAGTGGTCTTCGTCCCTAAGGCCACCCCGGTCTCCCCACTATGACCAGGACACGCGCTCGCGGCGACTCTCAGCACACCAGCACCTCGGCGCCGCAGCACGGCAGCCCCCTCAGGGCCCTGCACGGGAGCTCAGTTCCTCGTGAACCAGGTGACCTGGGCGCCGTTGCTGAAGGTTTCGCGGTGGGTCGGCGTGAACGGGGTGGGAGAGAAGGCGCCGCTGAACATGGGGACGCCCGTGCCCGCCACCACCGGATAGCTCTTGATGATCAATTCGTCGATCTCCGGGAGCAGGGACGCGGCCATCTTGCCGCCGCCTCCCAGGTAGATGTCCAGGCCGGTGTCCTCCGCCTTGAGCCGCCGTACCAGCTCGATGGGGTTGCCCCGCTCCACCTGCACGGTCGGGTCGTCGATGGTGAGCGTGCGAGAGACGACGTACTGGCGCAGGTGGGAGTAGGGGCTGGTGGTGGGCACGTCGAGGGCGGGCTCGTACGTGCCGCGACCCATCACCACCGTGTCGAACGCCTTGTTCGGCACGTCGTCCATGCCGAAATGCCTGCGGATATGGGTGGGGATGGTCTCCGGATAGCGCTCGTTCATCCAGACCATCATGTCGTCCGGCACGGGATAGAAGTCGAACTGTGCCTCGGGCCCGGCGATGTAGCCGTCGATGGAGGTGCCCACGTAGTACACGAGCTTTCGCATTAAGTCACTCCTTTTGTAGTACTATGTGTGAAGTGGTTTGAAGGTAGTACTACAACTGGAGTGGTGTCAAGTGCGCAAAAACCCCGAGAGGCGCCAGGCGCTGATCGACGCGGCCATCGAGGTGCTCGCCAGGGAAGGGGCACGCGGTCTGACCTTCCGCGCCGTAGACGCGGAGGCAGCCGTGCCCGTCGGCACCGCGTCCAACTACTTCGCCACCCGCGACGACCTGTTCACCCAGGTCGGCGGACGCATCTACGAGCGTCTGCTGCCCGACGAAGCCACCATCGCCCGCAATCGCGAAGGCGGCCAGGACGAAGCCCGGTTCGCCGAGCTCATGCACGAGCTGGTGGACCGCATCTCCGCATTCAACTCCGGCTACCTCGCCCTGCTTGAGCTCCGCCTGGAGTCCACCCGCCGCCCCGAGCTGCGCGCCGTCCTGACCAAGCGTATCCGCGAGGACATCGACGCCAACATCAGCCACCACACCGTCTCGGGCCTCCCCGGCGACTCGACGTCAGTGGTCCTCCTCTACCTGGCCCTCAACTGGCTGATCGTCGAACGCCTGACCCTCCCCGGCATCTTCACCGACCGCGAGATCCACGACCTGATCGACGTCGCCGTCCGCCGCCTGCTCACCGCCGCCCCACCCACACCGGCCCCGGACACCGAAGCAGGCCAGGGCAGCGCGGGCTGACCCACGGGCCCAAGTGCCAAGCGGGCAGACGTAGTGCTCGTCGCCATGCCGGCACCAGGTGAGCAACCGGGGATGATTGGCGCTGCTCCGTCGGCTCCCCAATCGTCGGCTCCCCAACTGTCGGCCGCTGGCCTCGCGTCGGTGGTGGGCGTGGGGCTTGTCGGTGGGAGTGTCACGTCATCGGCTGGTCGGTGTCAGTAGCCCATCATGTCGTTGGTGTTGGCGGACCCGGTGGTGGGTGCCTTGGCGTAGTTCGCGGCGCCGCCTGCGAAGTCGTACATGATGCACTGTTCGTCTCCCACCACCCAGGCGTCGTGTCCAGGTGGGCAGACGAACAGGTCGCCCGGTCCGATCTCGGCCTCCGTGCCGTCGTCGGCGTGCAGCCTCATGCGGCCCTGCACCACGAACGCGGTGTGGTGCACCTGGCAGGAGTCGGTGCCCGCGATCGGCTTCACGGACTCGGACCAGCGCCAGCCCGGCTCGAAGGTGGCCACGCCGAACGTCAGGCCGGACAGGTTGCAGACTTCCAGGTGCCCCCTGGGGAAGTCGCGGCGCTCGTCCGGCTTGTCGATGTTCTTGACCTCGATCATGACGTCCCCCTTCCGTCACCTTCAGTCTTTCACCGCACATTCCCCCTCACAAGCCGCTGACCTGCACATTTCGGGTGCTTAGCGGGTGGCGAAGGGGGAGCCGGGGGAGAAGGCGAGGCGGGTGAAGTTCTCGCTGATGCGGCGGTGGCCCTCCTCGCTCGGGTGCACGTCGTCGGGCAGCGGCAGCTCGGCGTTGTCGGGCTCGCCGTACAGGTCGCGGCCGTCGAGGTAGTGCAGGTGCGGGTCGTCGGCGGCACGTCCGGCCACGATCTCGGCCAGCTCGCGGCGGACGACCTCGAGGGTCAGGTGCCCGGACGCGACCCCCGCCGGGTCGCCGGTGGGGCGGAAGCGTACGGTGCCGTCCTCGACCTGAGCGGTGAGGGGCCCCGGCGTGCGTTCCTGGATCGGGCACAGGATGGCCGACACGATCAGCAGCGGCGTCTCAGGATGGCCGTCCCTGATCGTGTCGAGGAACCCGTGCACGGCGGGGACGAAGGCACGCAGCCGCATGATGTCGCTGTTGACCAGGTTGATGCCGATCTTCACGCTGATGAGGTCGACCGGGGTGTCGCGCATCGCGCGGGCCGTGAACGGATCGAGCAGCGCGCTGCCGCCGAACCCCATGTTCACCAGCTCGACCCCGCCAGCGGCGGCGGCCAGGGCCGGCCAGATGGCGGTGGGGTGCAGGGCGTTGGAGCCGTGGCTGATGGAGCTGCCGTGGTGCAGCCACACCCGCCGCCCGTGCGGCCGGGGCGGGGCGACCGGCGCGTCCGTACGCAGCGCGGACAGCTCGGTGGTCTCGTTGTGCGGGAGCCAGATCTCGACGTCCTTGTCGCCGGCGGGCAGCCCGGTGAAGCGGGCGGTGCCGGAAGGCCCCTCGTGCACCTCCACGGCCCCGGTCGCGAAGTCGGCGACGCGCGTTCGACCGCCCGGCACGGTGGCCTGGGCGGCGAGCCGGCCGTCGATCATCAGGTCGTAGACGCCGGAAGGCAGATCGGGCAGCCCGCGGTAGGCGCGCTTGGTGGGCAGCGCGTCCAGCTCGATGGTGGTGGCGGCGGTGCGGAAGGCGAGCCGGACGCCGGACGGCTGGCTCTCGGCCATCGCGAGCTGCTCGTCCGGGATCTGCCTGCGCGCTCGTGCCGGCAGCCGGTGGGGGAGCAGTCCGTACGGGGTCCGCTCCACGTCGAGGGCGCCCCGCAGGAGGCCGGGGGTGACGGGAGTGGTGATCAGTTCGTTCATCGCCTCAAGCCTGACGAGGGGAAACAAGAAGTTACAACCATTATGCATGAGCTTAAAGGTATTAAGCATGGGCCATGGAAACGGACAGTTGACATCACACACCCCGTCCCATGAAACTCTCCCGAAACATGAGGCGCGTTCGGTAAACGTTTACAGGAGTGGTCGATGCCCGTACCCCGATGGATCACCGCCGGCGCGCTCGCCGTCGTGACCGCGCTCAGCCTGACGGCCGGCCCCGCCCAGACCGAGGCGCGGACCGGTGGGACGATCACCACGGCGTCCGCACCCTCGAAGGCGCTGGGCGGTGAGGACATCGCCTACAACGTCTACCTGCCCGCCGGATACGACCGGAGCAAGGATCGCCATCCCGTGCTCTACCTGCTGCACGGCCGCGGCGACAGCATGCAGGCGTGGACGCGGGTCAAGACGACCCTCGACGACATGATCAGGACCAAGCGCATCCCGCCGGTCATCGCGGTCATGCCGGACGCTCCGTGGAGCGAGCGCGGCAACTGGTACGTCGACTCCCGCTACACCGGCGACGACCTGCCGGGCCGCCCGGTGGAGACAGCGCTGACCAGGGACCTCGTCGCGCACGTGGACGCCACGTACCGGACCGCGCCCATCAGGCAGGCCCGCCTGGTCGGCGGCTACTCGATGGGCGGCGCGGGCGCCCTGCGCTACGCGCTCGCGCACCAGGACCTGTTCGGCGCCGCCGCGGTGCTCAGCCCCGCCGTCTACACGCCGCTGCCGCCGTCGGACTCCTCGGCCCGCGACTACGGCGCGTTCGGCGAGGGCGAGGAGAAGTTCGCGGACGCGGTCTACAAGAAGCTCAACTACCCGGCCCTGCTCGAGGACCTCGACCCCGACCTGCCGGTACGGATGTTCGTGGCCGTCGGCGACGACGAGTACGCCAACCCCGACCCGGCCGACGCCCGCCACGACCTCGACTTCGAGTCGGCCGCCCTCTACAACGCCGCCCGCCGCTCACCCGCGATCTCCGCCCAGCTCAGGATCCTGGACGGCGGCCACGACTGGGACGTCTGGACCCCCGCCTTCGAGCAGGCCATGGCCGACCTCGGCCCCGGCCTCAGCGTCACCCCGCCGACGGGGCTGCCCGCCCCGCTGCACGGCACGTCCGCCGTGGACTGGGCGGGCGGCGTGGCCGCCGCAGCGGACGGCACCTTGACCATCGGGTACGCCACCGCCGAGAACGGCGACCTCGATGCCGTCGTCACCAGGCCGGGCGGCTGGACCCGGCGCATCGCCACGCCCGCCGACGAGCGCCTGTACGGGGTCGTGCCGCTGCCGGACGGCGGCGTGCTCGCGGCCGGCTACACCAAGGGCGACCTGGACGGGAAGCACGCGGGCAACGGCACCGACGACGCGTTCGTGGTCAGGCTCGGCCCGGACGGCGAGGTCCGCTGGACCACCCAGTTCGGCGCCCCGGGCGCCGCCGACCGCGTGTACGGGCTGGCCGCCGCCCCCGACGGAGGCGCGTACGTCGCCGGCTACACCAAGGGCGCGCTCGACGGCGCCAACGCCGGCGACAAGGACGCCATCGCCGCCCGCCTGAGCCCCGATGGCGAGGTGACGTGGATCCGCCAGTACGGCGGCCCCGGCGAGGACAAGGCCACCGGCGTCGCCGCGGCGGCCACGGGCGTCTACCTCACGGGCAGCACCACGGCCGCGCTGCCCGGCACGACCGCGCGCGGCGGCACGGACGGCTGGCTGGCCGCGTACACCGCCGACGGCGCCAGGACCTGGGCCGCCACCGAGGGGGGCACCGGCGGCGACCGGCTGAACGCGGTCACCGTCACCACCACCGGCCTGGTCGTCGCGACCGGCGCCACGTCGGGCGACGCGCTCACCGTCGCCTACACCGATCGGGGCAAGCGCCGCTGGGAGCACCGGCTCGCCACCGCCGCCGCCGACGAGGGCGCCGCCGTGGCCGCGCTGCCGGGCGGGGAGATCGCGGTCGCCGGCTACACGCGGGGCAAGGTCGCGGTGCCGGCGGGCGGGGCCGACGTGCTGACGCTCCGCCTGGACGCCAAGGGCGTCCAGCGCGCCGCCGCCCAGCAGGGGACCGCCAGGGACGACGGCGTCGACCCGTTCGCCGAGCCCAACCTGTACGCCGCGGCGATCGGGCAGGGGAAGGTGGCGATCGCGGGGCTGACGTACGGCACGCCTGAGGGCGGCCGCGCCCTCGGCAACGGCGACGTCTTCCTCGCCACCGTCCCGTGACAGGGCACGGCCGCCCTCAATGACCAAGGTCAGACGCGCTTCCAGAGGGCGGGCACGTTCGGCGGCTCCCAGCCGGCGAGCGAGGTGTGCGCCTGGATGCACTCGTACGTCGAGCCGCTGTACGTCACCCGGTCGCCCACCCGATACGCCTTGTTCGCGCTCCACGTGCCGCCGGGGTCGGTCGGCGGGTTCGTGGGCGTCGGGGTCGGGGTGGGCGTCGGGGTCGGGGTCGGGGTGGGCGTCGGGTTGGGGTTCGGGGTGCCGCCCCCGCCGAAGTCCACGTCGGAGCAGGTGTAGAAGGCCTCGTTGCTGCCGACCACGCGCTGCCAGATCGAGTAGAGGATGTGCCGCCCGGTCCGCTGCGGCAGGTTGATCGTCCAGTTCGTGAACGTGGTCGGGTTCTGGTTGTTGAACGTCCTGATGTGCACCAGATCCGACCACTTGAGGGGCATGGTGGGGTTCCAGCCGTCGCGGGTGATGTAGAACTCGAAGTTGCTGTTGGCGTGCGGGGCGGTCGCGTGGTACGTCAGCGTGAAGGTGCCGGGCCGCACCTGCGTGGCAGGCCAGTCGGAGCGCTGCAGGTCGAGCCCGCGGTACTTGTCGCGGCCCGCGCTGCAGAGCTTGCCGTCGGGGATGAGCTGGCGGTGCCTGCCGCCCGCTTCGAGCAGCGAGACCTCGTTCCAGTCGTAGAACGCCTGGGTGCCGCCGGCGGCCACGGCGGCCTTGCAGGCGGCGGACTTCGGCGACTCCGGGCCCTCGTTCTTGCAGACGTAGACGCGGCTCGGGGGGTTGGACATGGTGCCGTGGGCGTTGGCGGCGGATGCCGGCAGCAGGACCAGCATTCCGGTGGCCGCCGTCACGGTTGCGATCGTACTCTTGCGCACCTGCGCTCCTGGGGGGTGAGACAGGATTAAAAAGGAAACCTTCCTAAGAATTAACGATTTCTGACTCACGCGCAAGCGGTTCCAGTCAAAGGACCGGTCCGGACACGCGAACGGCCCGCGCCGGACGAGGCACGGGCCGTTCCCAGGAAGACGGTCAGGCGGGCGAGCCGAGGAAGCCCTCCTTGCTCAGCCACTCCTCGCTGACCTTGTCCGGCTCCTTGCCCTCGACGTCCACCTGTGCGTTGAGCTGCTGCATGGTGGCGTCGTCGAGCTTGTCGATGACGGGCTGGAGCACCTTCTCCAGTGCCGGGTGCTTCTCGAACGTCTCCTGCCGCACGGTCACCGCGGCGTTGTAGATCGGGAAGAACTTCTTGTCGTCCTCCAGCACGGTGAGCCCGAGCGCGGCGATCCGGCCGTCGGTGGTGAACACCTCACCGAAGTTGCAGGTCTGCCCCTTGTCGGTCTCGGTGTAGACGACGCCGGTGTCGAGCAGCTTGACCTGGTTCTTCGGGATCTCCATCTCGTAGGCCTTGGACAGGCCGGGCAGGCCGTCGTCACGTGTGGAGAACTCCGTCTCGATGCAGAGCGTGACCTCCTGCGGTTTGGTCTTGAGCAGCTCGGCCACGTCGGAGACGGTCTTGACGCCCAGCTCCTGCGCCTTCTCGGAGCGGATGGCCAGGGCGTAGGTGTTGTTGAGCGGGGTCGGCCCGATCCACTTGATCTTGTTCTTGGTCAGGTCGGCCTCGGAGGTGGCCTTGAACTGCTCGGCCGAGTCCTGGATCGGTTTGGTGTTCTTGAGGAACTCGATCCAGCCGGTGCCGGAGTAGTCCCAGTACAGGTCGATCTCGCCGGACTCCAGGGCCTTGCGGTTGGGTACGGTGCCGCCGAGGTTCGTCTTGTCCTCGATCTCCGCGCCGTGCGCCCTGAGCAGGTGCACCGCGATCTTGCCGAGCATGATGTTCTCGGTGAAGTCCTTGGAGCCGACGACGAGCTTGGCGCCTGCCAGCTCGTCGCCGGCGCTGCCCGTTTCGACGGAGCCGGAGCCGCCGCACGCGCCGGCCGACAGGGTCAGTGTCGTGGCGGCGAGAAGGGTGAGGGTCGTCCTGAGGGGACGGAAACGCATGTCAGAAACACCTCGTGTGGGGGTTGCGTGGGGGAACTGCCTGACGAAACGGGGGGGATGTGCGGGGGCGGGATCACATGCCGCGTGGTTTGAGCGCGTGCTCGGCCAGACCGCCGAGCCAGTCGATGAGGAACGCGATGCACGCGGTGAGCACGCCGCCGACGATGGTGACGGGCATGCGGTTGAGTTTGAGCCCGTTGATGATCAGCTCGCCGAAGCCGCCGGCCGCGACGAAGGCGCCGAGCGTGGCCACGCCGACGGTCAGGACGAGCGCGGTACGCAGCCCGGCCAGGATCGCCGGCACCGCCAGCTTGAGCTCCACCCGCCGCAGCACCTGGCCGCGGGTCATGCCCATGCCGCGCGCCGCCTCGATGAGCGCGGGATCGACCTGCTGCACGCCGACCATGGTGTTGCGCAGCACGGGCAGCACCGCGTACGCGACGAGACCGACCAGCGCGGTCTGGAATCCGACGCCCATCAGGAACGTGGCGAGCACCAGCAGGCCGATGCAGGGGACGGCCTGGCCCAGGTTGCCCACGGTGAGGATGAGCGGCGCGACGATCTTGTTGCGGGCCCGCGAGGCGACGATGCCGAGCGGGATGGCGATGACCACGACGAGGAGGGTCGCGGCGGCCGTCATCTTCAGGTGCTCGACGGCCTTGGTGACGATGACGGAGGTGTTCAGGCTGCGCTGCTCGATCGAGTCCAGCTCCAGCGTGCCGACCCAGAGATAGAGGGCGGCGAGCACGACGAGCACCGCGACCGGGGTGAACAGCAGGCTGCGGACGCGGGGCATGCGCCGTTCGAGGGGGCGGACGGGCGCGGCGCGCAGGGTCTGGGCGGTCACCGGAGACCTCCGCTTCCCGCGCCCTCCTGCTCGGGCACGCCGACCGCCGCGCAGAGCGAGGCGTAGGTGAGCACGCCCGACGGCGTGCTGCACCGGTCGGTGCCGTGGGCCAGCATGAGGTCGAGCGCCTCGCGCAGCGTGGTGCCGGCCGCCACCTGCAGCAGCGCCGGATCTGGGGACGACTCGGCGGGCGGGATGTCCTCGACCCGCAGCAGCGCCAGCCGCTTCAGCGTGCCGTCCTGGCCGATGAAGCTGGCCACGTAGTCGTCGGCAGGGTTGGCGAGGATGTTGGCGGGGGTGTCGTACTGGGCGATATGGGAGCGTTCGCGGAGGATCGCGATACGGTCGCCCAGCTTGATCGCCTCCTCGAAGTCATGGGTGACGAAGATGATCGTCTTGCGGAGCTGCTTCTGCAGGCGGACGAACTCGTTCTGCAGGTGCTCGCGGGTGATCGGGTCGGTGGCGCCGAACGGCTCGTCCATGAGCATCACGGGCGGGTCGGCGGCCAGGGCCCTGGCGACGCCGACGCGCTGCTGCTGGCCGCCGGAGAGCTGGCGCGGGTAGCGGTCGCGGAACGCCGAGGGCTCCAGGCTGACCAGCGCGAGCAGTTCCTCGACGCGCTCGGCGACCTTGGCCGGGGCCCAGCCGAGCAGCTTGGGCACCAGGCCGATGTTCTGCGCCACCGTCAGGTGGGGGAACAGGCCGACCTGCTGGATGGCGTACCCGACGTGCCGGCGCAGCTGGTCGGGGTCGAGGCTGAGCACGTCCTCGCCGCCGATGCGGATCTCGCCGGAGGTGGGCTCCACCAGCCGGTTGATCATCTTCATCGTGGTCGTCTTGCCGCACCCGGACGGCCCCACGAACACGACGAGCTCGCCCGCCGGGATGTCGAGGGTGACGTTGTCGACCGCTGGGGTGGCCTGCCCCGGGTACTGCTTGGTCAGCGAGCGCAGCTCGATGCGCACGCCTTCGGAGTCACGGTCGAACACGAAGCCCCCTCGGGGTGGTCAGTAGGCGGACGGCGAAGAAGAACAGGTCGAACAGGATGGCGATGACGACGACGCCGAGGGTGCCGGCGAGCGTGGCGTTGAGCGAGTTCACCGAGCCGAGCCTGGACAGGCCCTCGAAGATCTGGTTGCCGAGGCCGGGCCCGTCGACGAAGGCGGCGATGGCGGCGATGCCGATGAGCATCTGCGCCGAGATCCGCACGCCCGCCAGGATCAGCGGCCAGGCCAGCGGGAGCTGCACCTGCAGCAGCACCCGCGTACGGGTCAGGCCCATGCCGCGGCCCGCCTCCACGGTGGCCGCGTCCAGGCCGTTGAGCCCGGTCACGGTGTTGCGGATGATCGGCAGGAACGCGTACACGACGAGCGAGACCAGCGTCGATCCCCAGCCCAGACCCGTGATCGGGATGAGCAGGGTGAGCAGCGCCAGCGAGGGGATCGTGAGGATCGCCGCGGAGACCGCTATGGAGCTGCCGCGTACTCTCGGCGAGTCGTAGGAGAGGAGCCCGACGGCGACGCCGATGAGGGTGGCGATGAGGATCGCGATCGCCACGACGAGGGCGTGTTCGGCGGCGGCCAGCGAGAGGGTGTCCCATCGAGAGACCACGTACTCGCCGAAACTCATGAAGTGACCACCTTCGCTTACGCTTGCATGGATTCGCAAACGTATGCGATCTGTTGCGATGAGCGCAAAATGAGATGCAGCTAGCGCAACACTAGTGCAATGCTTTCGTTACGAACGGACAAGGATGACGGAGAAGCCGCCAGTGTCCTCGGCCGGGCTACGCCGGGACATGGAGATCCTCGAAGTACTCGCAGGTCATGGGGATGAACGGGACGCCGACGGCTTCGGCGTGAGCTGGATCGCGGAGCGGCTCGACCGGGAGAAAAGCCAGGTCTCGCGGGCTCTGCGGTCACTGGAGCTCGAAGGCATGGTCGAGCGCGACCCGCTCACTCGCCGCTACCGGCTCGGGTGGCGGTTGTTCGCGCTCGCCGCCCGCACCCAGCACGCGCGGCTCGTACGCCTGGCCGCCCCCTACGTCAGGCGCCTGGCCGCCGCGTTCGACGAGGACGCCTACCTGTGCGTGCTGCGCGGCAGCATGGTGCTAACCCTGATGTCGGTACCCTCGTCGCGGGCTTATCACCGGGTGTGGGAGGGTGTGTCGGTCCCCGTCATCATGGCGGGGGCAGGTCGTTCCCTGCTGGCCGACTGGGACGACGACCGCGTCCGCGAGCTGCTGCGCGCCACCCTGCCGTCGGGGCTGGACAGCGCGGTCGGCAGCGAGGAGCAGTGGCTGGCCGAGCTGGCGCACGTGCGCACGGCCGGGTACGCGATCTCCGACACCGAGCTGGACGACACCGAGGTCGGGGTGTCGGCTCCCGTACGCGACCATCGCGGGCTGATCACGGCGGCGCTCACCGTGTCGGTCACCCGGACCTCAGGGCGGGCCCGCCTGCACGAGATCGGCGGGGTCGTGGCGCAGACGGCGGCGGAGTTCTCGATCGGGCTGGGCCACGGCCCGGCGGGCCTCCGTCCGCCGGGCGAACCGGCCCGCACCCGCCGCGCCGCCCGCCCCGCCCCATCGGACCCCGCCCCATCGGACCAGGACCCCGCCGCATCGGACCCCGCCGCATGGGACCCCGCCCCATCGGACTCCGCGCCCGAAGCCCCATCGGACCAGGAGCCCGCCGCTTGGCCCGACCCCGGCTGCGAGCGCTAGCGAGCACCGGCCGGCTTCAGCGGCTCAGCGGCCCTGGCGGCGGACGCGGTAGCGCAGGTGGAGCACGCGGTCGCCCTGGATGACCACGTGCGGGTCCTCCAGCAGGTGCTGCGTGTCCAGCGAGCCGAAGTACCGCTTGCCAGAGCCGAAGACGACCGGCACGACGTCCATGGCCACCTCGTCCACCAGCCCGAGGGCGAGGGCCTGGCCGCCGACCTCGCCCGCCGCCACGCCTACCATGCGCTCGCCGGCCAGCTCGCGCGCCTTGGCGACCGCCTCGGCGACGCCTTCGACGAAGTGGAAGGGCGCGTCCGGGTGCCAGCCCTCGGGCCGGGGCCGGTGCGTCACCACGACGACGTGCTCGCCCGACGCCGGCCGGCCGTTCCAGCCGTCGGTGGTGTCGAACAGGTGCCGGCCGATCACCAGCGCCAGGACCTCCGGCAGGACCTGCTGGAGGTAGTCGGCCGACGCCTGCGACACCCGGCCCATGCCGACGTCCACGGTGCCGTTGCCGTACCAGTCGAACAGCGGGCCGACCTGGTCGTGCGCGTCGGCGATAAAGCCGTCGACCGACACCACGTTGTGCATCACCACGGTGCTCATGAGATCTCCTGACAGTGTCCGTGAGCCGGTCCCGGACGGGACCGCTCGCCCATGCGTCGAACGCCCGGCCCCCGGATCGACACGCCTCAGGAGAAAATTCGTCACAGGCCCTTGGCGGCGTAGTCGTAGCGGTCGTTGAAGCGCACCCACGCCTTCTTGCCCTCGAAGAGCTGGAACGGGTCCGGCTGCCACTTCTTCTTGTCCTTGAGGAAGTAGTTGTCGCGCTCGCAGGAGCCGCGCGCCCAGAACGACGAGACCTTGTCGCGCCAGTAGCGGGTGAAGTTGAACTTCTTGCACTTCGCCGGTGACGAACGCCACTTGGCCATGGCCCCGCGCCAGTTCCTGTGCTCGTACACGCAGTACCAGCCGCGCGGGCAGGACGCCTGCGTGGCCGACAGCAGCAGCCGCACCGAGCCGCCCTCCCAGGCGATCTCGTTGTCGCTGATCTTCGTCCCGTACGGGACCGCGGCCAGATAGGCGTTGATCCGCGCGGCGTTGGCGGCCGCCTGGGCCGGGGCGGCGTTGAGAGCGCCCGCCACGACCGCGCCGGCGGCGATCACCGCGCCGGCCCGCACCAGCGTGCGCCGCGCCCGGCCGGTCCCGGTCCTGGTTGTGTGGCTCATGTCGTCCTCCCCCTTCGGGTGATCCGTCGGGGGAGACGCTAGGCGGCGCGGTGTTGAGCGCCTGTTGAGGCCATGTTGAGTGAATGGCATGACCTGCGGCATTTGCCCGGCGAAGGCGGGGCATGGCGTCTATGTTGATCTCTTGGAACGTTAAAGATGATGCTGATGAGGAGGCTGTGATGGGGGAGAACGCAGACCGCGCCGCGCTGGCCGCACGCATGGACACCTCCGTCCCGCACCCCGCCCGCGTGTGGGACTACTGGCTGGGCGGCAAGGACAACTACGCCTCCGACCGCGAGGTCGGCGAGGAGATCGTGAAGGTCATGCCCGACCTGCCGGTCAACGCGCGGGCCGAACGGGAGTTCATCGGCCGCGTCGTGCGCCACCTGGCCGGCGAGTGCGGCGTCGACCAGTTCCTCGACGTGGGCACCGGCATCCCCACCGCCGACAACACGCACCAGGTGGCCCAGCGGGTCAACCCCAAGGCCAGGATCGTGTACGTCGACAACGACCCGATCGTGCTGGTCCACGCGCGGGCGCTGCTGGTGGGCACCGAGGAGGGCGCGACCGACTACCTCGACGCCGACCTGCGCGAGCCCGGGCCGATCCTGCGCGACGCGGCCCGTACCCTCGACTTCTCCCGCCCGGTCGCGCTGCTGCTGATGGGCGTGCTGGAGTTCGTGCCGGACGCCGAGCCGGCGCACGCCTCAGTGCGCACGCTCCTCGACGCGCTGCCGTCCGGCAGCTACCTCGCGCTCGCGCACAGCGTGCGCAGCGCCTCGATGGACAAGGCCGCCGCCGAGTGGAACGCCAGCGGCGCCACCCCGCTGACGCTGCGCACCGAGGACGAGCTGCGCGCCTTCTTCCACGGCCTCGACCTGCTGGAGCCCGGGGTGGTCTCGCTGCCGAAGTGGCGCCCTGAGCCGGAGACCAGCTTCCAGGACCGCGAGGTGTTCCAGTTCGGCGCCCTCGGCAGGAAGCCGTAACCGCTCAGACGCTGCGCAGCACCGACACCACGATGCCCAGCACCGTGGCCTCGTCGCCGTCGATCACCTCGTACGCCGGATTGCGCGGCTCAAGATAGACGTGGCCGCCGCGGCGGCGGAAGACCTTGACGGTGGCCTCGCCGTCGATCATCGCGGCGACGATCTGGCCCGAGTGCGCGTCGGGCTGCTGCCGTACGACGACGACGTCGCCGTCGCAGATCGCCGCCTCGATCATCGAGTCACCGCGCACCCGCAGCGCGAACACCGTGCCCCGCCCCGTCAGGTCGCGCGGCAGGGTCAGCGTCTCGTCGAGCAGCTCGTCGGCCGGGATGGGCACGCCCGCCGCGATGTCGCCCACCACCGGGACGCTCACCAGGTCGGCGGCCGGCTCGGCGGACTCGGGGCGCAGGAACAGCCGTACGTCGATCGGCCGCGCCATCGCTGCGCCCCTGCGCAGCAGCCCCTGATCCTCCAGCGCCTTCAGGTGCTTGGACACCGTCGAGGCCGACCGCAGCCCCACCGCCCTGGCGATCTCGCGCGTGCTCGGCGGGTAGCCGTGCCTGACCACCCAGTCCCTGATCGTGGCCAGGATGTGCTGCTGCCGCTGGGGGAGGTGGTGGACGTCGAGGTGCTCGAACGCGTCGCCGTAGGTGCTCACCGCCGAAATGCTAGAGCCTGCCGCGTCTTTCCGTGGTCATCGAGGCGTCAGGTGAAGGACGAAGGTCCTTCGAACGAGGGCCGTCCAGCACTGACGCCCGCTCCCCGAACGGGCTGGGATGGAGAGGTACGAACAAGGCGCCTCGGAGAGGAAGCCCTCCATGACCACCATGCACAAGCCCGCGGACCTCGGCGAGCAGGCTGAGCAGGCCGTCCAGGCCGCGCTGGAGGCGGCCACCTGGGCGCCGTCGGTGCACAACAGCCAGCCGTGGACGTTCACCGTCTCAGGGGACGAGATCACCGTGCGCGCCGACACCGCCAGAAAGCTGCGCCGCGCCGACCCCGAGGGCCGTCACCTGCACATCAGCTGCGGGGCCGCGCTGTTCAACCTGTGCACGGCGCTGCGCCGGCACGAGTACGAGCCGGTCGTCCGCCTGCTGCCCGACCCCGACAAGCCGGCGCTGCTCGCCATCGTCCGGCTCGGCGAGCGGACCGCCCCCGACGAGCACACCAAGACGCTGCACGGGGAGATCAGGCACCGCCGCACGCACCGCGCCCCCTTCGCCGGCATGCCCGCCCCCGACCGGCTGGTGGAGGCGCTGGTCCGCCAGGCCGCCGCCGAAGGCGCCCGGCTCACCCCGGTCCGGGAGCCCCGGGCCATCCGGATCCTCGCCGCCCTGACGGAGGCGGCGCAGCACGTCCAGTCGATGGACCGGGCGTTCACGCTGGAGCTCGTCCGCTGGGCCAGGCCGCCGGGCAGCGCCCGCAAGGACGGCGTCCCCGCCGACGCCTACCCCGCGCACTCCGCCGGCACCGGGTCCACCGGCTTCGCCCAGCGCGACTACGCCTGGCGCCACGACTGGGGCAGCCGCGGCGACCCGGCCGCCACCTCCATCGGTGTGGTGGCGCTGCTCACCACCTCGGGCGACACCGCCGCCGACTGGCTCACCGCAGGTCAGGCCCTGCAACGCGTCCTGCTGCACGCGAGCGCTTACGGCGTCAGCGCCGCCTTCCACACCCAGGCGCTCGAGTTCCCGCACCTGCGCGCGTTCCTGAGCGAGGAGCTGTGCTCCGGGGCGCGTCCGCAGATGGTGATGCGGCTGGGGATCACCTTCGACGAGCACGGCGCCGTCCGGCGGCCGGTGTCCGACGTGGTGGAGTGACCCCAGCGAGGAGCTGCGCTCGGGAGCGTATCGGCAGCTGGCGATGCGGCGAGCACGGGCGCGGTCCGTCGGCCTCTGTTCGACCGCGGTTCCGATTCGTCCAAGACGTGCCGGGCCCTTTGCCCCTAGCCTTTCGTGACATGTCCAGTGATGAGGCGGCGTGGGAGTCGGCGTGGAAGGTGCTCGCGCCGATGACGGACCTGGTCACGCCCATGGCCGTACGCGTGGCGGCCACTTTGCGATTGACCGACTTGATCGGCGATGATCGCGTACCGGTCGATGAGCTGGCCCGCCGTGCCGGCGCCGACGCCGACGCGCTGGCCCGGCTGCTGCGCCACCTGGTCTGCCATGGCCTCTACACCGAGCCCTCGCCGGGCAGTTTCGCGGTGAACGAGCCCGCCGCGCTCCTGACCTCCGGTCATCCCTCGGGGATGCGGGCCCGGCTCGACCTCGACGGGTTCGGCGGGCGCATGGACCTGGCGTTCACCGGGCTGCTGCAAACCGTACGGACCGGGCAGCCGGCCTGGGAGACGGTCTTCGGGCTGCCGCTCTGGGCTCACCTGGCCGCCGACGAGCAGCTGAGCGCGACGTTCGACGCCATGATGGCCGACGGCCCCGACTACCTCGCCGACGCCCTCGCGGGCTTCGACTGGTCCGGCGTACGGCACGTCGCCGACGTCGGCGGCGGCACCGGCGCCCTGCTCGCCGAGCTGCTGCACGCCCACCCCGGCCTCCGCGGCACTCTCGTCGACCTCCCTGACACGGTCGATCGCGGCCGCCACTTCCTGGCCGAACGCGGCCTGGACGGGCGCTGCGTCTTCGCCGGCCAGAGCTTCTTCGACCCACTGCCCGCCGGGGCCGACGTCTACGTGCTGCGCCGAGTCATCCACGACTGGGACGACGCCTCAGCCATCCGCATCCTCCGCCGCTGCGCCGAGGCCGCCGGTTCTCAGGGACGGATCGTCATGATCGAGTTCCAGGGCGGCGGCGACGCCGCACCGGCCATGTTCGCCGAGATGAACCTACGCATGCTCGTCCTGGCCGGCGGCCGCGAGCGATCATTGGACCAGTACGAAGCCCTCGCCACCGAAGCCGCGTTGGAAGTGACCGCCACGCACTCCACCCCACTCGGCCACCTCATCCTCACGATGCGAGCTCTGTAGCCGCGTCCGACGCTCACCGCCCGCGCAGACAGCGGCGTCCGGCGCTCACCGGTCGATGTTCACCATGCCGCCGCGAACGCCGTGACCGGTCGGCGGGCGCCAGTCGGAGCGGCGGGGCCTGATCGCGCCGCGCAGGTAGAGGGCGTGTGCGGCGCGCCGGGCGAGGATGTCGAGGTGCGCGTCGAGCAGCGGCACCCGGGTGTCGGCGAGTTCGGTGCGGATCACGTGTACGAGATGGTCGAGCAGCGGCAACTCGGCCGGATCGGCGGGCCGCTCAGGCGCGATCTCATCCTGGTGCAGCCCAGGCCGCCGCGGGTCCTCCTGCTCCCCACAGACCCGGCACTCCTCCTCGGCATCCGGGTCGCCCGGGTCCTTCCAGGCGACGTAACGATGAGGCTGGACATGCGACTCATACATGACAATCACCTCATACCCAGCCTAGAAGCCCATATGGCCCCCGACCAGCACGAGGCCGAGCCGTTTCGAGGCGCGGTCTTCCGCTGCTAACGTTCCTTATATTGATTATAAGTAGCGTTAACTTAAATCGAGGGGGCGCCGAGATGGAGTTCACCGTTCTGGCGGGGCTGGGTGGGGTCGGGTTCGTGCTCGTGGGCCTGGTCGTCAACGCGATCTATCTCCGGTCCGGCCTTCCGCTGCCGGCCTCGGACCAGGGCCTCGACGCGGCCACCGACGCCTACGACGGCATCGCGGACGCGTTGAAGCGGCCGTCGGTGGTCGTGCCGGTGACCTGGCTGTGCCTGACCTTCTTCGCTGCGGGGCTGCTGTCGGTGCTGTGGCGCGGCGATGCCGACCAGGGGGCGTGGGCGCTGATGGGGTTCGCCGCGGTGGTGCTGCAGAATGCGACGTTCACCTGCATTGAGGCGCTGAGGTTCGGCATGGCGACGGCCGCCCGCCACGGTCGCGGCTCGATGGCGGGCCTGTGGGGGATGAGCAACGTGCTGTTCGGGTTCAACCAGGCGTTCCTGGCCATGGCGCTGCTCGGCTTCACCGTCGCGGGGGTGAGTGGCGGGCTCGTGCCCGTCTGGCAGGCGGGTCTGGGTTATGCGAGCGCGGCGCTGCTCCTGGTGTCGTCGCTCGCGGCGCCGTACAACGTCGACGGCGGCAACCGTCTCGGGCCGGCCGGGCTGATCGGCTGGCTGGGCTGGGTGGCGTGGATCGTCGCGTACAGCGTCACCCTCCTGCTGCGATAACGTCCTCGTCATGAGCGCAGAGGGGACCCGGCGCCGCTACGACTCGCTGCGCCGCACGGCGCAGGCGATGGAGACCCGCGCCGAGATCGCCCAGGCCGCACGCCGGCTCTTCGTCGCACGGGGCTGGAGCGCGACGACCGTCCGCGACGTCGCCCGCGAGGCGGGCGTGTCCGTGCCGACGGTCTATGCGGTGTACGGCAACAAGGCCGGCCTGACCCGGGCACTGGCGGACGCCGCCGGCCTGTCCGCCGACCCCGCCCGCCAGCTGGCCGAACTGGAGGCCCCGGCGGCGACCCCCGAACGTCAGCTGGCCGTGATGGCCGCCTTCGACCGCCGCCTGTTCGAGCAGGCGGGCGACATCATCGTGCCGCTCCGCGAAGCCGCCCGTACGGAGCCCGACCTGGCCGCGCTCTACCGCGACAGCCGAGCCCGAGCCGACGAGACCCGCCTCGCCGTCTTCTCCTCCTGGCCCGCAGGAACCCTCCGCCCCGACCTGACCGTACGCACCGCCACCGACATCTACGCGGCCCTGTGCAACATCGACGTCTACACCACCCTCACAAGCGAACGCGGCTGGCCACCGTCCCGCGTCGAAGAATGGTGGTCAGAAGCCCTGTCCCGCGAACTCCTCAACCCCTGACGGTCAGCTTCCTGTGCCGGCCCGTCGCTACTCTTCGCTCAGATCATGATCGTCGATCAGCCGTGAAGCGGGAGCAGGCCAGGATGCCCGAGCCGATGAAAGCGTTCACCGAACCGTCCGGGATCTCGCATCTCTTCGGAGTCGCGGACTTCGAAGTCATCGAGGGGATGTTCCCGGACGAGACGACCATCTGGCATCTCGGGGATCCGTATCCGACGTGGCTCATGACCGGGCCCAACGGTGTGACCTTCGGACTCGATCGCGACGTGCAGGCCTACGTGCGTTACGAGTTATGGGACGTGCCGCCACCGCCGCCGGACCCGTCATGGCGGTCATGGGAAGGGGAGATCTTTCTGACGTCCGGGCGGCTCGTCGCGGTGAGCTTCTTCGACGAAGCTGATTACCACACCCTGTTCGACCTGGGCCGCCGGGCCGCGAGGTGGCCGGTCCGGATCTCCACGAAGGCTCCGGTCAATGTCGACGACCCCGCGTTCCCGCGCGACATCTTCCGAGTGCGCCTGTTCACCTTGCAGTTCTGGATCGGCTGACCGCAGGGGAGCCCGCCACCACCAGGACCGCGTGGGTGACCGCGTGGATGACCGTGAGGGGGAACAGGTGGCGGCGGGGCTCCCGGATCCGGCCGGCAGCGGGGCGTGCTCGTACCCGGACGGGCGGCCGATCATCCGCGGCTCGTCGTCAGGCGGGGAGGCGGATGGACATGGCGTGGTGGAAGACGTTCTTCGGGTCCCAGTGGGCCTTCACGCGCTGCAACCGTGGGTAGTTCCCGCCGAAGTACAGCGTCGTCCAGGGGACGCCGGAGGTGTTCCACTTCGGGTCGGCGTGATCGGTGTCGGGGTAGTTGATGTAGGCGCCGCCGCAGTTGCCCCCCGGCACCGGTACGCCCCCGGTCGTCGCGTACAGGTCCCGGTGGAACTCCCGTACCCACCGGAGCTGGGTGCCGTCGTCCTTGGCGTCCTGCCAGGTGGCCAAGCAGAAGACCTTGAGAATGGAGTCGCGTTCCGCGGTGGCGGTGGCTGTGGAGGGGACGGTGTTGACCTGGCCGCCGTACGACACCGCCCACAGCGCCCGTGTCGTCGAGGCGGGCGTGCTCAGGTGGTCGTAGGCGACGTCGATCTGCCGGTCGGTGAAGCGCTTCCGCAGATATCCGGACTTGACCTTGAAGTGGCTGGACTGCTCGCCCTCGCTGAGCGCGAACGAGCGGATCGCCTGGTACCAGGGCTGCCGCCCGATCGGCAGGACCGTCGCGGCCGGCGTGACGCCCTCGCCCACGGCGGCGATGAAGTCCTTCATGCGCTTCTCGGCGTCGGCCCCGGTGGCGTCCATCTGGCAGGCCAGGACGATGCCGCCGGGGTCGGCGCCGTCGCTCCTGCCGTTCACCATCAGCACCCCGAACAGCGACGCGTACGGCGACGACGGGTCGCTGTTGCGCTCGTGCCAGGCGCCGTGGTTGCTCAGCAACCGGCGGAACGCCTCCTTCGTCATGCCCTGCCACGACCAGACGGCGACCCCGGTGAGCAGCTCGGCGGGCGGCCTGGGCAGCAGCTTCGCGGGGTCGTTGCCCTTGGCCTTCGGGTCGCGCAGCCAGTAGCGGGTGACGATGCCGAAGTTGCCGCCGCCGGCCCCGGTGTGCGCCCACCACAGGTCGTGGTTGGGGTCGCGCGGGTCGCGGGTGGCGACGACGGCGCGGGCCCGGCCCGACTTGTCCACCACCACGACCTCCACGGCGTGCAGGTAGTCGATGGTGAGCCCGTACCGGCGGGACAGGGCGCCGTAGCCGCCGCCCACGATGTGGCCGCCGGCCGCGACGGTGCCGCACTGGCCGCCGGGCAGCGTCACGCCCCAGCCGAGGTGGAGGGTCCGGTACACGTCCATCAGCGTCGCGCCTGGCTGGACCATGAACGCGCCGCGCCGCTCGTCGAAGGAGACCTCGTTCATCTCGCACATGTCGATGACGACCTGCGAGCCGTCGCCGACGAAGTTCTCGTAGCAGTGGCCCCCGCTGCGCACGGTCACCCGCTTGCCGGCGCGCACCGCGTCGCCCACGGCTTTCACCACCTGCTCGGTGGAGCCGACCACCTGGAAGTACTCAGGCTTGGGACGGAAGCGCTGGTTCGTGCCGCGGACGGCGAGGTCGGCGTAGCGCGGGTCCTGCTGCCCGATGCGGACGGGGCCGAGGCCGGCGCCCTTCCCGGGTGCCGCCGCGGCGGCCGGCAGCGCGGGGATGAGGTCCGCGGTGACCACGCCGCCCAGCGCCGCCGTACCGCCGAGCAGCCGCCGGCGTGTCACATCACTCATGTCAGCAACTCCTGGTCATGGGAGGGGGAAATTCAGACCCCACCGACGCTAGGAGCGGCGCGATGGCGGGGGAATGCACCTAGGTACACCCCGGGGCGAGGCTGGCTGCACTTTCAGGATCGGCGGCGGCGTCCGCTGCGGCGCGGCGCGGGCTCGGCGCCGCCGAGGAGGGCGAGCCGCCGCTCCTCGCCGTGCTCCTCCACCAGCAGGGCTCGTTGTGCCGATTCCGTGGATCGCCGAACCGTTTCGCCGCTTCGGACGTCTTCAAGAGAACGGGGGCGTATGGGAGTGAAAGGTGGGCCGGACGCACATGATCATGCCGGAGACCGTGCTGGCGGGGCGCTACCGCCTGCTGTCGCGGCTGGGCAGCGGGGGGCACGGCGAGGTCTGGCGGGCCCTGGACGTCCTGCTCGACCGGGTCGTCGCGGTGAAGACCGTCCGCGCGGGGCTCGACGGGGACGCGGCGGCCAGGTTCCACGCCGAGGCCAGGTCGATGGCGACCGTCGAGCATCCCGGGGTGGTCAGGGTGTTCGACTACGGGATCGCGGACGTGGACGGGCGGCGCACGCCGTACCTGGTGATGAAGTACCTCGACGGGGAGCCGCTGCACCTGCTGCTGGAGCGCAGAGGACGCATCTCGGCCGGTGCCACGATGGACCTCGTCGCCCAGACGGCCGAGGCGCTGCAGGCCGCGCACGACGCCGGTGTGGTGCACCGCGACGTCAAGCCGGGCAACCTCATCGTCAGGGCCGACGGCAGCGTCGTGCTGACCGACTTCGGCATCGCCCGCGCGGCCGAGGGGCACAAGCTGACGGCCTCGGGCATCGTGCTGGGCACCGCCACGTACTGCGCGCCCGAGCAGGCGGAGGGCGCCGAGCCGAGCGCGGCCATGGACGTGTACGCGCTGGGCGTCGTCGCGTACGAGTGCCTGTCGGGCCGGCCGCCCTTCCACGGGGACAACGCGGTCGCGATCGCGCTCCAGCACGTCCATGACCCGCCACCGCCGCTGCCGCCGGACGTTCCCCCGGCGGTCGCGGAGGTCGTGATGCGGGCCCTGGCCAAGGATCCGGCCGCCCGCTGGCCCACCGCCGGCGCCCTGGCCGCCGCGGCCCGCGCGCTGTCCGGCGAGGTGGCCGCGGACTCGCCGCTGACGGACGGTTTCCCGGTGACCCCCTCGACCGAGGAGCCGACGCCGAGCCGGTTCGAGACCGGCGCGGGTGACACGGCCGGCCATGCGGCGGAGAAGACCACCCGTGCGCGGGCCGGCGCCGGCAGAAGGGCCGCCCGGCGGCGCGGCGCCGCGACCGCGGGCGCGCTGGCCGCCGCCGGCATCGCCGCGGCCGCCGTCTGGGCGCTGCTCCCTGACGGCCAGGCCCGTACGCCGACCCGGGCCGGAGCCGAGGTGACGCCGGAACCCGCCACCCCGTCAGACCCCACCCCCGGCCTCGGGACGCACACGAAGGACCCCGAGCCGAGCGAGACCCCGGAGACCACCGCCGAACCCCCGACCGTCGAGCCCACGGAACCCACCCCCACCCCGGAGGAGGGCGCGATCGTGGGCGGCATCAGGTACGCGGGCGCGTCCAAGGACTACCAGCCCGGCATGGTGCAGGTCTTCACCGACAAGGGCAAGCGCGTGGCGCAGCGCAAGGCCGACCGCGACGGCTACCGCTTCTCCCTCCTGCCGGGCGGCTACCGCCTCCAGACGGCGCTCGGCGACACCAAGTGCTGGACGCTGGCCAAGGTCAGGCCGGACCGGACGACCAGGGCCGACCTCACCTGCCGCGCCCCGAAGCCGGAGGAGCCGCCGTTCCAGGGCGCCGCCGTGCGGGACGCGGCCGGCGACGCCAAGCCGGGCACCCCGGACGCCGGCAAGGCGCCCCCGTACGCGGACCTGCTGGCGGCGGTAGCCAAGGGCGGCGAGGACAGCGTGACGGTGGAGTGGGTGACCGGCGGCGCGGTCCCGGCGGACGGCGCCGGGCAGTGGACGGTCACGTTCTCGCAGTCCGGCCAGAGCGGGACGGTGACGCTGACGGGCGCCAAGGGAGCGTGGACCGTGGACGCGTTCGGGAAGACGACGGCCGTCAAGCCCGCGCTCTCGGGTCAGGGGATCGCGGTCACGCTCAGCCGCGCGACGCTGGAGGCCGCCCCGGTCGACCTGACGAAGCCGTACGAGGTGGGCGGCGCCGCCGGCACCGTGACCGCCGGCGCGCACACCTGGACGGACACGGCCCCCTAGAGCGAGTGGCCGAGCACCGCGACGAACGCGGCGATGCGCTCCTCGTCGCGCCGGTAGTGCGTCCACTTGCCGATGCGGGTCGAGCGCACCAGCCCGGCCCGCTCCAGCGCGGCCATGTAGGCCGACACGGTCGACTGGGCGAGCCCGGTCTTGGCCTGGATGTGGCTGACGCACACGCCGGCCTCGTGCGGGTCGGCGATGCCGCCGGCCACCGGGAAGTGCCGCTCGGGGTCGCGCAGCCACGACAGCACCTGCAGGCGCACGGGGTTGGCGAGCGCCTTGAACACCTCGACCAGGTCGGGTGGCGATGCGGTCATGAGCGGTCCAATGGCAGAGCGAAAAGTATCGTTATGCTACCGGCCCGAGCTCGAAGGAGAGGTGCGGGGCGAGGGCGCGCAGGAAGTCCGCGGCGTCGAAGAGCGCGCCCGCCGACGCGACGCCGGTGGTCCTGACCCGCCCCGCCAGGATGCGCTCGACCGCCTCCACCGCGAGCGGCGCGCTGACTGCGTAGATGTCGCGGCCACGGGCCACCGCCCGCCGCTCCTGGCCGCCCGCGCGGACGACCACGTCCACCAGGAACGTCTCCGCCGGCCTGCCGCGCTCGTCCGCCGCCGCGGGGGCGGCCAGCTCGCGGGCCGCCTCGGCCGCCATGTACGAACGCACCTCGGGAATCCGCAGGTGGCTGGGGATGGTGACGATGTCGGCCATGGAGAACTCACCGATCACCGCCCGGGTGCCGAGCGGCTCGGGGAAGTCCCAGTCGAGCGCGGGCGGCTGGTCGTCGTGGTACTCGATGCGCCCGCCGGTGTAGCGCACGCGCAGGCCGCCGCGCCGCTCCCGGGAGACCGCGCCGGCCAGGCGGGTGCCCTCGGTGGGCCGCCAGCCGCTCAGCCCGTACGCGACGTGCGCCTCGTCGGCCGCCGTCCACTCGCGCATCGCGGCCGTCGCGAGCAGGTCGCCGAGGCCGCCGTAGAAGGCCATCGCGGGCAGCACCACGGTGCCGGCCGCGCGGGCGCGCTCGGCGAAGTCCGCGAACGTGTCCAGGTTGGCCTCGATCTCGGCCGCCACGTCCACGTACGGGATGCCCGCCCGCAGCGCCGCCTCGATCAAGGGCGCCGCCGTCGTGGCGAAGGGCCCGGCGCAGTTGATCACCGCCGTGGCGCCCTCAAGCACCCGGTCAAGGGCGTCCGGATCGTCGGCGGACGCCTGCCGGGTGAGCAGCCCCGGATCGGCCGCCGCCAGCTCCTTCAGCTTGATCGTGTCGCGCCCCGAGGCGATCGGGACGAGCCCCCGCTCCTTCAGCTCCGCCAGCACGAAACGCCCGGTGTGCCCGTACGCGCCGTAGACCGCCACCGCCATGATGTCCTCCTCGTTCGTCATCGGTGACCATCCTGGTGACAGTGATCGCCGGGCACGAGTGTCGGGAACGCCGTCACCCGTACACTTTCGGACATGCACACCGTCGCGCTGGCCGTCACCGACGGCATGCTGCACCTGGAGCTGTCGCTGGCGTACGAGGTCTTCGGCGGCGGCCCGGCCGAGGACTGGTACGAGCTGGTCCTGTGCGGCCAGGAGGCGGTCAGGGTCGGCCGGTTCCTGGTGGAGCCCGAGCGCGGCCTCGACGCGCTGGCCCGGGCCGGCACCGTGATCGTCCCCGGCTGGGCGGACATCGACGTCGACCCGCCCGCCGACCTGGTCGCGGCGGTGCGCGCGGCCCACGAGGCGGGCGCCAGGGTGGCCTCGCTGTGCACGGGCGCGTTCGTGCTGGCCGCCGCCGGGCTGCTGGACGGGCGGCGGGCCACCACGCACTGGGCGCACACCGGTGTGCTGGCCGACCGCCACCCCCGCGTCGAGGTGCACCCCGACGTTCTGTACGTCGACAACGGCAGCGTGCTCACCTCGGCGGGCAAGGCCGCCGCCCTCGACCTGTGCCTGCACCTCGTACGCCGCGACCACGGCTCGTCGGCCGCCAACGCGGTGGCCCGCCGCCTGGTCGTGCCCCCGCACCGGGAGGGCGGCCAGGCCCAGTTCGTCACCACGCCGGTGCCGGAGCGCGGCGACCACCCGCTCGGCGAGCTGTTCCCGTGGGTGCTGGCCAGGCTCGACCAGCCGCTGACGGTCGAGGACCTGGCCCGCAGGGCCAACATGAGCGCCCGCAACCTGGGCCGCCACTTCAGGGCGGTCACCGGCACCACGCCGCTGCGCTGGCTGCTGACCCAGCGCGTCCGCCGCGCCCAGGAGCTCCTGGAGGTCACCGACGACAGCGTGGAGCGCATCGCGGCGGCCACCGGCATGGGCACCGCGACGACGCTGCGCCGCCACTTCGGCCGCACGGTCGGCGTGGCCCCCGACGCCTACCGGCGCACGTTCAGGGCGCGTACCAGGGCATAGGCCCCGCGAGCTGACGGCATTAGTCAGCATGTCTATACATAGAGTTGATATTGAGGTACAACCAGGGCGAGCCCGATGGTTCTGGAGGTGTCTCGTGAGACGTACCCCGATCGTGCTGGCCCTGCTGGGAGCGCTCGCCCTCAGCGGCTGCTCCTCAGGCGGCGGAGGCGGTGAGAGCGGCAGCCCGCCGCCCGCCACGGCGGCGCAGGCGGGCGACGGCCGCTACGCCGTCATCACCCACGCCGCCGCCGGCGACTCCTTCTGGGACGTCGTCAAGAACGGCGCCGAGGCCGCGGGCAAGCAGTACGGCGTCACCGTCAGCTACCAGGGCGACGACGACCCGGCCAGGCAGTCGCAGCTCATCGACCAGGCCGTCTCGGAGAAGGTGGACGGCATCGTCGTGTCCATGGCCAACCCCGACGCGCTCAAGGAGTCCATCGGCAAGGCCGTCGCCGCCAAGATCCCGGTGGTCACCATCAACTCAGGCGCCGACTCCTCCAAGGAGTTCGGCGCGCTCACCCACGTCGGCCAGTCGGAGGACGTCGCAGGGCGCGGCGCGGGCGAGCAGCTCAAGGCGGCCGGCGTCACCAAGCTGCTGTGCGTGATCCACGAGGCCGGCAACGTCGGGCTCGACCAGCGCTGCAAGGGCGCGGAGGAGACGCTCGGCGGCACGGTCGAGCGGCTGCAGGTCAACGTCAGCAACCTCGCCGACGTCACCTCCAAGGTCGCCGCCAAGCTCCAGACCGACCAGCAGGTCAACGGCGTGCTGGCGCTGAACCCGGCCGTCGCGGTCGCCGCCAGGGACGCCATCAGGGACGCCGGCTCGCAGGCCAAGCTGGCCACGTTCGACCTGTCGGCGGACGTGGTGAGCGCGATCAACGACGGCGAGATCCTGTTCGCCGTGGACCAGCAGCAATACCTCCAGGGCTACCTGCCGATCACGTTCCTCACCCTCTACAAGTCCAACCTCAACACGGTCGGCGGCGGCCTGCCGGTCAACACCGGGCCGGGGTTCGTCACCAAGGACAACGCGGCGCAGGTGGCCGAGCTGGCGGAGGCGGGCACGCGATGACGGTGGCGGACGAGCGGGTGGCCCGGGTCGGACCGGCCCGCCGCCTGCTCATCAGGCCGGAGCTCGGCGCGGTGGTCGGGCTGGTGGTGGTCTTCGCGTTCTTCGCCGCGCAGTCGCCGGTGTTCCGCTCGCCCGACGGCATCGCCAACTGGCTCGACCCGGCCGCGACGCTGGGCATCATGGCGGTCGCGGTGGCGCTGCTGATGATCGGCGGCGAGTTCGACCTGTCGGCGGGCGTGCTCACCGGGACGAGCGGGCTCGTGCTGGTGACGCTGGCCACCAGGTTCGGCTTCGACGTCTGGACGGCCATGCTCGTGGGGCTGGTCGTGGCGCTGGCGGTCGGGTTCGTCAACGGGCTCGTGGTCACCAGGACCCGGCTGCCCAGCTTCATCGTCACGCTGGGCACGTTCCTCATGCTGCAGGGCGTCAACCTGGGCGTCACCAAGGCGATCACCGGCACCGTTCAGGTCAGCGGCCTGCGCAGGGCCGAGGGCTTCGAGGTGGCCAACGCGATCTTCGCCGGCACGATCGACGTGGGCGGCACCTCGTTCCGGGTGGCGATCCTGTGGTGGATCGTGGTGACGGCGGTGGCGACGTGGGTGCTCATGCGGTCGCGGGCGGGCAACTGGATCTTCGCGGTCGGGGGCAACGAGCAGGCGGCGCGCGCGGTGGGCGTGCCCGCCGCCCGTACGAAGATCGCGCTGTTCATGACGACGGCGTTCGCCGCCTGGCTGGTCGGCTCGATGCTGGCGCTGCGCTACACGTCGGTGCAGGCCAACATCGGCATCGGCCAGGAGTTCATCTACATCATCGCGGCCGTCATCGGCGGCTGCCTGCTCACCGGCGGGTACGGCTCCGCGATCGGCGCCGCCATCGGCGCGCTGATCTTCGGGATGGCCGACAAGGGCATCGTGTTCCTCGGCTGGGACGCCGACTGGTTCACCTTCTTCCTGGGCGCGATGCTGCTGCTGGCGACGCTGGCCAACCGGCTGGTCCGGCGCTACGCCGAGGAGGTGCGGCATTGACCCCGATCCTGGAGACCCGCGGCATCGGCAAGACGTTCGGCTCGGTGCTGGCGCTGCGCGAGGTGTCGATGAGCGTGGCGGCCGGCCAGGTGGTCTGCGTGCTGGGCGACAACGGCGCGGGCAAGTCCACGCTGATCAAGATCCTGTCGGGGGTGCACCAGCACGACGCGGGCGCGTACGTGGTGGACGGTGAGGAGGTGCGGCTGACCGGCCCCCGCGACGCGCTCGACCGCGGCATCGCCACCGTCTACCAGGACCTCGCGATGATCCCGCTCATGTCGGTCTGGCGGAACTTCTTCCTCGGCTCGGAGCCGCGCAAGGGCCTGGCCTTCGACGTGGCCAAGGCCCGCAGGGTGGCGCGGGACGAGCTGCGCGCGATGGGCATCGACATCCGCGACGTGGACCAGCCGGTCGGCACGCTGTCGGGCGGCGAGCGCCAGTCGGTCGCCATCGCCAGGGCGGTCCACTTCGGCGCCCGCGTGCTCATCCTCGACGAGCCCACCTCGGCGCTCGGCGTCAAGCAGGCGGGGGTGGTGCTGCGCTACATCGCCCGCGCCCGCGACCGGGGGCTCGGCGTCGTCTTCATCACCCACAACCCGCACCACGCCTACCCGGTGGGCGACCGGTTCCTGCTGCTCAACCGGGGGGCCGCGATCGGCGAGTACGGCAGGGCGGACATCACCCCGCAGGAGCTGACCGCGCTCATGGCGGGCGGCGCGGAGCTGGAGGAGCTGGAGCACGAGCTGCGCCGCGACCCACATTTGGGAGACATTTAACGCGATAGGGCGATCGCCTGGAGGAAAAGACAGGCAGAGACATCTTCTGGCATGCCGAACACGAGAGGCGCAGGTGATCGCCATGGCAACGACCGCCAGCGGCAAGCTCCGCCGGTGGCTGGAAGCTCCGCGGTAGGGCGGCCGGCATGACCCTGTGGCAGGGGCCACCCCCGGGGCCGTTATTACCCGGGCGACCGATGCGGCGGACCGCTCCTGGAGGGCGGTCCGCACAGGTCGCGGGGCCGGGCAGGGCGGCGCGCACAGCCGCGCCGGCACAGGCCGGACGTAAGGTGCCGCCAGCATTCCGCCCCCCTCCGAGGAGCATCCATGACCGCCACCCAAGCGCGGGCGCTGCCCATCGGCGCGGCGTTCGACCGCATGCCGTTCACCCGCCGGCACGTGCTCATCGCGCTCGCGCTCTTCGTCGCGTTCGTCATCGAGTCGTGGGAGCAGCTCGCGCTCGTCTACGTCTCCGGCGACCTCGGCGCTCAGCTGGGCATCGGCGAGGCGGGCATCGGCGTGGTGCTGTCGGCGGTGGCGTTCGGCATGATCCCCGGCGTGCTGGTCTGGGGGCCGGTGGCCGACAGGATCGGGCGCCGGCCGACCGCGTTCTGGTCGCTGCTCGCGTACGGGGTGCTCGCGCTGGCCTCGGCCTTCGCCACCAGCGCGGAGGCCCTGGTGGCGCTGCGGGTGGCGTCGGGGCTGGCGCTGGCCGGCGTCTACACGATCACGTTCCCGTTCTTCCTGGAGCTGCTGCCGACCCGGCACAGGGGGCGGGCCGCGGTCTACCTGTCGATCGGGTGGCCCATCGGCATGCTGGCCGCCATCGGCGCGTCCGTGCTGCTCGGCGACCTCGGCTGGCACGTCGTGGTGATCGCCAGCGCGGTGGCAGGGCTGTGGGCGTTCGCGGTGCGGGCCTGGGTGCCCGAGTCGCCGTACTGGCTGGCCGCGCGCGGGCGGCAGGAGGAGGCGCGGGCGGTGCTGCGCGAGCTGGGCAGCCCCGACGCCGATGCCACGTTCACCGTGGCGAGCGAGCGGGTCGGGCGGCCGCTCGACCTGTTCAAGGGCGGGCTCGGCCGGATCACGCTGGTCATGCTGGCGCTCAACTTCGTCTTCAACTGGGGCTACTGGGGGCTGCAGACATGGCTGCCGACGCTGCTGCAGGAGCGCGGGCTGACGCTGTCGGCCTCGCTCGGGTTCGCGGCGCTGAGCGCGCTCATGATGATCCCCGGCTACGTCAGCGCCTCCTGGCTGACCGGCCGCTACGGCCGCAAGAAGGTCTTCCTCGTGTACGTGGTCGCCGCCGCCCTCGGCGGCCTGTGGTTCGCCACCGCCTCCTCCACGACCGGCCTCTACCTCGGCAACTTCGTGCTGTCGTTCTTCAGCCTCGGCGCCTGGGGCGTGTGGAACACCTGGAACGGCGAGTTCTACCCGACCGCCCTGCGCGGCACCGGCTACTCGTGGGCCACGGCCGCGCAGCTCGTCGCCACCACCGTGGCGCCCTCCGCGGTGGGCGCGTTGCTCGCGGGCGCCACCGGCTTCACCGTTACCATGCTGATCATCAACGCGTTCATGGTGGCCACGGCGCTGCTGGCGCTGCCGCTGCCCGAGACGGAAGGGCGCGAGCTGGAGTGATACTCGGCGTCGCGCTGGAGACGGCGGGCGGGCCTGGCCCGCCCCCGATGCTGGTGGCGGCGGACGAGGGCGGGCCGGTGTGGCCGGTGTCGCGCGCGGCGGCCCGCACGGCGGCGCGCGTGTGCGTGGCGCTCGACCTGACGGGCGCGCCGGTGGCGCCGGTGGCCGCGATCCGGGTGGGCCGGCGCTGCCCCGAGGCGCTGCGGCCGGTGGCCGACCCCGGCGTGGCGACCATCGTGCGCGGCGGGCACAGCGTGACGGGGCGGCGGCTCGCGCCGCTCGACACCGAGGCCGTACGCCGGTTCGCGGCGGAGTGCGGGCTGCTCGACTTCGCGGTGACCGCCACGGGCTCGCCGGTCCTGCCCGAGCACGAGCTGGAGGTGGCCGCGATCATCGCCGCCGAGGTGCCGGGCGCGCGCATCACCCTGTCGTACGAGTTCGGCCACCCGGGGCTGCGCGAGCGCGAGGCCGAGACCATCCGCAACGCCGCCCTGTCGGCCGAGGCCGACCGCATCGCCGACGACGTCGCCAGGGAGCTGCCCGGCGTGCCCGCCTACTTCGCGCGTTCCGGTGGCGGGGTCGTGTCGGCGCACTACTTCCGGCGCTTCCCGCTGGCCTGCGACCTGGGCGCGACGGCGAGCCGCGCCCGGGGCCGCGCCGAGCTGGGCCCCGACGTGCCCGACGGGGTGGCGGCGGCGTACGGGGCGCTGCTGGGCGAGCCGGCCGCCCAGGTGGAGCGGATCGTGCAGGCCCGCGGCAGGGCCGAGCTGGACCGCATGCTGCAGGACGCCAGGGACGAGGCGCTGACCAGGGTGGTGAGCGCGGGCGCTGCGCCGGGGTCGGCCCGCATCGCGGAGACGACGGTGAACCCGCTGTCGTACCTGCCCGACGGGCTCTACCGGGTGCGGGTGACGGCGGGCGGTCAGCTGTGGTCCGGCTGATCGACCCCGCCGGTCTCGACCGCTTCTCCGCCGGGTCGCGGGTGCTCGCGACGGGGGCGGCGGAGTCGTCGTACAACCTGGCGCTGGACTGGGCGCACTCGGTGGTCGGCGGCGGCGTGGAGCTGGCGGCGGCCGGCGAGCTGCCGGAAGAGACGGTGTGCGTGGCGGTCAGCCTCGTCGGCTCGACGACCGCGCTGGGCGAGCAGCTGCCCGCCGGTGACGAGCCCGAGCGGGCGGTGCGGGCGCTGGAGCGGCGGCTGGGTGAGCGGGTGGGCGCGGTCGTGGCGCTCAACCTGGCCGCGGAGAACGCGCTGGTCCCGCTGATCGCGGCGGCCGCGCTGGGCGTGCCGCTGGTGGACGGCGACGGGACGGGGCGGGTGTTCCCGCTGGTGGAGCAGACGACGTACACGCTGGGCGGGGTGAGCGCGGCGCCGCTCGCGCTGGCCGGCGGCTCGGGGGAGCTGGTGGTGCTGGAGACGGCGGCCGACCGGGTCGAGGAGCTGCTGCGGCCCGTCGTGCTGTCGGTGGGCGGCTGGGCGGTGGCCGCCTGCTACCCGATGACGGCCCGCGACCTCGCGCGGGTGGTGGTGCCCGGCACGGTGAGCCTGCTCATGCGGGCGGGCGAGCCGGGCGTGCCGCGCGCGGCGGCGGCCCCGTACGGCGCGCGCACGCTGTGCCGGGGCCGGATACTCGCGGTGGAGGGCAGCACCGGGCACGGCTCCGACATGGGGCTGCCGTCGCTGCCGTCGTCCATCGTCATCAGGGAGACCGAGGGCCTCGGCCGGCTGGTCCGGCTGGAGGCGCACAACGAGGTGGTGCTGGCGCTGGCCGACGGCGCCGTGGTGGCCGTCGTGCCCGACCAGATCTGCATGATCTCGCTGCTCGACGGCATGGTGGTGGACGTGGACAAGGCCGAGCCCGGCCTGGAGGTGGAGATCATGGTGATGCGGGCGGCGCCGGTGTGGCACACGGAGCGGGGCCTCGCGCTCGGCGGGCCGCGCGCGTTCGGGATCCCGCTGTGAGCGGCGTGCGGACGGCCGGCTGGGAGGCCCCCGTCACGGTGGCCGAGCTGGTCAACGCGGGACCGCTGGCGGGGGCCCGCATGTACGGCGCGGGCGAGCATCCCGTACGCGGCGTGCGCATCGTGGACGAGCCGGCCGTCTTCGCCACGGTCACGCCGCACACGGCGGTCGTGCTGAGCGGGGCGGCGGCCGGTGGCGGCTGGGCGGTCGAGATGGCCATGCGCCGGGCCTGGGAGCAGGCCGCCGCGTGCGTCATCGCGCCGTCGGGCGGGCTCAGCGAGGGCTCGGGCGAGGTGCTGGCCGAGCGGCTCGGCGTCACGCTGGTCTTCGTGGACGACGACCCGCTGCTCGTCGCGGTACGCGTGGCGTCGGCGGCGGCACGTCCCGACGCGGCCCGCACCCAGCTCGTGGCGCGCTGCGCGACCCGGCTGGCCGAGGCGGGCACCTCGCCGCGGCGGGTGCTGGGCGTGCTGAACGCCGAGCTGCCCGGCACCTCCGTAGCCTTCCTCGACCGCTACGGCCTGCCGCTCGCGGGCCGCCGCGACGCCCTCGACCCGCAGACCGGGCGCGGCCGGTGGTCGGCCGAGGTGGAGGTGCCCGACCTGGCGGGCGAGGCGCTGGGCCGGCTGGTGGCGGCGGGCTCGTCCCGCTCGCCCGGCTGGCCCGCCGTGGTGCGCACGGTGCTCGGGCTCGCGGTGGCGCCGCTGACCGCGTGGGCGGCCGGCGAGCGGCTGCGCGCCTCGCACGACTTCGCACTGCAGGCGTCGCTGGCCGAGCGGCTGCTGCGGGAGGCGAAGCGGCCGGGCGCGCCGATCGAGGAGGAGGAAGAAGTGGCGGCGGTCGCGCTGGGCTGGGCGGTGCGGGGCCCGCTGACCGCCTACCACGTGCGCCCGCTGGACGAGGCGCCTACCGACCCGGCGCCCGCCGGCACGCTGATCGCCGCCGCGCTCGGTCAGGTGCCGGTGCTGGTGCGGGCCGGCGGCTGGGCGGGCTGGTCGGCGCTGCCGCCGCAGGACGTCGCGGAACGGCTGCTGCGCTGCCTCCCCGCGATGCCGTGGCCGGCCGCCGCGGGCGTCGGAGCCCAGGTGGACGGGCTCGCCGCGGCGGAGGAGTCGCTGCTCGGCGCGCAGGCGGCGGCCTTCGTGGCCGCGCCCGGCACGGTGGCGCGGGCCGACCGCATGGGCCCCGCCGAGCTGCTGGGCGCGCTGCCGGTCGGCGGGCTGCGGGCGCCCGCGGAGGTCGTGCTGCGCCCGCTGCTGGCCGTCGACAAGGACGGCACGCTGCTGGAGACACTGGCCGCGGTGCTGGACGAGGGCGGCGCGCTGCGCGCCGCCGACCGGCTGGGCGTGCACCGCAACACGATCACGACCAGGCTCGAACGCATCAAGGCGGCCGGCTTCGACCTCGACGACGCCCCCGCCAGGCTCGCCCTGCAGCTCGCCTGCCACGTGCTGCTGCGATCACCGGGGACACCGGACGTGACATCCTCATAGGAGCAGCAGGAAAGGAGACCCCCATTGCCGGACGCCAGACTGCTCGCCGTCAGCGACCTGCACGTCGCCTACCCCGAGAACCGCGCCATCGTGGAGGAGCTGAAACCGCTCGCGCCCGGCGACTGGCTGCTGGTGGCCGGCGACGTGGGCGAGCGGCTGGCCGACATCAGGTGGGCGCTGGGCCTGCTGGCCGGCCGGTTCGAGCGGGTGGTGTGGGTGCCGGGCAACCACGAGCTGTGGACGCCGCCCGGCGACCCGCCCGAGCTGCGCGGCGTGGCCCGCTACGACGAGCTGGTACGCATGTGCCGTGAGCTGGGCGTCGTCACGCCGGAGGACGACTATCCGTTATGGCGGGGCGCGGGCGGCCCCGTGCGGATCGTGCCGCTCTTCCTCCTGTACGACTACACGTTCCTCCCCGAAGGCCACACCACCAAGGAGAGCGCGCTCGCCTACGCCCACGGCACCGGCGTGGTCTGCACCGACGAATACCTGCTCCACCCCGACCCCCACCCCACCCGCGACGCCTGGTGCCGCGACCGCGTGGCGCGCACCGAGCGCCGGCTGGCCGAGCTGGACGACGACGTGCCGCTGGTCTTCGTCAACCACTACCCCCTGGTACGCGAGCCGACCAACATCCTGCGCTACCCCGAGTTCGCCCAGTGGTGCGGCACCACGGCCACGGCCGGCTGGCACGTACGCCACCCCACGGCCGCGATGATCTACGGCCACCTGCACATCCCGCGCGTCACCCGCCACGACGGCGTGCGCTTCGAGGAGGTGTCGCTCGGCTACCCGCGCGAGTGGAAACGCCGTCCCGGCGGCCGGCGGCTGCTGCGTGACGTGCTGCCGGAGGCGTAGAAAGGGAGGCGTAGAAGGGGAGGCGTAGAAGGGGGAGGCCCGCCGCTCCGATGCCAGGGGAAAGCACCGGGACGGCGGGCGGGTCTCATCCGGTGACCATGCCTTCCGCGCGGTCCTCCGCCACCGCCTCGGGCGCGCGCTCCTCGGGCGGCCCGTAGCCGCCGCCACCGCCCGACTCGCAGCGCAGCACGTCACCGGCCTTGACGGGCAGCGCATTGACCTTGAGCATGCGCCGCTCGCCCGGCGTGCCGGGGTTGAGCGTGACGCGCGGCGGCGCGCCGTCCGCGCCGCCCGCCAGGCCCCACGCGGGCGTCACCGACCGCTCGAACCACAGCGACAGCGAGGTGTCGCCGCAGAACTCGTACTCGCGCACCACGCCGTTGCCGCCCCGCCAGCGCCCCGCGCCGCCGGTATCGGGGCGCACCTCGTAGCGGGTGACGCGGACGGGGAACAACGTCTCCAGCACCTCGATCGGCATGTCACGCAGCGACCCGTTGACGTTGTTGATCAGGCAGCTCTCGCCGTCGCCGCCCTCCCAGGCGCCCCAGCCGCCGACGGTGGCCTCCTGGGAGACATACAGCTTGCCGGTGCGCGGGTCGGTGCCGGTGAACTGCACGATCATCGAGTCGCCGTACGACGCGGCGGCCGCCTTGCCCGGCAGCACCGGCGCCAGCGCCTTGACCACCAGGTCGATGAGCAGCCCCAGGTGGGAGTAGTAGTACTGGCAGGCGGCCGGCGACTCGGCGGCCAGCATCGAGCCCGGCCTGGTGCGCACCGACAGCGGCCGGAACGAGCCGCCGTTCAAAGGCACGTCGCCGGAGACCAGCAGCTTGTAGCCGACCCGCACGGCGGCCACCGCCTGCGCGGCGCCGCAGTTGACCGGGCCGGTCGCCTGGTCGGCGCAGTCGGTGAGGTCCACGTGCATGCTCTCGCCCGCCACCGTGACCGCCACCGTGACCGGCAGCGGCGTGTCCAGGTCGATGCCGTCGTTGTCGAGGAAGCCCGAGGCCCGGTAGACGCCGTCGGGGATGGCCGCGATGGCCGCGCGTTCCATGCGCTCGGTCTGGGCGAAGATCTGCTCGCGCGCCTCGGCCAGCGTGGCGAGGCCCCACCGGTCGACGATCTCCTTCAGCCGCCGCTGCCCGGTCATCGCGCAGCTCACCTGGGCGCGCAGGTCGCCCAGCGTGGCGTGGGGGAAGCGCACGTTGCGGGCGATGAGCTCGTGCAGGTCACGGCAGGGCTCCCCACCCTCGTACACCTTGACGGGGCCCATCCGCAGGCCCTCCTGGAAGATCGACGTGGAGTCCATGGAACCGCCGGGGTCCTTGGAGCCGACGTCCAGCCAGTGGGCGCGCGACGCGGCGAACCCGGCCAGCTCGCCGCCCGCGAAGATCGGCCCGTAAACGGTGACGTCGTTGAGGTGGGTGCCGCCGATGTAGGAGTCGTTGAGCACCCACACGTCGCCCTCCCGCCACACCTCGGCCCCGTACAGGCGCTCGGTCTCGCGGGTGCACACCTCCAGGTTGCCGAGGAAGATCGGCAGCCCGGACGACTGGCCGAGGACGTTGTGATCGCGGTCGAGCAGCGCGACCGCGCAGTCCTTGGCCTCGTAGATGACGGGGGTGTAGGAGCTGCGGACGAGGGTGGTGTTCATGTCCTCCGCCGCCTGCAGCAGCGCGCAGCGGATGATCTCGGTGGTGACGGGGTCGATCACGTGTTCACCTTCATGATGAGGAAGCCGTTGTCGTCCACGCTCGCCAGGCAGCCGGGCGGGACGACCGTGGTCGCGGTCTCCTCCACCACGATCGCCGGCCCGGCCAGCTCGCCGTCCAGGCCGGCGCGGCGCAGCACGGGGGTGCGGTGCACCTCGCCGTCGAAGATCACATCCCGTACGCCGATCTCCTGAGGCGCGGCGGCGTCCACCGCGGGGGCGGCGGTGCGGGGGAAGGAACCGAACCCGGTGCTGCGCAGCATGACGAACTCCACCGGCGCCTCCGGGGTGGCGTGCCCGTAGCGGCTCGTGTGCGCCTCGGCGTAGCGGGCGGCCACGCACTCCAGGAACCCGGCCTGGGCGGGCTCGGTGGCGTCGCGCAGCGGGATGGTCAGCGTGTAGTCCTGGCCCTCGTAGCGCATGTCCACCGCGTGCTCCACGCGGCGCCGCTCCTCGGGCACGCCCTGCGCGTCGAGGGCGTCGAGCGCCTCCCGCTCCAGGGCCACCAGCCGCCGCGACATGTCGCCGCCGTCGAGGACGTCCTGCGGCCGGAAGTACGGGTCCGTCAGGTCCCTGCGCACGTCCGCCTCCAGCATGCCCCAGGCGGAGAACGCGCCAGGGAAGCGCGGCACGACCACCTCGGAGATGCCCAGCTCCCGCGCGATGAACGCGGCGTGCATCGGCCCCGCACCACCGAAGGCCACCAGCGCGAACTCGCGCGGCTCCACCCCGTGCTCCACCGTGAGCGTGCGGATGGCCTGCGCCATCTTCGCGTTGGCCACCGCGCAGACGCCCTCGGCCAGCTCCAGCGGGTCCAGCCGCAGCCGCCCCGCCAGCTCCGCCACCGCCGCCCCCGCGGCCTCGGCGTCCAGCGTCATCAGCCCGCCCGCGAACCAGGCAGGATCCACCCGCCCGAGCGCCACGTTCGCGTCGGTGACCGTGGCCTGCGTGCCGCCCCTGCCGTAGCAGGCGGGCCCGGGATCGGCACCCGCCGACTCGGGGCCGACGCGCAGCGCGCCCGCCTCGGCGTACGCGATCGAGCCGCCGCCCGCGCCTATCGTGTGCAGGTTGACGATCGGCATCAGCACCGGATGACCCTCGATGCTCGCCTCCGCGCTCACGTCGGGCCGGCCGTCCACCACGAGCGACACGTCGAACGAGGTGCCGCCCATGTCGATGCAGATCGCGTTGTCGCGGCCCAGCAGCCGCGCCGCCGCCACGCCGCCCATCGTCCCGCCGACCGGCCCTGAGAGCAGCGTCTGCAGCGGCCTGCGCATCGCGTACGAGGCGTTGACCAGCCCGCCCGACGACTGCATGACGTGCACGGGCACGCCCAGCCCGCGCTCGGAGAAGCGCCGCTCGATCCCCGCGAGGTAGCGCCGCACCACCGGCCCCGTGTACGCCTCCAGCACCGCCGACGAGGTGCGCTCGTACTCGCGCCACTCGCGCGCCACCTCGTGCGAGAGCACCACGAGCACATCGTCGCGCAGCTCCTCGCGCAGGATCCGGCCCGCCCGCAGCTCGTGGTCCGGGTTGACGTAGGAGAACAGCAGGCACACCGACACCGCGTCGAACCCCTCGGCCCGCGCCCGCCGGGCCGCCGCGCGTACCGACTCCTCGTCGAGCGGCTGCAGCTCGCGGCCCCGGTAGTCCAGCCGGCCGCCCGCCTCCATCACGTCGCGGCGCGGCACCAGCGGCTCCGGCTTGCGGTAGCGCAGGTCGAACATGCGGTCGCGGTTGCCGCGCGCGATCCGGTAGACGTCGCGCCCGCCGCCGCTCGCCAGCAGCAGCACCCTCGCGCCCTTGCGCTCCAGCAGCGCGTTGAGGCCCTGCGTGGTGCCGTGCACGAAGAACGAGATCTCCGACGGGTCGTCCATCACCCGTCCGAGCGCGGCGAAGACGCCCTCGGCGAGGTCTCCCGGCGTGGTGGGCGCCTTCGAGGCGGTGACGGCACCCGTCCTGTCGTCGTAGCAGACGACGTCGGTGAAGGTGCCGCCGATGTCCATGGCGACGCGATAACTCATGTGCCGCACCGTACGCGGAAGCCCGCGCCGCCGTGCTGTGCGTCCCGCACACCCACCACTCCGCGCCCGTGCACCCCGCACCGCCCCTCCGGCCGGGGCGGAGACGGGGGTGCGGGGGAGGCCGTTCACGCTCCCGGTCGGAAGGCGGGGGCCTCGCTCGCTGCGCCCCCCGTCAGGCGGGCGCGCGGGGGAGCATGGCCGCCACCTCGAAGCGCAGCAGGGGGTCGGCGCGGAGCTCTGCCGCGAGCGCCAGCCTCAGCGCGGTGCGGCAGGTCTCGTCGTCGGGCTTGGCGCCCGCCACCCGGCCGATCACCTCGCGGGAGGCGGCGTCGCCGCGGCCGAAGACCCGCTGCAGGATGCGCGCGCCCCTCGCCACCTCCGTGTCGGCGGCCAGCTCGCGGGTCCTGGCCAGCACGCCGGTGCCGTAGGCGTCGATCGCCGCCGTCGCGTAGGGCATGACGGCGGTCGCGGTGTCGTTGGGACTGTCCATGAGACCCCTCCCGGTCCTTCCTGACGACCTGACGGCATGTTGACGCGCTCCTCGGGCTGATGCCCAAGGATTGTGGTCTGTGCCGCTGTTCACGCGGCGGCACTTCCGTGGCTTCCTGCTTCGTCGGGCTGTGCCACCACGAGTGGTGGTCTTACCGGCCCTCCACAGGCGTTGAGCCTCTCCGCCCGTCCGGCGGCGAGGATGTTGATCGCGGCGTTGAGGTCCCGGTCGTGGGTCGTGCCGCAGGCGCAGGTCCACTGTCGGACGTTCAGCGGCATGGATGGCTGGATGGTTCCACATGCCGAGCACAGCTTGGAGGAGGGGAACCAGCGGCTGATCCGGTGGAACGTCCTGCCGTACAGCTTCGCTTTGTACTCCAGCATCCCTGCGAAGCTCGCGACGTCACCGATCTTCGGCAGGGTCAACATCCCGCCCGGGACCACCTTGAAGCGGGCGTTCCTGGTGAAGCGGATCGTCTGCCGGTTGTCCTTACGAGAACGGAAACGTGGCGGTCCGAGTTTGGGCCCGCGGCGTTTGCCGGTGACCGAGGAGAAAAAGTTGCGGCGTGGTGGCATCAGCCAGCGCCTGCTGGAGCACCACCGCCGACACCTCGGCGAGCCAGGCCCGGTCAGGGCGCTTCTTCGCCTCAGTGATCACCGTGCGGGACAGCTCCGCATCGGTGATGAACGGCAGAGCGTGGGTGTGGGCGTGGTTGCGCAGTGCGACCGCGTCGTTGAACACCACGCGGGCACACCCGAACGCCTTCGCCAGCGCGATCCGCTGAGCGGGCGTCGGGTCCACCCGGTAGGAGTAACGCAACCGCACCCACCGATCCTACTCTTGGCTTATGGCCGGACACAGCGATATCAGAACGGGCAGGTCGCCCTGTCCAGGCTGGTGAACTCACTCAAGGGAGTCGCCGGTCCGCCTGGCGGCGAATCGGCTGTTCTTGCCCCGCTACGCGGGGCAGTCGGCTTCACCTCCGGGCTGAAGCCCGGAGCACTGCCGACAATCCGGTAGCTCTCGCCGGGGCCGCGCGGCGGGGGACTACCCTGTCGGATGTGCCAGCCCCCTACCTCACCCTGAACACCGTCGTCGAGCACGAGACCGAGGCGCGGCGCTCGCGCTTCATCTGCGCGCTGGCCCCGGCGCGCAGCGTCGACGAGGCCGCCGCGTTCATCGCCGAGCGCCGCAGGCTCTACCCCGACGCCACCCACAACTGCACCGCCTACGTCATCGGCGAGCGCATCCAGAAGGGCGACGACGACGGCGAGCCGGGCGGCACCGCGGGCACGCCCATGGTGCAGGCGCTGGTGGGGCGGGGGTTCAGCGACATCGTGGCGGTGGTGACCCGCTACTTCGGCGGCACCCTGCTGGGCGCGGGCGGGCTCGTGCGCGCCTACGGCTCGGCCGTCACCGAGACGCTCGACCGGGCCGAGCCGGTGCGGATGGTGCCGGCCAGGCTCGTCCACGTCGCCGTCGCGCACGACCAGGCCGGGCGGGTGGAGAACGACCTGCGCGCCTCCCGTCACGCGGTGCGCGACGTGACGTACGCGGGCGAGGTGACCTTCGCCGTCGCGGTGGGGGAGGACGAGGTGGCGGCGTTCACCGACTGGGTCGCCACGCTGACGGCCGGCCGCGCCCGCGTCGACCTCGGCGGCCCCCTCCACCTGCCCGCCTGACCCCGCCCGCCCAAGCTCGCCCGGCGAACCCGGCCTCGCCGCGCTGGCCCTCGCGGTCCCCGTCGGCCGGCGCCACCGGCCCTCAAGGGCCCCGTGCGTTCCGGCTTCGTGCGGCGGGCCCGGGCGGTCAGCCCTCCAGGGCGTACTGCATGACGCGGAACTTCGCCTGGGCCTCGGCCAGCTCGGCGGCCGGGTCGGAGTCGCCCATGATGCCGCCGCCCGCGAACAGACGGGCCCGGCGGCCCTGGACGAGGCCCGAGCGGAGCGCGATGCCCCACTCGCCGTCGCCGTGCGCGTCGATCCAGCCGACGGGACCGGCGTAACCGGCGCGGTCCATGCCCTCCAGCTCGCGGATGACCTGGATCGCCGTCGAGGTCGGGGTGCCGCCGACGGCCGCCGTCGGATGCATGGCGGCGACCACGTCGAGCACGGAAGCCCCGTCGGCCAGCCGCCCGGTGACGTGGCTGGCCAGGTGCTGCACGTTGGGCAGCATCAGCAGCTCGGGCTCGTCGGGCGTGGTCAGGGACGAGCACAGCGGGGCCAGCGTCTGGCGTACGGAGGCGATCGCGCACTCGTGCTCGTGCCGGTCCTTGGCCGAGGCGAGCAGCGCGGCGCCGCGGGCGAGGTCGTCGGCCGGGCCGGTGCCCCTCGGGGTGGTGCCGGCCAGCACCAGCGACTCGATCTCCTGCCCCGTGCGGCGGATGAGCAGCTCGGGCGTGGCGCCGACGAGCCCCGCGACCGAGAACGTGTAGCACTCGGGGTAGCGGGCGGACAGCCGCGACAGCAGCAGCCGCACGTCGATCGGCCGTTCGGCGGTGGCGACCAGGTCGCGCGCCAGCACCACCTTCTCCAGCTCGCCCTCGCGGATGCGCTTGGCGGCCTGCGCCACCACGTGCTCCCACTCGGGCGCGGACAGGCTGCCGTCGCCGTAGCTGATGCGTCCGGGGTCGCGGATGGGCGTGAACCTCTCCAGCGGCGACTCGCCGACGGTGGTCAGCCATGCCCGGCCGGCTCTGCGGGCCAGCACGGCCCGGGGGACCACCAGCACGGAGCCGTGGGCGTCCTCGTCGAAGGTGAAGCTGCCGAAGGCGACCGCCCCGGAGCCCGGCGTGCGTACGGAGTCGTCGACCTGCGCCTCACCGAAGACGGTGGCCAGCCACTTGCGGGCCCAAGCGAACCGTCCTGGCCCCGGAGGGACGGCCACCCTGGCGGCCTCACCCCATCCGACGAGGCCCTCTCCGTTCCTGACCCAGGCGTAGGGGGCCGTGTGGGGGAGGGACGCCAGCAGGTCACCGGGGTCGCCTACAGGGGTGGTGCGAACCGGCAGCGGGCGGGTTGTTCCGAGCGCGACACTCACTCAAGACACTCTATGCGGGAACTGAACACGTTCGACTCGGACCCCCGTGAATGCACTGTTACCCGTCAAGAACCGGGAAAGAACCGGCCGCCGCCCGCTGTTGAGCACTCCCCCAGCCGGCCCCCGCTGTCAAGCCGCCCTATGAAGATGGTCCTGAACAGGCAGTACGCGCCTCGAGATCGTGGCAGGCCGGTCATCGCGTCCCTACCTTGGTGCCCATGATCGCTCGCCTGGGCTCCGTGCTCGCCGCCGCCGTCGTTCTCACCGCCTCGGGTACGGCCGTGCGGGCCGCCCCCCTCGCCCAGCCCGTGCCGCAGGTCATGGCCGCGCTCGGCGACTCCATCTCGACCGGGTTCAACGCCTGCGGCTGGTACGTCTCCTGCACTGCCCGCTCCTGGTCGTCCGGCGACAACAAGGACGTCAACAGCCACTACCTGCGCCTGTCGAAGCTGTCTGGAACGCTCCAGGAGAACAACCTGAACTTCGCCAAGCCCGGCGCGACCAGCGCCGACCTGCTCGGCCAGGTGAAGAAGGCGGTCGAGGCCAAGGCCGACTATGTGACGATCCTCATAGGCACCCAGGACGCCTGCGTCCGCACCGAGCAGCAGATGACCCCGGTCGCCACCTACCGCCGCCGCATCGACGCCGCGCTGGCCGAGCTGCGCGCCGGCATGCCGGGGGCCAGGGTGTTCTTCGCCAGCGTTCCCGACCTGCGGCGGCTGTGGCAGGTCGGCAAGTCCAGCGCCCTGGCCAGGACGTTCTGGGGCGCCGGCCGCATCTGCCAGTCGATGCTGGACAACCCCGCCTCCACCCGCCGCGCCGACGACCAGCGCCGGGCCAGGGTGCGGGCCCGCGTCATCGCCTACAACAGGGCCGCCGCCGCGGCGTGCGCCGCGTACGGGCCCGGCTGCCGCACCGACGGGGGAGCGGTGTTCTCCTACCCGTTCACGCTGGAGCACGTCAGCCGCTGGGACTACTTCCACCCGAACTCGGAGGGGCAGCGGGTGCTGGCCGAGCAGACGTACCGGCGGGGTTTCCGCTGGCTCGACCCGCGCTGAGCTACCGGCACTGCTTCAGCATGATCTTCTTGTCGGCCGGGCGGACCGGCACGTCGTACTTGAGCGCGACCTGCGCGAAGCGGGTCACGTAGGCGCAGCGGATGCCGCGTCTCGGGGGCAGCCAGCTCGCCGGCCCCGAGGCGTCCTTCTGCTCGTTGGCCTGCCCGTCCACGGGCAGCAGGTTGAGCGGGTCGTTGGCGAAGTCGAGCCGCTTGGACATCGACCAGCGCGGCGCGCCCATCCGCCAGCCGTAGTTGAGCGGCACCACGTGATCGACCTGCACCTCGTCGGCGTTGTCCTTGTGCCAGTGGATCACCCGGCCGGTGTAGGGGTCGGTCAGCTCCATGGAGACGACCTCGCAGTCGGAGCCCTTGCGGTACTTCACGTTCCGCCCGTCGCGGGCCAGCAGGTCGTCACGGGTGCGGCAGCCGTTGCGCGCGTACGGGACGCCCGTGGCCGAGTCGGCCCAGTTGCCGCCGTAGCGGGTGCGGGCGTAGCCGGTGTTGGGGCCGAAGCCCTTCGTGCGCAGGCGTTTGATGATCCCGCGTGCCTCGGCCTTCTCCGCGTCCGAGATGATGGGGGCCAGGCCGGGCAGCGTGCCGCTGACGTTGCCCAGCGGGCTGGCCGCGGTGGCGGGCGGGGTTCGGGCGGTGCCGACGAAGGAAGCGACGATGATGGCTCCGGCGAGGACGGCGATGGCGTCCTTGGTGCTCAAGCAGACCTCCATGAGCTCCGGGTTGTCTAGAGAGATTCCCGGCGCGCGGTATTTCGACACGGGGAGGGTTATGTGACTGATCGTCCCATCGATCCTGACGTCGATCTTCACGTCCCGGCCCAGCGCGCCGAGCTCCACTGGCCGGTCATCGCCGTGATCGCGGCCGGCGGGGCGCTGGGCGCGCTGGCCCGCCACGGGCTGCAGACCTTGTTGCCGACGCCGCCCGGCGGCTTCCCGTGGGCGACGTTCCTCGCCAACGTGTCGGGCTGCCTGCTCATCGGGGTGCTCATGGTGGTCATCACGGAGGTCCGCACGCCCCACCGGCTGATGCGGCCGTTCCTGGGGGTGGGGGTGCTGGGCGGCTACACCACGTTCTCCACGTACGTGGTGGACACGCAGCGTACGGTCGCCGCCGCCGCGCCGGTGACGGCGCTGGTCTACCTGGCGGCCACCATGGCGGCGGCGCTGCTGGCGGTCGCCTCCGGCATGTGGCTCACCCGCCGGGTGGCCGGAGGGCGAACCCGATGACGGTGCTGCTGATCGTGATCGGGGCGGCCGTCGGGGCGCCGCTGCGCTACCTGGCGGACCGGGCCGTGCAGGCGCGGCACGAGACCGTCTTCCCCTGGGGGACGCTGAGCGTCAACGTCGCCGGGTCCGCGCTGCTGGGCTTCCTGGCCGCGCTGCCCGCGGACGGCGGGGTGATGGCGCTGGCGGGCACGGGGTTCTGCGGGGCGCTGACGACGTACTCGACGCTCGGCTACGAGACGGTCCGGCTGGCCGAGGAGGGCGCCCGCTTCCACGCGATCGCCAACGCGCTGGCCAGCGTGGTCGCCGGCCTCGGCGCCGCCTACTGCGGCATGGCCGTCGCCCAGGCCGTGCCCTGACCGCTTTCAGCCGTGCCCGCGAGGCGCGCTTCGGGAGTTAGCGTGTAAGCACGTAATCATCTCCTGGAGGGCGTGATGGCGGATCCCCTCGACGCCTACTCTCGCGTCGTGTCGTCCGTGGCGGCCGAGTTGCTGCCGAAAGTGGCCAGTGTGCGGGCCGGCCGGGGGAGCGGGTCGGCGGTGGTGTTCACCGCCGACGGGTTCCTGCTGACCAACGCGCACGTCGTCGGCACCGCACGGTCCGGCACCGTCGCGTTCGCCGACGGCGGCTCCGGCGGGTTCGAGGTGGTCGGCCGCGACCCGCTGTCAGATCTCGCCGTCATCAGGGCGCAGACCCCCACCCCGCCGCCCGCCGAGCTGGGCGACAGCGACGACCTCGTGGTGGGTCAGCTCGTGGTGGCCGTCGGAAACCCGCTCGGGCTGGCCGGGTCGGTCACCGCCGGCGTGGTGTCCGGTCTCGGCCGCTCGCTGCCCGCCCACGGCGGGGCCGGCATGCGGCTGATCGAGGACGTCATCCAGACCGACGCCGCGCTCAACCCCGGCAACTCGGGCGGCGCGCTGGCCGACGCGCAGGCGCGGGTGGTCGGCATCAACACGGCCGTCGCCGGGGTCGGCGTCGGCCTGGCCGTGCCGGTCAACGTGACCACCAGGTCCATCATCGCCGCGCTGATCAGGGACGGCCGGGTCAGGCGGGCGTTCCTCGGCCTGGTGACCTCGCCGGCGCCGCTCCCCGAGCCGCTGCGCCGGCGCACCGGGCAGGACGGCGCGCTGCGCGTGGTCGAGGTGGTGCCCGGCTCACCCGCGCAACGCGCCGGGCTGCGGGCGGGCGACCTGGTGCTGAGCGCGGGCCGTACCCCGGTGGGCGACGCGCAGAGCCTCCAGCGGCTGATGTTCGCCGACGCCATCGGCCGCCCGCTCCCCATCACCGTGCACCGCAACGGCGCTCTGGTGGACGTCATCGCCGAGCCGGTGGAACTCACCGGCACCGGCGTCTGACCGCAGGAGGCCAGGCGGCGGCTTCGGGCCTCCCGGCGATCGTGCGCTGCCTGATCGTGCGCTGCCTGATCGTGCGCTGCCTGATCCTGCGCTGGGCGCTCGGGAGCCCCTGACGGTGGCGGGGCCCCGCTACCACCCCTCCGAGCTCACGTGGCGGTGGTCGATGCCGGTTGCCGGGCGGCCAGTCGTTTGCGGTAGCGGGTCTCGCGGTGGGCCAGGAGGTCGGCGAGGAGCTTGTCCCACTTCTGGCCGATCACGTCCACGTCGTACGTCTGCGCCTTCTCCAGCGCCCCCGCCGCCAGGTCACGCCGCAGCTGCTCGTCCTCGATGACCCGGATGACGGCGGCGGCCAGGTTCGCGTTGGTGCGCGGCTTGACCAGCAGCCCGTCCACCTCGTTCTTGATCATCTCCTTCGGTCCGTGCGGGCTGTTGAAGCTGACGATGGCCAGCCCCTTCGCCATGGCCTCCAGGATCGTCATGGGGAAGCCCTCATGACGCGAGCTCATCACGTAGATCGACGCCTTCTCCAGCTCGGCCCCGACGTCGGTGGTGGGCCCCGGCAGCTCGACCTTGCCCTCCAGACCGGCCTCCGCGATCTGCCTGGCCAGGTTCTCCTTCTGCGGCCCGGCCCCGAAGATGCGCAGCTTCCAGTCGGGGTGTGCCTGCGCGACCGTCTCCCAGGCGGTGATCAGCCGGTGGAAGCCCTTGATCCGGGTCATCCTGCCGACCGCGACGGCCACCTTGGCGTCGAGCTTGGACACCTCGCCGCTCATCGGCGGCACCGCGTTCGGGATGCGCACCAGCTTGCGCGGCGCCTTCTCCAGCGTGTCCTGGTAGTCCTTCAGGTCGGCCTTGGTGAGCGTGACCAGCGCGTCCAGGCGGCGGTAGCGCCACTTGATCAGCTCCTGCACCGGCTCCGGCTGGGTGGCCAGGGCCACGTGCTCCTGCCCGATCGTGATGACGCCCGGTGGCGCTAACTGGGCGACCGCGAGATTCAGCCCGGGACGGGTGGCCATCAGCACGCCGTCGTCCAGCGAGCGGATGAACCGGGCCAGCTTGAGGTCGGTCCACAGGTTGAACCGGTGGTACGCCGACTCCTCCTTGGGGATCAGCCGGCTCGGCAGCTTCGACAACATCGCGCGTACGGGGTCGTGCCCGGGGTTGAGACGATCGTCCAGATAGCGGAACGTCACCCGCGGGTCGACCGGGAAGAACGGCTGCTCGGCCTCTTTCAGGACGGAGACGATCTCGACCTCGTGCTCGTCGGCCAGGTAACCGGCCAGGTTGAACACGGTCCTGATCGTACCGCCCATCCCGTGCGCGTGCAGGAGGAGGATGCGGATCCGCCTGGTCGATGGCGGCGGCGCGGTGCGTGCCTTGCGCCGGTCGTACCCCCGATAGAGCCGGACCATCGCCGACTTGCCCTTGCGTGCCAGTGCGCGCACCTGTCATGTCTCCTATCAGCGTCAAAAAGCTGTACATACACATCGCCGGTGGTGAGGGCGTCAGCCTCACCACCGGCTCGGTCGTGTTCGGCGGGGTACACGTCCTTCATCCCCTGTGCGCTTTCCCCACCTATGATCATTAGACGCCGGGGAAGTGACTAAGGTTGCATTCCGGGCCGGTGCCGGGGATCCGGGGTGTGCGGCGGATGCTCGGCCAGCAGCTCGAGAGCGGTGTCGATGGCCGTCTCCAGCTGCGTGTCCACACCTCTCGCGTAGTCCTGCGGGGTGATGTCCACCTCGATGTCGGGATCGGTGCCGTAGTTCTCCACCTGCCAGCCCACGTCGTCGAACGCGAACGAGAACTCCGGCTGCGTCGTCACCGTCCCGTCCGCGAGCTGGTGGCGCGGCCAGATGCCGATCACGCCGCCCCACGTGCGCCTGCCCACCAGCGGGCCGAGGCCGAGCAGCTTGAAGGTGTGGCTGAAGATGTCGCCGTCGGAGCCCGCCCACTCGTTGGTGATCGCCACCAGCGGGCCGCGCGGCGACTCCGGCGGGTACGGCTCCGCGTCGCCCCACCGCGGGTAGTCGTAGCCCAGCCGCCGCCTGGCCAGCTTCTCCAGCAGCAGCGCCGAGACGTGCCCGCCGCCGTTGAAGCGCACGTCCACGATGAGCGCGTGCCGGTCGTACTCGGCCAGGAAACCCCGGTGGAACTCCCCGAACCCCTCGGCCCCCATGTCGGGCACATGCAGGTAGCCCACCCGGCCGCCGGAGCGCCGGTGGCAGCGGGCCCTGTTGAGGTTCACCCAGTCGCGGTAGCGGGCCGGGCGCTCATCGGCGAGCGCGCGTACGGTGACGGCGAACACCCGCTCGCCGCGCCGCACCGTCAGCTCGACCTCCTCGCCCGCCTGGTTGACCAGCCGCTCGTTCGGAGTGGCCGCCGTGCCGATCGGCGCGCCGTTGATCGCCAGCACCGCGTCGCCCGGCCGTACGTCGAGGCCGAGCCGGTTCAGCGGCGAGGTCGCCTTCGGGTCCCACCGGTCGCCGGTCATGATCGAGCGGATGTGGTAGACGCCGTCCCGGTGGTCCCAGTCCACGCCCAGCTTGCCCTGGCTGTAGTCGGGCCCTGGGCGGTACTCGCCGCCGCTCTCGAAGGCATGGCTGGTGGCCAGCTCGCCGTGCAGCTCCCACAGCAGGTCGGAGAACTCGCCGCGGGTGGTGACCCGGTCGACCAGCGGCTGGTAGCGGTCGTACACGGCCGCCCAGTCCACGCCCGCCATGTCCTCGGTCCAGAAGTTCTCCAGCTGCAGCCGCCACGCCTCGCGGAACATCTGCCGCCACTCCGCCTCAGGGCAGACCGGCACCTTGACCCGCGACAGGTCGATCCAGCCGCTGTCGCGCCCCGGCGTGTCGCCGTCGCCCGGCACCTCGCCGGCCTTGACCACGCGCAGCCGGTCGTCCGCGCGGTACAGCAGCGTGCGGTGGTCGCGGCCCAGCTCGAACGCGGTGACGCCCTCGGCGAACGTCTCGCTCTCGCCCTTGGCGAAGTCGAACAGGTGCAGCGTGCCGTCGCCCTCCAAGGGGCTGGTGAGCAGGAGCGCCTTGTCCTTGCGCAGCCCGGCCACCTGCTCGTAGCGGCCCTCCGGCAGCGGGAACGCGGTCACCCGGCCGGCCAGCCCGTCCAGGTCCACCCGCAGCGGCTCCTCGTGCTCTTCCTCTTCGTCGTCCTCGTCGTCCTCGTCGTCCTCGTCGTCCTCGTCGTCCTTGTCGTCCTTGTCCGTCAGCGGGTGCCGCCGGGGGACGAACGGGTCGGGCACGTCCGCGCGCAGCGCCACCGCGTACGGCCGGGTGCCCAGCGGGAAACCCAGGTCGAACTGGAGCTGGTCATAGACCGGCGAGAAGACGCGCTGCCCGATGAAGTACAGGTAGCGGCCATCCGGGTCGAAGGCCGGCATCGAGTCCTTCAGCACCGGCTCGCTGGCCTGCACCGTGCGGCCGGTCTCCGGGTGGTGCAGCCTGATCGCGGTGGTCTGGGCGTTGAGCGGGCTCGCGTACGCCAGCCACCGCCCGTCCGGCGACCAGGCAGGATCCTCCGGCGCGCCGTGCGGGTTGGCCTCCACCAGCACCGACCGGCCCTGGGACAGGTCGAGCAGGTAGAGCTCGTGGCGGTGGTTGACGATCGCCACCCGGTCGTGCGCCGGGTCGGGCACCAGCTCGTTGATCCGCCCCAGCCGCGCCACCTCGACCCCTGCCCCCGCGCCCGCCCCCGCGCCCGCGCCCGCTCCTGCGCCCGCGTCCGGCTTCGCCTCCCGGCCGGCGCTCGCGCCGGCGTCGGTCGGCTCCAGGACGACCAGGCGCTCCTCGTCGCCGTCGTCGCTGGCCGCCGCGATGAGCCTGACGCCGTCGTTCAGCCAGGTCAGGAAGCGGTAGCGGACCCCGTCGGTGGAGCCGTGCCGCCGCACGGGGCCCTCCCAGTTCCCCATCGCGTACGCCTTGCCGCGCGTCGTGAGGGCCACCGCGCTGCCGTCGGGGGCGAGGGTGGCGCTGTCGAGGAACTCGGCGGCGTCCACGAACCTGCGGTTGCGCTGCGTCCTGGAACTGGCCAGCCGCACCTCCAGCCGGCGCGCAGGCTCGCCCGGCTCCAGCAGGTACAGGTCGGCGCCGGCGTGGTAGACCAGACGGTGCCCGTCGCCCGACAGGTTACGGGCGTAATAGTCGTCGTGATGGGTGTGCTTGCGCAGATCGTCACCGTCGGGGGTGCACGAGTAGACGTTGCCGACGCCCTCATGGTCGGAGATGAAGCACACCCGGCCGTCGCTCCAGCAGGGCGAGGCCAGGTTGCCGGGCAGCCGGATCAGGCGGCGGAACTCGCCGTCGCCGCGCGGGTCGATCCACAGGTCGCCGACCGTGCCGCCGCGGTAGCGCTTCCAGCGGGCGGGGTCGGCGGTGTTGCGGCCCAGCACGATCATGCCGCCGGGCGCGTACGCGATCGAGTTCGCCGGCCCGTACGGCAGCCGCTCCGGCACCCCGCCCGGCGCCACGCGGTGCAGCCACTTGCGTCCCTCGAAGGGCTGGCCCTGGTCGCTGGCGTACAGGATGCGGCCGTCCAGGTCCCAGCCGGTCACCGTGCAGCGGGCGCCGTGGAAGGTCACCCTGCGGGCCGCGCCGCCGCCGGCCGGCATCACGTACACCTCTTCAGGACCCTCCTCGCGCCCCACGAACGCGAGCTGGTCGCCGCGCGGTGAGATGCGCGGGTAGCCGGCCTCGGCCAGCCCCGCGGTCAGCCGGAACGCCCGTCCGCCCTGGGCGGAGACCATCCACAGGTCGTCCTCGGCGGCGAACACCACCACGTCCTGGAACACGGCGGGGAAGCGCAGGTAAGCCGACATGGGCGCAGCTCCACAGTCGATCGGACGGTCGAGGCCCCCCGCCTCGGCCGTCCGATCAGCTCACCGGACGGGCAGCCTGGGAGGGCTGCCCGGAAGATCACTCTTCGCCGGTCGGCTTGGTGCCTTCCCGCTTGGTCTCCTTGGCCTGCCGGCTGGTCTTGATGGCCTGCTTCTTGGACTTGCCGGACTTGGCCGTGGGTTTCTTCTTCGTGTCTGCCATGGAGATCATCCCCCCTGTACGGACGTGATGCACCTGATTGGTACACCAAGCCCCTTAATACCCATCGAACGACGAAACCCGACATGCCTCTTATGTACTCTTCGTAACCCCTTAGCTACTCGGGCATGCAGCTCTCGAATTCGCTCACCGACGTCCGTCAGCGGCCGCTCACGACCCCTTGGCGGACCGGCCGGTCGCCGGACGCCTCCGACCACCACACGCCCTCGCCGTGCGACAACCCGGGCAGCCGCCGCTCGAAGACGTGCACCGCCGCCGCCGGGATCTCCCCGCCCAGCACCCACGTGTCCGCGCGCCGCGCCGTGTCGCGCAGCTCGCCGCCCAGCGCCGCGAGCTGCGCCGTGACCGGGCCGAAGGTCTCCAGCGGCACCTCCACCTCGAACCGGTGGCACGGCTCATGCACGATCGTGCCCGCCCGGCGCAGCGCCCGCGCCAGCACGATCCGGGTACGGCCACGGAAGTCGGCCGCCACGGTCTCCGGCGCGCTGTAGCCGGTCCTGGTCAGCGTCACCGTCACGTCGGTCACGGGCCAGCCGTGCGGCCCCTCGTGCAGTGCCGCGCGCACGCTCTCCTCGATCGCCCGGTGGAAGGCCAGCGGCAGCGACCCGAGCGCCACCTCCAGCCGGTAGCCCACCCCCGAGCCGTGCGGCGCCGGGTCCACCCGCAGCCCCACCGTCGCCATGTGCTCGTTGGGCCCGTGGCGCTGGATCTCCTCCAGCGCCTCGCCGGTGCCCGCGGGCCGCTCGAAGTAGACGGGGCGGCTCGGCTCGAACGCCGTCTCCACCCCGTACTCCCTGGCCAGGGTCTCGCCGATGACCTCCTTCTGCACCTCGCCGTACAGCAGGACCGACGTCTCGCCGCCCGCCACCGTGCGCGTGCCGATCAGCGGGTCCTGCTCGGCCAGCGCGAGCAGCGCCGCGTGCACGCGCGGTTCCTCCCCCGGCACGCGGGCCCTGACCACCGTCTCCAGGCTCGGCGGGGTGAAGTGGGCCCGCCCCGACGGCCCAGGACCGCCCAGGTGATCGCCGACCCGGACCTCGGGCACGCCCCAGACCCTGACGATGTCGCCCGCCAGCGCCGTGCGCCGCTGCGGCGCGCCCGCCACGGCGAGCGCGGTCAGCCGCCCGTGGTAGGCGTGCGTCCCGTCCCGGTAGAAGCCGATCTTCTCGCGGGTGCGCAGCACGCCCTCGCGCACCCGTACGTACGCCGCCTTCTCCCCGGACGGGCCCCGTTCGACCGCGAACACAGGACCGCTCGGCCGCCCGCCCTCGGCGGGCTGGGGCACGGCGGGAAGCAGTGCGGCGATGCCGTCGAGCAGCTCGGGCACGCCCTGCCCGGTGATCGCCGAGCCGAACAGCACCGGATACGCCTCACCGGCGCCGCACTGGCGGGCCAGCGCCGCACGCACCTGGCCGGCGCCCGGCTCACCACCCTCGACCAGCAGCTCCAGGAGGTCGTCGTCGCGTTCGGCGAGCACCTCGGCGGCCGGCCGGAGCGAGGGGAGCGGCCGGGTGACGGCCGCGCGCCCGCCGATGCCCTCGACGGTGGTGATCGGCACGCAGGACGGCGACAACCGCCGCCGCATCTCGGCCAGCAGCTCGTGCTCGCGCGCGCCGGCCCGGTCGATCTTGTTGACGAAGATCAGCGTCGGCAGCCGCAGCCTGCGCAGGGTCTTCATGAGGACCCGGGTGTGCGGCTGCACCCCTTCGACGGCCGACAGCACCAGCACGGCGCCGTCAAGCACGCCGAGCGCCCGCTCGACCTCGGCCACGAAGTCGGCGTGCCCCGGCGTGTCCACGAGGTTGACCCGCAGCTCGCCGAGTGTGAAGGAGGCGACGGCGGTGCGGATGGTGATGCCGCGCCGCCGCTCGATCTCGCCGGTGTCGGTCTGGGTGCTGCCGGTGTCGACGCTGCCGAGCCGGTCGATGACGCCGGTCTCGAACAGCAGCCGCTCAGTCAGGCTGGTCTTGCCCGCATCCACGTGCGCGAGGATGCCGATGTTCAGGATGTGCACGGTTGAGGAACCCTCGGGAAACTCTCGAGCCAATAGGGCGCTGGGAGACTCCGAGGCACCTCATTCCGAACTCCTGATCTTCGACGCCGGGGTGCCCGCCATCCTGCCATCCGCCGGACGGCTGCCGCCAACCCTTTTTCCCGCTAGAGCAGGCGGAGCTGCTCGGGCTCGGGCGGCTCAGGGGGAGTGGCAGGGCGGGCCGGTGGGAGGCGGCGGGCCACGGCAGGGGTGGCGCGGCCGACGCCGTGGCGCCGGGCCAGCTCTTTCACCATGCCGGCGACCCGCTGCTGGTACGCCTTCGGCGCGTAGGAGCCGCGGCCGTAGAGCTCCAGGTAGCGCGGCACCAGCCGCGGGTGCTCGCGAGACAGCCACGACAGCCACCACTCCCGCGCCCCAGGACGCAGATGCAGCACGATGGGCGAGATGTGGGTGGCGCCGGCGGCGGCGATCTCCTTGACCGTGCGGTCGAGCTGGGCGGGCGAGTCGGTGAGGTAGGGGAGGATCGGGGCCATCAGGACCCCGCACGCGATGCCGTTGTCGTTGAGCGTCGCGCACGTCTCCAGCCGCCGGCCCGGGTGCGGCGTGCCCGGCTCGACCGCGCGCCACATCTCAGGATCGACGAACCCGACCGACACGTTCGCGCCCACCTCGGTCACCTCGGCGGCCCCGGTGAGCAGGTCGAGGTCGCGCAGGATCAGGGTGCCCTTGGTGAGGATGGAGAACGGGTTGGCGGCGTCGCGCAGCGCGGCGAGGATGCCGCGCATCAGCTTGTAGCGGCCCTCGGCGCGCTGGTAGCAGTCGACGTTGGTGCCCATGGCGATGTGGTGGCCGCCCCAGCGCGGTGAGGCCAGCTCTTTGCGGGCCAGCTCGGCGGCGTTGACCTTGACCACGATCTTCGAGTCGAAGTCCGCCCCGGCATCCAAATCAAGATATTCGTGCGTTTTTCGGGCAAAACAGTAAATACAGCGGTGGGTGCACCCGCGATAGGGGTTGATCGTGTACTCGAACGGCACCCGGCTCGCGGCGGGCACGCGGTTGACGATGGATCGGGCCTGAATCTCGTAGAAGGTCATGCCGCGGAACTCAGGCGTGTCGAACGTTCGGGTGACCGCGCCGCGAGCGAACAGCGGCACGGCCGGATCGTCCCGGCCGGGGTCGGCCAGGCGCAGGTTGTCCCAGCGCATCCCATGATTAGAACAAGTATTCGAGCTTGATCGCAAACCAAAAGACGTCGCAATTACATGGTCAGCTTGGGGCTAATGATCTTCATGGTTGGGCAGAAAGACGCCACGGAGCTTGCGTTCGGGAGGTGCACCTATGGCCTGGTCGCAGGACGAGGAGCGGATGCTGGCCCAGATCGAGCGGCACCTCGTCGACGACGATCCGAGACTTGTGGCGCGGCTTGAGTCGTTCAACGAGCGGGTTCGTCGCAGCGAGGCGAGGTCCACGGGGCAATCGGGTCCCAAGCGCAGACCACGCCGCTCGACGGTCATCATTTTGATCAGCTGGGTGTTGATCGCCACCTTGGTCGCCACATTGCTGATCATGGTTCTCCGCCACGAAGCCGCCGCCGCCATGGCTCTGTCCACCATGTTCTGAGCCCTGGCCGCGGACGGCCCACACGAAGATCTCCGGCGTCGAGCCTCCGTGCTCGTCGCCTCTCCTTGTGTGCTTCCGGCGATCACGGGATGGGGTCTGCCCGGAAAAGCCGCGCAATCACGCGCGGCGGAGATTTCGCATCAGCCGGCGACGCGGACCGTGGGCTCGTGGCGGACGGGGAAGTTGACCGAGGCGGCGATGAAGCAGGCCTTGGCGGCGTCGGCGTGCAGGGCGGTCGCCGTCTCCACGTCGCCGGTCCAGGTCACGGCGGTCCGGTAGCGGTGCCGGCGGCTCATCGGTGCTCGTCTCGCTCTCGCTCGGGGTGCGTCAGGACTCAGGACGAACGTATCGAACCGCGCGCACAGGCCGATGGGGGCCTTGTTCCTCGAATACTCGCATGCGTATACTCGCAGACGAGTATTCGAGGCGAGGAGCGCATCGTGGCCAAGCGGCGACCGGTGACGAACCTGCTGGCGCTGGCCGTGCTCACCGTCGTCGGCCGGCGCCCCATGCACCCGTACGAGATGGCCTCCGTCCTGCGCGCCAGGGACAAGGACCAGGACATGCCCATCAAGTGGGGCTCGCTCTACACCGTCGTCCGCAACCTGCACAGACACGGCTTCCTTGAGGCGGTGGAGAGCGGACGGCAGGGCGCGCGGCCCGAGCGGACCGTCTACCGCATTACCGACGCCGGCCGCCGCGAGGCCGCCGACTGGACGCGCGAGCTGCTGTCCACGCCCGAGAGGTTGCCGACGGCGTTCGAGGCCGGCCTGTCCGTGATGGGCGGGCTCGGTCCCGACGAGGTCGGCGCGCTGCTGCGGGAGCGGCTGGCCCGGCTGGAGGAGCGGATCGGGGCCGACCGGCGGGCGCTGGAGGAGGAGCGGGCCGAGCTGCCGCGCCTCTTCGTCGTCGAGTCGGAGTACGCACTGGCGATGCGCGAAGCCCAGGCCGCCTGGGTGCGTTCGCTGGTGGCGGAGCTGGACGGGGGCACGTTCCCCGGGATCGAGGAGTGGCGGGCCTACCACCGTACGGGCGACCTGCCGGACGGGCTGGAGGACCTGGCCGCCAGAGGCACGCAGGACGACTGACCGGACAGGCCCGGCGGCGGTGCTGCAACACCGCCGCCGGGCGGATCTCGCACCCGAAGCGGAGCCCCGGCCACGAGATGGCATCGACAACGATAGCCGGGCTCCCCTTCACCGACCGATGAGGGAGCCCTCATGATCATGACCACCACAGGCGCCGTGACGTCCGATGACGGCGCGACGATCGGCTACCATCAGGTCGGCCGCGGCCCAGGGCTGGTGATCCTGCACGGCGCCATGCAGACCGGCCGCAGCCAGCTCGACCTCGCGCAGGCCCTGTCGGCCGACTTCACCTGCTACCTGCCCGACCGGCGCGGCAGGGGCGCCAGCGGCCCGGCCGGCCCCGCGTACGGGCTGGAACGGGAGGTGGCCGACCTCGCGGCGCTCATCGAGGCCACCGGCGCCCGCTACGTCGCGGGCGTCAGCTCAGGGGCGATCATCACGCTGCGCACCCTGCTCGTCCGTCCCGACCTGCACGGGGCCGTCGTCTTCGAGCCGCCGCTGCTCCCCGACGGCGCCGCCCTGGACGTCCACCTGAGCCGCCTCGACCAGGAGCTCACCGCGGGGAACGTGCCCGCAGCGCTGGTCACCGGCATGAAGGCGGCCGAGCTCGGCCCGCCCGTCTTCAACCTGGTGCCGCGCAAGCTGCTGGAGCTGCTCACCCGCAGGATGCTGAAAGGCCCGGGCGCGACGTTCGCCGAGCTGGCGCCGACCTTGCGGCAGGATCTCCAGCTCGCCAGGGAGGCGGCGGGCGACCTGGAGATGTATCGGGCCGTGCGGCAGGAGGTGCTGCTGCTCGGCGGCACCAGGACCCGCCCCTACCTGCGCGCGGCCCTCGCCGGCCTCGAGGAGGTGCTGCCGCACGCCACCAAGGTGCTCATGGAGGGCCTCGACCACAGCGCCACCTCCAACACCGCCGACCGCGGCCGCCCCGGCCGCGCGGCCGAGGAGATCCACCGCTTCCTCAAGGACCGGTGACGAGCGGGCCGATCAGTAGTTCTTCAGGAACGTGGCGGCGACCGGGGCGGCGACCGCGCCGCCGCCGCCTCCGCCCTCGACGACCACCGCGAACGCCACGTCGCCCTTGAAGCCCATGAACCAGGCGTGCGACTCCAGCTTCTCGCCGGTGCCGAACTCGGCCGTGCCGGTCTTGCCGTGGGTGCCCGCGGGCAGGCCGGCCGAGCGGGCGGTGCCCTTGGTCACCACGGCCGACATCATCTGGTGCATCCCCGCCTTCACCTTGGCGGGCAGCTCGCGCTCCGACAGCTTCTGCTTCATCGACGGCACCAGCGTCGGCGGGCGCCAGGTGCCGTCGGCGATGGCGGCGGCGACCGAGGCCATCGACAGCGGGCTCGCGGTGATCCTGGCCTGCCCGAACGACTCCGCCGCCAGCTCGGCGTCGGACTGCGCCTTGGGGAAGCTGGCCTTGGTGGCCGGCACGCCGATGGTCAGCGGCTGGTTGAAGCCGACATCCTCGGCCGCGTCGAGCAGCTTCGCGGCCCCCAGCTTCGACTGGGCGAGCGGCGCGAACGTGGTGTTGCACGAGTGGGCGAAGGAGTCGAGGAACGAGATGGAGCCGAACTCCTCCTTGTCGGAGTTGCGGACCTTCAGGCCGCCGACGGTGGCGTACATGGGGCAGGTGACCTTGTCCTGCGGCGACATGCCGGCGGCGAGCAGCCCGATCGCGGTCACCGCCTTGAACGTCGAGCCCGGCGGGTAGCGGCCGTCGAGCGCCCGGTTGAACCCGCCCACGTTGTTGACCACGGCCAGGATCTCGCCGGTCGACGCCTTGATCGCGACCAGCGAGGTAGGCTTCTTCATGTCCTTGACCGCCGTCACCGCGGCGGCCTGGGCGCGCGGGTCGAGGCTGGTCTGCACGGGCTCGCCCTCGGCGCCCTCGATGGTCTTCAGCGTCTTGTCGCCGAGCTTGATCTCGGTCGTGGGCGTGCCGGCCAGCTGCTTCTGGAACGTCGCCTGCAGCCCGTGGCTCCCGACCGCCTGGCCGACCTTGTAGGACGAGCCGAGCTTGGCGACGTCCTTCTTGGTGGCCTTGACCAGGTAGCCCACGAGCTGCTGCACCGACCCGCCGACCGTGCCGTCGTCGATGCGCGAGCCCTCGGCGTCGGTGATCGCGGCGCGCTCAGGCCAGCGGGTCTTCAGCGAGAACTCGGCGCCGGAGGTCAGCGACGGATGCAGCGTCGAGGGCTTCCAGTCAACCTTCCACGTACGGTCGGCCACCACCAGATCGATCTTGCCTTCGTAGGTCCACTCACCGATGTTCTTCAGCTCGAGCTTGGCGGTGTAGGGGACGCTGGCCCGGCCGTCGCCCTCGGTGACCCGGCCCAGCTCGATCGCGGTGGACTCGACGGCGAGCGCGCTGCGCTGCTGGTCGTAGGCGGTGAGCGGCTGCGCCTTGGCCAGCTCTTTCGTCATCGCGCCCTTGTCGCCCGCCTGCCACGCCGCAGCGAACCGCTGCGCGGTCTCGGCCGGCGTGCCGCGGGTGTGCAGCACGTAGTAGGCGCCCCCGGCCGCGGCCCCCACCGCGAGCACCGACGCCACGGACACGATCGCGATGGTACGGCCCCGCGCCACTGATCAGCCCCCTGCTCCTCGACGACAGCTTCCGAGACTAGCGGGAGCTCCCAATCAGGACATACCATTCTCAGCTTTGACGCTGGCCGCGTACTTCGGGACGTACTCCTGGCCGGAAAGCTTCTGGATGGCGGCCATGATCTCGTCGGTGACCCGGCGCCGGTCCTGCGCCTTGGTGTGGTCGCCGGTGAAGCGCAGGGGAGCGCCGATGGCGATGCCGATGGGCGCGGGCCGCGGCACCTTCGCGCCGAACGGCATCACCTTCTCGGTGCCGCTGAGCGCCACGGGCAGCACCGGGGCGCCGGTGCGCAGCGCCAGCCAGGCCACGCCGATCTTGCCGCGGTAGAGGCGGCCGTCGGGGGAGCGGGTGCCCTCGGGGTGGATGCCGAACAGCTCGCCCCGCTCCAGCAGCGCGGCGGCCTCGTCCAGCATGGCCTGCGCGGCGTGCGCGCTCTCGCGGTCGATCGGCAGGCTGCGGCCCAGACGCATGAAGAAGCCCGAGACGGGGTTGCCGGAGAAGTATTCGTTCTTGGCCGTGAACGTCACGTGCCGTGGCAGCAGCGCGGGCAGCAGGAACGAGTCGAGCACCGACAGGTGGTTGGCGGCCAGGATCGCCGGTCCGGTGCGTGGCACGTGGGCGGCGCCGGAGATGTGCGGACGGCACATCGCATGGACGAGTGGCGTCGAGGCGAACTTGGCCACGTGGTAAAGCAACGAGCTCTCCTGATGATCGGCTGACGGCCACCCCACAATAAAGCAGGCGCCCCGCGGGTGTGCGGGGCGCCTGGGAAAGCTGTTAGGCCGATGTGGCGGTCGCCTCCTCGGCGAGGTGCACAACACGGCTCCAGCCGAACGGTATTCCGTGAAGGCGGTAATTTGCGGCCCGGGGGACACAAACCACATCGGCAATCTTGAGTTAAGCACACCAGGGAGCCCTAAAGGTAATCGTGGCACGCTCTTGGGCCCCTGTTGGGAGGGGTTCCCGAGGCCCTGACCAGGCGCTCCGTACCGTCCTGAATCACCCGGAATCGGGCGGTGTGCGAAGATCGGTCAGGTGCGGGTCCAGCGGGGCTGGGCGACGTCGAAGACGCGCTGCTCACGGCCCCGCAGCGCCACCTCGGCGAACTGCCACAGGATCGCCCCCGTCGGCGCGTGGATCACGATGGACGGCCCCAGCGGCATCTGCAGCAGGTCGCCCCGCCAGCGCGGCACCCCCGGCGCGAGGAAGCGCTCCAAGGGGACGGCGTGCACCGACGCCACCTCCCGGGGATCGCCCACCGGCTCCTGCCGCCCGCCGAACGCCACCACCGGCGTGATCACGAACCCCGAGTCGGTGACGAAGTCGTCGAGCAGCCCGGCCACCTCGACCCCGGTGACGGCGGTCTCCTCGGCCAGCTCGCGCAGCGCCGCCGCCTCGGGCCGCTCGCCGTCGTCTGCCCGCCCGCCGGGCAGCGCCCACTGACCGGCGTTGCGCCCGGCCGCCGCACGGCGGATCACCACGACGTACGGGCTGCGGCGGGCGTCCTCCAGCACGCACACCGTGACCCCGGCCCTGCGCAGCCCGTCGGCGACCGGGACCTCCCGCCGCCTGAAAGCGGCCAGCCGGGCGGTGACCTGCGGACGCAGCTCGTCGATGGGCGGAAGCATCCGTCAAGGATCTCACGCCTCACGGTGCCTGTTACGGCGCCTGGACCGGGTCAGGTGGTGGTCAAGAGGATGCCGAGCAGGATGCCGATCAGCATGGCCGCGCCCGCGGCGGTGGCGGCCCACCGGCCGAGCGGCTCGCCGCGGGTGTGCCCGACGATGCCGAGCACCACTCCGGCCAGCCCGAACAGGATGGGGATGAACAGCAGGGCCATGGCCGCGCAGGCGAACCCGATGATGGACAGCATCTGGTCGCCGGGGCGCGGCTGGGCGTCGGGGGGAGTGCGCGGGGCGCCGTCGGGCGGGTCATGAGGTGAGGTCATCAGAAACCTCCGAGGAAACCCCCCGCCTGCGGGCGGGGGAGGATGTCAAGGGCCGGCTTCTCTCAAGCGGTGACGGTGTGTTCGTTCCCGGCATCCGCCCCTCTCAAGCCGTGAGTTGCGGAGGGAGCGGGCGGGCGTGCAGGACGTCGAGGCGGGAGACGGCGCGGGTGAGCGCGACGTACAGGCGGTTGAGCCCGCGCCGCTCGGCCTCGGCGATGGCGGCCGGTTCGGCGACGACGACGTGGTCGTACTCCAGGCCCTTGCACAGCGTGGCGGGCATGACGCTGAGGCGCTCGCCCACGTCGAGCCCCTCGTCCCTGAGCGCGGCGGTGAGTGCGGGGACGTCGGCGTCGGCGGCGATGACCCCGATCGACCCCTCGAACGTCATGGCCTCGCGCACCGCCGCGACCACGCCTTTACCCATGCCGGTGACGGGGGTGACGCGCAGCCGCCCGTCCGACCGGTACGAGCGCGTCTCGGGCACCCGCACCTCCAGCGCGGCCAGCAGCCGGTTGGCGAGGTCCACCACGGCGGCCGGCACCCGGAAGCCGGTGGTCAGCGCGACGACCTGGCCGTCCGGCTTGCCGAGCAGGGCCAGGCGGTCCTCCCATGAGGTGGCCGCCCACGGGGTGGTGCCCTGGGCCAGGTCGCCCAGCACGGTGAGCGAGCCGTGCTCGCTGCGCCTGGCGACGGCCCTGCACTCCATCGGCGACAGGTCCTGGGCCTCGTCCACGATGACGTGGCCGTAGCCGCGCGGCCGGTCGATGAGCCCGGCGATCTCGTCGAGCAGCACGAGGTCGGCCGCCGACCACTTCGCGGTCTTCACGCTCCGGGGCGGCTTCGCCCAGGTGAGCGCCTCACGTTCGGTGTCGGTGAGCAGGCCGCGGGCGGGATCGGGGGCGTCGCCGGTGGGGCCGCGCAGGACCTCGTACAGGACCTGGACGGGTTTGGCGGCCGGCCAGACGGTGTCGAGCCAGGTCGTGACGGCGCGGCCGATCTTGCGCAGCCAGGCGGCGTTCGGGGTGGCGCCGCGCGACTCGGCCTGCCGGTGGATGGCCGCGACGACGCGGGCGCGCACGCGTTCGCGGCCGACCGCGTACGGCAGGGACGCGCGGCGGGTGTCGTCCACGATGCGGCGCAGCTCGTCCTCGTAGACCCGCCAGCGGTAGGAGCCGTCGGGGACGGCGACCGGCTCGACCGGCTTGCCGATGCGCCCGTAGAGGGCTCTGCGCAGTACCTCGGCCATGCGGACGTCGTGCTTGACGGCGGCCGTGGCGGGGGCGTCGGCGGCGGTGACGGGGACGGTGGCGAGCAGCCGTTCGAGGGTGGTCTGCTCGACGTCCATCTCGCCGAGCGCGGGCAGGACGGCGGAGATGTAGCCGAGGAAGGCGCGGTTGGGGCCGAGGACGAGCACGCCCGACCGTTCGAGCCTGCGGCGGTGGGCGTAGAGCAGGTACGCGGCGCGGTGCAGGCCGACGGCGGTCTTTCCGGTGCCCGGCGCGCCCTGGACGCACAGCGAGGTGTCGAGGCCGGCGCGGACGAGGTCGTCCTGCTCCGGCTGGATGGTGGCGACGATGTCGCGCATGGGGCCGACGCGGGGGCGTTCGATCTCGGCGGCGAGGATCCTGCTCTCGCCCTCCTCGCCCTGGCCGAGCCGCTCGTCCTCGAAGCTCGTCAGGGTGAGGCCCGACCAGCCGAAGCGGCGGCGTACGGCGACGCCCTGCGGGTCGCGGGCGCTTGCCCGGTAGAAGGCCCGCGCGACCGGCGCGCGCCAGTCGACCACCACGGGCGTCCCGCCGTGCTCGCCCGCGATGTGGCGGCGGCCGATGTGGTACGCGCGTCCCCGGTGCTCGCCCGAGTCATGGCCGAAGTCGAGCCGGCCGAAGAACGGCGGGCCGTCGGGCGCCTCGCTCAGCTCCTTGGCCAGGCTCTTGAGGTGGCGTCCCAGCCGTTCTGCGCTGTAGCGGTCGCCGGCCACGGTCTCGCCGACGATGACGTTGTCCCGCGCGTCCTGGAGCATCCTGCGCAGGCCGTCCTTGCAGCGTTCGACGTACGCGCGCTCCTCGTCGAGCGTCGCCATCACACCTCCAAAGTGTTAACTCGGTTAAGATATTAACCAGGTTAACACTCTTGCTAGGGTGGGTCTCATGACGGGACTGCGGGAGCTGCAGCGGCAGCGGGTGCGCGAGGCCATCTCCTCGGCCGCCATCACGCTCTTCCTGGAGCGCGGCTTCGACGAGGTGCCCGTGACGGAGGTCGCGGCGGCGGCGGGGGTGTCCAAGCCGACGCTGTTCAAGTACTTCCCGACCAAGGAGGACCTGGTCCTGCACCGCATCGCCGACCACCTGGGGGAGTCCGCCCGGGTCGTGCGCGAGCGGGCCTCGGGGGAGTCGCCCGTGCGGGCGTTGCGCCGGCACTTCCTCGACGGGCTGGCCAGGCGTGACCCCGTGACGGGGCTCAATGACGAGCCCGAGGTGGTGGCGTACCACCGGATGGTCTTCTTCACCGCGCCCGGCCTGCTGGCCCGGCTGCACCAGCACATGGCGCGCGACGAGGAGCTGCTCGCCGGGGCGCTGGCCGAGACCTCCGACGAGCTGACCGCGACCCTGCTGGCCGGGCTGCTGGTGTCCACTCAGCGGGTGCTGGCACGGCGCAACTGGGCGATGCTGGCCGACGGCCGGCCGCTGGCCGAGGTGGAGGCCGATGCGGTGCGGGCGGCCGAGCGCGCCTTCTCCCTGTTGCCCGGATGATCGCCGGGAGCTTGCTCGCGCGATGCCCGATGGGGGCGAAGTTTAAGCAGGTGAGAGGGGGTGTAGTTGATATTCTGACGACCTCTTGACCGATTGCAAACTTCTGCAATTCGGGACATTCGCGGGGTTGTCGGGCACTCGGAGGGAGTGAGGGTGAGCGGTTCTTTCGCGCGCCGATGCCGTCACAGCAGCGATCTGATCGGTAACTCGACGTGACGGCCGAGCCTGGGGGCGGCGACCGCACCGCGCGATCCCGCCGCCTGTCCGCCGGACTGTTCGGCCGCGTGCGGTCCGCGCTGCCGCACCGGCCTGGCGGGATGTTCGGGCGCATGCTGGCATATTGCGGGGAATCCGCGGTGTTTCGGCGCGTTCGGGCGTTGTCGCCGCGGCGTGGCGATCTGGCGGAGATGCGTGGTAGTCCGCGTACCGACCTGATGGCCGGGTTGACCGTGGCCGTCGTGGCGCTGCCGCTCGCGCTCGGGTTCGGCGTCTCCTCCGGGCTGGGCGCCGCCTCGGGGCTGGCCACGGCCGTGGTGGCCGGGGCGCTGGCGGCGCTGTTCGGCGGATCCGCGGTGCAGGTGTCGGGGGCGAGCGGCGCGATGACCGTCATCCTCATGCCGATCATGAGCGCCCACGGCGCCACCGGCGTGTTCACCGTCGGCCTGCTGGCCGGTCTGCTGCTCCTCGGGCTCGCCCTGGCCGGGGCCGGCCGCCACGTGGCCATGGTTCCCGCTCCCGTCGTCGCGGGGTTCACCGTCGGCATGGCCTGCGTGATCGCGTTGCAGCAGCTTCCGTACGCGCTGGGCGTGCCCGCGTACGACAGCGACAAGGTGGCCGTCATCGCCTGGCACGCCGTCGCCGCCTTCCTCGCCACGCCGCACTGGTGGGCACTCGGCACCACGCTCGCCGTCGCCGTCGTCCTGCTGGCCGGGGCCGCGCTGCGGCCCGCCGTGCCGTTCTCGCTGGTCGCAGTTGCCGCCGTCACCATCGTCGCCGACCTGGCCGGGCTGCCGCTGGCCCGCATCGGCGCCCTGCCCGCCGGGCTGCCGGTGCCCTCGCTCGGCTTCCTCGACCTGGCCGCGCTGCCGTCCCTGCTCGCGCCCGCCGTCGCCGTGGCCGCGCTGGCGGCGCTGGAGTCGCTGCTGTCGGCGACCGTCGCCGACGGCATGACCGGGCGCACCCGCCACGACCCCGACCGCGAGCTGTTCGGCCAGGGCGTCGCCAACCTCGTCGCCCCGATGTTCGGCGGCATGCCGGGCACCGGCGCCACCGTGCGCACCGCCGTCAACGTGCGCTCGGGCGCCAGGTCACGGCTGGCCGCGCTGGCCCACGCGCTCATCCTGGGCGCCCTCGTCTGCACCGCCGCCGGCCTGGTCGCCCGCATCCCGCTCGCCGCGCTGGCCGGGGTGCTGCTCGCCACGGCCGTCCGCATGATCGAGGTCGGCGCCGTACGCGCGATGGTCCGCTCCACCCGCGCCGACGCCGTGGTGCTCGTGCTCACCGCCGTGGCCACGCTGACCCTCGACACCGTGTGGGCCGTCATCCTCGGGCTGGTCGTGGCCGGGGCGCTGGCCTTGCGGGCCATCGCCGGGAACGTCCGCTTCGACCAGGAGCCGCTCCGCCACGACCTGCAGCCGCAGCACACCGTGGAGGAGCATGCCCTGCTGGCCGAGCACATCGTCACCTACCGCCTGGAGGGGCCGCTGTTCTTCGCCGCCGCCCACCGCTTCCTGCTGGAGGTGTCGGCGGTGACCGGCGTGTCGGTGGTGGTGCTGCGCATGAGCCGGGTCAGCACCATCGACGCCAGCGGCGCGCTCGTGCTCGGTGACGCCGTCGCCCGGCTGGAGCAGCGCGGCATCGCCGTGTACGTGTCCGGCATCCCCGACGGGCACCACCGGCCGCTCGAGGCGCTCGGCGTGATCGCCCGGCTGCACCAGGCGGGCCGCGTGTTCGCCACCACCGACGAGGCCATCGCGGCGGCCCGCGAACGCCTCCACACCACCGGCATCGTCCCCCGCCTGGCCGGGTGACCTCTCCGCGAGGGCGGGTCAGGTTTGGTGCTGGTAGCGGGTGGCGATGGCGGTGGCGCGGGCGTGGAGGGCGTCCCGTAGCCATTGCGGCTCCAGGGCCTCCGCGCCGGCCGCGAGCTGCCACAGCGCCCAGACGGCGTGCCTGCGGTCCTGGAAGCTCACCTCCAGCCGCAGCCACCCGTCCTCGCCGGTCTCCTCGCTGCGTACGGACAGGGCGGTGCCCACCAGTTCCTCGCGCCGCTCGGGGTGCACCCGTACGACCACGCCGACCTGGTCGTCGCCATGCCGGAACCGGGTGCTGCGCTCCTGCCACGCCCGGTCCAGGTCCACCCGGTCGGGCCGCTGCGCGGGCTCGTCCAGTTCCTCGACGGCCAGCACCCGCGACAGCCGGTACGTACGGTCCTCCCCCGAGCGGGTCGCCAGCAGGTAGCCCCGCCCGCGCACGGTGACCAGCCCGATCGGGTCCACCGTGCGCCACGACGGCTCCCGGTCGGGCGGCGCGTAGCGCAGGCGCAGCCGTCGCCCGCCGAACACCGCCCGCAGCACCGTCGCCACCACCGTGTCAGGCACCTCGTCGGAGGGCTGACGGCGCGCGAGCAGGTCGGTCTCCGGCTCGATGAGCAGGCGTTCCGCCGCGCCCGCCGCGGTGTCGCGGTAGCTGTCGGGCAGTGCGTCCACCACCTTGAGCATCGCCGAGGCGAGCGCCGAGCCCAGCCCGAACGCCTGCGCGCCGCGCCGCGACCCGGCGACCAGCAGGGCGAGGGCCTCGTCATGATTCAGGCCGGTCAGCTCGGTACGGAAGCCGGGCAGCAGCGCGAAGCCGCCGTGCCGGCCGCGTTCGGCATAGACGGGGACGCCGGCGGCGGACAGCGCCTCGATGTCCCGCAGCACCGTACGCGTGGACACCTCCAGCTCGCGGGCCAGCGCGGCGGCGGACATCCGGCCGTGCTGCCGCAGCAGCAACACCAGGGAGACCAAGCGGTCGGCACGCACGCCGAGAACCCTACAGAGATACACGACACAAGATGTCGTGATTTGCCGGGAAGCTGATCACCGACGCGAACAACCGCGCCGGCGCTCACACGCGTCGGCCGATCTTGTAGAAGGAGCTGACTCCACGATGGAACGCACGGCGGTCAACCCGTGGCCGTGGTCGCTGAACCTGGGCTACAACCAGGGCGAGATCGTCTCGGGGGAGACCAGGACGCTGCACTGCTCCGGGCAGACCGCCATGGACGCCGACGGCAAGCCGCAGCACGCTGATGACATGGGCGCGCAGCTCGCGCTCAGCCTCGACAACCTGGAGGCGGTGCTCGCCGAGGCCGGCATGTCGCTGGCGGACGTCGTCCGGCTGAACGTCTACACCACCGACGTCGACCGCCTCTTCGAGCACTACGGCGTCCTGGCGGGCCGGCTCGGCGCGGCGGGCGTGGCACCGGCCACCACGATGCTCGGCGTCACCCGCCTGGCCCTCCCCGGCCTCCTGGTCGAACTGGAGGCCACCGCCGCCTCCTGACCCTCCCGCGCCCGCCCAGCCCCGGCGGGCGCGGCCTCGACCGCCCCAAGCCACCCGGCCCGTCCAGGGGGAAAGCGCGGTTCAGGCTAGGGGGCGGGGTTTGGGGAGGGTGAGGCGGTCGACGGCTTCGCGGCGGGTGCGTTCGGGGCGGCGGTCGTAGCGGGCCGTGGTCGCGGGGCTGGCGTGGCCGACCAGGGCCTGGGCGGTGGCGAGGTCGACGCCGGCGTCGAGCAGCTCGCCGATGAACGTGCGGCGGAAGTCGTGCGGCGTGCGGCGAGCCGCGCCGGCCGCCCCGAACCGGCGGGTCAGGATGTCGGAGATGCCCTGCCCGGTCAGCCCCACCGGCCGCCCGTCGCGCATCCGCAGCCGCCCGGCGGTGCTGATCGGGCTGAACAGCGCCCCCGGCGCGGTGCCGCGCACCGCCAGCCACCGCTCCACCAGCCCGATCGCGTCGGCGGTCAGGTAGACCAGGCGCTCCTTGTCGCGCTTGCCGCGCACCCGCAGCGAGCGCGCGCCCGGGTCGTAGTCGGCCAGCGACAGCCCGCCCAGCTCGGCGCGGCGGCACCCGGTCGAGTAGAGCACCGCGATCAGCGCCGCGTCTCGCTTGCCCGCCGGGGAGTCGTCGCACGCCGCCAGCGCCGCCCCCACCACCTCGGGCGGCACGTGGTGCCCGGCGGGCAGCCGGCTCTGCCGCACCGGAGCCAGGTCGGAGGCGCGCGCCAGGTCCTCGGCGCTGGTCTGCCCGAGCCGCCACGCCTCCTTCAGCACCCGGCGCAGCGCCACCAGGTGCTTGTTGACGTAAGCCGCCGACCAGCCCTGATCGGTGAGCATCGTACGGATGCGCACGGTGTGCTCGTACCGCAGCAGATGCCACGGCTGGCCCGCGCCCGTGGCGTGCTCGTCGCCGGTCAGCAGGCGGGCCAGCCGGTCGAGGCAGCCGCGCATCGTGCGGCGCGACTCGGGGCTGGTCAGGGAGTCGAGATAGACGTGGTACGGGTCGCGCGCCGGCTCGACCGGCGGCGCCCCCGCGGCGGATACGGCGGGCAGGCTCACCCGGACGATCTTAGAAGGGTCCGGTCAGCTCGCCCAGCTTGTCGGTCAGGCCGAGGTTCGCCGAGTAGTCGACGGGCACCGCGATCACCGACACCACGTCGTCGGTCAGCGCCTTGCGCAGCGTCGGCAGCAGCTCGTCCGCGCTGGAGATCCGGTAGCCGCGGGCGCCGAAGCTCTCGGCGTACTTGACGAAGTCGGGGTTGCCGAAGGCCACGTGGGAGTCGCGGCCCAGCTCGAGGTCCATCTTCCACTCGATGAGCCCGTACGCGCCGTCCTCCCACACCAGCACCACGAACGGGATGCGCTCACGCACGGCGGTCTCCAGCTCCTGCGAGTTCATCAGGAACGCCCCGTCGCCGGTCGCCGCCAGCACCTTGCGCCGCGGGTGGGCCAGCTTGGCGGCCAGCGCGCCCGGCACCGAGAACCCCATCGACGACAGCCCGTTGGAGACCAGCATCGTGTTCGGCTCGTACGTCGGGTACATGCGGGCCATCCACATCTTCACCGCGCCCGTGTCGGCCAGCACGATGTCCTCGCGGCCCATGGCCTCGCGGATGTCGCTCACCACGCGGCGGGGCGACAGCGGGAACCCGTTCTCCTCGCGCCCCTGCTCCAGCTCCTCGCGCAGCATGCGGCGGATCTTCTCGCCGGTGCCGTTCATGGTGAAGCGGCGGTGGACGGCGTCGCCGAGCGCGTGCAGCGAGCGCGGGATGTCGCCGTGCACGCCGACCGCCACCGGGTAGTGGTCGTCCACCTCGGCGGGGAACCGGTGCACGTGGATGATCTTCTTGTCGCGGGCCGGGTTGATCTTGACCGGGTCGAACTCCTGCAGCTCGTAGCCGACCGTGATGAGCACGTCGGCCTCGTCGAAGCCGAAGTTCACGTAGTCGTGGCGCATGAAGCCGACCGCGCCGAGCGCGTGCCGGTGGTCGTCGGGGAAGACGCCCTTGCCGTTGAACGTGGTCGCCACCGGCAGCCCCAGCTTCTCCGAGAACCGCACCAGCGCGTCGGACGCGCCCGCCCTGGTGGCGCCGTGGCCGGCCAGCACGATCGGGCGGCGCGCGGTGGCGAGGATCTCGGCGGCGCGGGCGACCTGCGAAGGTGAGGGGTCCTGGGGGCGTACGACGTTGAGCGGCAGCGGCGCGAGCCCCTCGGGCAGCGGCGCCGACTCGACGTCCTCGGGGATGGCCAGGTAGACGGCGCCCGGCCGCTCGGTCTGCGCGGTCTTGAACGCCTTGCGGATCAGCTCGGGCAGCGCCTGCGGCGACGGCGCCAGCTCCGACCACTTCGTGATCGGCCTGAACAGCGACACCAGGTCCACCACCTGGTGCGACTCCTTGTAGATGCGGTCGAGCCCCACCTGCGCCGTGATCGCCACCACCGGCGTGCTGTTGGTCGTGGCGTCGGCCACGCCGAGCTGCAGGTTGATCGCGCCGGGGCCGAGCGTGGCCGAGGCGACGCCGGCCTTGCCGGTCAGCCTGCCGTAGATCTCCGCCATGAACGCCGCGCCCTGCTCGTGGCGGACGAGGACATAGCGGATGGAGGAGTCGTTGAGCGCGTCGACGAAATGGATGTTCTCCTCGCCCGGGATGCCGAAGACGTATTCGACGCCCTCCGCCTCCAGAGCCTGCACGATGAGCTGGGCCGCCGTCCGTCGCGTGGCCTGCGCTGACATGCGAAACGCCTTCTTCCCTCTGTGACTGCACCCCTCACAGCACGCCTCGCCGCCGGTTCATTCCGCGCCCTCCGCCCGGGCCTGTGACCGGTCGTCATGGCATTGACAGCGCCTGGAACCCGCTTCTCACCAGGGAGCACAGTGGAGCCGTGCCCTGGACCGCGAACGCCGAACCCCGAACTGACCGGCCTCAGGCAGCGCGCCGGTTCAGGGCGGGTGCCCACATGCCTCAGGCGGCTGGGCGGTCAGGCTTGGGGCGGCGGCGGAGGGTGACGTCCGTGAGGGCGGGCGGGGGGTGGGCGACGTCGATGGGGCCGAGGTCGGTGCCTGGGGGGACGATCTCGTCGATGCGGTCGAGCAGGTCGTCGTCCAGGGTGACCGAGGCGCCGGCCAGGAGGTCGTCGAGTTGCTCCATCGTCCGGGGGCCGATGATCGCCGAGCTGACCCCGGGGTGGGCGATCGCGAACGCCATCGCCAGGTGCGTCAGCGACAGCCCGGCCTCCTCGGCGAGCGGGATGAGCCGCTCGACGGCGTCGAGCTTGCGCTCGTCGGTCATGTGCCGGGGCACCCAGTGCAGCCGCGCCCCCGAAGGCCCGGAACCGCCCTTGCGGTAGCGGCCCGTGAGCAGGCCCATCGCGAGCGGGCTCCACACCAGCGCCCCCATGCCGTGGCGACGGCACGCGGGCAGCACCTCGCGCTCGATGCCGCGGTTGAGCACGGAGTACGTGGCCTGCTCCGTCCGCGGCCGGTGCAGCCCGCGCCGCTCCGCCGTCCACTGGGCCTCGACGATCTCCGACGCGGGCGTGTTGGACAGGCCGAACGCCCGCACCTTCCCGGCCCGCACCAGATCCGTCAGGGCGGACAGCGTCTCCTCGATGTCGGTGTCAGGGTCGGGGTGGTGGATCTGGTAGAGGTCGATGTGGTCGGTACGCAGCCGCCGCAGCGACTCCTCGACCTCGGCCACGATCCACCGCCGCGAGCTCCCGCCCCGGTTGGGCCCCTCGCCCATGACGCCGTTGACCTTCGTGGCCAGCACGACGTCGGCCCGCCTGCCCTGGAGAGCCTTGCCGACGATCTCCTCGGACTCGCCGCCGGGCCCGTACACGTCGGCGGTGTCGATGACGTTCACGCCCGCGTCCAGCGCCCGGTGGATCATGCGGACGCACGCGTCGTGATCGGGGTTGCCCGTCCGCCCGAACATCATCGTGCCCAGCGCGAAGGGCGAGACCTGGATGCCGGTACGGCCCAGGGGTCGCGTTCTCATCAAAACTCCTTGAGCGTGGATACCCCAGGCTTCAGCCCCGGGGAGGAAACGCGGCACGATGCCGCACTTATCGAACATGCTCTCGATATTGAGCCGATCGCATGGTAGAAGTGAACCGTGGCGCAGGTTGTGAAGCGGGCCTACAAGTACCGCTTCTATCCGACTCCCGGGCAAGCCTCTGAGCTTGCCCGGACGTTCGGCTGCGTCCGTCTCGTCTACAACAAGGCACTTGAGGAGCGCACTCGCGCCTACCGGCTGGAAGGCCGCCGTGTCTCCTATGTGGAGTCCTCTGCGCGCCTGACGGAGTGGAAGCGCAGCGGCGAGTTCGACTTCCTGTCGGAGGTGTCGTCGGTCCCTCTTCAGCAGGCGTTGCGGCATCTTCAGGCGGCGTTCGCGAACTTCTTCGCCAGGCGCGCCACGTACCCCACGTTCAAGAGCAAGAAGAAGTCCCGGCTGTCGGCCGAGTACACCCGATCGGCGTTCCGCTGGCGTGAGGGCCGGTTGACGCTGGCGAAGATGGACACGCCGCTGGCCATCGTGTGGTCGCGTCCGCTGCCCGAGGGGGCCGAGCCGTCCACGGTGACCGTGTCGAAGGACGCGGCGGGGCGCTGGTTCGTCTCCCTGCTGGTCGAGGATAAGATCGCCTCGCTTGCCCCGGTGGAGCAGTCGGTGGGCGTGGATGCGGGGATCACGTCCCTGGCCGCGCTGTCCACCGGGGAGAAGATCGTCAACCCCAGGCATGAGCGCGCCGGCCGCCGCAGGCTGGCCAGAGCCCAGCGCGCCCTGGCACGCAAGGTCAAGGGCAGTGCGAACCGGGCCAAGGCCCGGCTGAAGGTCGCCCGTGTCCATGCCCGCATCGCCGACCGGCGTACCGATTTTCTGCACAAGCTCACCACTCGTCTCGTCTGTGAGAACCAAACGGTCGTGATCGAGGACCTCACCGTTCGCACCTTGGTGAAGAACCATTCGCTCGCCCGTGCCATCTGCGACGCCTCGTGGCGTCAGATGCGCGGCATGCTGGAGTGCAAGGCCCGGTGGTATGGGCGGGAGTTGCTGGTCGTGGGCCGGTGGTTTCCCTCCTCGAAGCTGTGCTCGGCGTGCGGCACCTTGCAGGAGAAGATGCCGCTGAACGTGCGGGAATGGGGTTGCGCCTGCGGCGCGATGCATGACCGGGACGTCAACGCCGCGATCAACATCCTCGCCGCCGGGCTGGTGGAGAGGCGAAACGCCTGTGGAGCCGGTGTAAGACCTCAAGGGCGCAGGCCCGGCGGGCGACCGGCGGAGAAGCAGGAAACCCTACCCGTGAGGGTCGGAACCCCCGGCTCCAGCCGCGGGGAGGATGTCAACACTCGTGTCCTTCGTGAAGATGAAGAAGGCGGCGGGGGGACGTCCGCCGCCCTGGAAGCCGTGGTCAGGAGGGGTCGTAAGGGGGGAGGACGTCCAGCACCCACGTGACGCCGAAGCGGTCCTTCACCATCCCGTAGACCGTCGCCCACTGGGCGGGCCCCAGCGGCTGCACGACGGTGGCGCCGTCGGAGAGCCTCTCCCAATAGCCGGTGATCTCCTCGACGTCCCCGCCTCTGACCGAGACGAAGAACGGCTTCTCGCCCGGCTCGTACGGCAGGTGCCCCGGCACGTCGTAGGCCATCACGCGGAAGCCGTTGCCCGCGCTCACCTGCCCCCACATCACCTGGTCGGCCTCGGCCTCCTCCGTCACGTTCCCGGCGTCCTTGTAGGTGATCACGGCCAGGTCGCCGCCGAACACCGACTGGTAGAAGGTGAGCGCCGCGCGGGCGTCGCCCCGGAAGTTCAGGTGGGTCACAACATCGATGGACATGGACGTTCCTTCGTCGCTCGTTCTTGCTGGTGTGACCACCGTTCCAGGGGTAGCGGACAGGGTGTGGCCGCTACTTCCGCCGCAATTCCAGTCGCGTCCGCGCGGGCCGCTCCGCTACGATCCCCGGACCGTTTGATGCCCGAAGGCCAGGAAACGGACTGTTCGGGGGTCTCTGACCGAAGGTGGGTGTTGTCGCGTGGCGTCACGGATCAGCGAACTGGTGCTCGCGTGCCGCGATCCCGAGCTGCTGGCGCGGTTCTGGTGCGAGGTGCTGGACTTCGTGGTGCTCGACCGGGAGGACGACGGCGCCATTGAGATCGGGCCGCGTGAGGGGTTCGGCGGGGCGCAGCCGACGATCATCCTCAGCCCCCAGGGAGACCTGCCTCCGGCGCACACGTACCGTCTGCACATCGACGTCAACGCCACCGACCGCGATCAGGACGCCGAGCTCGAACGCCTGCTGAAGCTCGGCGCCCGCCGCGCCGACGTGGGCCAGAGCGGCGAGGAGCCGTGGCACGTGCTCGCCGACCCGGAGGGCAACGTCTTCTGCCTGCTCAGGCGCCGCCTCGACCCGCTCTGACGGCTCACCGGACGGGCCGGTGACGGCGCTGGTAGGAGTACGCCACCGCGTACGTCAGCGGCCCCCACGCCAGCAGCGGCAGGTAACAGACGATCAGGATCGCGTGCCCGGTGGCCGACAGGAACGGGAAACCCGAGCCGAGCCTCAGGATCGCGGCCAGCGCCGCGTACCCGCAGAAGAGCGTGATCAGCGTGGCCCCGGTGTAGGCGGCGGCGAGTACGGCGCGCGGGCGCATGCGCCGGCCGCCCACCAGCGGCACCCACCGGGGCGGCACCTCGCCCCAGGGCTTCACCAGCCCGATCGTCAGCAGGGCGGCCAGCTCGCTGACGACGCTGAGGCCGATGATGTACGCGGACTCGCCGGCGGGGATGGGAGGCCGGCCGGCGACGTACCCGATGGGCAATCCTGTCACCAGGGCGACCCGCCACAGTCCTGACGGCACGGTGACGAGGGCGATCGCGTGCGCGGCCCGTACCGCCCAGCGCGGCACCGGGCGGATCGCCGTGGAGGTCATGGTCATGGGGACAGGCTCCCGGTTGCGGCGGCGGTGGCGCCTCCCCCTGCCGGGGGAGCATGGCCGCCCGGGCGGGGGAGACCGGTGATACACGGCCGATACACCGCCGATACGGGGCCGAGCGGCAGCCGATGCCGAGAACAGTGCACTTCGCTGGATATCGTGCTTTTTCATGACATCCCTGCTGCTCGTCGAGGACGACGCCGTCATCCGCGAGTCGGTCGGCCTGGCCCTTGAGCGCTACGGCTACCGCGTGAGCACCGCCGCCGACGGGCTGAGCGGGCTGGAGGCGGCCCTGGCGGGCGGCCACGACCTGCTGCTGCTGGACGTCATGCTGCCCGGGCTCGACGGCATCAGCCTGTGCCGCAGGGTCAGGGAGTCCAGCCAGGTGCCGATCCTCATGCTGTCGGCCCGCGGCGACGGCCTCGACATCGTGGCCGGGCTGGAGGGCGGCGCCGATGACTACGTGGTGAAGCCGATCGACCTGCCGGTGCTGGTGGCCAGGATCCGCTCGCTGCTGCGCAGGGCCGCCGCCGCCCGGCCGGAGCCCGAGCCCGCCGGCGGGCGGCCTGCCCCGCTCACGTTCGGTGACCTGACCGTCGACACCGCCGCTCTGGAGGTCAGGCGCGCCGGCGAGCGGGTCGAGCTGACGCCGACCGAGCTGCGGCTGCTGCTGGAGTTCGCTGCGCATCCCGGGATCGTGCTGGAACGGGCCACGCTGCTGCGCACGGTCTGGGACTACGGCTGGGACGGCGACAGCCGCGTGGTCGACCTGTGCGTCCAGCGGCTGCGCAGGAAGATCGGCACGGACCGCATCGAGACCGTACGCGGGTTCGGCTACAAGCTGAGCGCCACGTGAACCGGGCCGCGCCGACCTGGCGGATCGCCAACCCCGCCTCGCTGCGCTGGAAGATCGCCGCCCTCGTCACGCTCGCCTGCGCCGTCGTCGCCCTCGTGGTCGGGCTGCTGGTGCACCAGGCCACCTGGGACCGCTCGCTCGCGACGGGACGCGGCGAGGCCGAGATCGCGCTCGACCAGGCGCTGGCCGACCCGGCCACGAACCTGGTGAGCGTAGCCGGGCTGCCCCGCGAACTCGCCGCCCAGTTGCGGCCCGGCCGGCGTGTCACCTGGTACGGCACCGACCACCGCGACGAGCCCTGGATGTGGGCGGTCCAGCCGTACGGCGACGGCGAGAACGCCGTGCTGGCGCAGATCTCGATGGGCTCCGACCTGCTCAGCCTGCACGCGCTCGACCGCGACATGATCAAGGCCGCGCTGCTCGCCCTGGCCGGGGTGGTGCCGGTCTCGGTGGGCCTCGCCGAGCTGGCCAACCGGCGGCTGCGGCGCGTCGCGCGTACCGCACGGCGCATCGCCGACGGCGACCTGGACGCCCGCATCACCACCGGCCCGCCGCGCCGGCCCGGCCGGGACGAGATCGCCGACATCTCGGCCGCCGTGGACTCCATGGCGGCGGCGCTGCAGCACCGGCTCCAGGCCGAGCAGCGCTTCACCGCCGACGTCGCCCACGACCTGCGCACCCCGCTGATGGGGCTGGTCGCCGCCGCCGGGCTGCTGGAGGAGGGCCAGGCGGCCGAGCTGGTACGCGACCGCGTCCAGGTGCTGCGCTCGCTGGTGGAGGACCTGCTGGAGGTCTCCCGCCTGGACACCGGCGCCGAGGTCGCCGATCGCGTCCGCGTGCCGCTGGCCGAGCTGGCCGCGGAGTCGGCCGCCCGGGTGGGCGTCGAGGCGCGGGTGCTGGCCGAGGGGCGGCCCGAGGCGAGGACCGACCCGCGCCGCCTGGACCGCATCCTCGCCAACCTCGTGCTCAACGCCCACCGCCACGGCGCCCCGCCGGTCGAGATCGTCGCCGCCGATCAGGTGATCGAGGTCCGCGACCGGGGGCCGGGGTTCCCGCCTGAACTCCTGGCCGAGGGGCCGCGCCGCTTTCGTACGGGTGCCGCGGAACGCGGGCACGGCCACGGGCTCGGGCTCACGATCGCCGCCGGCCAGGCCCGTGTGATCGGCGCCGAGCTGACCCTCACCAACGCCGCCGGCGGCGGCGCCATCGCCATCCTGCGCCTGCCTAGGTCCGAGGAACACCACCCGCCCGAAGGCTGACGCCTTGGCGTGCTCAGCCGCCGGCGAGGATGCCGGCGACCGCCTGGACGCTGTCGGCGCTGCCCACCACGACCACCACGTCGCCCGCGTCCAGCACGAAGCCGGGCGCCGGGCTGGCGACGATCTGCGCCTTGCGCACCACCGCCACGATGGAGGCCCCCGTACGGGTGCGGACCTGCGCGTCGCCCATCGGCCGCCCCGCGTAGGGCGACGCGGTGCCGATCGGCAGCTTCTCGCTGACCAGCCCCTCCACCTCCCGGTGCAGGTCGTCGAGCCGCCGGATGATGCGCGGCGCGCCGAGCAGCCCGGCCAGCGCGTCGGCCTCGTCGTCGTTGAGCGTGACGGTCTCGCACGCCTGGTCGGGGTCGTGTGGATCGTAGATCACCAGGTCGCGGCGGCCGGTGCGGTGGGAGACGACGGCGACGCGCCGCCCTGAGCTGGTCGTGAACTCGTGCCGCAGTCCGATCCCTGGCAACGCTGTCTGTTCGATCTCCACCGGCCACCTCACGTCCGTCCTGCGCCGCACCGTTCGGGAACGCTCCGGCGCGTGGCGCCGGCGTCCCAGAACGATCCTTTCCGAGGATGACAGATTCGCGTAAGTGGACGGCAGGTGCGACTTCCGGAGCTTCGGGCGTCTTTTCGGGGTACGACAGACCCCGCGCCCATCGACACGCGAATGCACCGGCCGCGCCGCCCCCCCACCGGCCGGTCCGCCCGTGAAGATGGAGGAGCCGTTCCTGCGACAGGAGGAGTCAGCCGATTCAGCATGATTTGCGAGCAATGAGTAATGATCGCCACATAACTGCTTCAACGATGCCATGTGGGGGTTCACGATGAGTCTGCAGCAGCTTTACGGCGTTTTACTGGCCGGTGGTCTGGTGTTGCTGGCGAGCATCGCCGCGGCGCGCACGGCCAGCCGGCTCGGTCTGCCCGGCCTGCTGCTGTTCCTCGCGCTCGGGGTGCTGCTCGGCGAGGACGTGCTGGGCATCGACTTCGACGACGCGCAGCTCGCGCAGACCCTGGGGACGTCGGCGCTGGGCATCATCCTGGTCGAGGGCGGTCTGAGCACCCGGTGGTCCGACATCAGACGGCTGATGGTGCCGGCGGGACTGCTGGCCACGCTCGGCGTGGCGGTCAGCGTGACGATCACCGCCGCGGGCGCGCACTTCCTGCTCGGCCTGAACTGGCAGCTCTCGCTGCTGCTGGGCGCGATCGTGTCCTCCACGGACGCCGCCGCCGTGTTCTCCGTGCTGCGCGCGCTGCCGCTGCCGCGCCGCGTGGCCGGGATGGTGGAGGCCGAGTCGGGCTTCAACGACGCGCCGACGGTCATCCTGGTGCTGGTGTTCTCGACGGCGTTCACCGACCTGCCCGACCCCGCCTCGATCGCCACGCAGATCTCGTACGAGCTGGCGGTCGGCGCCGCGATCGGGCTGGCCTGCGCCTGGGCGGGCACGCTCGCCCTGCGCTACGTCGCGCTGCCCGCCACCGGCCTGTACCCGCTGGCCACCGTGGGCATGGGCATCATCGCCTTCGCCGCGGCCGGGACCGTGCACGCCTCCGGGTTCATCGCCGCCTACCTGGCCGGGCTCGTCCTCGGCAACGCCGTCCTGCCGCACCGCGCCGCCACCCGGTCGTTCGCCGACGGCATCGGCTGGCTGGCGCAGATCGGCCTGTTCGTCATGCTCGGCCTGCTGGTCACCCCGCACGAGCTGCTCAGCGCGCTGATCCCCGCCATCGTCATCGGCCTGGTGCTGATGCTGGTCGCCAGGCCGGTGTCCGTGGCCGCGTGCCTGACCTTCTTCCGTACGGGCTGGCGGCATCAGGCGTTCATCGCCTGGGCCGGGATGCGCGGCGCGGTGCCCATCGTGCTGGCCACCTACCCGATCGTGGCCGATGTGCCGGGCAGCCGGCACCTGCTGAACATCGTGTTCGTCCTGGTCATCCTCTACACCCTGGTGCAGGGCCCCACGCTGCCGCTGGTGGCCAGGCTGCTCAAGGTCATCCAGCCGCACCAGGCCAAGGAGGTCGAGATCGAGGCCGCGCCGCTCGACGTCCTCGCGGCCGAGCTGCTCACGCTGACAGTCCCGCCGGGCTCGAAGCTGCACGGCGTGGAGATCTTCGAGCTGCGGCTGCCGAAGCCGTCGATCGTCACCCTCGTCATCCGGGGCGGCGACACGCTCGTCCCCGAGCCGGACACCCGGCTGCGGGAGGGCGACGAGGTGCTCATCGTCACCACGCCCGCCACCCGTACCGAGGTCGAGCGGCGGCTGCGCGCCGTCGGCAGGGGCGGCCGCCTCGCCCACTGGCACGGCGAGGACGGCGAGCCCGACAACGGCGACGCACCCGCGACGTCCCCGGAGCCGCGTCCCGCCCCCGCCGCCACACCGGCGCCCGGCCGGCGGCGGGCGGGCCTGCGCTGGCGCACCCGCCTCGCCGGCGGCCGCCGGCGCCACGTCCGCCCGGTCGCGCCCCCACCTCCGGAACCGGGCGACGACCTGCTCCCCGGCACGGAATCGGAGTCCGACCCCGCCGTCACATGAGCCCGCCTGCCCGAGACGCGGGGTTGGGGCCCGCCCGCCATTCTCACAGAGGGCGGGCGGGGGCCGGGGGAGTGTGACGAGCGGGACTCGTGACGGTGTTTCGATGACATATCCGGTCCGGGCCTATTACGGTGTCGTGCTGAGCCGGACACGCCTTGTAATCCCCCCGGAGACGCCACATGCGCATCGCAGCCGCGATCCTCACCTTCTTGCTCGGCCTCACCCTTCTCCCATCCGGACCGGCGGCCGCCGCCACGGCCCTGCCGGGCGGCAAGTCGACGTTCGTGGTCTCGCAGGGCCACCTGAAGGCCGCCTCCCAGCAGAACTGGCTACGCCTGGGCAACTACACCTTCGCCAGGAACGGCACCGTGAACGCCGGCTTCTACCTGTGGTGGCAGCGGAGCCCGAAGGCCAGGCAGAGCACCGGCACCGCCCCCGACGCGAGCTGCAGCACCAAGGCCGGCGGCAAGTCCACCCGGGTGCGCGGGTGCAAGGTGCTCACCGCCGGCGGCTTCACCGGCGGCCCGAGCGAGCGCCGCACCGGGACGTACTCGGTGGCGGGCGACGTGCTCACCATCACGTGGAAGATCGCCCAGACCTGGACCGAGCAGTGGTACGTCCGCAAGTCGCCCGACGGCAAGCTCGCCCGCCTCGACCTCAAGCGCAGCACGCTCGCCACGCACGGCTACGGCTACGGCAGCAACGCCTCCTACGCCACTCGCCGCGCGATGAGCTCGGTGAAGGCGTTCCCCAGCTCGCTCAGGCAGGACCTGACGAGCTGGGCGGGCGGCAAGCTGGTCAGGTCGGCCAACCAGCCGTTCGGGCTCTCGTCGTTCCGCCAGTGCTCCGGCACCACCTCGTGCCTGACGTACCTGCAGCCCTCGTCCAACAGCGCCTGCCAGAAAGAGGGCGGCTGCCCCAGGTACGGTGGCGGGACGAAGGCCAACATCTCCTCCATCCAGTACTACCTGACGATGATCTCCAAGACCGACCGCCGCGACACGCTCTGGCACTGGTGCACCTGCCTGGCGATGGAGCGGGGCCAGTTCTGCTACACCGGGAACTCGCACGTCAAGCCGCTCATGCAGATCATCGACGACTCGGGGGCGTTCCGCGGCTGGGTCGGCGCCGAGGCGTCCTTCTCGACGGACGGCTCCCGCGCCAAGGACATGCTGGCGGTGCTGCGCATCTCCGATTTCCGCTGACCCCGTCGGGCGGCCGGGGGTTCTAGGCTGACCGGATGAAGTACCTGCTGCTGGTCTGCGGGGACGAAGAGTCCTACCAGGCGATGCTGGCCAATCCGGGCTTCCTGCCCGACTGCAAGGCGTGGGCCGCGGCGCGCGGCGACGGGCTGATCGCGACCGGGGGCCTCGAACCCCCGGCCGACGCCACCACGGTGCGGGTGCGCGACGGCGAGGTGCTGATGACCGACGGCCCCTTCGTCGAGTCGAAGGAGGTCGTCGCCGGGTTCAGCCTGATCGAGTGCGCGTCCCGCGAGGAGGCCATGGAGGCCGCGCGGACCCACCCGGTGGCCCGCCACGGCACGATAGAACTCCGCGCCCTGCAACCGTGACACCACAGGAACCGGCGCCGGCGGGCGTCCAAGAGACGGTGGCGGCCCTGTTCGGCGAGGAGTGGGGCCGCGTCGTGGCGACCCTGATCCGGCAGACCGGCGACTGGGACCTCGCGGAGGAGTGCGCCCAGGACGCCTTCACCCAGGCGCTGACCCGGTGGCCGGCGGACGGCGTGCCGCCGGCCCCCGGCGCCTGGCTCACCACGACGGCCCGCAACAAGGCGATCGACCGCCTCCGCCGCGCCTCGACAGGCGCCGCGAAGCTCCGCGAACTGGCCGCCCTGCACGCCACCATCCTGCCCGATTCCGGCGGACCTGCCGGTTCGCGCGGCGGCGGCCCGGGGACCGTCGTCGAGGACGATCGGTTGCGGTTGATCTTCACGTGCTGTCATCCGCGCCTGCCGTTCGAGGCGCGGGTGGCGCTCACCCTGCGGACGCTGGCCGGACTCACGACGGCGGAGATCGCGCGGGCGTTTCTCGTGTCCGAGGGCACGATGTCCAAGCGGATCACCCGCGCCAAGCGTGCGATCCGCGACGCGGGGCTGCCCTTTCAGGTGCCGCCGGCCGAGGAGTTGCCGGAGCGGCTGCCGGCCGTGCTCGGCGTGCTCTACCTGCTCTTCTCCGAGGGGTACGCGGCCGGCGCGGGCGACGAGCCGATCAGGCGGTCGCTCACGGACGAGGCGATCCGGCTGGCGCGGCTCGTGCACAGGCTGCTGCCGGGCGAGCCTGAGGCGGGCGGGCTGCTGGCGCTGATGCTCCTGCACGACGCCAGGAGCGCGGCCCGCGAGGACGGCGGGGAGCTGGTGCCGCTGGAGGAGCAGGACCGTTCACGGTGGCGGCGCGAGCAGATCGACGAGGGCGTGGCGCTGCTCGACGACGTGCTGCGGCAGGGCGGCACGGGCGCGGGGCCGTACCGGATCCAGGCCGCCATAGCCGCCTGCCACGCGACCGCGCCGTCGTTCGCCGAGACGCCCTGGACGGAGATCGCCGCCCTGTACGGCGCGCTCGAACGCCACGTCCCCTCCGACATCGTCCGCCTCAACAGGGCCATCGCCGCCGGCATGGCCGACCCCGCCCGTGGCCTGGCCATGATCGAGCCGCTCGGAGCCCGCCTCGACGGCCACCACGTGCTCCACGCCGCCCGCGCCGACCGTTCGTAGGCAGGGCGGAAACAGTCGTCCTCTACGAAAGGCATGACCATGAAGACCACCCGTTCGGCCGACGGCACCCCCATGGCGTTCGACGTCATGGGCGAAGGGGAGCCCGTCGTGCTGGTGAGCGGGGCGTCCTGCACGAGGGGCGTCCACGAGCCGCTGGCCCGGCTGCTGGCCGGCGAGCGTACGGTGATCAACTATGACCGGCGGGGCCGGGGCGACAGCGGCGACACCTCGCCCTACGCGGTGGAGCGCGAGGTCGAGGACCTCGCGGCGGTCATCAAGGCGGCAGGGGGCGCGGCGGCGGTGTTCGGGAACTCGTCGGGCGCGGTGCTGGCGCTGCGTGCCGCCGCGGCCGGCCTGCCGATCACGGGGCTCGCGCTGTGGGAGCCGCCGTTCCAGCTCGACCCCGGCGCGCCCGCCCGCGCCCGCGCGTACGCGGACGAGCTGGCGGCCTGCCTGGACGGCGGGCGGCCGGGGGACGCCATGGCGCTGTTCCTGCGCTCGGTCGGGATGCCGCCCGAGGCGATCGAGGGCATGCGCCACGCTCCCATGTGGCCGTCCATGGAAGAGATCGCGCCCACGCTCGCGTACGACGCCGCCGTCCTCGGCGACGGCGGCCTGCCGCCGGGCCTCGCCGCCGTCACCGCTCCCGTCCTGGTGCTGACCGGCTCCCGCACCGGCCCCTGGGCGGACGCCGCCGCCCGCGCCCTGCTGGACGCGCTGCCCGAAGCGCGGCACACGGTGCTCGACGGCCAGGACCACAACGTCTCCTGGGAGGTCCTGGCACCCCATCTGATCGGCTTCCTCGGCTGACTCGGCTCGGGCGGGGGCGGCAGACAAGGAAGTCGTTCCGGTCAAGGGAAACGCGCGGAGATCACGGGTTCTGGAAGGTGACCTCGGGATCGGCGGCGGTCGGCCCGTCGAGCAGCGGCCGCTTCGCGCCTTGGAGGTGCCGGTCGAAGAAGGCGCCCACGTACGAGGTGGTGATCTCGCCCGACCGCTTGCCCGGCAGCGGCGCCTCCGGGTCGGTGATCCCGGCCTGAGCGCCCAGCACGGGCAGGTCGATGAAGGTGAAGTGGCCGGAGTCGGCCACGGTCAGCCAGCGCTTCCAGCCGTCCAGCCGCCGCCAGTCGCGCGGCCAGGACGTGTCGGTGGAGCCGGGGGAGTGCCCCGCCTTCGTGCCGAGCATGAGGAACGGCCGCTTGGCGAGCCCGCTCTTGGGGACGGGCGCGAAGAACGTGCCGTCCATGTTCACCCCGGCGCGCACCCGGCGGTCGGCGGCCATGAGGGCGGCGGCGGCGTTGCCGCCGATCGAGTGGCCCGCCGCGCCGATGCGCTTCCTGTCGATCATCGCCGCGCGCTTCCACCCGGAGGCGCGGGTGACCCGGTCGATCACGAACGACAGGTCGGCCGCCCGGCCCGTGGCGACCTTGGCCAGCATGCGCCTGCTCGCCGCGTCGGACGGGGCCTTCTCGACCGCGTCGCACGCGGCGCAGGTCAGGGTGCGGCCGCCGGGGAACGTCGTGCCGAACGACTCGTAGGCGTGGTCCACCAGCGCGACGACGTTGCCGCGCGAGGCCAGCTCCTCGGCGAGCATGGTCAGCGTGGCCCGGTTGAGCGAGAACCCGGGCGACAGCATCACCAGGGGGTGCCGTCCGGCGGCCTGCCGGGCGCCGGTCCGCGCGTTGGTGCGCACGCCGGTGATCTGCTCGGGCTTGAACACCTTGTCCAGCTTCTGCGACGTGAGCAGCGCCGCGGCTTCCGCGGTCGTCATGTACGGGGCCGCGCCGCCGCCGGAACGTGCCGGGTAGTACATCGAGACCATCAGCTCGCGCGAGCGGGCCGACGGCATCCAGGGGTCGCGCCGATCGGTGTCCTTCAGGTGCAGGACGTCCCGCCCGACCTGGTACGCGCCGGTCGGCCGGGGAATCGCGAAGGTCACCTCGGCCGTCCTGGCGGCCTGCGCGGGGAGCGCCGACGCGGTGAGGGGCAGGTCGAGAGGCAGGGTGAGCGCGAGCAGGGCAACGGTGGTTCTGATCATGGTGAGTACGGTACGGACGGGCCCAGGCCGCTCGACATGCTCGAAAGACGGGCACGCACCCTTACTTTCGTCAGGGTCTGAGCCGCCCGGCCACCTCCAGCCACCGCGTCACCTCGGAGGCGCTGAAGTGGCGGATCGCCCAGTCCACCTGGCGCAGGCTCATGTGCGCCCAGCAGCGCAGCGCCACCCGCTCGGGCACGTCCACGTGCAGGTCGGGGGCCCGGTGCGCGAGGTCGAAGCGGAGCGTGAACAGGTCGAAGCCGGCGTCGCCGCGCGTCGCGCCGTCCCAGTCGATCACGCCGGTGACGGCGCCGTCCGCGTCGACCAGGACGTTCTCCGGGTGGAAGTCGGTGTGCACGAGGTCGTCGCCGTCGAGGACGTCGCCGGGGAACGCCCTGCCGACCTCCTCGATCTGGTCGAGCAGGCGGCGGGTGCGGCCGTCGTAGGAGCGCAGCGAGCCGTGCAGGCAGAAGCCGGGCCCGTCCTCCAGCAGGAACAACCGCAGCGGCGGCAGGTCGGAGCGGCCCGCGAGCACGCCCCGGCACCGCCGGTTGATCTCGATCATCTGCTCGACCAGCTCGGCCGTGGCCTTCGCGGGGACGCGCCCTGGCATCAGCTCCTGCACCAGGAGGGGCGGGTGGACCAGCTCGTACGCGGGCGCCGGCACCCCCGCCGCCCGCGCCGCCTCAAGCAGCGGGCCGACGTCGGGCCCCCGGGTCAGGACCGACCGGCGACCGTCGGGCCAGCGTACGTAGGCCGCGCCCACCTGCCCGCCGGGACAAGGCCCCTCGTAGGCGAGCGGCACGGGCAGGTCGCGCAGGGCCCGCTGGACGTCGAGCTTCGGTACGGGCGGCAGCGTCACGCTCTCTCCTCAGCCATGTGACCTCCTTCACAGCCGTCACAACCGGGCGGGCCATCTCGTCTTTGAGTGCATGGAACGAACGAGTGTAGTGATCACCGGTGCGAACAAGGGACTCGGCCTGGAGACGGCCAGGCGGCTCGGCGAGATGGGCTGGCAGGTCTTCCTCGGCTCCCGCGACGCCGGGCGGGGCCGCGCGGCCGCCGAGAAACTGGCCGCCGACGGCATCGAGGTCGTGGTGATTCCCTTGGACGTGACCTCCGACGAGTCGGTCGCGGCGGCCGTGAGCCTGGTCCGCGAGCACACCGATCACGTGGACGTGCTGGTCAACAACGCGGGCGCGCCGGGCAACGTGCTGCCGCCCGCCCAGGCCACGGCCGATGAGCTGCACGCCGTCTACGACACCAACGTCTACGGGCCGGTCCGCGTCACCCACGCCTTCCTGCCCCTGCTGGAGGCATCGGACAACCCGCGCGTGGTGAACGTCGGCAGCGGCGGCGGCTCCTTCGGCGTGGTCACCGACCCTGACCAGCCGGTCTCGAAGATGCACGAGCTGGCGTACAGCTCGTCGAAGGCCGCGCTCAACATGATCACCGTCCGGTACGCGCAGGCGCTGCCGCACATCAAGTTCAACGTGCTCACCCCCGGCGAGGTCGCCAACCGGGCCTACACCGCCACTGACATGAACCACCACACCGGCACGCTCACCGTCACCCAGGGCAGCGACCCGATCATCAGGCTCGCCACCCTCGACGCCGACGGGCCGAGCGGCGTCTTCATCGACCGCCTGGGACCGGTGGCCTGGTGAGCGCCGGATATTTCGGGAAGGGTGCAGATATGTCGCGCGCGGACGATGAGGGCTATCGGCCGCTGCTGTTCTCCATCGCGTACGGGATGACCGGATCCGTCGGCGACGCCGAGGACATCGTCCAGGACGCCTACCTCCGCCTCACCAGGGCCCGCCAGGCGGGCACCACGGTCGCCGAGCCGAAGGCGTACCTGACGACGGCCGTGACCCGGCTCGGCATCGACCACCTGCGGTCGGCGCGGGTGCGGCGGGAGACGTACGTGGGGGACTGGCTGCCCGAGCCGGTCGTCGTCCCCGGCCTCGGTGCGGGGCTCACCTCAGGCCCCGCCTCAGGGCCTGCCGAGCACGCCGAGCTGTCCGACTCGCTGTCGATGGCGTTCCTCGTGCTGCTGGAGGCGCTCTCGCCGGTGGAGCGGGCGGTCTTCATGCTGCGCGAGGTCTTCGGGTACGGCTACCCCGACGTGGCCCGCGTCACCGGCAAGACCGAGGCGAACTGCCGGCAGATCTTCGCCCGCGCGCGCCGCAGGATCGCCGAGGGGGCGCGGGAACCCGGCGGTCCGCTCGCCCCCGCGCGGCGGGCGGAGGGCGCCGAGCTGGCCCAGCGGTTCTTCGAGGCCGCGTCAGGCGGCGACCTGGACGCGCTGCTCGACATGCTGGCCCCCGACGTGGTGCTGCACGGGGACGGCGGCGGCAAGGTGCCCGCGCTCTCGCTGCCCGCGACCGACCGCCTGCGGGTCGCGCGGCTGCTCCTCGGCGGCCTGCGCCGGTTCAGGGCGCTCGGCGTCACACTCAGGCTCGCCTGGGTCAACGGCCGCCCGGGAGCGGTCCTGCGCGACGCCGAGGGACGGGTGGCGAGCGTGGTCGAGCTGTCGATCGCGGACGGGTACGTGCAGGCGATCCACTCGGTCGCCAACCCCGACAAGCTGCACCACCTCGGCCCGGTCTCCGACGTGGGTCTCCTCCCGAACCGCTGACGCCTCACAGGTCAGGCGGGTCAGGCGGGTCAGGCGGGGCGGGTGGCCTCCATGGCCGCGTGGGGCCGGAGCGGTGGCGGGAGCCGTCCAGAGGCCGGGCAGCAGCCGGAACATGCCGGCCAGGCTCGTCCGCATGGACGGCGTGGAGACGGCCTCGTCGATGACGATCTGCCGCATCGGGGGCACGGTGTTGATCTGCGCCATGCACTGGGCCCGCACGCTCGGCACGCCCAGCGCCGCCAGGTGGTCGGTGGCCGGGCGGACCAGGCACGAGATCCAGTCGCGCAGCTCACCCGACTCGCCCATCTCGGCCCGCAGCCGCCGCTGCCGCTCCAGGTCGTAGGTGTAGCGGCGGACGATCGCCCGGACTGAACCGGCCTTCGACCCGAAGTGGTAGCCGACCGCGAAGTTGTTGGCCTGGCCCGCCGCCTCGCTGATCTGCCGGTTGGACACCTCACCGACACCCCGCTCGGAGAACAGCCGCTCCGCCGTGTCGAGCAGCGCCTCGCGCGTGTCCCTGGCCCGCACCCCGCGGCGCTCGGGCGCGGGCCCCGAGGACGTCACCATCGCAGCGCCCCCCAGCGCCCGCGGTCGGCCAGCGGCATCGGCATCATCTCGCCGATCATTTTGGCGGTGGTCTCGTGCCGGGCCACCAGCAGGCCCCTGGCGGTGCGAACCTGTCGCGGTCGCCCCCCGAGCAGGTCGCAGATGGCGGTCACCCCGGCGGCGTCCGGCGCGTCGGGCCGGCGGGTGAAGCGGGGGTGAGTAACTCAAGTGATCGAGCACGGTGTCCGTACGTGGCGGGCACGGCGATGTGTGGGGCGGACGCGTGAGATGCTGCATTTGTGACCACGACTGAGCAGGCCGAACCGGCCCCGCGCCGCCGGCGGGGTCGTCCCGGCTATGATCAGTCCGCGATCCTGCGCGCCGCCGTCGAGATGTTCAACCGCCGCGGCTACGACGCCACCAGCATGGGCGACCTGGCCAAGGAACTCGGGCTGACCAAGCCGGCCATCTACCACCACGTGACCAGCAAGGAGCAGCTGCTCGGCCAGGCGCTCGACGACGCGCTCGACGAGCTGACCGCCGTGGTGACCGAGGCGTCCCGCGAGCTGGGCGGGCGCAGCGCGTACGAGCGGCTGCGCGAGGTCGTGCGGCGCAGCGTCGAAGTGCTCGTCGCGCACCAGCCGTCGGTCACGCTGCTGCTGCGCGTGCGGGGCAACAGCGAGGTCGAGCTGGCCGCGCTCGAACGCCGCCGCTGGCTCGACGACCGGCTCGCCGCCCTGGTGGCCGACGCGGTCGCCGAGGGCGCGCTGCGCGACGACGTACCGCCCGCGCTGGTCAGCCGCCTGCTGTTCGGCATGGTCAACTCGCTCGCCGAGTGGTACCGCCCCGACGGCGCCTACGACCAGGCGATGGTCGCCGCCGCCATCACCTCCATCGCCTTCGACGGCCTGGCCAAGCACGAGGCCTGACCGGCCGGCCTGACCAGGGGGGCCTTGCCGGGCGGTGTCACCAGGTGTAGAAGCCCCGGCCGGTCTTGCGGCCGAGGTGGCCTGCGGCGACCAGGTCGCGCAGGATCTGCGGGGGCTCGAAGCGCGGGCCCAGCTCGCGGGCCAGGTGTTCGGCGATGGCCAGCCGCACGTCCAGGCCCACGATGTCCGTGGTGCGCAGCGGGCCCACCGGGTGCCGGTAGCCGAGGGTCATCGCGGTGTCGATGTCGCCCGCGCTCGCCACGCCCTCTTCGAGCATCCGCATGGCCTCCAGCGCCAGGCTCACCCCGAGCCGGCTGCTGGCGAAGCCGGGCGAGTCGGTCACGGTGATGGGCGTCTTGCCGAGCGCGGCCACCCAGCCCTGGGCCCGGGTCAGCAACGCGGGCTCGGTCGTGGGCGCGGCGACGATCTCGACGAGGTCGCTCACCGGGACCGGGTTGAAGAAGTGCAGGCCGAGAAAGCGTCCAGGGGCGCCCAGCCCGGCGGCGAGCCCGGTCAGCGACAGGCTGCTGGTGTTCGTGGCGAGCACCGCGCCCGGCGCCCGCTTCTCGGCGACGGCCAGCACCTCCGCCTTGAGCGCGGCATCCTCGGGCACGGCCTCCACGACCAGCTGACAACCCGCCAGGTCGCCCGGGTCGGTCGTGATCCGCAGCCGTGCCAGCACGGCCTCCTGCGGCTCACCGAGCGTGCCCTTGGCGGCGGCCTTGCCCACGCTGCCCGCGACGCGTTCTCGGGCGGCGGCGGCCGTCTCCTCGCTGCTCTCCACGACGACGACAGCACTGCCGGCGACGAGAAAGGCGTGCGCGATCCCCGCCCCCATGCGCCCCCCACCATAAACGCCCACGTCACCGGGCAGGTCGGTGGGCGGGTGAGCGGGGTCCGGGTGGTCGGTGGTCATGGGCGCGGTCCTTTCCGCTCGCGGCGTTCCAGGAACGCCGTCATGCGCGCGTGCTTCTCCTCGGTCTCGAACAGCACCGCCTGCGCCACGTCGTCCACGAACGGGTGCGCCTGGCGGGGCGCGTGGAAGACGGCCTTCATCAGGCGGGTCGCGAGCGGGGCCTGGGCGGCGATGCGGTCGGCCAGGCGGTGCCCCGCCGCCAGCAGGTCGTCCGGCTCGGCGACCTCGTTCAGCAGCCGCACGTCCCTGGCCTCCTCGGCCGTCAGTACGCGGCCGGCGAGCAGGATCTCCTTGGCCAGCGGCTCGCCCACCAGCTCGGCCAGCCGCCAGGCCGCCCCGGCTGCGGCGAGGATGCCGAGGCCGGTCTCCGGGTTGCCGATCCTGGTGCGGGGCGTGCCGATGCGGAAGTCGCAGGCGTAGGCCAGCTCGGCGCCGCCGCCCAGCGCGTACCCGTCGAGGAGGGCGATGGCGGGCATCGGCAGCCGGTGGACCCGGTCGAAGATCTTCGAGTTGATGCCGCGCAGCGCGTCCTCGCGGCCTCGCTCACGCAGCTGGGCGATGTCGGCGCCGGCCGCGAACGTCCCGCCCTCGCCGACGAGCAGGACGACCTTCGGGTCCGCCTCGACGGCGGCGCACGCCTCGTGCAGCGCGGCCACCAGCTCGCGGTCGATGGCGTTGCGCACCTCGGGCCGGTTCAGCCGCCACACCACCCGGTCCGCGCCCTCCTCGATGAGAAGACTCGGCCCGCTCATGCCCGCTCCCCGCAGGTGGAAGTTGTCACGTGGGCTCCTGTTCAGGCGTCGTAGTCGACGGTGACGTGCTCGCCCACCGGATAGGTCTGACAGGTCAGGACGAATCCGGCGGCCAGCTCGGACGGTTCGAGCGCGTAGTTGCGCCGCATGTCCACCTCGCCCGACCGTACGACGGCCCGGCACGTCCCGCACACGCCGCCCTTGCAGGCGAACGGCAGGTCCGCCCGGGTGGCCTGGGCGCCGTCGAGCAGCGTCGTCTCCCGGGAGACGGTCGAGGTGGTGCGCAGCCCGTCGAGCACGGTCGTCAGCTCCGTGGTGGCGCCCGGCGGGGCCGAGCCGTCCCTGCGCGGCGGGGGCGGCGGCGCGTCGGCGTAGAACAGCTCGACGTGCACCCGCTCGGCGGGCACGCCCAGCTCGGCGAGCACCGGCCTGGCCTGCTCGATCATCTCCAGCGGCCCGCAGAGCCACACGTGGTCGAACACCTCGACCGGGACGAGCGAGGTGAGCAGGCGGCGCAGCCGGTCGCCGTCGAGCCTTCCTGACAGCAGCTCGACGTCGCGCGGCTCGCGGGAGAGCGCGTGCACGACCTGGAGGCGGGGGCCGTAGCGGTTCTTCAGGTCGCCCAGCTCCTCGGCGAACATGACCGTGCGGCTGGTGCGGTTGCCGTACAGGAGGGAGACCTGGGCGCTGGGGTGGGCGAGCACGGTCGAGGCGATCGACAGCAGCGGCGTGATGCCCGAACCGGCCGCCACGCACAGGTGGCGCTCGCCGCCGTCCGGGTCGGCCCGCCAGGAGCCGGTGGGCGGCTGCACCTCGATGACCGTGCCCGGCCGTACGTCGTGGACCAGCCAGGAGGAGAACAGGCCGCCGGGGATCTCCCTGACCCCGATGCGCGGCGCGGCGCCCGCCGGGGCGCAGATCGAGTACGAGCGCCGCTCCTCGCGTCCGTCGACGATCCGGCGCAGGGTGAGCGACTGGCCGGCCTTGAACGCGTACGTGTCGCGCAGCCCGGGCGGCACCTCGAAGGTGATCGCGGCGGCGTCGTCGCACAGCCGGTCCACCGCCGCCACGGTCAGCGGGTGGAAGACGGCGGCCCTGGACGGCGCGGTCGCCGGCATGGTCATCAGATACCTCCGTGGAAACCCCCGCCTTCAGGCGGGGGAGGGATCGGACTTCTGCGGGGCAGGACAGGGGCGGCCGATTCGCTGTCAGGTGAACCGGCGTATCGAACATACGCGCGACTGTTGGTTGATCGTTCGGTAGCATGTGAGGCGTGGCGCAGATCGTGAAGCGGGCCTACAAGTACCGCTTCTATCCGACTTCCGAGCAGGCCGGCGAGCTTGCCCGGACGTTCGGCTGCGTCCGTCTTGTCTACAACAAGGCACTCGAGGAGCGCACTCGCGCCTACCGCTTGGAAGGCCGCTGTGTCTCCTATGTGGAGTCCTCCGCGCGCCTGACGGAGTGGAAGCGCAGCGGCGAGTACGACTTCCTGTCGGAGGTGTCGTCGGTCCCTCTTCAGCAGGCGCTGCGGCATCTTCAGGCGGCGTTCGCGAACTTCTTCGCCAGGCGCGCCAAGTACCCCACGTTCAAGTCCCGGAAGAAGTCCCGGGTGTCGGCGGAGTACACCCGCTCGGCGTTCCACTGGCGTGAGGGCCGGTTGTGGCTGGCGAAGATGGACACGCCGCTGGCGATCGTGTGGTCGCGTCGGCTGCCGGAGGGTGCGCAGCCGTCCACGGTCACCGTGTCGAAGGACGCGGCCGGGCGCTGGTTCGTGTCCCTCCTGGTCGAGGAGAAGATCAGCCCGCTCCCGCCCGCCGGGCGGAGCGTCGGTGTGGATGCGGGCATCACCGCGCCGGCGACGCTCTCGACCGGCGAGAAGATCGTCAACCCCGCCTGGTACGGACGGAGTGTGGTGGCGGTGGACCGCTGGTTCCCCTCCTCCAAGCTGTGCTCGCAGTGCGGGGCCCTGCGGGAGAAGATGTCGCTGAACGTCCGGGAATGGATGTGTGCCTGCGGCGCGGTCCATGACCGGGATGTGAACGCGGCCAGGAACGTGCTCGCCGCCGGGCTGGCGGAGAGCTGAAACGCCTGTGGAGCTGGTGTAAGACCTCAACGAGAGTCCTCTCGGACAGGGCGACCGGCTGTGAAGCAGGAACCCTCACGGGCGACCGTGGGACTCCCCCTCGTTTGCTAGGGGGAGGATGTCAACGCTAGATCTCCTTGACGTGCTCGAACGGTTCGAGGCAGCCGGTGCAGCGGTAGAGGGCCTTGCAGGCGGTGGCGCCGAACTCGGAGGTGAGCCGGGTGTCCGCCGAGCCGCAGCGCGGGCAGCGCGGCGCCGCGCGCTTGGGGCCGAGGGTCAGCAGCACCGGCCCGGTACGCCGGGGTGCGGGGCCGGGCGGCGACAGCCCGGCGTCGCGCAGGGCGGCCCGGCCGCGTTCGGAGATCCAGTCGCTGGACCACGGCGGGTCCAGCACCACTCGCACCTCCACCCGCTCGAACCCGGCGTCGTTGAGCCGGTGCACGAGGTCGTCGCGCATGGTCGCCATGGCCGGGCAGCCGGTGTAGGTCGGCGTGATCGAGGCGACCACCACCTCGCCGCCGCCGGCGTCCCGCGTCACCTCGACACCGCGCAACACGCCGAGGTCGGCGAGGGTCAGCATCGGCATCTCAGGATCCCGCACCTGCCTCGCCACCTCGACCGCCGCGTCCGCCCGCGCGTCTGCCCGCGCGTCTGCCCGCGCGTCTGCCCGCGCGTCCGCGCCGTCACGCGCTCGCCCAGCGGGCGGCCCGTCGCCCGGCGTGGAGCCCGAGCGGGGCCGAGCGGGGGTCACCAGCGCCCCATCGGATGGGCGCGGGCAACCACCTGCATCTCGGTGAGCAGTCTGCTCAGGGCCTCGGTGTGCAGGCCGTGTCTGCCGGTGCGTCCGCCGACGCCGGCCAGCGGCGCACGCTGGGGACGGTCGACGCCGCTCACCGCGAGCACCTGGTCCAGGACGGCGTCCACCTCGCCCGCCAGGGACGACGGGTCCACGCCCACCCTGGCGTCGGCCAGAACCAGTTCGAGCGGGTGGGCGGTGACCAGCTCGGCCCGCAGCGGCCACAGCGCGTCGAGCGCGGCCAGCAGTCTGCGGCGCGACTCCTCGGTGCCGCGCGCCAGCGTGAGGAACCAGCGCCCGGCCCAGTCGCGGTGGTAGGCGACCTCCTTGACGCCCTTCACCGCGACGGCGGCGAGCACCTGGTCCCGGCTGTCGCGCAGCCGTTCGAACAGGGCGAGCCGGGCCGCGGAGAACAGCAGCAGCCGCACCACCACGTGCGCGAAGTCCCCGTTCGGCACCTCACAAAGCCGCACGTTGCGGAAGTCGCGGTCGTCGCGGAAGAACGCCAGCGCGTCCTCGGCCGGCACCGGCGAGCCGTCGGGCAGGGCCGGCACCACGCCGGGGTCGGCCGCCGCCGCCCGTGCCAGCAGCAGCCGCGCCTGCCCGAGCAGGTCGAGCGCCATGTTGGCGAGCGCGATGTCCTCCTCCAGGTCGGGCGCGCGGCTGCACCACTCCGACAGCCGCTGCGACAGGACCAGGGCGTCGTCGCCGAGCATGAGGCAGTACGCGGCCAGCGCGTCCGGGTCCACCCCCTCGGGCACGGTGGTGTCGACCCCGGCCAGCGGGTCCTCGAAGTCGGTGCCGAAGGCCCACTGAGCGGAGTCGCCGCCCTCGATCAGGCCGTCGAAGATGCTGCCGTGTTCGCTCCCGTGTTCGTTCCCGTGTTCGCTGCTGTGCCCGCTGTGGTGTTCGCTGCGGTGTTCGTCGCTCATGAGCAGGTCCGATCAGATGTGCGGGACGTCGCCCGGGATCTCGTAGAACGTCGGATGCCGGTAGACCTTGTCGCCGCTGGGTGCGAAGAGCGGGTCCTTCTCATCGGGAGACGAGGCGGTGATGGCGTCCGCCCGTACGACCCAGATGCTGACGCCCTCGTTGCGGCGGGTGTAGACGTCGCGGGCGTGCCGCAGCGCCATCTGGTCGTCGGGCGCGTGCAGCGAGCCGACGTGCACGTGGTTGAGCCCGCGCTTGCCGCGGACGAACACCTCGTACAGCGGCCATTCCCGGCGGTCGGTGCTCATCGGGCGACCTCCTGCCGTGAGCGCTCGGCGAAGGCGATGGCGGCCTCGCGTACCCAGGCGCCCTCCTCGTGGGCGGCCCTGCGGTGCGCCATGCGCTGGGCGTTGCACGGCCCGTCGCCGCGCAGCACGGCGGCGAACTCCTCCCAGTCGGGCTCGCCGAAGTCGTAGTGGCCGCGCTCGTCGTTCCAGCGCAGGCCGGGGTCGGGCAGCGTGACGCCGAGCGCCTCGGCCTGCGGGACCGTCATGTCCACGAACTTCTGCCGCAGCTCGTCGTTGGAGTTGCGCTTGATGCCCCAGGCCATCGAGCGCGCGCTGTTGGGCGACTGGGCGTCGGGCGGCCCGAACATCATCAGCGACGGCCACCAGAACCGGTCGACCGACTCCTGCACCATGGCCCGCTGCTCGTCGGTGCCGCGCATCATCGTCATCAGCAGCTCGTACCCCTGCCGCTGGTGGAACGACTCCTCCTTGCAGATGCGGATCATCGCCCGGCCGTAGGGGCCGTAGGAGGTGCGGCACAGCGGCACCTGGTTGCAGATGGCGGCGCCGTCCACCAGCCAGCCGATGGTGCCGACGTCGGCGTACGAGAGCGTCGGATAGTTGAAGATCGAGGAGTATTTCTGCTTCCCGCTGAGCAGCAACTCCGTCAGCTCGGCCCGGGAGACGCCCAAGGTTTCGCACGCGGAGTACAGATAGAGCCCGTGCCCCGCCTCGTCCTGCACCTTGGCCAGCAGGATCGCCTTACGGCGCAGTGAGGGGGCGCGGCCGATCCAGTTGCCCTCGGGCTGCATGCCGATGATCTCGGAGTGGGCGTGCTGGGCGATCTGGCGGATGAGCGTCCTGCGGTAGGAGTCGGGCATCCAGTCGCGCGGCTCGATGCGGTCGTGGCGGGCGATGGTCGCGTCGAACCCGGCTTGCAGGCGGGCCTCGAGGTCCGGCTCCGCTGGGGTGGTCGTCATCTTTCCTCCGACGCCTCGGGCTCATTTACTTATCGCTCGGTCAGTAATAAGGTCGCACACAGAGGGGTGCCCGCGCAAGGTCGCGCCCGGGGAGAGGAGACAGTGTGAGCACGCTGTTGGAGAGCTATGCCGCGGGACGGTGGTTCCGCGCGGCCGACGAGGGAGAGCCGCTGCTCGACGCGGCCACGGGCGAGGAGGTCGCGCGCATCTCCAGCCGCGGCCTCGACGTCGGCGCGATGGTCGCGTACGCCAGGCGGACCGGCGGTCCCGCCGTGCGCGCGCTCACCTTCCACGAGCGCGCCGCCCTGCTCAAGGCGCTCGCCAAACACCTGCTGGAGCGCAAGGAGGAGCTGTACGCCCTGTCCGTACGCACCGGCGCCACCTCCCGCGACACCGCCATCGACGTGGACGGCGGCATCGGCACCCTGTTCAGCTACGCGAGCAAGGGCGTGCGCGAGCTGCCCAACGACACGGTCTTCCTGGACGGCGGCCTCGAACGGCTCGGCAAGGGCGGCACGTTCGTCGGCCAGCACCTCTACACCTCGCGGCCGGGCGTGGCCGTGCAGATCAACGCCTTCAACTTCCCCGTCTGGGGCATGCTGGAGAAGCTCGCCCCCGCCTTCCTCGCCGGCCTGCCCTCGATCGTCAAGCCGGCGAGCCAGACTGCGTACCTCACCGAGCTGGCCGTCCGCATGATCATCGAGTCCGGCATCCTGCCGGAGGGCGCGCTGCAACTCCTCGCGGGCAGCGCGGGCGGGCTGCTCGACGAGCTGACCGTGCAGGACTCCGTCGCCTTCACCGGCTCCGCCCACACGGCCGGCATCCTGCGCCGCCACCCCAACGTGCTGGACGGCGGCGTCGTGCTCGGCGTCGAGGCCGACTCGCTCAACTGCTCCATCCTCGGCCCCGACGTGCGCGCGGACGACCCCGAGTTCGACCTGTTCATCAAGGGCGTCGTCACCGAGATGACGGTCAAGGCCGGGCAGAAGTGCACCGCCATCCGCCGGGTGCTCGTGCCCTCGGCCATGGCCGGGCAGGTAGAGGAGGCGCTGGCCGCCCGCCTGGCCAAGGTGAGCGTCGGCGACCCGCGCAACCCCGACGTGCGCATGGGCGCGCTGGCCGGGCTCGCCCAGCGCGAGGAGGTGCGCAAGGCCGTCGAGGCCCTGCGCGCGAGCGCCGACGTCGTGTACGGCGAGCCGGCGGGCGGCGCCCTGCTCGACGGCGACGCCACGCGCGGCGCGTTCACGACCCCGCTCCTGCTGCGGGCCAGGCCGGGCGCCACCGAGCCGCACGACGTCGAGCCGTTCGGGCCGGTCAGCACCGTGCTCGCCTACGACGGCCTGGACGAGGCCGTCGCCCTGGCCGCCCGCGGGCGCGGCAGCCTGGTCGCCTCCGTCGCCACCCACGACCCCGAGGTCGCGAGGTCCGTGGTGCTCGGGCTCGCGCCCTGGCACGGCCGGGTGCTGGTGCTCGACCGCGACGACGCCAAGGAGTCCACCGGGCACGGCTCGCCGCTGCCCGTCCTCGTCCACGGCGGGCCAGGCCGGGCCGGCGGCGGCGAGGAGCTGGGCGGCATTCGCGGCGTGCTGCACCACATGCAGCGCACCGCCGTCCAGGCCTCGCCGGACCTGCTCACCGCCGTCACAGGACGCTGGACGACCGGCGCCGCCCGCGCCACGAGCGACGTGCACCCCTTCCGCAAGTCGCTGGCCGAGCTGCGGATCGGCGACACGATCGCCTCCGCGCCGCGCACGGTGACGCTGGAGGACATCGAGCACTTCGCCGAGTTCACCGGCGACACCTTCTACGCCCACACCGATCCCGAGGCGGCCGCCCGCAACCCGCTGTTCGGCGGCATCGTCGCGCACGGCTACCTGGTCGTCTCGCTGGCCGCCGGGCTCTTCGTGGACCCGGCGCCCGGCCCGGTGCTGGCCAACTTCGGCGTGGACGCGCTGCGCTTCCTCACCCCGGTCAAGGCCGGTGACAGCATCGCGGTGACGCTCACCGTCAAGCAGATCACGCCGCGCAGCAACGCCGACTACGGCGAGGTGCGCTGGGACGCCGTCGTCACCAACCAGGAGGGGCAGCCCGTGGCCACGTACGACGTGCTCACCCTGGTCGCCAAGACCTGGGACGGAGACGCCCGGTGAACGGCGCCGCCGTCCTCCTCGAACGCGACGGCGCCGTGGCGACCGTCACGCTGAACAGGCCCGAGCGCCGCAACGCGCTGGACGCCAAGACCAAGCTGCGGCTGCGCCTCGCGCTGGAGGACGTCGCCGGTGACGCGTCCGTCCGCGCGGTGCTGCTGGCCGGGGCGGGACCGGCGTTCTGCGCCGGGCAGGACCTGGCCGAGCACGCGGCGGCGCTGCGCGAGGACGCGGCGCACGCGTTCGACACCGTCGAGGAGGACTACGCGCCCGTGGTGCGGCTGCTCGCCACGATGCCCAAGCCGGTCGTCGCGGCCGTCGGCGGCACCTGCGTGGGTGCCGGGCTGGCCCTGGCGCTCGCCTGCGACCTGCGGGTGTTCGCCGAGGACGCGGTGCTCGGCACCGCGTTCGGCGCGATCGGGCTGACCTGCGACTCCGGGCTGTCGGCCACGCTCACCCGGTCGGTCGGCGAGTCGCGGGCCAGGGAGCTCGTGCTGCTCGCCGAGCCGTTCACGGCGCGGCAGGCCGTGGAGTGGGGCGTCTCAGGGCGGCTGGTTCCGCAGGACGAGCTGGCTCCGGCCGCGCGCGAGCTGGCCGGACGGCTCGCGGCCGGGCCCACCCTCGCGTACGCCGAGTCCAAGCGGCTCATCGCCGAGTCGTGGGGGCGGGACCTCGGGGCGACGCTGGCCGCCGAGGCGCGCGCCCAGGCCCGCCTGGGCCTGACGGCCGACCACGCCGGCGCCGTGGAGGCGTTCCTGGCCAAACGCCGCCCCGCCTTCGACGGCCGCTGAGCCACTGCCCGAGCCACTGCCCGAGCCACCGCCCGAGCCATCGCGTGGGCCGTCGTCTGGGCCGCGGCATGGGCGGCCGTCTGGGGCCGCGGGCTGAGTGACGGCCGCTCGCCGGGGCAGCGCTTCGGCAGGCGGCCACCTGGAGACCTTTGGCAAGGAGTGAGGGGCATGGAGAGCCATCCGTCCACGGCGTCGAGCGTTCCGGCCGGTGAGGAGTGGCCTGAACGGGCCGCCGCGGCGCTCGACGACGTGGACCGCGCGATCATCGCCGAGCTGCGGCGCGACGGCCGCATGTCCGTGCGCACCCTCGCCGAGCACGTGCACATCTCCAGGGCCAGCGCGTACGCGCGGCTGACCCGGCTCATGGAGGACGGCGTGATCACCGGCTTCACCGCCGAGATCGCGCCGGCCAAGGCGGGGCTGGGCACCAGCGCCTACGTGTCGATCACCATCGAGCAGAACTCCTGGCGGCAGGTGTCGGCCCGGCTGCGCGAGATCGCCTACGTCGAGCACTTCGCCATGGTCGGCGGCGACTACGACGTGCTGGCGCTGGTCAGGACGCCGGACAACGCGGCGCTGCGGCACGTCGTGCTCGAACGCATCCAGGACATCCCGGGCGTCCGCGCCACCCGGACCTGGCTCGTCTTCGACGAGGCCCGCGGCCAGGGCGCCCACTGGAGCCGAGCCCGCGGGTAGTGAGGGCGACGTGGCCGTGGCCGGGCGGCAGGTTGGGACCGGAGGGGCGGGGTGTGAGAGCCGGCGGGGCGGGGTGTGAGGCCGGAGGATCAGGGGTGACGCGGGCGGCGGCAAAATGTCCGGCTGGTCGCGCTTCCCTCTCCGGTCAAATCGACAAATGGCCGCGAGAAGCGTGGTTTGCGGCCATTTGTCGCCTATAGTCGCCGATGTCTTGAACGAATGGCTCGCTACGCGGACGCTTCTCTTGTCCACCGTCCAGAGAAAGCGAGCGTCGCCATGTCTCATCCCCAGGTGGTCGACGGTCTCCTCCCCGCGCCCGTCCCCGTGCGTTTCGTCGCCGAGGACGGCACCGCCGTCGATCCCCCCGCCGCGTACCCGATGCCGGCCGGCGAGCAGCTCACGGAGGCCTACCGCCGGATGGTCATCGGCCGCCGCTTCGACCGCCAGGCGACCGCGCTGACCAAGCAGGGCCGCCTCGCCGTCTACCCCTCCAGCCTGGGACAGGAGGCCTGCCAGATCGGCGGGGTGCTCGCGCTGCGCGACGACGACTGGCTGTTCCCCACCTACCGCGACAGCGTGGCCCTCGTCTCCCGCGGCCTCGACCCCGTCGAGGTGCTCACCCTCCTGCGCGGCGACTGGCACTGCGGTTACGACCCCGCCGCCGTCCGCGTCGCCCCCCAGTGCACGCCGCTCGCCACCCAGACCATCCACGCGGTCGGCATGGCCGAGGCGCTGCGCCGCAAGGGCGAGGACGCGGTCGTGCTGGCCTTCATCGGCGACGGCGGCACCAGCGAGGGCGACTTCCACGAGGCGCTCAACTACGCCGGCGTGCTGCGCTGCCCGGTCGTGTTCCTGGTGCAGAACAACAAGTACGCCATCTCGGTGCCGCTGGCCAGGCAGACCGCCGCGCCCGCGCTGGCGTACAAGGGCGTCGGGTACGGGGTGCCGTCCGAGCAGGTGGACGGCAACGACCTGGTCGCCGTGCTGTCGGTGCTGACCGAGGCCGTCCGGCGGGCCCGCGCGGGCGGTGGCCCGTTCCTGGTCGAGGCGCACACGTACCGGATGGACCCGCACACCAACGCCGACGACCCCACCCGCTACCGCGACGCCGAGGAGGTCGCGCGGTGGGAGTCGGCCGACCCGCTGGCCCGCCTGGAGACCTACCTGCGCGGCCGGGGCCTGCTGGACGACGCCGGCGTCGCAGCCGCCGCGCAGGCCGCCGACGCGTGCGCCGCCCGCGTCCGCGACCGCATGAACGCCGACCCGGAGACCGACCCGTTCGAGCTGTTCGACCACGTCTTCGCCGAGCCCACACCGCAGCTGCGCGAGCAGCGCGAGCTGCTGCGGGCCGAGCTGAGCGCCACGGAGGAGTGACGATGACCGCCATGCCCGTGTCCGCACCCGGACCCGTCGCCGCGTCCAAGCCCACCTCTATGGCACAGGCACTCAACGCCGCCCTGCGCGACGCGCTGCGCGAGGACGAGCGGGTGCTCGTCTTCGGCGAGGACGTCGGGCCGCTCGGCGGCGTGTTCCGTATCACCGACGGGCTGACCGGAGAGTTCGGCGAGGAACGCTGCTTCGACACCCCGCTCGCCGAGTCCGGCATCGTCGGTCTCGCGGTCGGGATGGCGATGGGCGGCTTCCGTCCCGTCGTCGAGATGCAGTTCGACGCGTTCGCCTACCCGGCCTTCGAGCAGATCGCCTCCCACGTCGCCAAGACCCGCAACCGCACCCGCGGCCGGGTGTCGCTGCCGATGGTGATCCGCATCCCGTTCGCCGGCGGCATCGGCGGGGTCGAGCACCACTGCGACTCCAGCGAGGCGTACTACGCCCACACCCCAGGGCTCAAGGTCGTCACGCCCGCCACCGTCGAGGACGCGTACTGGCTGCTCCGCGACGCCATCGACGACCCCGACCCGGTGATCTTCATGGAGCCCAAGAAGCTGTACTGGGCCAAGGACGACTTCTCGGCCGCCGAGCGGCGCGCTCCCGGCTTCGGGCGGGCCGTGGTGCGGCGCGAGGGAAGCGACGCCACGCTCGTCGCGTACGGGCCGGGCGTGCCCGTCGCCCTCCAGGCCGCCGAGACGGCCGCCGCGGAGGGCCGCTCGCTGGAGGTGGTGGACCTGCGGAGCATCGTCCCGTTCGACGACGAGACCGTGGTGTCGTCCGTACGCAGGACAGGGCGGTGCGTGGTGATCCAGGAGGCGCAGGGGTTCGCCGGGGTGGGGGCCGAGATCGCGGCCCGCGTACAGGAGCGGTGCTTCCACTCCCTGGCCGCGCCCGTGCTGCGGGTGACCGGTTTCGACATCCCGTACCCGCCGCCCAAACTGGAGCACACCCATCTGCCCGACGTGGACCGCGTGCTCGACGCGGTGGACCGGCTCCAGTTCGACGACCGGCCCGACCTGCTGCACCTCAGCAGGGAGGCATCATGACCGTCACCGGCGAGCGGCAGGTGTTCCGCCTGCCCGACCTCGGCGAGGGGCTGACCGAGGCCGAGGTGCTCGACTGGAAGGTCGACGTCGGCGACACCGTCGCGGTGGACCAGATCGTGGTCGAGGTCGAGACGGCCAAGGCGGCCGTGGAGGTGCCGGTGCCGTATGCCGGCACCGTCCTCGCCTTGCACGCCGCACCCGGCGCCGTCCTGTCGGTGGGTGAGCCCCTCATCGAGATCGGCGGCGCAGCACCGGCCGAAGATCCGGCGGCGTCCCGGTACCGCGAGGAGGAGCGGGCCGGCAGCGGCAACGTCCTCATCGGCTACGGCACCGGCCACCACGGGACCTCCCGCCGCCGTCGCCGCCCCGCCCAGCTCAACGCGCCGGCCGCCGACGCCCGCCCCCTCAAGGCGCCGGCCGAGGACGCGCGGCCGCTCAAGAGTGCCGCGGGAGAGGCGCGCCCGGTTCAGCCCTCGGCTGCGGACGCGCGCCCGCTCAAGACGTCCTCGGCGGGCCTGCGCCCGCTGAGGCAGGAGGCGGCGAACTCCCGGACGCCGGGCCAGGCGCCGCGGGTCATCTCGCCGCTGGTGCGCAGGATCGCCCGCGAGCACGGCATCGACCTCGCCCATGTCACCCCCACCGGCCCCCGCGAGGTGATCCTGCGCCGCGACGTCGAGCAGGCCATCGAGCGAGCGGGCGCGGCGAGCCCCGCCGCCCCGCGACCGCTGGAGCGCATCCCGCTGCGCGGCGTGCGCAGGGCCGTGGCGGAGAAGCTGAGCCGCAGCCGCACCGAGATCCCCGACGCCACGACCTGGGTGGACGTGGACGCCACCGACCTGGTCGCGGCCAGGGACGCGCTCCGCCGCACCCGCCCCCAGCTCGGCATCGGCCTGCTCGCCCTGCTGGCCCGCATCTGCGTGGACGGACTGCGCCGCTTCCCCGAGCTGAACTCGACGGTGGACACCGACCGCTCGGAGATCGTCAGGTACGGCCACGTCAACCTCGGCTTCGCCGCCCAGACCGACCGCGGCCTCGTCGTCCCGGTGGTCCGCGACGCCCACCTGATGACCACCGCCCAGCTCGCCGCCGAGCTGACCCGGCTCACCGGCCTGGCCAGGGAGGGCAAGCTGCCGCCTGAGTCGCTGACGGGCGGCACGTTCACGCTCAACAACTACGGCGTCTTCGGCGTGGACGGCTCCACCCCGATCATCAACCACCCGGAGGCGGCGCTGCTGGGCGTCGGCCGGGTGATCGACCGCCCGTGGGTGCACGGGGGCGTCGTCACCGCCCGCAAGATCACCCAGCTCTCCCTGACGTTCGACCACCGGGTCTGCGACGGGGGAGCGGCGGGCGGCTTCCTGCGCCACGTCGCCGACTGCGTGGAGAACCCGGCCATCCTGCTCGCCGACACCTGACCCCGCCGGCCCCCGGGGGTCAGCGCCGTACGTGCTCGCGGACCGCCAGGCCGGCCGCCAGCACGTACGGGCCGAGCAGGAGGGCGACGCACAGCAGCGCGTACCAGAAGGCGGGGTCGAGCGGCCCGAGCACGAACCGGTCGGCCGCCCACCCCAGCACGCTCACCACCACCGGCAGGACGAAGACCACGAACCAGGCCAGCACCACGGCGAACCCCGCCAGCCACACCCACCGGAACCACCGCCCCACCCTGAGGTCGGCGGGCGAGGCCCGCACCAGCTCGGCCGCCTGCGCCCGGGTGAGCCGGCCGAACGCGTGCCGCAGCAGCAACGTCTTGATCCGCCACAGGTCGCGGCAGCCGAGGGCGTGGACGAGCACCCCGTACAGGTCGGTGCGCAGGAAGATCATGCACTGCCACAGCAGGCCCGCCAGCTTCACGAACACCCAGGCGGCGAGCGTCGCGTCCACCACCGGCGCCGGCGACCACACTCCCTTCTCGATCAGCAGGCGGGCGGTCAGCAGCGCGGCGAGCACGACCACGTCCACCGCCATCCCGCCGAGCAGCGGCCCGAAGCGGCGGCGGCGCGGCACCGCCCACAACTGCGACAGGTCGGTCTCCAGGACGAGCAGCATCATCCGCCGGTCCACCCCGAACCGGGCCGTGACCCCCGCCGCACGGGCGGCCAGCCAGTGCCCGCCTTCGTGCAGCGCCGTCGAGACCAGCACGAAGGGCATCAGCAGCAGCGTGCTCAACCCGACGTCGTCCAGCACGAACGCGTCCTCGGCCGGGTCCGGCAGCAGCGACGGCGAGGTGATGAAGACCGCCAGGCAGAAAAGCGCGAGCACGACGTAACAAGCCCACGCGACCTCCCCGAAGAAGGGACGGGCCACGCGCGGGCTCACCCCCGCCAGCCAGCGCCGCATCTGGATCGGCGCGGTCCTGACGGCCTGGCGCTCGTCGTCCGGCCGGTCATCCAGGAACCCCAGCTCGGCCAGGGTCGCCATGAACGCGGGCAGATCGACGGGCTCGCCGGCGAACGCGGCGGCCTCGGCGGCGGCCTCCTCCTCGGTCGCGCCGCGCAGCAGCGCCGCGACCACCACGCCGCCCACGGCGGGCATCGCCACGAACATGCCGGTGGCCGGGTCGCCGACCAGCACCTCCTCGCCCTCCCCGACCACCGTGAGCGGGCGCAGCCGTATGGTGGTCATGGGAGGCGCCTGCCGTCGTTCTGCGGGGCCAGCGCGCACGCCGGGCAGCCGGGGTCGCGGGGGAACGGCCGCCATACCGGGACCAGCCCGTCCAGCAGGTCGAGCACCACCCGCGCCCCCGCCGCCCGCGGCGGCTCGACCTTCGTCAGATACCGCATGACCTCGTACGCGACCAGCGACCCGACCTGCATCGCCATCGGGCCGGTGAGCCCGTTCGCCAGCCGCAGCCCGCGGGTGAGCCGCTGGGCCACCGCCGCCGTCGTCCGCTCGCCGGGGCCAGGCAGGTCGGACTCGTCGCAGCGCAGGCAGGCGCTCCTGCCGGGATCGACCGAGAAGTAGATGAGCTGGGTCCGCGTCATGCCACCGGCCACCAGCGGGACGCCCGCGCGCAACGCGGCCTCGTTGACCCAGAGGTTCGCGTCGGGGGCGCCGTCCAGGCCGCCGGCGATCACGTCGGCGTCGCCCGTCAGGTCCTTGAGGTCGTCGGGGCCGGAGATCCACCGGTCCACGGCGCGGACCTCGATGTCCGGGTCGTACGCGCGGACCCACTCCGCCGCCCGCTCCACCTTCGACCGGCCGACGTCGGCGCGCCGGTAGAGGAACTGGCGGGCGAAGTTGCGCGGCTCGATGTCGTCGCGGTCCACCAGCGTCAGCGCGCCGACGCCGAGCCCGGCCAGGCACTGCACGAGGGCCGAGCCGCCGCCGCCCGCGCCGAGCACGAGCACGTGGGACGCGCGCAGCCGCCGGACGAACTCCGCCCGCGACGTCCCCAGCCGGGCGAACGCCCCGAAGAACGTCAGATTGGAGAAATGCCGCTCGTCGGCCTCGGGATCGCCCAGCAGCCGCTCATCGGCGTCCTCCACCAGCCCCAGGGAGTCGAGCCCGGCCAGGCCGTCGCGCACGTCGTCCGCCGAGACCGGGACGCCGCGCGCGGTCAGCGCCGCGCTCAGCTCCTCCGCCGTGGCCGGCCCCCTGGCCAGCTCATCGAGCAGCGCCGCGACCCGCCCGCCCGGGTCAGCCAGCGTGTACGCCTCGCGCGGGTCGTGCACGACCACGAGCTCGTCGCCCAGGGACTCCCAGGCGCATTCCTTCACCATCACCCGCATCGTTTCCCACCGGATCGTTCGTCATCGGCCGCGGCCGGCCGTCATCGGTCGTCGGGATGGAGCCGCCGGGAGGCGGCGGACCGCCTCCCGGCCGGCTGAGAGGCGATGCCTCAGGTCATGAACTGCGTCGCCTTCACGGCCTCGACCTTGCGAACCTCGATCTTCATCTACGGCACCTCCTTCCTGGCTTCCCGGCGGGATGTCGTCGATCAACTTCCTCCTCTCGCCGACAGAAAGCCCATAAAGTCGCCATAGAGAAGGACGAAACGGCTGATCGTGGCAGGGAGGACGGTGGACTTCACGATCCTCGGACCGGTCAGGGTCCTCGACGAGGGGCGGCCGATCCGGCTGGCCGCCAGGGCGCGCGCCGTGCTCGGCGTCTTCCTGCTCCACCCGGGCACCGTCCTGTCCAGGGACCGGCTGATCGCCTCGGTGTGGGACGACCCGCCCCGCTCCGCCGTGCCGAACCTGCAGCAGTACGTGACCGCGCTGCGCCGCGCCGGGATCGGCGTCGAGTCGGCGCCGTACGGCTACCTGCTGCGGCTCGAGCCCGACCGGCTCGACCTGCTCACCTTCGACGAGGCCGCGCACCGGGCGCGGCTGGAGGCGGCCCGCGGCGACCTGGCGGCCGCGCACCGCCTGTTCGGCCGGGCGCTGGCGCTGTGGCGCGGCCGGCCCGCCGAGGACGTGCCGCTGGCGGCGACCGTCCAGGCCCGCATCGCCGAGCTGGAGGAACGCCGCGAGAACGCCAGGCTCGCCTGGATCGACGTCCGCCTGCGGCTCGGGCTGCACGACGAGCTCGTGGGCGAGCTGGCCCCGCTGGTGGACAGCGCCCCGCTCAACGAACGCCTGTGGCACCGCCTGATGCTCGCACTGCACCGCGCCGGCCGCCGCGCCGAGGCGTTGGAGGCGTACCGCCGCGCCCGCTCGACCCTCGTCGCTGAACTGGGCATCGAGCCGGGCCACGACTTACGCACCCTCCACACCGCCCTTCTCAACGACGCCGACCCCATGCCTTCGAGCACCGTCCGCGCCGTTGGCGAAGTCGGTGAGCTTGGGGGTGCTGCCGGCCGTCGTGAGGGTGTTTCCTCCGCTGTCGGCCACGTCCTCGGCGAGGATGGTGGTGTTGTCCGTTCCCGCGATGCGGGCGTTTCCTTGAGCCGGGAGCCCGCCTGGGCGGGGGTTTGTCTTCTTCCGGCCGACATCGCCGAATTCGTCGGGCGTGAGCGGGAGAGCGCTGAGCTGGTCGCGGCGCTCAAGGGGGGTGGGGGTGCGCCGCCGATCGTCACCGTCTCGGGGCAGCCGGGCGTGGGCAAGAGCACGCTGGCGGTGCACGTCGCCCATCGGCTTCGCGAGCGGTATCCCGACGGGCAGTTGTTCGTGCGGCTGGCAGGGGCGTCGGCGGCTCCGCGTGACGCGTCCGACCTGCTGGCCGAGCTGCTGCGGGTGCTCGGCGTGGACTTCGCCGCCCTGCCCACCGGCGTCGAGGAGCGGGCGGCGGTCTACCGGGCCAGGCTCGCCGACCGCGCGGTGCTCGTGCTGCTCGACGACGCGGCCGCCGAGGACCAGGTGCAGCCGCTGATCCCCGGGACGCCCAGGTCCGCCGTGCTCGTCACCTCCAGAGGCCCGCTGCCCGCACTGCCCGGCGCGACGTCGTACGCGCTGGACGTGCCCCCGCTCGCCGACGCCCGCGACCTGCTGGCCGGCGTGGCGGGGGCGGAGCGCATGGCCGGCGACCCCGAGGCGGCCGAGGCGATAGTGCGCTCCTGCGGGCGGCTGCCGCTGGCGCTGCGCATCGCCGGCGCCCGCCTGGCCACCCGCCCCGCCTGGCCGCCGGCCGAGCTGGCGCGCCGGCTCCGCACCGCCTCACCGCTGAACGAGCTGCGCTCGGGGCCCCTGGACGTGCGCGCCACGTTCGAGGCGAGCTACGCCGCGCTGTCCGAGCCCGCGCGCAGAGCGTTCCGCCTGCTGGGTTCGGTGCCGGCGGACGGGGTGGCGGCCTGGACGGTGGCCGCGCTGGCCGGCGTCTCCGCGCACGACGTGGACGCGTCCCTGGAGGAGCTGGCCGCCGCCGGCCTGATCACCGCCGGTGACGCCGACGCCGCGGCCAGCCCCCGCTACCGCATGCACGACCTGCTGCGCGGCTTCGCCGGCGAGCTGTTCGCGACCGAGGAGAGCGCGCGGAGCAGGACGGCGGCGCTGCGCCGCGCCACCGCCGAGGCGTGCGCGCGCACCACGGAGGCGGCCCGCGAGCTGCCGCCTGCCTTCGCCCCGCCGCCGCCCGGCCTGCCCGCGAGGACCCCGCCCTGCCCCGAGGGCGGCGCCTGGCTCGCCGCGGAACGCGCCGTGCTCGTCGCGCTGGCCGTGGCCGCGGCCCGCGCCGGTCTCGTCCGCGAGGCGGCCCTGCTCGCCCAGGCGCTGGCGCCGTTCCTCATCGTGCGCGGCTTCCACGACGACGCCGTACGCCTGCTCGGCATGGTCGCGGAGGCCGCCGCCGAGGCCGGCGACACCGCCACCGAGATCAGGATGCGCCTGATCCGGGGCGACGCCGAGGTGGACCGCAGGCGAGCGGGCGCGGTCGCGGAGGAGTTCAGGCTGCTCCTCGCGCGCGGCTCGGAGACGGGCGACCGGCACGCCGCCGCGTACGCGCTGCTCGGGATCGCCGCCACGCTGGAGTCCGACCTGGGCTCCGCGCTGGCCGCCGCCACGATGGCCGCCGAGCGGTTCGAGACGCTCGGCGACGAGCACGGCCTGCTGGCCGCCTGGACCGAGATCGCCGGGATCCAGTTCTACCTGTCCCGCTACGACGCGGCGGCGGCGACCCTGCGGCGGGCCCTGGCCATGGCCGAGGGCCACAGCGCCGTCCACAGTGCTGTCCACCGGGCCGTTCACAGCGCCGTCCATCGGGCCCGGTTCCTGCGCTCGCTCGGCATCGCCTGCTACGAGACGGGCCGCGCCGATGAGGCGATCGGCCACTACCGGGCCGCCATCGACCTCAGCAGGGAGCTGCGCTGGAGCTACGGCGAACGGGTGGCGCTGCGCCGGCTGGCCCAGGCCGAGGCCGCGCTCGGCCACTACGACACCGCCGTCGCCCGGCTGGCCAGGTGCGCCGAGATGTTCGAGGACGCCGGGGACACGCAGGGGCAGGCGATGGTGGCGTACACGCTGGGCGAGATCAGCCGCCGTCGCGGCGACGAGCGGGCCGCCCTGGAGCACTTCACCGCCTGCCTCGACCGGCTCGACCCGCTCAACGAGCCGGTCTGGACGGCCCGCGCCCGCGACCAGGTGGCCCGCTCCCGCGCCGCGCTCGGTTAGCCGGACGGCTCGCTCAGGGCCAGGTCGAGGGCGGTCTCCACGTGGATCCGGGTGGAGTCGAACACCGGGACGGGACCGTCGTCCTGGCCCACCAGCAGGGTGATCTCGGTGCAGCCGAGGATGACGCCCTCCGCGCCGCGCCCGGCCAGCTCCGCGATGATCTCCCGGTACGCCTCCCGCGAGGCGGGCTCCACCCGGCCCAGGGTCAGCTCCTGGTAGATGACGTCGTGGACGAGGGTGCGGGCGGGCTCGTCCGGCACCAGGACGTCGATGCCGTGATCGCGCATCCGCGCCCGGTAGAAGGGCATCTCCATGGTGAAGCGGGTGCCGAGCAGGCCGACCCTGGTGAGACCTGCCGCTGCGACGCGGCGCGCGGTGGCGTCGACGAGGTGCAGGAACGGCACGCCGACGGCGCCTTCGACGGCGTCCGCCACCTGGTGCATGGTGTTGGTGCACAGCAGCACCAGGTCGGCGCCCGCCGACTCCAGGCTCTTGGCCGCGCCCGCCAGCAGCTCGCCTGCGCGGTCCCACGCGCCCTCGCGCTGCATCGCCTCGATCTCGGCGAAGTCGACGGTCAGCAGCACGCTCTTCGCGCAGTGGTGACCGCCGAGGCGGCGGCGGGTCTCCTCGTTCAGGATCTTGTAGTACTCGGCGGAGGACTCCCAGCTCATGCCGCCGATCAGGCCGATGGTTCGCATCACGCGCCCCACCTTGCCGCGTGCTCCTGCTCTTAGGAAGGCTTGAACTTCTTGGCGCTGACCCAAGTAATACTTAAGGCATGGACGCGAACCGGTTGCTCATCTTCCGGGAGATCGCCCGCACCGGGTCGATCGCGGGCGCCGCCAGGGCGCTCGGGTGGACGCAGCCTGCCGTCAGCCAGCACCTGCGCCACCTCGAACGACAGGCGGGGGCGCCGCTCGTGCTGCGCCGCCCGCGCGGGGTGCAGCTCACCGAGGCGGGCAGGGCGCTGCTGCGCCACGCCGACGCGATCGCCGCCCGGCTGCAGGCCGCCGAGGAGGACCTCGACGCGCTCGGCCAGCGGCGGGCCGGCACGGTGCGGCTGGCGGTGTTCCCTTCCGCGGGGGCGACGATCGTGCCCGACGCCATCAGCCTGCTCGGCCGCCGCCACGCGGGCATCGACGTACGGCTGCGCGAGGCCGAGCCACCCCAGGCCCTCGCGCTCCTGGAAGCCGGCGAGGTGGACGTCGCCGTCACCTTCACCCACACCGCCGCCCCGATCGCAGGGGAGCAGGGCGCGGGGCCCGGGTTGGTGCGGGTGGTGGTCGGGGGTGATCCCGTGCGGCTCGTGCTGCCTGAGGATCATCCCCATGCGGGCCCGCCCGGCGAGCCGGTCGACCTGAAAGTGCTGGCAGGGGAGAAGTGGATCGCCGGCTGCGAGCGGTGCGCCGCGAACCTGCGCGAGGCGTGCGGCGCGGCCGGGTTCGCGCCGGACGTGCGGCACGGCACCGACGACTATGTGGCGGCCCAGGCGCTGATCGCCCGCGGCCTGGCCGTCGGCCTGCTGCCCCAGCTCGCGCTGGACGCCGCCCTCCACCCCGGCGTCGCCGTACGCCCGGCGCTCCAGCTCCGCCCGCGCACCCTGCACCTGACCTACCACCGCGAGGCCGGCCAGATCCCGGCGGTCGCCGGCGCCCTGCGGGCCCTGCTCGACACCACGGCCGACCGGCGAACCGCCTGACCTCAGCCGCCGGCCTCGCCCAGCGAGTCCTCGGGCAGCGCGGGATCGCCGCTGTCGTTCAGCGGGTCGTCACCCTGGTCGGTCGGCGTGCCGTCGGGCTGCCCGGAACAGGCCGGGTCGTCCGCGCAGGCCGGGTCGGTGGGGGCGTCGTCGATGCCGTCGTCGATGCCGTCGTCCACGTCGTCTGGGACGCCGTCGTCCACGGAGTCGTTCACGCCGTCGTCAGGACCGTCGGTGGGCTCGTCCGACGGGTCCTTCGTCGGCTTGGGGTCGGGCGCGGTCACCAGGTCGTGCTCCTGCCCGGAGAACGAGGGCGGCGGGAACTGCTCGACCGGCTTGCCGGCCATCGCCACCGCCATGAAGTCCCGCCAGATCCTGGTGGGTGTGCCGGCCCCCTCGATGCCGCCCAGCGAGACCTCGCGCTGCAGCACGTACCCGTTGGGATCCCGCAGGACCTTGCCGGTCTTCGGGTTCGTCTGCGGCACCTCCTTGTACATCCCGACCGCCGTGGACAGCTGCGGGGTGTAGCCGACGAACCACGCCTCCTTGTTCTCGTTGTTGGTGCCGGTCTTGCCGGCGATCGGCCGGCCGCCGGGCAGCGCGGTGCCCCTGGCGGTGCCCGCCCTGACGACCTGCTGCATCGCGTACGTCGCGTCGGCCGCGCTCTCCGGGCTGATGACCGGCTTGGGAGGGTCGACCTCCTTCATCACGGTCTTCCCGTCGGCCGTCTTGACCGCGACGACCACGTGCGCGTCGTGGTGCACGCCGCCGTTGGCGAAGATGCCGTACCCCGTCGCCTGCTGCACGGGGGTGACCAGGCCGGCGCCGATGGACATGCCGTACGCGTGGGTCTTGATCGCCTCTTCGAGGTTCTTCTCGCTGATCCCGGCGTCCTCGGCGATCTTCGCGACCTGCTCGAGCCCCACCTCCTGCGCCATGGTGGCGAACGCGGTGTTCACCGACTGGGCGGTGGCCTGGTCGATGGTCACGGCCGCGCCGAGGTCGTGGGAGTTGCGGATCGGCTTGGTGCCGGGCAGCGTGACCGGGCCCTTGCCGGAGACGCGGCTCTTGAGGCTGTAGCCCCGCTCCAGCCAGGCGGCCAGCACGTACGGCTTGAACGCCGACGCCGCCTGCTTGTAGGCGTCGAAGGCGTTGTTGGTGAAGCTCTTGAGGTAGTCGTGGCCGCTGTAGAAGGCGATCACCCGGCCGTTGCGCGGATCGACGGCGGCCATGTTCGCGCGGATGTGCTTGTCGCCGAGCGCGCGCAGGTTGCTCTCCACCGCCTTCTTCGCGGCCAGCATGAGCTTCCTGTCGAACGTGGTCGTCACCCGGTAGCCGCTGATGCTCAGCGCCTTCTTGTCGATGCCCCGCGAGGCCAGCTCCCGCTGGACGATGTCGACCATGTAGCCCTTGACGCCCTTGAAGGTCTCCACCTTCTGCTGCCGGGCCAGCTTGGGGAACTTCGCCGTCTTGGGCAGGTCGCCGTACCGCGCCGGGTCGACCTCCGCCATGCCGTCGATGGTGTACGTGAACCGCTCCCGCGTCAGCGCCCAGTTCTTGTCCTGCTCGGCCTTGTCGAAGCGGTCCGGCTGCTGGGTGCGTCCGGCCAGGTAGGCGCCCTCGGCGGGGGTCAGCTCGTCGACGTCCTTGTCGAAGAACGCCTGGGCGGCGGCCTGGATGCCGTTCGCGCCCCGCCCGATGTAGATGGTGTTGAGGTAGTTGGCGAGGATCTCGTCCTTCGACATCTCCTGGTTGGCGCGGATCGAGACGAAGATCTCCTTGACCTTCCGCTGCACGGTCCGCTCCTGGCTGAGGCCGTCGTAGTAGCCGCGCGCCATCTCCTGCGTGATCGTCGAGCCGCCCTGCACCTGCTGGCCGGTGAGCGTGCTGTACGCCGCGCGCATGATGCCCGAGATCGAGAAGCCGGGGTCGGTGCGGAACGACCGGTTCTCGGCGGCGATGAAGGCGTCCTGGACGTGCCGGGGGATCTTCGAGATGGGGACGATCTCGCGCTTGGTGCCGAGCCTGGCCAGCTCGGTCTTGCCGTCCCGGTAATAGAGGATGCTGCCCTGCTCGGTGGCGTGCTCCTGCGTGTCGGTCGGCAGCGGCGTGTTCGCGTACGCCACCATGATCATCCCGAACAGGCCGGTCACCAGGACCATGATGCCGAGCACCACGGCCTTCCACCCGGGCACGAACCGCCGCCACCCGGTACGCCGCCCCCCGCCGCCGTCACCCTGCCGCGGCTTCTCGCCGGCCGCGTCCGCCCGGCTCGGGGCGGACACGCGAGAGGTGGACGCACCAGGGGTGGACGCAGGAAGGGCGGACGCAGGAGGGGTGGACGGGCGGCGGCTGGACGGGCGCCGCCGCCTGCTCTGACGCGCCGCGGGCCGGGGCCGCTCCTGGGCGTCGTCCGGCCGTCCGGACGGCTCCGGTTCGTAGCTGTCGTAACTCACAGGTCCCTATTCACTCATCCGGCGACAAGATCCGCAGGAGAAATGCGACATTTTGCCTACCCCTAACGGTTAGCCAAGAAATAGCGGTCACCCCTCCAGGTGTCAACTCACCCGAACGGAGGATGCCGGGTGACGTGACGGGCGATGCCGCCGTGAGCGGGCCGGCGGGAGCCTTGAGGCATGGAAGCCATCGAGGTCAAGGACCTGCGCAAGGTGTACGGGAGCACCCCGGCCGTGGACGGCGTGACGTTCACGGTGCACGCCGGTGAGATCTTCGGGATCGCCGGCCACAACGGGGCGGGCAAGACGACCACCGTCGAATGCCTCATCGGCCTGCGGAGGCCCGACGGGGGCAGCGTGCGGGTGCTGGGGGAGGACCCGTCGCGCCGCCGCCGCGCCGTGGCGCAGCGGATCGGCGTGCAACTGCAGGAGGGCGCGCTGCCGGAGCGGATGAAGGTGGCCGAGGCGCTGCGGGCGTACGCCGCCTTCTACCGCGCCCCCGCCGACTGGCGGCAGGTGATGGAGCGCTGGGGGCTGGGCCCGCTGGCGCGCCAGGCGTACGGCGACCTGTCGGGCGGCCAGAAGCAGCGGCTCATGCTGGCCCTGGCGCTGGTCGGCGACCCCGAGGTGGTGGTGCTCGACGAGCTGACCACCGGCCTCGACCCGGTGGCCAGACGCGAGACCTGGCGGCTGGTGACCGACCTGCGGGCGTCCGGCACCACGGTGGTGCTGGTCAGCCACTACTTCGACGAGACCGAGGCGCTGTGCGACCGCCTCGCGATCCTCGCGCGCGGCCGCGTCCAGGCGGCCGGCACCCCTGAGGAGATCATGGCGGCCACCCGCACGGGGTCGCTGGAAGAGGCGTACTTCGCGCTGGAAGGAGCGGACCGATGAGAGCGTTCACCGCACTGGTCACGACGGAGCTGCGGCTGCTGCTGCGCGACCCCGCCTCGGTGTTCTTCATGATGGCCTTCCCGCTGATGCTGCTGGTGCTCAAGCGCGGCGACAGCGGCGCGGTGCCCGGCTACGTCGCGATGATCGCGGCCATCGGCGGCATGGGGGCGCTGCCGGGAGTGGTGGCCTCCTACCGGGAGCGCAAGGTGCTCAAGCGCTTGGCCACCACGCCGGTCTCGCCGCTGCTGCTGCTCGGCGCCCAGCTCGTGGCCCAGGTGACGGCCGCGCTCGCCGGGTCGGCGCTGCTCGTCGTCACCGCGATCACCGCGTTCGGGGCCACGGCGCCGCGCAGCGTGCCGCTGCTGGCGCTGGCGTTCGTCCTCTGCTCGGTGACGGTGTGCGCGCTCGGCTTCGTCATCGCCGCCGTCGTCGGCAACGCCAGGGGCGCGAACCTGGTCGGCATGCTGGTCATGTTCCCGATGATCTTCCTTGCGGGCGCGGCGGTGCCGCGCAGGGCGCTGCCCGACTCGCTGCGGCAGATCGGCGACTTCCTGCCGCTGACCCCCGGCGTGGACGCGCTCACCAGCGCCTGGTCCGGCACCGCCGCGCTCTTCCCGATGATGATCCTGGCCGGGATAATCGTCGCGGGCACGGCTGCGGCCGCGGCGCTGTTCCGATGGGAGTGACGAGGTGAACGTCTGGGAGGCGCGCTGGCTGCGCGCCTTCCACGTGCTGTTCTACGCCTGCCTGGCGCTCGGCCTGGTGCTGTCGTTCGGGGCCGGCTCCGCCCCTGGCCCGCTGCCGCTGGCGCTGCTCGCCGCGCTGGCCGGCTGGCACTGGTTCTTCGTCGGGCGCAGGCCCGAGCGGCTCGGCCGGCTCACCCCCATGGCCCTGCACGTCGCGGTGCTCTGCGGGCTGTACGTCGCGCTGGTGACGGCCGACCGCTCGTTCGACGTGGTGATCTTCGGGCTGATGCCGCAGCCGTACCTGATGCTGCCCGCGCCCTGGTCGTACGCGGGGGCGGTGGCGACGATCCTGTGCACGTTCGCCGCCAGGGGCTACCTCGACGACCCCGGCGCCCTGTGGCAGCTCGCCGGCAGCTCGGGCCTGGTGGTGGCGATCGGGCTGTTCGTCGCGTACGTCTCCCGCCAGAGCGCCCAGAACCGCACGGTCGGCGTCCTGGAGGAGCGGGCCAGGCTGGCCAGGGAGATCCACGACACCATCGCCCAGGGCCTGAGCGGCATCATCACCCAGCTGGAGGCCGCCGAGCAGGCCATCGAGGACACGCCCGACCTGCCGGCCGTACGCCGCAGGATCGCCCTGGCCAAGGACCTCGCACGGGACAACCTCCGCGAGGCCCGCCGCTCGGTCGACGCGCTGCGCCCGGGCCCGCTCCAGGACGCCTCGCTGGAGGCGGCGCTGGCGGAGGTCGCCGCGCGGTGGTCACGCGCCCACGGCACGACCGCCGGCGTGGCCGTCGAGGGCACCCCCAGGCCGCTGCCGCCCGAGGTGACCGCCACCGTGCTGCGCACCGCGCAGGAAGGGCTGGCCAACGCCGCCAAGCACGCCCGCGCCGGCCGGGTGGCGATCACGCTGACCTACATGGACGACGAGGTGACGCTGGACGTGTACGACGACGGCACCGGCTTCGACCCCGGAGCAGGCACGCGGGGCTACGGCCTGGCCGCCATGCGCGAGCGGGCCGACGGGGTGGGCGGCACGCTGACGGTCGAGTCGGCCCCGGGAGAAGGGACGGCCCTGTGCCTGCGCATCCCCTCAAACTGATGATCGTGGACGACCACCCGGTGGTCCGCGACGGCCTGCGCGGCATGTTCGACGGCATCGACGACATCGACGTGGTGGCCGAGGCGGGCGACGGGTTCGAGGCGCTGGCCATGGCCAGGCGGTCCAGGCCGGACATCGTGCTGATGGACCTGCGCATGCCCGGCCTCGACGGCCTCGGCGCTGTCCAGCGGCTGCGCGCCGACCACCCGGAGATCAAGGTGATCGTGCTGACCACGTACGACACCGACGCCGACGTGGCGCGGGCCATGGCCGCGGGCGTGGCCGGCTACCTGCTCAAGGACGCGCCCAGGGACGAGCTGCACCGCGCCGTGCGGGCCGCGGCGGCGGGCGGCGCCGTGCTCGCCCCCTCGGTCGCCTCCGCCCTCATCGGCCGCCCGCCCGCGCAGGACCCGAGCCCGCGCGAGCTGGAGGTGCTGCGCCTGGTCGCGCGGGGCGCGGCCAACAAGGAGATCGCGCGGACCCTGCTGATCAGCGAGACGACCGTGAAGACCCACCTCAAGCACGTCTTCGCCAAGCTCGGCGTGGACACCAGGGCGGCCGCCGTGGTCGTGGCCCTGGAACGCGGCCTGATCGGGCCCCCGCGCTAGCGTGGAGGTGTGCTCCTCGGGGGGAGGCGACACGATGACGAACCGCGTCCGCACGCTCGGCCACTCCAACCGCACCTTCGACGAGGTGCTGGAGATGCTGCGCGCCCACGACGTCACCTGCCTGGTGGACGTCCGGTCGTACCCGTCGTCGCGCAAGTTCCCGCAGTGGAACCAGCCCGCCGTCACCGCCGCGCTGCCCCCCGACATCGGCTACCGGTGGATACGCGAGCTGGGCGGGCGGCGGCACACGCCGCGGGGCGTCCCGAGCCCCAACGGCGCGTGGGAGGTCAAGGCGTTCCGCGACTACGCCGACCACATGGCCACCCCCGAGTTCCGGCGCGGCCTCGACGAACTGCTCCAGCTGGCCGAGCACGAGCGACCGGCGATCATGTGCAGCGAGGCCGTGCCATGGCGGTGCCACCGCCGGCTGATCACCGATGCGCTGATCGTGGCCGGCGTCGAGGTCGTGCACCTCATCTCGGTCACGTCGGTGCGACCCGCGCAGCTCAACGAGCACGCGCGGGTCCGCGACGGGCTGCTGACCTACCCGCCGTCCGGCGATCAGGGCACCAGCGCCGCCAGCGGCACGTGATGCTGGCCCGCGTGGATGTCGCGATCCAGCGGGCTGCCCTGCGGGGTCGGGCGGGGGAAGGAGATCTTCACCACGTTCAGCGCCGGGATGCGGAAGATCCGCACGTCGGCCGGGACGAGGGCGTAGAGGCGGGCGATGACCTCCTCGTTGAGGAAACCCTCGTCGGCGACGATCGCGTAGCCCTCCGCGTCGCGCATGAACAGCTCCATCGTCACCCAGAACGGGCCCGCGTTCTTGGAGCGCACCTCCAGGGCGAGGTCGCCCAGTGTGGGCCTGCGGTCGGCGGTCATCGGGAGACCCCCTCGGGCAGCTCGATGCGGAACATCTCGGTCGGATCGTCCACGGCCACCACGTGGTTGAGCACGAACGCGTACGCGGGGCCGCGCTCGGTCTCGGCCGGCGACGTGGGGAAGGCCAGGCTCGGCAGGTAGTCCATGCCGGGCGCCGGCAGGTGCAGCATCAGCGGGTTCGCCACCTTGGCGATGGCCGTGGCCGTCGCCTGGCCGGGCGCGTTGACCAGCAGCATCACCCCGACCTCGCGGGGCGGTGCGGACGAGGGGTCGAGGTCGCCCAGCACGGCGTTGTAGCCGTAGGGGCGGATGTCCACGACGTAGGCGTCGGGGTCGAGGCCGAGCGTCTGGCGTACGCGGGCGGTGAGCACCTCGTGCAGCAGCGCCAGCCAGGCGTCGATGTCGCCGAGGATGAGCGGGTCGCGGATCGCGGTGAACGACATGGTCTCGTAGCCGGTGACGCGGGCCCCTTCGAGCTTGATCGTGTGCGGGGCGGGCTCGAAGCGCGACCCCTCCACGCGCACCCGGCGCTCGTCCAGAGCCGTGTACGTGGCCTCGTCCACCACCAGCGTGCCCGCGGGCTCCCGCATCCGGTGCGGGTCCACGGTCTCGTACAGCATGTGCGCCGCCACCGACGTCGGCGTGCACGCCACGGCCGGGTCCAGCGGCTCGATCGTGAAGCCGCCGTGGTCGACGGTCGCGAGCACCCCGCCGGAGCGCGGGTTCGTGGTGCACTGCCCGCCGCACTCCACGATCTTGGCCGCGTGCCAGGCCGGTCCCGCGGGCAGGCCCTTCATCAGCGGGTACGCCGCCGCGAGCGCGGTGTCGGTGGCCCGCCCGGCGAGCACGACGTCCGCCCCCGCCTCCAGGGCCGCCACGATGGGCTCGTGCCCCATCATGCCGACGATGTGGGTGCAGTCGTCGAGCGTGGCGGCGTCCAGGTCGCCCATGGGTGGCAGCGGGTGGACGCGTCCCTCGTTGAGCCGCTCCTTCAGCGCGTCGGCCCGCTGCTCGCTGTAGACGCGGGCCACCTTCAGGCTCAGGCCCTCCTCGCGCAGGATCGTCCCGGCGATGCCGGCGACCCAGTCCACCCCCGAGTCGGTGCCGCTGGTGCCGCACGAGCCGACGATCAGCGGGATGCCCGCCCCGGCCGCGGCGCGCAGCAGGATCCGCAGGTCGCGGGCGACGGCCGCGGCGGTCGTCTTGGGCGTGCCCGAGCCCAGGTAATAGGGGCCCGAGTCGGTGGATCCTGCGTCGAGGGCGATCACGTCGGCCCCGAGCTCGATCCCGCGGTCGATGGACTCCGGCGGGAATCCCGCCCCCAGCATTCCGCTGGGCGCCAGGACCCTGATCGCCTCGATACTCGTCATGATGTCCTTTCTGTAAGCACATGGGCGTTGAGCGAGGAGCGGGGATGTCCGCGCAGCGCGGCCACGAGTTCGCGGGCGCCGTCGACGCCCGCGGCCCTGCGCGCCTCGGCGGTCTGCCCGGCCAGGTGGGAGTAGACGGTGATGCCGGGCACGCCGCGCAGCGGGCTGCCGGGCGGGAGCGGCTCGGTCTCGGCGACGTCGAGCGCCGCGCCGGCGAGCCGGCCCGCGCGCACGGCGGCGGCCAGGGCCGCCTCGTCCACGATGGGGCCGCGGGCGGTGTTGACGAGGTGCGCGGTGGGCTTCATCAGGGCGAGCGCGGCGGCGTCGAGCAGGTTCCTGGTGGCGGGGCTGAGCGCCGTGTGCACGGACAGGAAGTCCGACTCGGCCAGCAGCTCGGGCAGGGCCACGAAGCGTACGGAGGGGTCGAGATCGTCCTTGACACCGGAGGTGCAGAGCACGCTCATCCCGAACGCCCGCGCGAGCGGCGCCACGGCCCTGGCCGCCGCGCCGTAGCCGAGCAGGCCGAGCGTCTTGCCGCGCAGCTCGTGGCCGTCGTCGCGGGGCCAGCGGCCCTCCTGGACGCCGGTCGCCACGGGGACCAGCCGGCGCGCCTGGGCCAGCAGCAGGCCCATCGTGTACTCGGCGACCGCGTTCGCGTTGACGCCGGGCAGGTTGCTCACCGAGACGCCCGCGCGGGTGGCCGCCTCGACGTCCACGGAGTCGTACCCGACGCCGGTGCGGACGACCGCGCGCAGGGCGGGCGCTCGCGCGAACACCTCGGCCGTCATCGGCTCGTTGGCGATCAGCGCGCCCGCGCAGCCGGCCAGGATGGAGACCAGCTCGTCCTCACTCCGGGGGCCGCGCAGCGGGTGGTGCCGGGTGGCGTGGCCGGCGGCGCGCAGGAACAGGTCCACCTCGTCGCCGGGCGCCAGGTAGTCGGTGGTGATCAGGATCGTGCTCATCATGCGCCTTCCGTGAGGCCCGCCGTCCGCCGCCGCCGGTCGATGTGGACGACCAGCACGGCGGCGACGGCGGACAGGATCGCGATGTGCAGGAGCAGCAGGTGCCAGCCGGTGAGGTCGACGGCCAGGCCGACGAGCCCGGGCCCGGCGATGCCGCCGCTCGCCCAGCCGACCGTGTAGAGGCCGCTGTACGTGCCGAGCACGCGGCTCGACGGCGCCAGGTTCCACAGCACGACGACCGCGTTGATGGTGAACGCCGCCGCCCCGGCCGCGGCCACGCACATCGCGACCACGGTCACCGTGGGGTCGCGGAACAGGGACGCGAAGGCCAGGGCCAGGGTGAAGACCGCGATCCCGGCGGCGATCACCCGCAGCCGCCCGAACCGCTCGGCGAGGAACGCGGCGGGGAAGGCGGCCGCGATGTACGCGATGCCGCTCGGCAGCGTCAGCCCGCCCGCCTCGCCGTCGGACAGCCCGAGCACCTGCACGCCGTACGGGGTGAGCAGTGAGCGCGAGGAGAACCAGGCCGAGGCGAAGACGAACACGGCGACGATCAGCAGCACCCGGCTCCGGTCGGGATCGACCAGGACGTCACGGATGATCGACCACATCCGCACTTTGACGGCCGCCTCACCGTTCGCCGCCTTGCTCGCTTCGGCGTCCTCGGCCAGCGCCGCCCGGTAGGCGGGGGAGTGGCTGTCGCGCACCCGCCAGACCAGCACGCCCGCCGCCATCAGCATGAGTGCGGCGGGGACGGCGAAGGCCAGCTTCGGATGGTCGTCCACCAGCAGCAGGCTGACCAGCGCGGCCACGATCGTGGTCAGCGCGGAGGCGGTCTTCACAGCGGCGTTGGCCCTGCTGCGGCGCTCGGGCGCGATGAAGTCCGGCATGAGCGACTCGCTGACCGGCCGGAAGCTGTTCATCACCAGTGCGTACAGGAAGATCACCAGGATCAGCCAGCCGAGCGAGGTGGCGTGCGGGATGAGCAGGAACAGCCCCGCACCCACCGGCATCAGCACCGCCAGGTACGGGATGCGGCGCCCCCAGGAGGTGCGGGTGTTGTCGGACCTGTTGCCGATGTAGGGCTGGATGAAGACGCCGAGCAGGTTGTCCATGCCCATGAGCAGGCCGATCACGGCGGCGCTGGCGACGTGGTCGCGCAGCAGCTCGGGGACGCGGTTGTCGTAGAAGTTCCAGGTGGACTCCTGCGCGAAGACCGCTAGAGCCACATAGAAGGTGATTTTTGGGGTGCTTGTGGGACGGCCTTCGGCTCGCGTGACGCCGGCCATGACGTCCTCCTCGGGGGTGGGGGCAGGAGTCACGATGGCTTGCTATAGCAAAAAAGTCAACGATGGCATCTAGTTTTGCCATAGCGATGTTAGGGTGATCGCATGAAGGTCAACGCCACCACCGGTGCCGAGACGCGGGCCGACCACGCCTACCAGGCCCTGCGCGAGGCGATCGGCAGCGGCGCGCTGCCTCCCGGCCAGAAGGTGACCGAGCGCGGCCTGGCCGAGCGGCTAGCGGTCAGCCCCACCCCCGTGCGCGAGGCGCTGCGCCGCCTGGAGCAGGACGGCCTCATCGAGCGCACCGGCCCCCGCACGGTCGTCGTCGCCGAGATCGCCGAGCGCGCCATCGACGACCTGGCCGAGGTCGAGATCGGCCTGCGCGGCCTGGTGGCCAGGTTCGCCGCGAGGAACGCCACGCCCGAGCAGCTCGACGCCCTCGACGCGATCCTCGACGCCGCCGACGACCTGCTCATCGTCATCGTCACCCGGCACGGCAAGGGCGAGGACGTCGAGCGCCACCTGAGCGCGCTGCTCGACCGCATGCAGGAGTTCAACGACACGGTCAACGCCTGCGCCCACAACCCGGTGCTGATCAGGCTGCTGGAGCAGACCCAGGTCTTCTCCCGCTCCGAGCGCCGCGCCCTGCGCCTGGAGCGCATCGCCGAGGACCACCGCTTCGGCCTCGACCGCTACGCCACCCACCGCGCGCTGGTCCGCGCCCTGCGCGAGCGCGACTCCGCGACCGCCGAGCGCCTGGTCATCGAGGATGCCCAGGGCGGGCTCGCGGCGCTGCGCACCCGGCCACGAAAGGAGCAGGCATGACCCACCGCATCGCGGTGATCCCCGGCGACGGCATCGGCACGGAGGTCGTCCCAGAAGGGCTGCGCGCGCTGGAGGCCACCGCCGCCGTCTTCGGGCTCGACCTGCGCTTCGACCACTTCGACTTCGCCAGCGCCGCCTACTGGCAGCGCCACGGCACGATGCTGCCCGACGACTGGCAGGACGTCCTCGGCTCCTACGACGCCCTCTTCTTCGGCGCCGTCGGCCGGCCCGACGTCGTGCCCGACCACGTGTCGCTCTGGGGCAGCCTGCTGCAGTTCAGGCGCACGTTCGACCAGTACGTCAACCTGCGCCCCTGCCGGCTCATGCCCGGCGTGCGCAGCCCGCTGGCCGGCCGCGAGCCAGGCGACGTCGACTTCCTCGTCGTCAGGGAGAACACCGAGGGCGAATACTCTTCGATCGGCGGCCGCATCTTCGAGGGCACCGAGCGCGAGACCGTGCTGCAGGAGACCGTGATGACCCGCGTCGGCGTCGACCGCGTCCTGCGCCACGCCTTCAGGCTCGCCGAGCGGCGGCCCGCCCGCCACCTCACCTCGGCCACCAAGAGCAACGGCATCTCGATCTCCATGCCCTACTGGGACGAGCGCGTCGAGGCGATGGCCGCCGAGTTTCCCGAGGTCAGGCACGACAAGTGCCACATCGACGCGCTGGCCGCGAACTTCGTGCTGCACCCCGACCGCTACGACGTCGTCGTGGCCAGCAACCTCTTCGGCGACATCCTGTCCGACCTCGGCCCCGCCTGCACCGGCACCATCGGCATCGCCCCGAGCGCCAACATCAACCCCGACGGCGCCCACCCGAGCTTGTTCGAGCCCGTCCACGGCTCCGCCCCCGACATCGCGGGCCGCGGCATCGCCGACCCGATCGGGCAGATCTGGTCCGCCTCGATGATGCTCGATCACCTCGGCCACCCCGACGCCGGCGCCCACCTGCTGCGCGCCATCGAGGACGTCCTCGCCGCCGGCCCCGCCGACGCCCCGCTCACCCCCGACCTCGGCGGCCACGGCACCACCGTCGAGCTCGGCCAGGCCGTCGCCGCCCGCGTCAGGGAACGCCGCCCCGATACGCCATCAGCCTCTCCCGAGGGGACCGTCGCCTTCAGAGGACGGGGGAATCGGGAGCGGGAGGGCTGTCAAGGCCCGAGCGTGCAATGACGCGTCAGGTCCGTGCATCAGAGATCTCCGTTGGTCGCGCGTTAGATGGATAACACGGTGATAATGATCGTGTGGCTCGTCAGGTGCGCACTTCCCCGGGCGCGGCGTACGACCTCGGATACCCCGTGGTGTGGTGCACGCTGTGGTCGCGTCCTGCTCCGTGGCCACGGGCGCGGTGTCGGCCGGGACGGTGCAGCGCTGCATCGCATGGCAAGGTCCGCCGCCAGCGCCTGGACCACGCGCACAGGGCCGCGCTCGTGCTGGTGCGCGGCTACGACGTGATCGTGCACGAGGACCTGCGTATCAGGAACATGACCCGCTCGGTGTCCGGCACGATCGACGCTCCCGGGCGCGACGTCGCGCAGAAGGCGGGCCTCAACCGGAGCATTCTGGGCGCGGGCTGGGGGGTGTTCCTGACGGTCCTCGCGTACACGGCTGAAAGCGCCGGTCGAGAGCTGATCGCAGTGAACCCTGCCGGCACCTCCCGCACGTGTGCCCGTTGTGGGCATTGCGTGAAGGAGAACCGCGTCACTCAGGCCGCGTTCGCCTGTGCGGCGTGCGCGCATGCCGCGCACGCCGACGTGAACGCGGCCATCAACATCCTCAGGGCAGGGCTTGCCCTTCGCCAGGCTGCGGAAGCGGCTTAGCGAGAAGCCGCTCCCTTCAGGGAGCGGACGAGTCACGATTTCCTCGCCACAGCAGCAGCACGCCGCCTGGGTGCTGGAGAAAGGAGTTCCGCCATGGACGCGGACGTCATCGTCGTGGGCGCGGGCCTGTCCGGGCTGGTCGCGGCTCACGAGCTGACCAGCAGGGGACGCAAGGTGGCGCTGGTCGACCAGGAGAGCGCGGCCAACCTGGGCGGGCAGGCGTACTGGTCGTTCGGCGGGCTGTTCCTCGTCGACTCGCCGGAGCAGCGCCGGCTGCGCGTGAAGGACTCCTTCGAGCTGGCCTGGAACGACTGGCAGGGCAGCGCCCGCTTCGACCGCCTCGACGACGAGGACCTGTGGGCGGCACGGTGGGCGCGCGCGTACGTCGAGTGGGCCGCGGGGGAGAAGCGCTCCTGGATCGACGGCCACGGCATCAAGCTGACGCCCATGGTCGGCTGGGCCGAGCGCGGCGGCCTGCGCGCCGACGGCCACGGCAACTCCGTGCCCCGCTTCCACGTGGCCTGGGGCACCGGCACCGGCGTGGTGGCGCCGTTCGTGCGCGCCGCGCAGCGGGCCGCCGGCGCCGGGCTGCTCCGCTTCCACCACCGCCACCGGGTGGACGAGCTGATCGTGCAGGACGGCGTCGTCACCGGGGTGCGCGGCAGCGTCCTGGCCGACGACTCCTCGCCGCGCGGGGTCGCCTCCAACCGCGACGTCACCGGCGCCTTCGAGCTGACCGCGCAGGCCGTCATCGTCGCCGGCGGCGGCATCGGGGCCAACCTCGACCTCGTCCGCCAGTCGTGGCCGCAGCGGCTCGGCACCCCGCCGCAGAGCATGATCACGGGCGTTCCGGCGTACGTGGACGGGCGCATGCTCGCCATCACCGCCGACGCCGGCGCCCGCATGGTCAACCGCGACCGCATGTGGCACTACACCGAAGGCGTCCAGAACTGGGACCCCATCTGGCCCGGCCACGGCATCCGCATCCTGCCGGGGCCGTCGTCGCTGTGGTTCGACGCGCTCGGCCGCCGCCTGCCCGACCCCTGCCTGCCCGGCTACGACACGCTCGCGACCCTGCGCTACTTGCGCACCACGCCCGACATCGCCGCGTACGACCACTCGTGGTTCATCCTCACCCAGCGGATGATCGAGAAGGAGTTCGCGCTGTCCGGCTCCGAGCAGAACCCTGACATCACCAACGGCGACCGCAAGGCGGTGCTGCGCAGCCGGGTGTTCGGCAAGGGGGCGCCCGCGCCGGTCGAGGCGTTCAAGCGGCACGGCGCCGACTTCGTGGTGGCCGCCACTCTCGAAGAGCTCGTCGCCAAGATGAACGACCTGACCGACAAGCCGCTGCTCGACGCCGCCGAGCTGCGCCGCCAGATCGAGGCCCGCGACCTGCAGATCGCCAACCCCTACAGCAAGGACGTGCAGGTGCAGGGCATTCACAACTCGCGGCGTTTCCTCGGCGACCGGCTCACCCGCACCGCCGTGCCGCACCGCGTGCTCGACCCCGCGGCCGGGCCGCTCATCGGCGTCAAGCTGCACATCCTGACCCGCAAGACGCTCGGCGGCATCCAGACCGACCTCGACTCCCGCGCGCTCGCCGCCGACGGCTCACCCGTCCCCGGCCTGTACGCGGTGGGCGAGGCGGCCGGGTTCGGCGGCGGCGGCGTCCACGGCTACAGCGCCCTGGAGGGCACCTTCCTCGGCGGCTGCCTCTTCTCCGGCCGCCAGGCCGGCCGCGCCGCCGCCGATGCGATCGCGTAACACCTGGTCACGGGCCTCGGCACCGGCGCGGACCGAGGCCCCCTGCCCCGGCCGGCGGGCCGGTCGGCCGAGGGCCCCCTTGCGTGGTCGGCGGGCCGGTCGGCCGAGGGCCCCCTGCCTAGCCGGCGGGCTCGGGCTGGGAGGGGGCCGTGTCCGGCTCCGGTGGGAGGATGCCGGACTCGCGGAGGCGGTGGCGGGCCGCGGCGATGGCCTCGGGCGTCGAGGCGAAGACCTGGCCGGCCTCGTCCAGGCGGGCGATGACGCCATGCGCGTGCAGCGGCCGGTGGTGGTCGTCGCGGATGCCGGAGACCAGCACCGTGACACCGCGCCGTTCGAGCCGGGTGATCGCGTCGCCCAGCACCAGCGCGCCGCTGGCGTCGATCGTGGTGACCCGCGACATGCGCAGGATCACCACCGAGACGTCGGCCACCTCCGACAGCTCCAGCAGGAACCGGTGCGCGGCGGCGAAGAACAGCGGCCCGTCGAGGCGGTAGGCCACGATGTGCTCGGCGAGCAGCGCGTGCTCCTGCGCGTCGTGATCGCCGGGCAGGTCGGGGTGGAGCGGCACGGGGTCGAGCCGCACGTTCCCCGCGATGGCGCGCAGCGCGAGCGCTCCCGCCACGATCAGGCCGAGGATGACCGCCGCGACCAGGTCGAGGGCGAGCGTGGCGACCGCCGTCAGCGCCAGCACGACGCCGTCGGAGCGGGTGGAGCGCAGCATCGCGCGTACGGAGCCGACCTCGACCATCCGCACCGCCGTGGCCAGCAGCACGCCCGCCAGCGCCGCCAGCGGGATCCGCGCCACGAGCCCCGCGGCGGTGAACACGATCACGCCCAGGATCACCGCGTGCGCGACCGAGGCCAGCCGGGACGCGGCCCCCGCCCGCACGTTGACCGCCGTACGCGCGATCGCCCCCGTAGCAGGCACCCCGCCGAACAGCGGCGCCACCAGGTTGGCCAGCCCCTGCCCGAACAGCTCCCGATCGGGGTCGTGCTTGTGGTTGACGGTCATGCCGTCCGCGACGGCGGCCGACAGCAGCGACTCCAGCGCGGCCAGCGCGGCGACCGCGATCGCGGGCGCGATGAGCGAGGGCAGCGCCGGGACGTCGAGGAAGCCGAGAGAGGGGGCGGGCAGCCCGGCGGGCAGGTTGCCGATGCGGGCCACCGGCAGGCTCCCCAGCTCGGCGACGATCGTCGCGGCTGCCACCGCCAGCAGCGAGAACGGCACCGAGGGCCGCCACCGCCCGCCGACCAGCATCACCGCCGCGACCGTGACGGACACGGCGAGAGCGGCCCAGTCCGGGCGGGCGGCGAAGGCGAGCACCGCCTCCCAGGCCACGGCGAGCACCTTGTCGCCCTCGGGCGTCGGCACGCCGAGCGCGGCGGGCACCTGCTGCAGCCCGATCACGCAGGCGATGCCCAGCGTGAAGCCCTCCACCACGGGGGCGGGCACCAGCGTCATGAATCGCCCCGCCCGCGCCAGCGCCAGGCCGAGCAGCAGCACCCCGGCCAGCACGCCGACCGTCAGCACCCCCGAGGCGCCGTGCGCGTGCATGATCGGCACGAGCACCACCGTCATCGCGCCTGTCGGGCCCGACACCTGCAGCGCGGAGCCGCCGAACGCGGCGGCCAGCGCGCCGGCCACCACGGCGGTGGCCAGACCGGCCGCCGCGCCGAGCCCGCTGGAGATGCCGAAGCCCAGCGCGAGCGGCAGCGCCACGATCGCCACCGTCAGCCCGGCCAGCAGGTCGCGGCGCGGGTGACGGCCCATGGCGGCCAGGTCGGAGCGGGCGGGCAGGATCGAGCGCAGGCGGGCCCAGCCCGACGAAAGCACGGCGCTCACTTCTCCTCGGCCTCCGCCTCGAGCAGCTCGTTCAGCAGCTCGTGCCGGCCCGACAGCTTGGCCTGGAGCAGGTGCCGGGCCGCGCGCAGCAGCTCGGCCACGTCGCCGCCGGACATCGCGTAGACCACGGTGGAGCCGTCGCGGCGGGCGGTGACCAGCTCGGAGCGGCGCAGCACGGCCAGGTGCTGCGAGAGCCCGGTGGGCTCGACCTCGATCTCGGCCAGCAGATCGCGCACCGGTTTGGGGCCGTCCTGCAGCAGCTCCAGGACGCGGATGCGTACGGGGTGCCCGAGCAGGCGGAAGAGCTCCGCTTTGGCTTCGTACAGGGGCACCGACATGGGCACGCGCGTCCTTTCCTCTGGGAGTCACCGGGGGACAGGGATAAGTTTCCAATGAATTGCGATATTTCGCAATTTCGCGGGTTCGGGTCGGCTGGCGATAAGGGATGCTTGGCCGCCTTTGCTGGCGTGTCCCGGTGGGGAACCGGCGTCCGATGGTTACCGTGTTGCTTCGGGTCATCACTCTGTGTGATGAGGTCAGCTCCTCCTGAAGACATTCGAACGGCGACAAGGAGCTGTGTGCATGGACACGGTGACGGCGCGGACCGGCCACGTGAAGGAGCTGGTCGACCGGCACTTGGAGCGCCTGCTCGAACGGCAGCTCGGCCGGCTCGCCTTCCTGGGCGAGGAGGAGACCGGCCTGATACGCGAGCACCTCGTCGCCTTCGTGCTCGGGGGCGGCAAGCGGCTGCGTCCCGAGTTCGTCTACTGGGGCTACCTGGCCGGGGGCGGGGAGCGTCCCGAGGACGTGCTGCCCGCGGCGTGCGCCGTGGAGCTCGTGCACGCGGCGGCGCTGCTGCTCGACGACATGATGGACGAAGCAGGCACCCGGCGCGGCCGCCCTGCGGCCCACGTCGCACTGGCCGGCCTGCACCGGGCGAGGGGGCGTCGGGGCGACCCTGACCGGTTCGGCGAGTCGGCGGCGACGCTGCTCGCCCTGCTCGCGCTGACCTGGGTCGACGCGGCGCTCCTGGAGTCAGGCCCGCACCTGCCCGCCGCCCTCGACCACCTCACCAGGCTCCGTGTCGAAGCGATCGGCGGCCAGTACCTCGACCTGACCCGCACCTCGGGCGCCCGTCTCGCGGGCACCCCCGCCTCCGGGCCTCGCGCCGACTGCGAGGAACGCGGGGCGGACACCCCCGCCTCCGGGACCCGCGCCGGTCGTGAGGCGCCCGGGGAGGGCGGGCCCGATGGCGGCGAGGAGGAGCAGGCGCGGCTCATCTCGCTGTACAAGTCGGGCAAGTACACCGTCGAGCGGCCGCTGCTGCTCGGGCATGCGGTCGCGGGCGGGTGCGCGCCGACGCGCCGGCTGCTCAGCGCGTACGCGCTGCCGCTGGGGGAGGCGTTCCAGCTCAGGGACGACGTCAGCGGCGTGTTCGGCGACCCGGCCGAGACCGGCAAGCCCGCCGGGGCCGACCTGCTCCAGGGCAAGGCGACGTACCTGCTGGCCGAGGCCCGCAGGCGCACCGGCGGCGCGGACGCGCTCGACGACGTCAAGGACGCGGACGGCGTGGCGGCGGCCCGCCGGTTGATCGTCGAGTGCGGTGCCCTGGACGCGGCGGAGCGGCGCATCGCCGGCCTCGCCGCCGAGGCGGTCGCGGCCCTCGCCCACCCGCCCGGCCTCCCACCGGAGGCCAGGAAGGCCCTGACCGAGCTGGCGGCCACCGCGACGGCCACCGCGACCGCGACCGAGCCGGCGCCGACCGAGCCGGCGGTCACCCCGACGCGGCCGGAAGGGCACGGGCGATGAGCGGGGTCGTGGTCATCGGGGGCGGGCTCGGCGGGCTGGCGGCGGCGGTGCGGCTGGCGGCGGACGGGCGGGAGGTCACCCTGGTCGAGGCCACCGGGGAGCCCGGCGGATGCTGCGGCGTCGCCAGGGTGGGGCCGTACCGGTTCGACGCGGGGCCGTCCGTGCTGACCATGCCGGACGTGCTCGCCGACGTCTTCGGCGCGGCCGGCGAGGAACTGCGCGACTGGGTGCCGCTGCGCCGCCTCGACCCGGCGTACCGGATGGTGTTCGAGGACGGGTCGCGGCTGGACGTGCGGGCGGCGCCGGAGGCGATGACCGAGCAGGTCCGTACGCTGTGCGGCCCCGCCGAGGCGGCCCGCTACGCCCGCTACCGCCGGCTGCTCGGCGAGCTGTTCAAGGTGGAGTGGCCGGCGTTCATCGACGCCGACATGACCAGGCTGCGCGCCCTCGCCAGGCCGGCCGCGCTGCTGCGGCTGGCCGCGCTGGGCGGGTTCCGGCGGCTGGACCGCCTGGCGGCCCGCCACCTCACCGACCCGCGGCTGATCATGGCCCACACCTTCCAGTCCCTGTACGTCGGCCTGTCACCCCGGCGCGCCCTCGGCATCTACGCGGTCATCGCCCACATGGACACGATCGGCGGCGTCTACTTCCCCGAGCGCGGCGGCATGCACGCCATCCCGCTCGCCCTGGCGTCCCTGCTGGAGAAGCTGGGCGCGACCGCCCGGTACGGCATCCGCGCCCAGGAGGTGCTGACCGACGGCGACGGCGTCACCGGCGTGCTGCTGGAGGACGGCGAGCGGCTGCCCGCCCGCCACGTGGTGGTGGCCTGCGACCGGCTGGCGGCCCGCCGGATGCTGCCCGCCCTGGCCGGCGACTGGCGGCTGCGCCGGCCCCGTCATTCGCCGAGCTGCCTGGTGCTGCACGCCGGCCTCGGCGGCGTCCTGCCCGACCAGGCGCACCACACGCTGCACTTCGGGCGGGACTGGCGGCAGACGTTCACCGCGCTGGAGGAGGGCCGGCCGCAGCCGGACCCGAGCCTGCTGGTCACCTGCCCGCGCCCCGACGGCGAGGCGGCGCCGCCCGGCCACGCCACGCTCAGCGTCCTCGAACCCGCGCCCAACCTGCGCCGCACCGACTGGCGGAGGTTGCGCCCCCAGCTGGAGGGGCGGCTGCTGGAGCGCCTGGCCCAGCTCGGTTACGGCGACCTCGCGGACGCGCCCAGGCTGGTGCTCGACCCGCCCGCCTGGGCCGCTCGGGGCCACAGCGCCGGCACCCCGTTCGCGCTGGATCACCGCGTCACCCAGACCGCCTGGCTGCGCCCGTCGGCCGTGGCCCGCCGGGTGCCCGGGCTGCACTTCGCCGGCATGTACACCGCGCCCGGGGTCGGCGTGCCGCCGGTGCTGATCTCGGGGCGGCTCGCCGCCGTACGCATCCTGGAGGAGCACCGGTGACGCTCACCGCCGGCTACGAGCGCTGCCGCCGCCTGCACGCCCGCTACGGCCGCTCCTACTATCTGGCCACCCGGCTGCTGCCACAGTGGAAGCGGCGGCACGTGCACGCCCTGTACGGCTTCGCCCGGTACGCCGACGAGATCGTGGACTCGTTCACGATGACCGACGACCGCGCCCGCGCGCTCGACCGGCTGACCGCCCGGGTCGAGGCGGGGCTGGCCGGCGACGGGCCCGCCGACGGCCCGGTGCTGCCGGCGTTCCTGCACACCGTGCGCTCGTTCGGCATCTGCCACGACGACGTCGCCGTCTTCCTCGCCTCCATGCGCGCCGACCTGTCCGTCACCCGGTACGCCACCTACGACGACCTGCTCGGCTACATGGCGGGCTCGGCCGCCGCGATCGGCACGATGATGCTGCCCGTGCTGGAGCCGGAGCCGGGCCGTGCCGAGGCGGCCCGCGAGCCCGCCCGCCAGCTCGGCCTGGCCTTCCAGCTCACGAACTTCCTGCGCGACGTCCGCGAGGACCATGCCCGTGGCCGCGTCTACCTGCCGATGGCCGACCTGGACAAGTTCGGCGTCCGCCCGGACGCGCTGGGCGCCCGCCATGCCGGGCCCGCCGTCCGCGAGCTGCTCGCCTACGAGGCGGAGCGCGCCCGCGACCACTACCGCGCCGCCGCCCAGGGGCTCGGCCTGCTCACCGCGTCGTCACGACCGTGCGTGCGGGCCGCCTTCGAGCTCTACGGCGGCATCCTGGACGAGATCGAGCGGCGATCGTACGAGGTGCTGGCGGCCCGCGTCCGGGTCCCCCGCCACCGCAAGGCCGCGATCTTCGCCCGCCACCTCCTGGCCTCCGCCGAGGCCGCGCGCGCCGAACGCCGCGTCCAGGTGACGCTCCCATGAACCCGCCGGTGGTGCTCGACGCGATGGGCGGCGATCACGGGCCCGTCGCGACGGTAGAAGGGGCCCTGCTGGCGTGGCGCGAGCACGGGGTGCCGGTCGAGCTGGTCGGGGCGAGCGACGTCATCAACGCGGAGCTGCGCAGGCATGGGGCGCTCGGCGAGCTGCCGGTCGCGCACGCCGACGAGGCCGTGCCGATGGCCGGGAGCGGGGCAGGGGCCGCCGCGCTGACCCGGTCGAGCCTCGCCGTGGGATGCGCCCTGGCCGGGCGGGGCGAGGGCGCCGCGTTCGTGACGGCGGGGTCCACCGGGGCGGCGGTGTCCTGCGCGGTACGCTGGATCGGCCGCGCCCCCGGCGTGCTGCGGCCCGCGCTCGCCGTGGTGCTGCCCGCGCTGCGCGGCGGCGGGAGCGTGCTGGTGGACGCGGGCGCGACCGCCGACCCGAGCCCGGCGATGGTGGCCCAGTTCGCCCTGCTGGGCGCGGGATACGCGCGGGCGGTGCTCGGACGTCCGGACCCGCTGGTGGGGCTGCTGTCGATCGGCGCCGAGCCGGGCAAGGGCAACCGGCTGACCCGCCGCGCCGAGGAGCTGCTGGCCGGCCTTCCGCTGCGCTTCCACGGCAACATCGAGGGCCACGACGTGCTGGCGGGCGTCGTGGACGTGATCGTCACCGACGGCTTCACCGGCAACGTGCTGCTGAAGAACGTCGAAGGCTGCGTACGCACGACGCTGACCATGGTCGCCGAGGCCGGCGTCGCGTCCTACGAGCGGCTGGCCGAGGTGGCCCGCCGCTACGACCCGGAGACGCACGGCGGCGCGGCCCTGCTGGGGCTGCGCGGCACGGTCGTGGTCGCCCACGGTTCCTCACCCCCTGCCACCATCGCCCGCGCCTGCGTCGTCGCCCGCGACCTGGCCCGGCACGACAGCACAGCCCGTGAGCCGGTCCCATGACCGCCTCAGGGAAGGCTCAGGGGGTCGGCGCCGTCCCAGGCGCCTTCGCTGGCGTAGGGGGTGAAGCGGGCGAACAGCTCTTCCGCGTACCAGTCGTGGGCGCGTACCTGGCCGATGACCTGGCGGTGGGCGGCGCCCCGGTAGGCGAAGGCGCGCATGGCGTCCGCGTCCCGCCACAGCGAGAACGTCGCCTGCCTGGCCACCGGCCACTCGCCCATGCCGATCGAGGCCAGGCAGCCGTCCTGCCGCCGCAGCAGCTCCTCCACCGGCGGCACCGACCGGTAGAACGCGACCAGCCGCCGGGGCCTGATCGACGCCCGGGTGAGCACCGCCACCGCCCCGCCGCTCCGAGCGGCCTGATCGGTGGCGGGGAACGGGTCGTGGCCGGACCAGGTGCCTCGGGAGGACAGCGGGGTCAGCCGAACCTGCCAGCGTTCGCGCGCCTCCTTCCGCCAGCGGGCGGCGATCGGGGACGTCCGCAGGAACTCCTCCAGATCCGCCTCCCCGCGCCAGACCGCGAACAGCGCCCACCGCCGCAGGTCGGCGCCGAGCGACATGGCCCGCCCGCGTCCCGTCCCGAGCAGCCGCCAGAACCGCAGCCCTGGGGTGGCGCGCAGCAGCGGCCGGTCGAAGGCCATGTGGCTCATCGCGCCCGCGTCGGCGTACCGGACGAGGTGGAACGACGCGATGCGTGAGGCGCTGGTGGCGGTCATCGCCGGTTACCTGCTCGGCTCTGTGCCGGTCGCGGTGCTGGTGGCGCGCGGGCACGGCGTCGATCCGCGCCGCTCGGGCGACCGCAACCCCGGGTACTGGAACGTCAAGGAGCAGCTCGGGCGGCGGGCGGCGGCGCCGGTCTTCGCCGGGGACACCTTGAAGGGAACGCTGGCCGCGCTGGTCGCGCTCCTGGTCAGCGGGGCCCACGTCACCGGGGTCGGCACGGTCACGGGGGCCAGCGTGGTGCCGGTGTACCTCGCCACGGCGGCGGCGATGGCAGGGCACGCGTGGCCGGTGTTCGCCGGGTTTCGTGGCGGGCGGTCGATCTTGACGTTCGCGGGTGGGATGGCCGTCATCTGTCCTGCGGCGTTCCTGCTGGGGCTCGCGGTGCTGGTGGTGGCGGGGTGGGCGGCGCGGTCGTTCGCGGTGGGGGCGCGGGTGGCGGTGTTCGGGGTGCCGGTGCTGCAGCTGCTGTTCGCGCCCGTCGAGATGGTGGCGGCTACCGGTGGGCTGATGTGCCTCATTGGGCTGCGCTTCGCTCAGGCCGCACTCGCCGGGCGCCGCCGGTGAGCTTCGGGTACGTGCGGCCGCGCCACGTACGGACCGGGCGCAGCGTCGCCTGGGTCAGCCGGGCCGCGGCGGCCGGGTCGAGCAGCGGCGACAGCAGCAGGCCCGCGCCCGGGTCCCGGTAGCTGCCGCGCAGCGCGTACGCCAGCAGCAGCCGCATCGCCAGCAACCCGGCATCCAGACCGGCCGGGCGGCCCGCTATCACCCGCAGCGCGGGCAGCGCGCAGGTCAGCCAGAGGACGGCCAGGTCGGCCGCCTGCCGGCCCGGCCCGGTCACGTCGCGCAGCGGCAGCGAGCGTCCCCACTCCCGCCACAGCTCGGCGACCGAGTCGTGCATGTCCACCTCCAGCAGCGCGCCCGCGTCCAGGAACCCCACCGACCAGCCGCGGCGGGCCAGGCAGCGGGCCAGGGCCACGTCGTCGGTCATACGGTCGCGTACGAGGGCGAAGGCGTCCACGGCGGCGAGCTGCCCGCGACGGAAGGCCATGCACTGGCCGTTCGCGACGGCGCGATGCGGCGGTGGCGGGGTCGCCGGCCCGACGGGGCCGAACCGGTAGACCAGCGTCGCCAGCATCGACGCGTGCAGCGCCTGCTCCAGCACCCCGTCACAGACGAACCGAGGGCCTGCGCTCACCAGGTCGTACCGTTCGAGCGCGGCCGCCATCGCCCCGAACAGCCCAGGCGCCGGCCGCGCGTCGGCGTCCAGTGTGACCACGACCTCGCCGGTGGCGGCGGACACGCCCTGGCGCAGCGCCCACTGCTTGCCCACCCACCCGTCCGGCAGCGGCGCCCCGGTGATCACCTTGGCGCCCAGCACGGCGGCCACCCTGGCGGTGCCGTCCCGTGAGCCGTCGTCCACCACGATCACCTCGGACACGGCGGGGTCGGCGAGCGCGGCCCGCAGACAGGGCCCGATGCGCTCTTCCTCGTCGCGCGCCGGCACCACCACGGAGATCGTCCCAGCGGCCTTGGTGACCGGGGCGAGCGCCGCCACCCGCCGCCGTCCCCGCGCGAGCCGCACCGCGACAACAGCCCCCGCAACCGCCTGCGCGACGCTGAGCGCCCTGCTCATCCGCCGCCGAGGCAGCTCGGCGGTGAGCGCCCTCATCGCCCGCCCTCAGCGGCCGGATCGGTGATGGTTCGCGTGCTTTCGGGGAAGTCGTGTGCGACCAGGCCGGCGACGATTCTCGCGCCCATCGTCACCATCGGCAGGCCGCCGCCGGGGTGGGTGGAGCCGCCGACCAGATAGAGGCCGCGCCGGGGGCCGCGGTTGGCGGGGCGGCGGAAAGGGGCGAGGCGGCCGTGGTGCGCGGCGCCGTAGATGGCGCCGCCCCACGCGCCGTAGCGGTCGCGCAGGTCGGCCGGGGTGAACACGTCGGCGAAGCGCAGCCGGCCGGACAGGTCGTGGCCGCGCTCGGCCAGCCGTTCAAGGACCAGGTCCCGGTACGTGTCCACCCGCATCGGCCAGCGCGCCGGGTTGCGGGCGGGGACGTTGACGAGCAACGTCCAGTTCTCGCAGCCCGATGGCGCCTGGGAGGCGTCGTCCACCGCCGAGCAGCCGACGTAGATGGTCGGATCCAGGGGCGGCACCCGGCGGTCGAAGATGTCGGCGAACTCCCGCTCGTACTCGCCCGAGAACAGCACCGAGTGGTGCGGCAGCCCTGGCGTGCGGCCCTCCACCCCGGCCAGCACCAGCAGCGCCGACGACGACAGGCCGAGCCGGGCGATGCCGCGCAGCCGGCGGCGGTCGGGCAGCAGGCTCCCGTAGAGGGCGGCGGCGTCGGTGTTGGCCACCACGACGTCCGCCCGCACCCGCCGCCCGCTCGCCAGCCGCACCCCCGTGACGCGGGAGCCCGACGTCTCGACGGCGGCGACCGGCTCCGACAGGAACACCTGCACCCCCGCGGCCTTGAGCAGCAGGACCAGGTCGTCGGCCAGCCGGGCGAGGCCGCCAGGCGCGTACCAGACGCCCTGACCGTGCTCCAGCGCCGGTACGCAGCCCAGCGCGGCGGGCGCGCGGTACGGGCTCGACCCGGCGTAGGTGGCGTAGCGGCCGACGTACTGGCGCAGGCGGGGATCGCGGAAGAAGTGGCGGGCCAGCCCGTCCAGCGTCCGCCCCGGCGCCACCGCCATCAGGTCGGACAGCCGCGCCTCCCCGGCCGACCGCCCGCCGCCGCGCAACCGGATCAGCGGTCCGGCGAAGACCGTGCGGCCGGCCGCTCGCAGGCAGCCCTGGGCCCAGGCGTGAAAGGCGTGCCACGCCCGCCCCTCGCCCGGCACCAGCCGGTCCACGGCCGCGGCCATCAGCGCGGGGTCCCGGCGCGCGTCCAGCACGCTCCCGTCGGCGAACCGGTAGCGGCACAGCGGCTCCGGCTCCACCAGCTCCCGCCGCAGCCCCAGCTCGCGGAAGAGGCCGGGCATGGTGAGCAGCGAAGGGCCGAGCGAGAAGGTGAAGCCGTCCCTGCGGTGCTCGGCCAGCTTGCCGCCGAGCCGCGGCGACTGCTCGTACAGGCGGACCTCGTGGCCCTGCCTGGCCAGCAGCAGCGCGCACACCATGCCGCCCACGCCGCCGCCGATCACCGTCACCTCTGCCATGACCGCCTCCAGGCGGGCGCGGCGAACGCGCCCATCGCGAGCCCGCCGGCCGCCGCCACCAGCGGGTCGGCGGGGACGAACACCGCCGCGAACGCGACCGTCTCCATCACCGCCATGACCGTGTAGAGCACGAGCAGCCCGCCGACCGGCGGCGGGTCGCCGGCCACGCGCCCGATGGCGAGCATGACCAGCGCCGACACCAGCAGCCAGCCGGCGAAGTTGGTGAGCGGGATGCCGCGGTAGAAGCCGTCCTCGGCCCACGTCCACAGCCCGAGCCTGACCATCTGCGGGTCGAGGAACAGGTCCCACGCCGTCAGCGCGCCCGCCCCCGCGCACACGCGGCCCCAGCCGGTCGCGAGCGCCGCGCCCACCGCGTACGCCGCCAGCCCCATGCCGCCCCAGGCCAGCGTCACCACCAGGGGAACGCCGCCGATCTGCGGCCACAGCACGTCCGTGTAGCGGTAGGAGCCGAACGGGAACCCCGTCAGGACGCCGGTCAGCTCGGCCGCGTACCCGGTCAGCACCGCCGCCCCGAAGGCGCGCACCGCCCTGCGCGCCCCCCAGGTCTCCGCCGCGAAGGCGATCGCGGACGCCGCGAGCAGCGCCACGATGACCGTGACGTACCGGTGGGGCCGCGCGTCCAGCCCTGACACCACCTGCACGGCCGTCATGGCGAGCAACGACAGCGCGCCGAGCACGCGGGCCGGCCTGACTGCCCTACCTGTCGTCCCTTCCACGCCCTGTCTTCCGGTAGCGGTCTTCCGGTAGCGGTCTTCCCGTAGCGGTGTATCCGGGGATGGACCTGCCCCGCCGCCCGTCAAGGGATCATCCGGCGCGGGCCAAGGATCGTCCGTACCGGCCGTATCCGGGCATCATTACCGAACGCGGAGGTTCAGCGGGGCGCGCGCAGAGATTGCGCCGGGAAGCCCTCGGGTAGCCGGGCAAGCCACGTTTGCTCACTCGAACCCAGCGCGAAGGAGCGCACGCACATGACCTTCAACCCACTGCAGGAGCGGGGCATCCCGCTGGACAAGCAGCTGCGCAACTGGCGGGAGCTGAACGTCACGCCGACCGATCCCGACCACGCCGACCCGTACACGCGGTGCCGCATCATCACGATGAACGGCATCGAGGTCGAGGCGATCATGTTCAGCCACCACCTGGCCCGGCACTGTCCCGACATGGAGATCAAGCAGCAGCTGGCCCGGGTCCGCTACATCGAGGCGCAGCAGCAGAAGGCGGTCAACTGGCTGCTGCCCGGTCTCGCCTCGGTGCTGGAGACGACGATCGCGTACGAGCAGGTCGCGGTCGACCTGACCGCCTGGGTGGCCCGCATGGAGCCCGACCCCTACCTGCAGCAGGCGTACCAGTTCGGCGTCCTGGAGGACTTCGACCACCTCTACCGCTACGCCAACCTGTACGAGATGATCGAGCACCGCAAGGCCGAGAAGATCGTCGACCAGCTCACCGAGGTCATGCCGGGCCGGCCGACGTTCATGCACCACCGCAACCCGATCGACAACGTGCGCGAGCCCTATGACCGCTCCACCGCCGCGCCGATCTCCAAACTGCACGCCCTGACGATCATGGCGGCCGAGCAGCAGACCATGAACTTCTACATGAACGTCGGCCCCACCTACATGGAGCCCATCGCCCGCCAGCTCTACCAGGAGATCGGCCTCATCGAGGAAGAGCACGTCACCCACTACGAGTCGCTCGTCGACCCGGGCGAGAGCTGGTGGGAGATGCTCATGAACCACGAGTACAACGAGTGCTACCTCTACCACTCGTTCATGGAGACCGAGTCCGACCCCAAGGTGAAGAACAT
>NZ_JBFAQB010000011.1:215180-291973 GCF_040676995.1 Nonomuraea sp. NPDC049419 | reverse complement strand
GGCCGACAGATCCCGTTGAGGACCACAAGGTCAGTCAGGCGGTGGGTCAGACCCTGACGGGAAGCGCTCACACCTCCATCATCACTGTCAGGCGGCCTGGCGGAGCGGGGCGAGGGCGCGGCTCCAGGCCAGCACCTCGTCCAGCATGGTCGACAAGGCCGCCACCTGGTGCTCGCCGGCCGCGAGCTTGGTGAAGCCCTCGAAGTCGGCGAACAGCGACAGCGTCACGTTGGTGCGCACGTCCGCCAGCTTCAGCTCACCGCCGATCAGCCGCAGGTGCTCGGCCGCGCGGGCGCCGCCGACACTGCCGTACGACACGATGCCGAACGCCTTGTTGTTCCACTCGGCGAACAGGTAGTCGATGGCGTTCTTCAGCACCCCCGAGGTGGAGTGGTTGTACTCGGGCGTCACCATGACGAAGCCGTCGAACGAGCGGATCTTGGCCGCCCACGCCTTGGTGTGCTCGTTCTGGTACTGGCCGTAGGCCGGTGGCATGGGCTCGTCGAGGTGGGGGAGCGGGTAGTGCAGCAGGTCGACGATCTCGAAGGTGGCGTCGGGGCGGCGGGAGGCGTGCTCCAGCACCCACTGCGCCACCTGCTCGCCGTTGCGGCCGGGACGGGTGCTGCCGAGGATGATGCCGATGCGGGTCATCACGGGGTCCTTTCGAGGGTTCCGATGTGCGAGCGGCCCGTGACGCGGCGTAGCCGGAGCGGCCCTGGAGGCAGGGCGATGGCGGGGGGAGACGTCGCAGGTCGAGGTGGGCGACATGCGCTGCGCCGGCCTCGCACTACTGACTACAGGCCGGTGATCGGTCACTTCAACAGAACCGTGGTCACCCGGGCGTAACAGGCTCAGCCGCCGGTCGCCTCGTCGAAGGCGTCCCTGTTGGCGCGGATGGTGTCCTGGTTGTCGAGCGTCCAGCGGGCCAGCGCCAGCACCGGCTCCGACAGGCTGCGCCCGAACGGCGTGACCTCGTACTCGACCCTGGGCGGGATCTCCGGATAGGCCACCCGCTTGACCAGCCCGTCACGCTCCAGGCCGCGCAGCGTCACCGACAGCATGCGGCGCGAGATGCCGGGCGCGACCCGCAGCAGCTCGGTGAAGCGCATCGGCCTCTCCTCCAGCAGCCCGATCAGGAGCAGGCTCCACCGATCGGCCACGCGGTCCAGGACGGACCGCAGCACGTCGGGATCGTGGTCGAGACAGGCCTTGCCCCGCGAACGCAGCACCCTGTCGGCTTCGCGCTGATGCGACATCGGCCCCCCGCTTCCCCGTCACCCGTAAGTGACCTGGTCACGTTGCTGTTACCGGCCGTCGAAGAGTACATCAGGGGCGAAGACGACTTACCGAGGAGCCCCGCGATGACCGTTCCGGCCCCAGACCGGCGCCGCCGCGGCCGCCTATGGCGCCGCGAGGCCACCGCACGAGCTCGAGAGAGGTGACGGATCATGCAGGATCTTCCGGTGCCGAGCCGCGGCGACCCGGCGCACATCGGCGGCCACCGGGTGCTGGGGCGGCTGGGGGAGGGCGGCCAGGGGACGGTCTTCCTCGGCGCGTCGCCCGACGGGCGGCGGGTGGCGATCAAGGTGTTGCACCCCTTCTTCGCGGCCGACCGCCCCATGCGCCGCCGCTTCCAGCGGGAGGCGGACATCGTGCGGGGGCTGGCGGGCTTCGCTACGGCCCGGGTGCTGGAGACCGGCTTCGCCGGGGAACGCCCGTACATCGTCAGCGAGTACGTCGCCGGGCCTTCGCTGGAGCGGCTGGTCAAGGAGGACGGGCCGCGCGGCGGCAGCGCGCTGGAGCGGCTCGCCGTCACCACCCTGACGGCGCTCGCCTCGATCCACGCGGCCGGGATCGTGCACCGCGACATCAAGCCGAGCAACGTGATCATGGGCAGCGAAGGGCCCGTGCTGATCGACTTCGGGATCGCCTCGCCGCTGGACACGGCCACCCGCTCCACCACGCCGATCGGCACGCCCGCCTACATGTCGCCCGAGCAGTTCGACGACCTGCCGCCGAGCGCCGCCTGCGACCTGTTCTCCTGGGCGGGCACGATGATCTACGCGGCCACGGGCCGGCCGGCCTTCGCCGGCGGCCCCAGCAGGCCCTGTCCCGGCAGGCCCGGCACCGGCGGCCCCACCGGCGGCGCGGCCTCGCGGTCGTGGCCGCCTGCGCGGCGGTGCTCGCCGGACGTGCGGGCCGGATCGGCTCGGTCAGCTGACGGCGGCCGACAGCTCGGCGACGTCGTCGTCGGTCAATTCGAGGCCGGCGGCGGCGACGTTCTCCTCCAGGTGGGCGATCGAGGAGGTGCCGGGGATCGGCAGCATCGCCGGGGAGCGGCGCAGCAGCCATGCGAGCGCCAGCTGCGACGGCGTGGCCGACAGCCGCGAGGCGATCGCGTCGAGCGGCCCGCCCGGCTTGACCAGCCCGCCGGTGGCCAGCGGGAACCACGGGATGAATCCGATCTGGTTGCGCTCACAGTAGTCGAGCACGCTCTCGGCGGAGCGGTTGGCCAGGTTGTAGAGGTTCTGGACGGTGGCGATCGGGGCGACGGCGCGGGCCTGCTCGATCTGCTCGACGCTGACCTCCGACAGGCCGATGTGGGCGATCTTGCCTTCGTCCTGGAGTGCCTTGAGCTCGCCGACCTGGTCCTCGATCGGCACCTCGGGGTCGACGCGGTGGAGCTGGAGCAGCGGGATGCGCTCGAGCCCGAGTATGCGCAGGCTCATCTCGCACTGCTGGCGCAGGTAGGCGGGCCGGCCGACGGGGGTCCACTGGTCGGGGCCCTGCCGGGTGAGTCCGGCCTTGGTGGCGATGACGATGCTCTCGTCGTACGGGGCGAGCGCCCGCCGCAGCAGCGGCTCGGCGACCAGCGGGCCGTAGGAGTCGGCGGTGTCGAAGAGCGTGACGCCGAGCTCGGCCGCGCGGCGCAGCACGCGGACGGCTTCGTCCTCGTCGGCCGGAGGCCCCCACACCCCTTTCCCGGTGAGCTGCATGGTGCCGTAACCGAGCCGGTTGACGGGAAGAACGTTCGCGATCGTGAACTGGCCGGACGCGTCGGCCCGCACAGTGGTCATGGCGCTTTCCTTTCTCCGCTGGCCCGCCGAGACCGCAGGCGTGCTGGGTGGGCCTGCCCCGTGGGTCCGCGCCCTATCTCAACCTCGGGCAAAGCCATGTCACCGATCACGGCCGGATGTCGATCATCACGTCCTCTCCGGTCACCTCGCGGCCTTCGCCGTCGACGAACGCGACGTGCACCGGCTCGCCGGTGGAGCGTCGCCTGCGCAGGGCCGAGGGCCCGGACGGGCGCGGGCGGTGCTCGTCGCCCCACTGCTGCAGCGCGCCCAGCACCACCTGCAGGTCGGCGCCGGCCGGGGTGAGGTGGTAGCTGCGGCGCTGTCTGCTGCCCGGCTCCTGATAGGTGTACGTCCGCAGCACCCTGGCGGCGACCAGCGTCTTCAGCCGGGCGCTGAGCAGGTTGGGCGCGATGCCCAGACAGTCTTTGATGTCGGCGAAGCGGTGCCTGCCGCGGAAGATCTCACGCAGGATCAGCAGGGTCCATCGCTCACCGAGGATCTGCAGGCTGCGCTCGATGGAGCAGGCCGGCTCGTCCTGATCGGTCTTACTCACTTTCGTTACTGTACTCAGGCTCCCGACGACCGGGATCGGTTGACAGACTCCGGCCGATATGGGCGTAATGGCGGTCGCGTCGCGTGTCGCCGGCCGGGAGGACGGTCGTGGCATGGAGGCGCCGAATCAAAGGGGATGACGCCGTGGACACTCACACCGTCGGTCGTGCCTGAGCACACCGCACCCGTGCGTCTTCCCATGCCTGTTGCGGTGTCGTAAGCACCCGCGCGCCGGCATGTCCGCGCGGGTCGAAGCATGTCCAAAACACCGATCTTCAGGGAGCCTTCTTCCAGCATGCCGGAAAACTTCAACCAGCAGGTCATCGACGAGTTCCGAGCCAACCGCGGCCAGGTCGGCGGCCCCTTCGAGGGCGGCAGGCTACTGCTGCTGACCACCGTCGGCGCCAAATCGGGCGCCCCGCACACCACCCCGCTCGGCTACCTGCCCGACGAGGACCGTGTGCTCGTCATCGCCTCGGCCGGCGGCTCGCCCAAGCACCCGGCCTGGTACCACAACCTGCGCGCCAACCCCCGGGTCACCGTGGAGGACGGCATCTTCACGTACGCGGCCGACGCCGTCGTCCTGGAGGGCGAGGAGCGCGAGCGCGTGTTCGCCCGCGCCGTCGAGATGGACCCGGGCTGGGCCGCCTACGAAGAGCGCTCGGGCCGCACACTGCCGGTGGTGGCGCTCGTGCAGGCCGAGTTCGGGCCGCCGGCCGGGCGGCGCATGGGCGACGCGCTCAAGGACATCCACGACGCCTTCCGCCGCGAGCTGGCCCTGATCCGCAGGGAGGCCGCCGCTTCGGGGCCGCGCCTGGCCGCGCAGCTGCGGATCAACTGCCTGACCATGTGCGCCGGGCTGCACATCCACCACTCGCACGAGGACAACGGCCTGTTCCCCGGCCTGGAGCGGCAGTATCCGGAGCTGGCTCCCGCGATGCGACGGTTGCGGGCCGAGCACGAGGTGGTGGCGCGCCTGCTGGAGGAGCTCAAGTCACTGCTGTCGGCCGACGACGTCGCGCCCGCCGACCTGATCGCGGGCGTGGACCGGCTCACCAAGGAGCTGGAGATGCACCTCGACTACGAGGAGCGGCAGCTCGTCGCGCTGCTGAACTGACGCGGACGTCCGGCGTGCCCCTGTGACATGAGGGACACGCCGGACGTATGCTGACGTTGCGTCCGGGCCCGGCGCCACAGCTTTCGGCGTAGCCGACCTCTCTCACCACTGATCACGCGCCCCCTTCGGCGTGCCCGGATAAAAATTGCAGTGGATTGCAAATTTACAGTACGCTCCAGCGGCATGACAGAAGGACTGCGCGAGCGGAAGAAGCGCCGCACGCGGCAGCACATCTCCGAGGTGGCCGTCGGCCTGTTCGTCGAGCGCGGTTTCGACAACGTGACGATCGCCGAGGTCGCGGCCGCCGCCGAGGTGTCGGTGAACACCGTCTACAACTACTTCCAGGCCAAAGAGGACCTGGTGCTGCCGCCGGAGGAGGCCTCGCCCCGCCGGTTGGCCGACATCGTGGCCGGGCGCGCGCCCGGCGAGTCGGCGGCCGGGGCGGTGCTGGCGCGGCTGCGGCAGGAGGTGCGCGAGCGTGAGCGCCGCGTGGGCCTGACGCCGGGGTTCGGGCGGGTGCTGGAGATGATGCGGGCCGCGCCTACGCTGACCGCGCGGCTGGAGGACTTGGGGCAGCGCATGACCGGCGAGCTGACCGGTCTGCTGGCCGAGGAGTGCGGCGAGGGGCCGGAGGATCCGCTGCCCCGCGTGGTCGCCTGGCACATCGGCAGCCTGCACGCGCTGGTGCTGAGCGAGATCGGCCGCCGTACGGCCGCGGGCGAGCAGCCGGACGCCATCGCCGAGGCCGTGCTGGAGCTGCTGGACGCGGCCGAGAGCGTGCTCGGCGAGAAGGTGCTGGCTTATGCCGTACGAGGGGAGTGACGTGATGTTCCGGGTGACGATCAGCGGGAAGTTCCAAGGGGTCGACGACGCCGGGCGGGAGGCGGTGCGGGCGGCGGCCGGGACGGCGTTCACCGAGGCGGGCACGTTCACCCACGATCAGAGCGTGTCGGTGTTCACCTTCCGCTGCCAGGTGCCGGCCGAGCCGGAGGACGGCGATGACGAGGCGGCTCTGGGGGCGATGGCGGCGCTTGAGGCGTACGGGCAGCCGTACGAGGTGCTGCGCATCGGCGTGACGGACATGCGCGACATCAAGATCCGCCGGCGCTGATTTCTCAGATCTGGGATATCATCCCGGATATGAGAGGCGATGTGGAGAGCCGGCTCGCCGACCGCCTCGCCCAGCTGCGCATCGAGCGTGACTGGTCGCTGGAGGAGCTGGCGAGCAGGTCGGGCATCAGCCGCTCGACGCTGTCGCGGCTGGAGCGCGGCGAGATCAGCCCGACGGCGGCGCTGCTCGGCAAGCTGTGCGAGGTGCACGGGCGGACGATGTCGCGGCTGCTGGCCGAGGTCGAGACCGAGCCGCCGCAGGTGGTGGCGGCCGGGGCGCAGCAGGTGTGGCGGGACGAGTCGTCCGGGTTCGTGCGCCGTTCCGTCTCGCCGCCCCACCCCGGGCTGCGCGGCGAGGTCGTGGAGGGGCGGCTGCGGCCGGGCGCCGACATCGCCTACGACGCGCCGCCCGTCCCTGGCCTTGAGCAGCACATCTGGGTGCTGGAGGGGTCGGTGGAGATCACCTTCGACGGGCGTACGCATGCCGTGGAGGCCGGCGACTGCCTGCGCTTCCGCCTGTGGGGGCCGTCCAGGTTCCGCTGCCCCGGTCCCGGCCCGGTCCGGTACGCGATCTTCGTCGTCCTGCCCTAGGAGGAGCCCGCATGCGCACGATCAGCCGCCTGTCCCCGGCCGAGTTCGAGACCTGCGTCAAGGAGCTGGCCGCGCTGCTGGCCGACGCCGTGGAGGGCGGCTTCTCGCTGGGGTTCGTCACGCCGTTCGACATCGAGGACGCCGCCGCCTGGTGGCGCGCGCAGGCCCCCGCCGTCGCGGCCGGCGAGCTCATCGTGTGGGCCTGCCGCGAGGACGGCGCCGTCGTGGGCACCGTCGGCCTCGTCCCCTCGCCGAAGGCCAACTCCCGCCACCGTGGCGAGATCATCAAGCTCATCGTGCACCGCGCGGCACGCAACCGCGGCCACGCGCGCGCCCTGCTCGCCACCGCCGAGCGGGAGGCGCGGGCGGCCGGCCTCGACCTGCTGATGCTCGACACCGAGACCGGCAGCGCGGCCGAGCACGTCTATCTCACGTGCGGCTGGACCCGCTTCGGCGTCGTCCCCGACTACGCCGGCTCGCCCGACGGCACGCTGCGCGAGTGCAGCTTCTTCTACAAGCGGCTCACAGCGACTGCGTGAGCGCGTCGAGGTCGGCCAGCCGGTCGGCCGGGGCCAGGCGGGCGGCGGTGGCGACGAGCAGCAGCTCGGTGACCGCGATCTCGTGGGTGAGCGGCGCGATGGGCCCCGCGGCCTCGCGCGGCAGCGCGATGAGCAGCTCCGCCTCGGCGGCCAGCGGCGAGCCCCAGGTGTCGGTGACGAGGATCAGCCGCGCGCCGCGCCCGCGCGCGGCCCGCACGAAACGGGCGGTGGCGGGGGAGTAGCGGCGGAAGTCGTAGGCCACCACCAGGTCGGCCCCGCCCAGGTCGAGCACGGTACGTGCGCGCGCGTGGACCGGCTCGGGCACCCGGTGCGCGCCGGGGCGCAGGCCGGCGAGCTGGCGGATGAGGTAGTCGGCGGCCAGCTCGCTCAGCGGCCCGCCGAGCGCCCACACGGTCCTGGCCTCGGCCAGGAGGCCCGCGGCGCGGTGGCAGAGCTGGGCGGGGACGGCGGCCAGGGTGCCGTCGAGGCCGGCGCGCAGCTCCTCTGCCGCCTCGCCCAGCTCGCCCGGGGGCTCGTCATCGGGGCGGGTGACGTATTCGAGCAGGCGTGAGCGGTCTCTGGCGCCGTCGCGTACGGCCGCCTGAAAGTCGGCGAAGCCCGCGTAGCCGAGCCGGTCGAACAGCCGGGACGCGGTCGGCGGGCTCACCCCGGCCCGCTCGGCCAGCGCGCGCAGCGAGCCGAGCGCCGCGAACGGGTGGTCGTCGAGCAGCACCCGCACCACCGCGCGCTCTCCTGGCGGCAGCTCGGCGTAGACGGCGCTGAGCCTGGCCACGATCGCGTCGCTCTCCATGCTGACGAATGTTACATCATTCCGAGGAAGTGAAACGAATGTTACGGTTCCGAGCATGACTACCTGGAACGGCCTCATCGACAGTCCCTACCGGCGCTGGCTGCCGGTCACCCCCGACACCCCGGCCATCTCACTCAACGAGGGCAACACGCCGCTGCTGCGCTCGGCCCATCTGTCCGAGCTGACCGGCTGCGAGGTCTGGCTGAAGGTCGAGGGCGCGAACCCGACGGGATCGTTCAAGGACCGCGGCATGACGGTGGCGATCAGCCGCGCGGCCGAGGCCGGCGCCGCGACCGTGATCTGCGCCTCCACCGGCAACACCAGCGCCTCGGCCGCCGCCTACGCCGCCCGCGCCGGGCTGCGCGCCGCCGTGCTCGTGCCCAAGGGGCGGGTGGCGCTGGGCAAGCTGGCCCAGGCCGTACGGTACGGCGCCGAGGTCGTCGAGGTCGGCGGCACGTTCGACGACTGCCTGCGCGTCGCCCGCGAGCTGGCCGCCCACCACCCCGTCGCGCTGGTCAACTCGGTGGGCAACGAGCTGCGCCTGGCCGGGCAGCGCACGGTCGCGTACGAGATCGTGGACGCCCTGGGCGCGGCGCCCGACGTGCACTGCCTGCCGGTCGGCAACGGCGGCAACATCACCGCGACCTGGACCGGCTACCGCGCCTACTTTCCGGGCGAACCGCCGCGCATGTGGGGCTTCCAGGCGGCCGGGGCGGCTCCGCTGGTGCACGGCGCGCCCGTGGCCGAGCCGCGTACGGAGGCCGGCGCGATCAACGTCGGGCACCCTGCGACGTGGGAGGGCGCGATCGCGGCCAGGGACGAGTCGGGCGGGCTGATCGGCGCGGTGAGCGACGAGCAGATCTTCGCCGCGTACCGGCTGATCGCCCGCCGCGACGGCGTCTTCGCCGAGCCCGCGTCGGCGGCCGGGGTGGCGGGGCTGCTCGACCTGCACGCCAGGGGCGGGCTGGAGCCTGGCCTGCGGGTGGTGATCACGCTGAGCGGCAACGGCCTGAAGGACCTCGACGCGTCGCTGCGCGGCGGCTACTCCGCCACCGAGACCTCGGCGGCGACCGGGGAGGTGGCCAGGGCGCTGCGGCTCGCAGCCTGACCTACCTGCGGAAACCACTTGAAGTAGCCGAACGGTAACGTTATGTAAAAGTTCTCACGGGCACGAAAGTCATGACAAAGCCGACAGGTGGCCGATCGGGCGGTTCAGCGCCGTCGGCCTCCCCTCTCCTGAGCGGTGACCCCCTGCTCCGAGAGGACTCCTGCCGTGCCCGCGACCCGACTTCGCCGTGCCCTGGGCGGCGCGAGCGCCACCGCGCTCCTGCTCACCGCCGCCGCCTCCGCCCCCGTGCTCAAGCCCGACGCCGCGCCCTGTGCGCGGCTGCTCGAAGCGTCGGCCACCTACCGCGCCTACGAGCACACCTTCACCACCGACGCCGCAGGACGTCCCGCAGAAGCCGTCGCCACGTCGCTCGTCGACCGGGACGCCCCGCGCGGCTCGTGCGAGGGCAAGGTCGGCGACTGGGGCGGGAACGGCGACTGGCAGGGCGGCCACCTCATCGCCGCCTCCTTCCGCGGCGTCAGCATGCGCTACAACCTGGTGCCCATGCGCGGCAGGCAGATCAACCAGGGCCTGATGAAACGGGTGGAGAACGGGGCGCGCGCCTGCCTGGAGGACGGCGGCGAGGTGCGCGACTACCGCGTACGCCTGCACTATCCCGACCGCACGACCCTGACCCCCGACACGATCCGCCTCAGCCTCAAGGTGGCATCCCGGCCGGTCACGTTCACCTTGCCGAACCGTACACTGAGCGCCGAAGACCTGAAATCCCAGCAAAACGGCATAACTGCCGCGTTCGATGCCGCGCCGTGCGGCAGGGACGGCGTGTGAGCGCGGTATCGATCGCCAGCAGATGATCGGAGGGAATGTTGTGGGATACCTCCATGCCTGAGCCCGCCCGTTCTGGTGTGGGATCGACGCCATGAAGGATGAAGGGAAACAGCGCAGGAGGCTCGCGACGGGCACGCTGGCGCGGGTGGCCGTCTTCGCCGCGCTCATCGCGGTCATGGGCCTGCCCGGCACGCTGAACGTCTTCGGCAACGCCGTCCCGATCACGCTGCAGACCATGGGCGTGATGCTGGCCGGCGCCGTCCTCGGCGCGTGGCGGGGCGCGCTCGCCGTCCTGGTCCTGTACGTGCTGGTCGCCGCCGGGCTGCCGCTGCTGGCCGGCGGGCGGGGCGGGCTGGGCGTGTTCACCGGGCCGTCGGCCGGGTTCCTCATCGGCTGGCTGCCCGGCGCGGCCGTCACCGGCTGGCTGGTCGAGCGGGCCGGACGCAGCCCGAGCGTGCTCCAGTTGTTCGTGGCGTCCGTGGTGGGCGGCATGGGAGTGATCTATCTGTTCGGCATCCCGGTGCAGGCGCTGGTGACCGGGGTCTCCCTCAGCACGGCGGCCGGGCTCACCGGCCTGTTCCTGCCCGGCGACCTGATCAAGGCGGCGCTGACGGCGGTGGTGGTCAGGGGCGTCCAGCGGGCCTACCCCGACGCGGTGCCCGCCGTGCACCGCGAACGCCTCGGCGGGGGGCGCTGACCCCTCGATGCCCGTAGCAGAACACGTGCTGACGCACGCCGCCGAGCAACCCTCCAGGCTCGCGGTGCGCGGACCCGGCGGCGAGCTGACCTACGCGCGGCTCGCCGACCGCATCGAGGGCGCCGCCCGGCACCTCGCGGACAACGGGCTCGGCCCAGGCGTGACGGCCGCCATCGGCCTGGCCGACCCGGTGGACCTGCTCATCGCCGTCCTGGCCGCCGACCTCGCCGGTGCGACACCCCTGGTGGGCGACCACACCTGGGACCGCGACCGCTGGACCACCGTCACCGCCCCCCTGCCGGCCGTCCCCATCACCACGCCCCTGCCGGCAGCACCGATCGCCGCGCCCTTGCCGGCGACGCCCCCTATGGACGCTTCCCTGCCGGCGGCGCCGCTCGCCGCGCCCTTGCCCGACCCCGCCGGCCCCACTGGGCGGCGGCGGGCCCGGCCTGACGATCTCGCCTGGGCCTGTTTCAGTTCCGGGAGCACCGGGCGGCCGCGGGCGATCGTCCGTACCCGGGCCTCCTGGACCGGCTCCTACCACCATCTGAACGCGCTGACCGGCATCGGCCCCGACGACGTCGTGCTCGTGCCCGGCCCCCTGGTCTCCTCCCTGTACGCGTTCGCCGCCCTGCACACCCTGGCCACCGGCGCCACGGCTCTGCTGCCGGGACGCTGGCCGGGGCGGGCCCTCGCCGATCACCTGGCGGAGGCGAGCGTGGTGCATCTGGTGCCGCACCGGCTGCCCGACGTGCTGGAACGGCCGGGTTCGCTGCGGGTGGCCGTGGTCGGCGGCGCCGCCCTCGCCCCCGGCGCCCGCCAGGCCGCAGAACGCGCCGGCGTGCGCGTGGTGGCCTACTACGGGGCCACCGAGCTGTCGTTCGTGGCCGCCGACACCGACGGGCGCGGGCTGCGTCCCTTTCCCGAAGCGGAGATCGAGGTGCGCGGCGAGGGGCCGCTGGGCGAGGTGTGGGTGCGCTCGCCGTGGCTGGCCGAGGGCTACCTGGGCGCGGCGGCCGGGCCGCTGCGGCGCGACGAGGACGGCTGGGTGAGCGTGGGCGACGTGGCCGAGCCGTACCGGGCGGGCGGCGTGCTGCGCGTACGCGGGCGCGGCGACGGCGCGATCCAGACCGGCGGCGCCACCGTCGTGCCGGAGGACGTCGAAGAGGTGCTGCGCAAGGTGCCCGGCGTGGCAGACGTCGTGGTGGTCGGCTCGCCGCACCCGTCCCTGGGCGCGGTGGTGGCGGCGGTCATCGAGACCCCGTTCTCCGAGTCGCCACGGCGCGCGCTGCTGGAGGAGACGGCGCGCGGCGGGCTGGACTGGGCGCAGCGGCCGCGCCGCTGGTACACGGTGCCCGAACTGCCCCGCACGCCCACGGGCAAGCCGGCGCGGGCGCTGGTGGCGGCCCGGCTGGCGAGCGGCGACCCGGCCATCAGGCGGCTGGCGTGATCATGGACCTGACCCCCGTGGTGGTGTCGGCGCGGCGCACGCCGATCGGCACGGCCGGGCACGCGTACAAGTCGCTGACCGCCGAACACCTGGCCGCGCCCGTGATCGCCGCCGTGGCAGGCGACCTGAAGGGGCGGCCGGTCGATGACGTGGTGCTGGGCAACTGCATGGGACCCGGCGGGAACATCGCCAGGGTCTCCGCACTGGCGGCTGGCCTCGGGCACGAGGTGCCAGGAGTGACGGTGGACCGGCAGTGCGGCAGCGGACTGGCCGCGATCCTGCTGGCCGGCCAGGCCGTCCGCGCGGGCGAGGCGGACCTGGTGATCGCCGGAGGCGTGGAGAGCGCCTCGACCGCGCCGCTGCGCACGTTCAGAGGGGCCGGGACGCCGTACGACCGGGCGCCGTTCACCCCGGAAGGCGCCCAAGACCCGGACATGGGCCCGGCGGCCGAGGCGCTGGCCGCGGCCAAGGGCGTCGATCGGGAAAGGCAGGACGCCTACGCCTGCCGCAGCCACGCCCGCGCCCTGGCCGCCCGCGCGGCGGGACGGTTCGCCGAGGAGATCGTGCCCGTCGCGGGCCGCGGTGACGATCAGCGTCCGCGCCCGCTGCGGGCGGCGTCGCTGGCCCGGCTGCCTGCGGCGTTCGTGCCGGGCGGCACGGTGACGGCCGGCAACTCCTCCCCGAACAGTGACGGCGCCGCCGCCGTGGCCCTGGTGCCGGAGGGGCTGCGCGACGGCCTGCCGGGTCTGCGGCTGCTGGCCGGGGCCGTGGCCGGGTGCGATCCCGAGCTGCCCGGGTGGGGGCCGGTGCCGGCGATCCGGCGGGTGCTGGCGCGTACCGGGGTGGCGATGGAGTCGATCGCGGTGGTGGAGATCGTGGAGGCGTTCGCGGCGCAGGTGCTGGCCGTCACCGACGCGCTCGGGCTCGACCCGCTGGGCGCCGACGACGAGCGGGTGTGCCCCGGCGGCGGCGCGCTGGCGCTCGGGCACCCGTGGGGCGCGACCGGCGCGGTGGTGGTGACCAGGTTGTTCGGCGGGCTCGTCAGCGCCGCGGCCCCGAAGGGCACGCTGGGCCTGGCGGCGGCCGCGGTCGGCGGCGGGATGGGCGTGGCCGCCCTGTTCGAGGTGGTGTGAGAGTTGATCGAATTCGCTGACGTGCACGTCCGGCTGGGCACGCGCGACGTGCTGCGCGGCATCACCGCGGCGCTGCCCGAGCGCCGGGTGGGCGTGGTGGGCGCCAACGGCTCCGGCAAGAGCACGCTCGCCCGGCTGGTCAACGGCCTGGCGCTGCCGTCGTCCGGTCAGGTCACCGTGCTCGGCATGGACACCCGCCGCGACGGCGCCAAGATCAGGCGCGGTGTGGGGTTCCTGTTCACTGATCCCGACGCGCAGATCGTCATGCCGACGGTGGCCGAGGACGTCGCGTTCTCGCTGCGCCGCAAGGGCCTGACGCGCGAGGAGGTGGACCGGCGGGTGGGCGAGGTGCTCGGCCGTTACGGCCTGGCCGGTCACGCCGACCATCCCGCGCACCACCTGTCCGGCGGGCAGAAGCAGTTGCTGGCGCTGTGCTCGGTGATGGTGCTGGAGCCGGAGATCCTCGTCATGGACGAGCCCACCACGCTGCTCGACCTGCGCCACTCGCGCCAGGTGGCGGAGCTGCTGGAGGAGATGCCGCAGCAGGTGTTCCTGGTCACCCATGACCTGCCGCTGCTGTCGGGGTTCGACCGGGTGCTGGTGATCGACGATGGCCGGGTGGCCGCCGACGGCACGCCCGCCGAGGCCATCGCCCACTACAGGAAGCTGATGGCGTGAACAGCCTCACCGGCGCCTACGTACCCGGAGATTCGCTGCTGCACCGGCTGCCGGCCGGCGCGAAGCTGGCCGCGCTGGCCGTGGCCTGCACGGCACTGGTGCTGCTGCGCTCGCCGCTCGCGCTGGCCGTGGCGGGGGTCGTGGTGGCGGCCCTGTACGCGCTGGCCGGGGTCGGCGCGGCGGCGGCGTGGGCGCAGGTCAAGCCGGTGCGCTGGTTCGCCGTGATGCTGTTCGGCGTGCAGCTCGTCTTCGCCGGGCCGGCCGCGGCCGCCGCCACGACGCTGCGGGTGGTGCTGGCGGTGGCGCTGGCCGGGCTGGTGACGCTGACCACCCGGTCGGCGGCCATGATGGCGGCGCTGGAGCGGCTGCTGTCGCCGGTCAGGTTCGTGGGGCTGGACCCGTTCCGGCTGTCGTTGCTGCTGTCGCTGACCATCCGCAGCGTGCCGGTGGTGGCGTCGCTGGCTACGCGGGTCAGGGAGGCGCAGCGGGCCAGGGGCGTCGAGCGCAGCCTGCGGGCGTTCGCGGTGCCGCTGGTGGTCAGCTCGCTGCGGCACGCCGACGCGCTGGGCGAGGCGCTGAGCGCCCGCGGGCTCGACGACGATGATTAAGAGTTGACTTATATAAGCAGGTCCTGAAAAACTCTGGTGGTGCACGCCTTCGACGTCCTCGGCGATCCGGTACGCCGCCGGATCCTGGAGCTGCTGGCCACCGGCGAGCTGAGCTCAGGCGAGGTCACCGCCGTCATCCGGCAGGAGTTCGGCATCTCGCAGCCGGCCGTCTCGCAGCACCTGCGGGTGCTGCGCGACAGCGGGTTCGCGAGCGTACGGGCGGAGGGCACCCGCCGCCTCTACGCCGTCGAGCCCGGCCCGCTGCGCGAGATCGACGCCTGGCTGGAGCGCTTCCGCGCTTTCTGGGACCAGCGCCTGGACGCGCTGGCGACGGAGCTGGCCCGGGGCAAGCGCGAACGCCGCATCACGAAAGAGAAAGAGGATCCCTGATGGACATGGTCGACGAGATCAACAAGACGCACCGCGAGCTGATCGACGGTAAGCGCAAGGTGCAGGTGCTGCGCCGCCACTACGACGCCGAGATCGAGGACGTCTGGCAGGCCTGCACCGACGCCGACCGCATCTCCCGCTGGTTCCTGCCGGTCAGCGGCGACCTGCGGCTGGGCGGCCACTACCAGCTGGAGGGCAACGCGCATGGCGAGATCCTGCGCTGCGAGCCGCCCAGCATGTTCAGGATCAGCTGGCTGTTCGGCCCCGCGCCCGGCTTCTCCGAGGTCGAGGTGAGCCTGACCGCCAAGGACGGCGGCACGGTGCTGGAGCTGCGGCACACGGCGGAGGTGCCGGAGGAGATGTGGTCGCAGTTCGGCCCAGGCGCCACGGGGGTGGGCTGGGACCTGGGGCTGCTGGGCCTTGCCCTGCATCTGAGCGGCGGCGTCAAGCCCGACGAGAACACCTTCCACGAGACCGAGGAGGGCCGGCGCTGCATCATGACCAGCAGCAAGGCGTGGGGCGAGGCGCACCGGGCGGCGGGCGGCTCACCCGACCTGGTGGCCGCGACGGTGGCCGCCACCACCGCCTTCTACGCCCCCGAGTGACCCGAGGGCCCCTCCGAGTAGGGTAGTGAGTACTCACTCACCCCTTGGAGGGAGCCCTATGAAGATCACCGTCTTCGGTGCGACCGGTGGCAGCGGGCTCGAGCTCGTGCGCCAGGGCCTCGCCCTGGCGCACGAGGTCACCGCCGTGGTCCGCGACCCCGCCCGGCTGCCCGCCGAGCTGCGCGAGCAGGCAGACGTCGTCCAGGCCGACGTGATGGACCCCGACGCCATCGCCTCCGCCGTCGCGGGCCGCGACGCCGTGCTCAGCGCGATGGGCCCCCGCGGCACGGGGCCCACCACCGTCTGCTCCGGCAGCACCCGCGCCATCCTGGCCGCCATGGAACGCACCGGGACGCGGCGCCTGCTCATGGTCAGCGCCGCCGGGCTGGAGAGCGACGCCGGTGACGGCCCCTTCTCCCGGTACGCGCTCAAGCCGGTCGTCCGCCGCTTCCTCCGTCACGTCTACGCGGACCTGGCGGTGGCCGAACGGCTGGTGCGCGAGTCCCGTACGGACTGGACGATCGTGCGGCCCGCCCGCCTCACCGACGCCGGCCGCACCCACCGCTACCGCACGGCCCGCGACCTCAGCGTCCGCGGCGGCCACACCACCACCCGCGCCGACCTCGCCGACTGCATGCTCAAGCTGATCGAGGACGGCACGTCGGCGGGTCACGTGGTGTCGGTGGCGACGTGAGGCTCAGCCGATGAGGGCCGAGGGGTCGCGGTCCGGAGGTCCGGCGGGCCACCACCGGTCGTCGCGGCGGGTGAAGGGGTACCAGCAGCCGTCCCGGCCGTAGCGGAGCTGGAGCTCTCCGAGGGTCCAGCGGTTGCGCCAGGCTTCCATGGGCGGCGGTTCCGCGCCTTCCCAGGCGGCTTCGAGCCGGGCGCGCGCTCTGGCCAGGTCGTGGCGGGGCGGCGTCCAGGGGCGCTCCAGCGCGGCGAGCCCGTCGGCGCCGCCGTGCCGCCAGGCCGCCACGGCCGCCCCCAGCTCCTGTTCGCCCCGGTTCTCTGGCTGGTCGAGGATGTGGTCGGCGAGCAGCCGTACGTGGTCCTCGTGCTCGGTCAGGTGCGGCAGGCGGTCGTGCAGCAGCAGGTCGCGGGCGCGGGCGGCGGCGGAGGCGGCCAGCACCGCGAGGGCGTTCACGTCCACGCCGGGCGCCGGGTCGAGGGCGGGTGGGGTGTAGGCGACGTCGTACGACGGCGGGTCGGGCAGCGGGGGCACCCCGGCCGCGAACGCGACCGCCGCCGGCGTGCCGGAGGGCCGGGCGGCATCCTCCGTCCGCCCCGCACGCGTGACGGCGCCTGCCGCGTTTCGTGCCTGCAGGGCCTCCACCAGGTCGCTTTGGCCGCGGCCGCGCAGGAGCAGCAGGACGAACGGGTCGGCGTCCAGCAGCCAGGACGCCTGGTAGCACAGGGCGGCGGCGTGCTGGCAGGGGTGGCCCCAGTCGGGGCAGGAGCACTCGGGCTCCAGGTCGCCGACGGCGGGCAGCAGCGGCACGCCCGCGTACTCGGCCGCGTCGACCAGGTCGTGTGGCATGTCGCCGTCGAGCAGCGCGGCGATGTGGCCGGCCTTGGCGGCGACCTGGTCGAGGAAGCGTTCCCATGCGTCGCCGGTGAGCTGCTCGACGCTCACGACCACGTCGTACTCGTGCTCGGCCACGGCCGCGAGCCGCCCTGCGCTGACGGCGATCGGGCCGAGCCGCCCGGTCTTGGCGTACGCGCGGCCCTTGCGCAGCAGGGTGTGGTCGAGCGAGGTGTCCTCCATGGCCTGGATCCAGGCGCGTCCCCACCAGGAGGTGGCGAAGCGGGCGCCGGCGCGCTGGCGGGGGAAGGCGGGGAAGCCGCGGGCGGGGGTCATCGGGGCTCCAGGATCGGGGTGGTCATCGGAGTTCGACCAGGGCGGCGAGTTCGGCGTCGGTCAGTTCGGTGAAGGCGGCCTCGCCGGAGGCGAGCACGGCGTCGGCGAGCGAGCGCTTGGCGGTGAGCATCTTCGCGATGCGGTCCTCGATCGTGCCCTCGGCGATGAGGCGGTGCACCTGGACGGGCCTGGTCTGGCCGATGCGGTAGGCGCGGTCGGTGGCCTGGTCCTCGACGGCCGGGTTCCACCAGCGGTCGTAGTGGATGACGTGGTCGGCGCGGGTGAGGTTGAGCCCGGTGCCGGCGGCCTTGAGCGACAGCAGGAAGACGGGGGCCTCGCCGTCCTGGAAGCGCCTGACCATCTCCTCGCGGCGGGCGACGGGGGTGCCGCCGTGCAGGAGCTGGGTGGCGACGCCCCGGCCGGTCAGGTGGCGCTCCAGGAGGCGGGCCATGGCGACATACTGGGTGAAGACGAGCACGGAGCCGTCCTCGGCGGTGATGGTGTCGACCAGCTCGTCCAGCAGCTCCAGCTTGCCGGAGCGGCCGGGCAGGCGCGGGTCGCTCTCGTGCAGGTACTGGGCGGGGTGGTTGCAGATCTGCTTGAGCCCGGTGAGCAGCTTGACGATGAGGCCGCGCCTGGCCATGCCGCGCGCGTCGGCGATCTGCGTCATGATCTCGCGCACGACGGCCTCGTACAGACCGGCCTGTTCGGTGGTGAGCGCGACGGGACGGTCGGTCTCGGTCTTGGGCGGCAGCTCGGGCGCGATGCCGGGGTCGCTCTTGCGGCGGCGCAGCAGGAACGGCCCGACCAGCCGCGACAGGCGTTCGGCTGTGGCGGTGTCGCCTGACTCGACCGGCCTGGCCCAGCGGGCGCGGAACCGGGTCAGCGGGCCGAGCAGGCCGGGGGTGGTCCAGTCGAGGATGGCCCACAGCTCCGACAGGTTGTTCTCCACGGGGGTGCCGGTCAGGGCGACGCGGGCGGCGGCGGGGATCTCGCGCAGCGCCTTGGCGGTGCCGGACGCCGGGTTCTTGACGTGCTGGGCTTCGTCGGCGACCAGCAGGCCCCACGGGTGCGCGGCCAGGCGGTCGGCGTCGAGGCGCATGGTGGCGTACGTCGTGAGCACGAAACCCTCGTCGGCGAGCGTGCGGTTGCCGCCGTGGTAGCGGCGTACCGGGACGCCCGGCGCGAACCTGGTGATCTCGCGCTCCCAGTTGCCCAGCAGGGAGGCGGGGCAGACCACGAGCGTCGGCCCTGAGGCGCGGTGCAGGTGCAGCGCGATGAGCGTGACGGTCTTGCCCAGGCCCATGTCGTCGGCCAGGCAGGCGCCGAGGCCGAGTGAGGTCATCCTGGCCAGCCAGCGCAGCCCCGCGTACTGGTAGTCGCGCAGGGTCGCGGCCAGGCCGGGCGGCGGCGGCACGTCGGCGGGCTCGGCCAGGCGGCGGCGCAGCTCGTCGAGCCAGGCGGTGGGCTCGACGGGCACCTGCTCGTCCTCGACGTCGACCGTCCCGGTGAGCGCGGCGCCGAGCGCCTCGATGCCGGTCAGCGGTTTGAGCTCGCGCGTACGGGCCTTGCGCGCCAGGTCGGGGTCGATGAGGACCCACTGGTCGCGCAGGCGTACGACGGGGCGGTGCGCCTCGGCGAGCTGGTCCATCTCGGCGGCGGTCAGGCGTTCGCCGCCGAGTGCGAGCTGCCAGTCGAAGCTGGTCAGGTGGTGGCCGCCGAGGAAGGAGGGCAGGTCGGACGGCGCGGGGTCGCGGTCGCCGACGACGGCGCGGGCGGTGAGGCCGCGCACGAACGAGCGCGGCCAGTGCACCTCCACGCCCGCCGCGGCCAGCCGGTCGGCGGCTCCGGCCAGCAGCGCCTCCACGTCGCCGTCGGACAGGGTCAGCTCGTCGGGTACGGCGCTGTCGAGCAGCTCTTCCAGGCGGGGCCAGGCGCGGGCGGCCCTGCGTACGGCGAGGGTGGCCTCGATCCTGGCGCCGGGCCCGAAGCCGGCCTCGCCGCCGCGCCACAGGTCGGCGGCGTCCACGACCAGCGAGGGGTCGGCCAGGCTGTGCAGCTGGGCGACCGCGCGGAACTCGGCGGCCACCGGGGCGTCGGCCTCGATGCGCAGCGACAGCCGCAGGCCCGCGTCCAGCCCTGCGGAGACCTCCTCGGCCCAGCCGCGCAGGTGGGGCACCTTGACGGGCTTGGCGGCGGCGTAGGCGGTGAGGCCGGTGGCGCGTACGGCGCCGGGCGAGCGCGGCATCGCGTCGGCGACGGCGTCGAGAAAGGCCCGCACCAGCGGCTCAGCGTCGGGCAGCAGGGTGTCGGGCAGCAAGGTGCCGTCAGCGGGCAGGGGGACGGCGCGGGCGGTGGCGGGCATGGCGGCGGCCAGCTCGCGGACGCGGCGGGCGTCGTCGGCGTCGAGCGGCCCGGCCCGCCAGGAGTCGTGCTCGCCCGGTGACACGCCGGGCAGGATGCGGCCCCGGGTGACGAGCTGCAGCGCGATGAGGGCGGCGGCGCCCCAGAAGCGGGCGGCCGGATGGGCGTGGGGGTCCTTGCGCGCTCTGGCGAGGGCGGCGACGGCCTCGCCGACGGGCACGAGGGTGGCGGGGACGGCGCGCGTGGCCACGCCCCCGTCACGTTCCTCTGCCACGGTCAGCACGCTCTCACCCGCGGGGTCGAGGAAGGCGATGTGCCCGGTCCTGGGCGGGTCGCCGGGCTGGAAGACCGCAGGGTGCCGGGCCAGATCCGTCTGAGAGCTCACGGCCGTACAGTGTACGGTACGCTGAGGGTGTGGTTTGCCGCAGTGCCGAACGGGCAGCGACCACATTCCGCACTCGGCCCGATCTTCCATAGCCTGGACCACATGACTGACTGGCTGGTAGGACTCATGGACCGCCTCGGAGCGCCCGGGGCCGGTCTCGCCATCGCGCTGGAGAACCTTTTCCCTCCTCTTCCGAGCGAGGTGATCCTGCCACTGTCCGGTTTCACAGCCAGCAGGGGCAAGATGCAACTGCTCGACGTGCTCGTCTGGACGACGCTGGGCTCGGTGGTCGGCGCACTCGCCCTCTACGGGGTGGGCGCGCTGCTGGGCAGGGAACGCACGCTGGCCATCGCCGGCAAGCTGCCCCTGGTGAAGATCTCCGACATCGAGAAGACCGAGGCGTTCTTCCAGCGTCACGGCGGCAAGACCGTCTTCTTCGGCCGCATGATCCCCATTTTCCGCAGCCTGATCTCCATCCCGGCCGGCGTCGAGCGCATGCCGCTGATCAAGTTCACGCTGCTCACCACGGCCGGCAGCGCCATCTGGAACACGCTCTTCGTCATGGCCGGCTATCTCCTGGGCGAGCAGTGGGAACTGGTCGAGGCCTACGTCGGCGTCGGCACCAACGTGGTGATCGCCATCGTGGTCCTGGCGATCCTGGTGTTCATCGGGGTCCGCCTGGCCGAGCGGCGCAAGGGCAAGCATGCGAGTCGTCGCTGAGGGTCTGCGGGTGGCCGCCGCGGTCACGGCAGGCGCTGTGACCGCGGTCGTCGAGCTGGTGTTCCTGGTGCTGACGCTGCCGTTCCTCGGCCACCCGGACGTCCGCGCCTCCGCCCGCCGCCTGGCCCGCCTGGAGGCGCGCCGCCTGCGGCTGGACACCTCCCACCTGGACGCCCTGGAGGACGCGCGGGGCGGCAGGGCCGCGCGCTACCTGGCGGCGCGGGTGCCCGTCGGCGTGCTCGGCGGGCTGGTGATCGCGCTGCTGGTCGCCGGGGTGAAGGTCGCGGTGCCGTTGCTGACCGCCTGGGCCGCGGGCCGGCCGTTCGACGGGATGGAGCCGACGCCGCCGCTGGTGGCGTACATCCTGACCGGGGGTTTCGTCCTGCTCTTCCTGGACCTGTCCGGGGTGGCGGGCGTGCACGCGCTCGAACGCCGGCTGGCCGTCCGCATGCTCGGCCCCGACCCGACGGAGAAGCTGCGGCGCCGCATCACCGAGCTGGCCGAGAGCCGCGCCGGCATCGTCGCGGCGGTCGACTCCGAGCGCCGCCGCATCGAGCGCGACCTGCACGACGGGCTGCAGCAGCGCCTGGTGGCGCTGTCGATGCTCATCGGGCGCTCCCGCCGCGGCCGTCCCGAGCTGCTGGAACAGGCGCACGCCGAAGCCCAGCACGCACTGGCCGAGCTGCGGGAGGTGGCTTGGCGCGTCTACCCGAGCGGGCTCGACTCGCTCGGCCTCGGCGAGGCGCTCGCCGGGGTCGCCGAGCGTTCGAGCGTGCCGGTCACGGTAGATTGCCGGCTGCCGGAACGTCCCCCGATGGCGGTGGAGACGGCGGCGTACTTCGTGGTGTGCGAGGCGGTGACCAACGCCGCCAAGCACGCCGGGGCGGCGGCCATCACGGTCGCGGTGCACAAGGAGGGGGCGGCGGTGGTCGTACGCGTGCGCGACGACGGCTCGGGCGGCGCGCGCCCGACGGGCGGCGGCCTGTCGGGGCTGGCCAGGCGGGTGGCGGCGCTGGACGGCCACTTCGAGGTCGACAGCCCCGCCGGCGGCCCCACCACGGTCACGGCGGTGCTGCCGTGCGGGTGATCCTGGCCGAGGACTCCACGCTGCTGCGCGAGGGCCTCGTACGCCTGCTGCTGGAGGAGGGCCACGAGGTCCCCGCCGCCGTCAGCGACGGCGAGGCGCTCATCGAGGCCGTCGAGAAGCACGAGCCCGACATCGTGGTGGTCGACGTGCGCATGCCGCCCACCCACACCGACGAGGGCCTGCGCGCGGCACTGGAGATCCGCAGACGCCGGCCGTCGGTCAAGGTGCTCGTGCTGTCGCAGTACGTCGAGAAGCGCTACGCCACCGAGCTGATGAGCTCCGACGTCGAAGGCGTCGGCTACCTGCTCAAAGACCGCGTCGGCCAGGTCGGCGACTTCCTCGACGCGCTCGAACGCGTGGGCGCGGGCGGCGCCGCCTTCGACCCCGAGGTGGTGCGCCAGCTGCTGGCCCGCACCACCCAGCAGGACCCGCTGTCCAGGCTCACCCCCCGCGAACGCGAGGTGCTGGAGCTCATGGCCCAGGGGCTCACCAACGCCTCCATCGCCCAGGCCCTGCACGTCTCCCAGAGCGCGGTGGAAAAGCACGTCAACGCGCTGTTCGACAAGCTCGACCTGTCCCACATCACCGGCTACAGCCGGCGCGTCCTGGCGGTCCTGCACTTCCTGGAGTCCTGACCCGGAGAATTGTCGGCGCGGCCCGCTACCGTCCCCGCCATGGATCATGAGGACGAGATCAGAAAGCTGATCTGGCAGCGCCACGCCGACCGGCTCGCCGACCGCGTCAAGGCCCTCGACGAGCCCGCGCGCAAGCGGGTCGCGGCCGAGCTGCCGCAGCTGCTGAAGGAGCTGACGGCCACCTTCAGCCGGTGGGAGAGCGACGGGCTGACCGACTTCGGCCCGGCGCTGCGCGTGGCGGGCGCGGCCACGCTGGGCGGCGCGGCGGCCGTCGCGTCCTGGCTCTACCGCCGGGCCTTCGCGCCCCAGTGGGCCGGCCCCGACAACGACGTCGATCTCGTCCTGGCCGTCATCGCCGACCGTCCCGCCGCCTGGCGGGCCGACCTGGCCGAGCGGCTGACGCTGCGGCTGCGCACCGCCGACGACCGCGGCATGCGGCTGGCGCTGGCCCTGCTGCGCGAGACCGGCATCGAGCCGCCGCCGCACGACGTGCTGGTGGCCGGCTGGGTGTCCGAGCCGCCCAAGGACCTGGCCGGCGACCCGCTGCTCGACCGCCTGCTGCCGCGGCTGTTCGAGGCGCAGGGCGTGGGGCGGGAGCTGCAGTGGCAGACCGATCCGGATCAGGGCTGGCTCGGCGCGCTGCTGCGGCTCGCCGAGACGGGGCGCGTGCGCAGGGCCGATCTCCTCGACGGCTGCCTGCGCCGGTTCCTGCTCGGCGGCGCCCCCGCCGAGCTGCGTTTCTTCGTCCACCTGCACGAGGCGCTCGATCCGGCGCCCGGCGAGGTCGACGGCCGCGCCCGCGACTACCTTCGGCTGCTGCCCGCCGCGCCCGGCCAGGTCGCCGAGGCGGCCACCAAGCGGCTGCGCGGCTGCTCGGCGCTGACGTCCGACGACCTGGCCGAGGCGTGGGAGTCGCTGCTGTTCCGCCAGGAGCGCAAGCTGGTGCGGGCCGGGCTGTCGTGGCTGCAGGCGGCGGTGCGCCGGCAGCCCGAGCTGGCCGGCGTGGTGGCCGCGCCGCTGGCCAGGGCGTTCGCCGCAGAGTCCGCCGAGCTGCAGGAGAAGGCGGCCGAGCTGGCGCTGGCCCACGCGGCGGCGATGAACGAGGAGGGGCGCGCGGCCGTGCGCGAGGCCATCGGGCTGCTGCCGCCCCGGCTGGGCGGCCACCTCGCGGCGGCCTTCGGCGGTCCGGCGGTGGCCGAGCCGGTCTTCGCGCCGCCCCCGCTGCCGGCCGTGCCCGAGCGGGCCCGGCCCTTCGAAGAGCCGCCCGCCACTCCCGACGAGCTGGTGACGCTGTGGGTGTCCATGTCCCGCACGTGGCAGACGTGGGAACGCCTGCTGGCCGGGTTCGTCACGCTGGCCGGCCGCGACCGCGCCGGCCTGACCGCCAGGCTGGAGGGCCTCAGGCAGCCGTGGTGGCGCTGGCACTACCAGTCCTCGTCCTGGGACTCGGTGGACGACTGGTTCAGGGGGGCGGTCACGCACGTCGTCGGCGGCGCCTCCGGCCAGCCGGCGTGGCGCACGCTGATGCCGTCGGGGCGGCTGGCCGTCCCGCACCGGGTGCTGCTGCACCGCGCGGCGGAGATCCTGCGCGCCCTCGATGAGGGCACGCTGCCGCCGCTGCTGCTGGCCACCCCCACCCACGACACCGGGCACGTGGCGGCGGCCGAGCTGGTGCGCCGGCTCGAGGTGCTGGAGGCGGCGGGCGCCAAGCCGCCGGCCGCCGACTTCCAGCAGGCGCTGCTGCGGCTGCCTCCCGATGAGCCGGTCGAGGCGGGTCACCTGAGGTCGCCGGCCGGGCGCATCCTGGCCGCCTGGCGGCACCCGGAGACCGAGCTGGGCCTGCAGTGGCGGTGCGGCGACCACGGGCCCGAGCACGACTGGCACGCCCGCGACCACCACCACTACAGCAGGCCGCATCTCCTCGTCCGCCGGGCGGCGCGCACCGGGCTGCCGCTGGTCGACTTCCTGCTCAACCGCTTCGAGACCTCCGTCTCCTCCGACGCCGAGGTGCGTCATCTCGACTGGTGGCCCGCCATGCTGCCCTCCCATCGGGAGACGGCCGCGGCGCACCTCGGCCCCTACGTCGTGCACTCCTACGGCCGGCCGCACGTGCAGGCGGAGCACGCGCGGGCGCTGGCGCGGGCCGGCGGCCCGGCCGGGGCGGCGTTCGCGGCGGTGCTGGCGCGGGTGCTGGGCGACCCGCAGGAGATGGAGGCGGTCGATGTGCTGCTGGAGGTGGCCGCGCGCGGCGAGTTACCGGCGGCCGAGGTCGGCAGGCAGGCCGGGCTGCTGCTGGCGAGCGGCGAGGTCAAGATGAGCGACATGATCGCCGCGCTCGACACCGCCGCGCAGCGGGGCGCGCACGCCCAGGTGTGGGAGATCATGGCGGCGGCGCTGCCCGTGGTGCTGCCCGAGCCGGGCGCGCGGCCGCGCAACGGGTCGGCCGCCTTCGTCGCGCTGGCCGGCACCGTCGCGGGGTGGTGCGGGGCGCGCGGGGAGATCCCGCGGGTGCGCGACCTGGCGGCGCGCAAGGGGAGCAGTGCGTTGCTGAGCGAGCTGCGGGCCCTGCACGCGCTGCTCACCACTGGCACTTCGGCGAACGTCGCTCGGGAAGGGGCGTGATGGCGCACCGCAGGATTCCTCGTCAGATGGACGAGGGGCACGACACGCGCATGCACATCGGCGATCTGGTGCGCGCCGCCGTCCCGGACGCCTCTCGGGTGACGGTGCGGCGGGCCCAGCTGGGCGCGTCCGGGGTGACGACCGTGATGGGCGACGGGCGGCCCTTCGTGGTCGACGGCCTGGACGAGCCCTTTGAACGGCTGCGCGAGCTGTCCTATCGCAAGGGGAAGGGCACCTGGTTCAGCTGCGAGCTGGAGTTCACCGCGGGCAGCCGGGGTTACACCTGCCGGGCTGACGGTGAGGCGATGCCTTCGGCGCTGGTGGAGCCTGCGGCGGCGCTGGGGGAGCTGACCACGTTCCCCCGCGACGTGCCGCCGGAGTGGCTGATCGCGGCGCTGCCGACCGCCATGCCGTTCGGGCTGCCCGTTCCGCTGCTGGACGAGCGGCCGTGGCACTCTCCCTTCGACGAGCACCGGCCGGCCCCGCCGATCAACGGCGAGGTGTCCTACACCCCTGCCGCCGGCATGACCGCCCGCGTCGCCGGGCACGAGGAGGACTCCGAGCCCGTGCCGGGACGGCGGCTGCTCTGGCTGGGCGAGCGGCCGGACGACCCCGACGCCGGGGTGGTCGTGCTGACCGTGCACGAGGGGACGTACTACCTGGCGCGTCACCCGGAGGGCGCCACCGACGACGGCCTGCGCTCGCTGACCCTCGACGGTGCGACGCTGCGGGCCGAGCTGACCCCGCAGGCCGCCGACCGCCTGCGGACCGAGACCGTTTTCGAGGTCCGTCTCGACCTGCCCGCCGAGAGCATGGCCACGGTGCGGGCGGCGGTGCCGGGCATGCTGGGGCACCTCACGGACGGGCCGGAGCTGCTCGGCTTCTGACCACCCCCGGCCCAAGCTTCTGGCGGTCACGGGGTGGTACGCAGGCCGGCGAACAAGTCGTTCTCCGGGAGAGCGACCTCGACGTGAGTGCGGGCGAGGTGGTAGTCCTCCGTAGGCCAGACCTCGCGTTCGACGTCGCGGTCATGCAGCATGAAGCCGCCTGCGGGGTCGATCTGGGTGGCGTGGGCGAGCAGCGCCCGGTCTCTGGTGGCGAAGTGCTCGGCGCAGGGGACGCGGGTGGTGAAGCCGGGGTCCGGTGCGTCGGCGGGGAACTCGGCGAGGACGTCGGCCATGCCGGAGTCGAGGCCGCGCGCGGTCAAGGCGTCGTGCATGGCCTGGAACCACGCCCTGGACAGGGCGCCGTGGTAGTAGAGCTTGGCCGGCCGCCACGGCGGGCCCGCCTCGGGGTGGCGGCCCGGGTCGGTGGCGGCATCAAAGGCGGCCACCGTCACCCGGTGGGTGTGGACGTGGTCGGGGTGCGGGTAACCGCCGGTCTCGTCGTACGTGATGATCACGTGTGGGCGGAAGGAGCGGATGAGCGCCACCAGCCGCCCGGCCGCCTCCTCGACGGACCGGCGGGCGAAGCAGTCGCCGGGCAGGGGCTCGCCGGGTCCTGGCAGGCCGGAGTCGACGTAGCCGAGGAAGTGCTGGCGTACGCCGAGGATCTCGCGGGCGGCGGCCATCTCGGCGCGGCGGATCCCGGCGAGGTTCTCGCGTACGCCGGGCTTGTCCATGGCGGGGTTGAGCACGTCACCGCGTTCCCCGCCGGTGCAGGTGACGACGAGCACGTCCACACCCTCGGCGGCGTATTTGGCCAGCGTGGCGGCGCCCTTGCTCGACTCGTCGTCGGGGTGGGCGTGCACGCTCATCAGGCGCAGGGGTGAGGTCATAGGGGCCTTTCGTGGACGAAGTCCGCCAGGCGGCGGAGGAACGTGGTCATGGCGGGCAGGCCGGCGCCGGTCAGCATCGCCAGGTGGAAGACGTGCGGCAGGCCCTCGTACACGTCGAGGACGGCCCGCGGGGCCGCGGCGGCCAGGCGGCGGGCGTCATCCAGCAGCACCTCGCGCGAGCCCGCCGCGACCAGCAGCGCGGGCAGGACGGTGAGGTGAGGTCGTGCCCGGCGTCGAGCGACGGGCCGGACAGGGTGAGGTCCGCCAGCGGGGAGACGACGACCGCCCTGGGCGGCGCCTCGCCCCGGGCGGCGAGCGCGAGCAGGGCCGACAGGACCAGGGTGGCGCCGGCCGACTCGCCGAGACGTACAGCAAGGTCCCCGCCTCGGTGGCGGACCGCCCTGAGGCGTTGACCCACCGGCCGGGCACGCCGCCGGTCGCGGCGTGCCCGGGGGTGAGGTCGGCGTCGGCCGGCAGGCCGGGGACGCCCGTCTGGAGGAGGCCGAGGTGCTCGGTGACGGCCGTGATCTCGCTGGGAGTGAGGTGGACGTTCAGGGGGTGCCTCCTCAGCGGCCCTTCTTGCCGCGCGGCAGCTTGAGCGGCACGGGCTTGACGGTCGAGCGGATCGGGCCGGTGCGCTGGTCGCGGGTGGTGCGCGCGTTCGGCTGGGTGGTGCGCAGATTCATGAGCGCTCCTCTCGTCTTGGCGTGAGCATAAACTTAGTACTGACCTAAAAACCTTGTCAAGCATTAATTTAGGTCTGACCCAAGATTTCCGCCCGAGGAGGAGCGTCCGAGCGTCAGGCCAGGTTCTTCTCGGCCCACTCGGCGAAGGTCGTCATGGGGATGCCGAAGCCCTTGGCGTACTCGGGCCTGGCGGGCTGGCTCCTGACGTTCATGTACGCGTGCGGGATGCCCATGTCCGGCATCCCGGCCGCCTTCGCCTCCTCCAAGGTCATGTCGGGAGCCGTCAGCGGGGCGCCCAGCACGCGGGAGAGGGTCGCGGCGATCTCCGTCATCGACAGGAAGTCGCCGCACAGCTCCAGCTCGACCTGGTGGAAGCGGTCCGGGTCGGCGATGGCGGCGGCGGCCGCGGTGCCGACGTCCTCGGCGTCGATGAGAGGCACGCGGGTGTCCGGCTTGAGCAGGCTCACCAGGCCGCCCTCGACGCCGCGCGGGAACAGGAACCGCATGGACGGCAGGAAGTTCACCATGAAGAAGGACGGCTTGAGTATCGTCCAGCGGGGGAAGCCGGCCGCGCGCAGCCGGTCCTGGATGGCGGCCTTGGCCTCGATCGGAGCCTTCAGGGCGCTCCAGCGGCCTTCGGACCAGCCAGGAATGTCGGCCTGGTGGCCGGCGCCGGTGACGGAGGTGTGCACGAACTGCGCCACCCCGGCGGCCCTCGCGGCCTCGATGAGGTTGACGCCCATCCGCACCTCCTCGTCGAAGTCGACGCCGGCGGCGGTGAAGGGGGGCATCTGGACGGAGAAGACGGCGCGGGCGCCCTCGGCGGCGCGGGCCACGGAGTCTCGGTCGCCGAGGTCTCCGGTGACGAGCTCGGCGCCGAGCGCCTCGATGGCCTTGGCGCGTTCGGCAGCGGAGTCGCGTACGAGGGCGCGGACGGGGACGCCGGCGGCGAGCAGGGCGCGGGCGGTGGCGCCGCCCTGCCTGCCGGTCACGCCGGTGACCAGGACGGGTGCGGTGGATGCGGACATGATGCTCCTCATGGCGTACGGGAAACGGCGGGGCCCGCCGTTTCCTCTTGCGGTACGATATGGCGGCCCCCGCCACTTAGCAACCCGAAACGGCGGGGACCGCCATTTAGTGAGGGGGAGCAGACGCCATGCCCGAACGCCAGCGCGCGGACGCCCGGCGCAACTACGCGCGGATCCTCGCCGTGGCCGAGCAGGAGGTCGACGCCCACGGCGCCGCCGCCTCACTCGAGCAGATCGCCCGCGTCGCGGGCGTCGGCTCGGCCACCGTGCGCCGCCACTTCCCGACCCGCCGGGCCCTGCTGCAGGCCGTCTCCCACAAGCGCATCGACGCCCTGTGCGAGCGCGCCGACGAGCTGGCCGGCAAGGACGACGCCCGCGCCGCCCTGCTCGACTGGCTCGACGACCTGCTCACCTACTGCGTGGCCGCCCGGGGGCTGGCGGCCGCGCTCGTCTACGACGGCGAGAGCGAGTCGGTGCACCAGAACTCCTGCTCGACGCGCATCGAGGAGGCCGGCGAGCCGCTGCTGCGCCGGGCCGTGCAGGAGAAGGCGGTGCCCGGCGACGTCACCGTCTCCGAGCTGGTGGCCCTGATCATCGGCATCGTCCTGACCACCGAGCACCGCCCCGACTCTCAGGCGGCGGCAAAGCGCCTGTTCGGGCTCATCGTGGCCGGCATCAGCCCGAAGCTCTGAAGGCGCCGGCGTGTTCCCGCGCCCATGTCGCGAACGCGCGGGCGGGGTGGCCGGTGAGGCGTTCCACGGTGTCGGTGATCTGGGCCGGCGCTCCGTCGCCGGCCTGCCAGTAGTCGAGCAGGGCGTCGGCGTAGTCACCAGGCATGTACGCCTCCATCTCCTGCTTCCATTCCTCCCGGGTGACGTGCTTGATGCCGATCGGCCGGCCGATCACCTCGGCGAGCCGGTCGACCTGCTGGGTGAAGGTGAGGGACTGCGGGCCGGTCAGGTGGAAGTGCCGGCCCTGGTGGCGCAGGTCGGTGAGCACGGCTCTGGCCGCCTCGGCGATGTCGCGCTCGTGGATGGGGCCGGTGTGCGCGCCCGGGTAGGGCAGGCTCAGCGGGTCGCCCTTCTTGATCGACCACGCCCAGGCGCTCGCGTTGCTCGCGAACGAGCCAGGGCGCAGGAGCGTGGTGGTGAGCTGGGACGTCAGCAGCGCCGTCTCGACGTCGAGGTGCGACCTGGCCAGCGGGTCGTCGGCCGTGCCCAGCACGGACGCCGAGGACAGCAGGACCACGTGCTCGACGCCCGCCAGTTTGGCGGCCGCGACGAACCGGCCGATGTGGGCCGGCTCGGCGTACAGGAAGACCTGGCTGACGCCGCGCAGCGCCGCCGGGAAGGTGGCCGGGTCGGCGAGGTCGCAGGTGACGGTCGTGACGCCGTCGGGGACTTGGAGCGCGCCGGGATTGCGGGAGGCGACGCGTACGGGGAGGTCGGCCTGGCGCAGCAGGGTGACCAGGTGGGTGGCGACCGCGCCGCGGCCTCCGGTGACGAGGATCATGGAACGAGTCCGATCTGGGAGCACGCTGGCGGACATGCCCCGACCGGTACCGCCGGTCGCTGTGAAGAAGGTGGACATGGCGAAGCACGCTCTCCGTTGAGAGAATCAGACAGCCGCGCTTGTGGGGCTGCCGTGCCGGCCGGATGTCCCGACGCGCTCACCGAGGAGCGCTGCACCTTACGCCGCAGAACGTACCACAACCCCGCACAACGCCTCGTGTTTGTCGCGCACCTCACCCCGACGCAACGCCTCAGACCTGTCATGCCATCTCCATCTCGGCGCGCTGGACTGTGCGGTCAGTCGGCTGCCAGCGTGTCGCCCAGGGTGGTGCGTTCGTAGCGGACGCTGCGGCCGGTCCTGGTGCGGGTGACCAGGCCGGATTCGCGCAGCACGGCCAGGTGGCCACCGACCGTGCCCAGGCTGAGGCCCAGCTGGCGGACCAGCTGCGTGGTCGTCGCCGGGGCCGCCAGCGCTCGCAGGATCTGCGCTCGGTGCGGGCCGATCAGCCGGGCCAGGGCCGCCGCGCCGCCGCGCGCGGATGGCGGCCCGAACAGGTTCGCGACGCCGCGTGCCGGATAGACCAGCGCGTACGGCCAGGGCGGCTCGACGTAGCTGATGAGGGTGCCGAAGACGGTCGGCATCAGCAGCAGCCCCGTGCCGTTGAGCCGGTGCCGCTCCTGCACGTCCCGGGGACCGGTGCGCACCTCGATCACGCCGCGGTCCGCCTCGGAGCGCCAGCGTACGCGCGGGTCCAGGTCGGACAGCGCCGCGGCCCAGCCGTCCATGGCCAGCTGCCCGGCGCGGTGCACGAGGTCGCGTTCCAGCACCGTGCGCAGGCGCGGCCAGTCGGGCTCGACCAGGGCGTGCCAGGCCGCCTCGATCGCGTCCGCCAGCCGGGTGAGCACGTCGGGCGCGGCCAGGATCTGCTGGACGTGGCGCGGCGGCGTACGCATCCCCGCCAGGTTGCGGGCGAGCTCCGCGCGCACCCGCTCCAGCGGGGTCGCCCGCACCACGGCCAGCTCGGCGGCGAAGTCGCCCTCGGGGGTGGTGAGTGCGGCGAGGTTGCCCCTGCGGCCCGTCGGCGGGGGCTGGATGAAGTCGGCGTTGTAGGCGTCGCGGCGCAACAGCGTGGTCAGGGCCGCGACCTCAGGGGTCTCGCGCAGCAGTCGCTCGTAGCGGGGGGCGATGCGTTCGGCCCAGGGGCGCAAGGGGCCGGCGGGCTGCTTGCCCGCTGCGACGCGGAGTGCGTTCATCGCCTCTCCCAGCGGGGAGATGGCGTAGCGGGTGTGGGCCACGTCGAGTGGGCCTACCTCGATGAGCAGCACTTTTCGCCTCCACCCGAAACCTTAACGCCCTCCCGGACGCTGCCCCGAGACTGGCCCGCATGATCACAACCCGGGCCACGTACCGCGAGGTGTTCGCGGTGGGCCAGTTCCGCGTGCTGTTCGCTGGCTACACGCTTTACCTCGGCGGCGAGACGGTGAAGATGCTCGCGCTGTCGGTGACCGTCTATGCCGGTACCGGCTCGCCGCTGCTGGCCGCGCTGGCTTACGTGGCCGGTTTCCTGCCGTACGCGCTCGGGGGCACGTTCCTGCTGGCGTACGCCGACCGGTGGCCGCCCCGGGCGGTGATGGCCGGGTACGACCTGGTCAGGGCCGGAGTCGCGGCGGTGCTCGCGGCCGGGGTGCTGCCGCCGGTGGCGATGCTGGTGCTGGTGTTCGTCACCGGCGTGCCGGGCGCGGTCGCTTCGGCGGCGCGCAGCGCGTTGCTGCCGGATCTGCTCGACGGCGACCGGTACGTGCTGGGCCGGGCCGTGTTCTCCATGGCCGCGGGCGGTACGCAGGTGCTCGGCTTCGCCGTGGGCGGGATGCTGATCGCGGCGGTGGGCCCGTACGGGGCGCTGTGGATCACGGTGGCGAGCTGCCTGGTGTCGGCGGCGCTGCTGCGGTTCCGGCTGGCCGATCGGCCGGGCCGTGGTCCCGCCGGCGGGTCGACGGTGGGGCGTACCTGGCGCGTCAACCACCAGCTGCTGCGCCGGCCCGATGTCCGTGCGCTGCTGTGGGCTCAGTGGTTGCCGCCCGCGCTGGTGGTGGGGGCCGAAGGGGTGCTGGTTCCGTACGCGGTCCAGGTCGGGGCGCCGGGTGCGGCCGGGTTGCTGTTCACCGCTGTGGCGCTCGGCATGCTCGCCGGGGACCTGGTGATCGGGCGGCTGGTCGCCCCCCGGCTGAGGGAACGGCTGGCGGGGCCGCTGGCGCTGCTGCTCGGCGGACCGCTGCTCGGGTTCGCCGGCTCGCCGGGGCCCGTCGTGGCGGGGGTGCTGCTGGCCGCGTCGGGGTTCGGGGTGGCGTACCAGCTGGGGCTGGCCCGGCGGTTCCTTGAGGTGGTGCCGGAGGCGAACCGGGGGCAGGCGTTCGGGCTGGCGCTGACCGGGACCATGACGTGGCAGGGGCTGTTCGCGGCCGGTGGCGGGGCGCTGGGTGAGGTGGTGACGCCCGGCCAGGTGGTCGCCACGGCGGGCGCGGCGTCCGTGCTGGCCGTGGCGGGCCTGTGGCGCGTGCTCACGCCACGCGGGATCGGGTGATAGGGTGCCTTTCGATCGTGAGAGGGGAGGTGAGGTTGATGACCGCGGCGAAGACCGCTGCCCTGGGCAGCGCCCGGACCGACCTCACATCCCGGGCCCCGGTCCGCCCGCAGGCCTGAGCCGCACGGGCTGACCTCGTCGGGGCCCCTTTCTCACAAGGGTTCTTACGTTGTCTCATTCCTGGATCACCCGCCCCGAGGGCGCCGGTGACGTCGCCGCCATCCGCGACATCAATCTCGCCGCCTTCCCCACCGCACACGAGGCCGACCTCGTCGAGGCGCTGCGGGCCGACCCGCAGGCGTGGCTGCCCGGCCTGTCCTGGCTGGCCGAGACCCCCGGCGGCGACCCCGCCGGGTACGCGCTGCTCACCCGCTGCCACGTCGGCGGCGAACCCGCCCTCGCTCTCGGCCCGTGCGCCGTCCTGCCCGAGCACCAGCGGCGAGGCGCCGGTGGCGCCGCCATCCGGGCCGCGCTCGATGCCGCCCGCGCGCAGGACGAGAACCTGGTGGTGGTGCTCGGCCACGCCGAGTATTACCCGCGCTTCGGCTTCACCCGGGCCTCCGGGCACGGCATCCGCCCGCCGTTCGACGTCGAGGACAAGTACATGATGGCCCTCGCCCTCGACCCCGGACGGCCGGTCCCGACCGGCTTGATCCGCTACGCGGCGCCGTTCGGCATCTGATTCATCCATCCAGCGGCCCCCAGCACGACTGGGGGCCGCCTCATTCCATGCGGATGGGCCCCACGAGCATCGGTGGCGTCGAGGAACTCCTGGACCCGTTCGTTCAGGCCGTCGAAGCCGGCCCAGCGGCCGGTGTCCCCGGTGAAGCGGCGTACCACCTCGGCGGGAGTGAGGCCGCGGAAGAACGCGACGCTGAAGATGAAGCCGAGCGGGCCGCCGCCCCGTACTTCGGGGACGCTGAGCCAGCGGAACGGGGCCAGGGGAGTCATGGCGGTCTCCTAGCGGGCGAGCCGGTCGAGCCAGTCGCGCAGCAGGGCGGTCTCGGCCGGGCGGAGGGGGAGGGTGTCCTGTGGCGCGGCGGTGAGTGCGGCGTCGAGGGCGAGGGCCCGGGAGGCGAGGCCGGTGTCCTCGGCCGGCGGCGGGTCGGTGGTGAGCGAGGCGATGAGGGTGTCGCGCATCCTCTCGGACAGCTCCGGCAGGCGGGACTGCTGTCCTGAGGTCTCAGGTACGCGACCGTCCGGCCCTTCAGGCCCCACGGCAGGGGCGCCGATCAGGGACAGGGTGACGCCGGTGACGGCGGCGTGCAGGAGGCCCGCGGCGGTGCGGGGCGGGAGGCGCAGGCGGCCGGCGGCGGCGATGCGCTCGAGGTGGCCCAGCAGCAGCTCGTGCGCCTCCTGGGCGGCGGGCGGGCGGCGGCCGGGGCGGTCGGTGCCGAACATCAGCACGTAGAAGGCGGGGTGGCGCAGGCCGAAGTCGACGTGCATGTCCCAGCCGCGGCGCATGTCCTCGACCGGGTCGCCGGTGTGGGCCAGCTCGTGCTTCTCGGCGAGGTACAGGTCGAAGCCGTGCACGGCCAGGGCGGCGAGGAGGGCGTCTTTGTCGCCGAAGAGCTGGTAGAGCGAGGCGGCGCGGATGCCGGCCGCCGCGGCGACGGAGCGGGTGGAGACGGCCTGGGCGCCCTCGCGTTCGAGGATGCCGGCCGCCGCGGCGAGGATCCGCTGCCTGGTCCTGGTCTTCACGTCGTCCACGTTGCAATGCTACGGCATTTCGCGTAACACTGGAACGGAACAGTGCTACGAACAGAAGCGTGGCAGTGATACATCGAGGGAGAAGCCGATGAACCGGATCGGATACGGCGCCATGCAGCTCGCGGGCCCGAACGTGTGGGGCCCGCCGCAGGACCCCGAGGCGGCGCGTCAGGTGCTGCGCCTGGCGGTCGAGCTGGGCGTGACGTTCTTCGACACCGCGAACGCCTACGGGCCCCGCATCGTGAACCAGCTGATCGGCGAGGCGCTGCGCCCGTTCCCCGACGGGGTGATCGTCGGCAACAAGGTCGGCGCGGGGCGGGGCCCCGACGGGTCGTGGATCATCACCGACCACCCGGACACCGTACGTGCGCAGGTCCATGAGGCGCTGGCCGACATGGGCACGGAGGCGAGCGAGCTGACGTACCTGCGGCTGCCGGGCGACACGCCCGGCACGCACACCGACGTGCCGCTGGAGGAGTCGCTTGGCGTGCTGGTCGAGCTGCGCGAGCAGGGGCTGATCCGCCGCATCGGCCTGTCGGGAGCCTCGCCGGAGCTGCTGGCCCGCGCGCAGGAGATGACGCCGATCGCGGCCGTGCAGAACCGCTTCAACCTGCTCGACCGCAGCGGCGTCCAGGTGCTCGAGGCGTGCGAGGAGCAGGGCATCATGTTCGTCCCCTACTTCCCGCTGGCCTCGGGACGCCTGGCCGGCTACGCCGAGCTGGCGGGCCCCGCGCAGCGCCTGGGCGTGACGCCGGCCCAGGTGGCGCTGGCCTGGCTGCTGCGCCGCTCGCCCGCCATGGTCGTCATCCCCGGCACGGCGAACCCCGCTCACCTGCGGGCCAACGTCGCCGCCGCCGGCATCGCCGCGGACCTGACCGACGACGAGGTGGCCCGCCTGACCGGCCTGGCCGACGAGTCGCAGGCCGCGCTCGGGCAGCCGCACCAGTCGACGCTGGACGCGCTGACGGCGGCGGCGGAGCGCCACGCCGCCCATGCCCGGTGAATGTCCCTCCCGCGCCCTGGCCGTACCGGCGTGCGCCGGTGAGAATCGGCGCACGCCCGGCGGCGATGAGTTCCGGGCCGATGCGTGGTCCGTAAGGACGAACCCGATCGCCCGTACGCGAGGAGCAGCGCCGTGACCGTCACCTACACCTTCGACGTCTTCAGCAGTCTCGACGGCTTCGGCTCGGCGACGGCCGGCTGGAGCGGCTACTGGGGCAAGCAGGGCCCCGAACTGCTGGACCACCGCCTGGCCTGCTACGGCGAGGAGCAGCGGATGGTGTTCGGCGCCACCACCTTCCGCAACTTCGTGGACATGCTCGCCGGCGCCGCCGACGACGCGGACGTACGCGACCCGTGGGTGCGGCGGATGTGCGACCTTCCCGCGACCGTGGTCTCCAGCACCCTCGCCGAGCCCCTCGACTGGCGGGACGCGACCGTGGAGCGCGGCGACGCCGTCGAGGTCGTACGGCGGCTGAAGGAGGAGTCGAAGGTGCCGCTGCGCTCGCACGGTAGCCTGGCGATGAACCGCGCGCTGATGGCGGCCGGCCTCGTGGACCGGGTCCAGGTGACGATCTTCCCGGTCATCACGGGGCGGACGGGGGCCTCCCCGATCTTCAAGGGCGCGGCGGACTTCGATCTGGAGCTGCTGGAGTCACATACGCTCGACGGCCGTATCCAGGAGCTCGTCTACCGCCCCGCCCTGCACGCCTGAGCGGTGCTCAGGTCAGGCTCTCACCGCCGTCGACGGTGATGACCTGGCCGGTGACGTAGCCGTTGGCCATGCAGAACAGCGCCGCGGCGGCGGCCTCCTGCGCGGTGCCGACGCGGCCGAGCGGGGCGCTCTGCCCGGCGGCGGCCACGCCCTCGTCGGAGTCCAGCCCGGGCAGCGAGCGCAGCAGCGGGGTGTCGATGCGGCCGTAGCGGATGGCGTTGACGCGGACGCGGGCGGCGGCCAGCTCGACGGCCAGAGCCCTGGTGAGGATCTCCACGCCGCCGGCGACGGCGAGCGGGGCGGTCATGGCGGGCATGGGCCGGGTGACGAGGATGCCGGAGCTGAAGGTGAGCGAGCCGCCGGCGGGCAGGCGGGTGGCCGCTACGCGGGCGGCGGCGAAGGGCCGCCACAGCCCGTCGGCGAGGGTGGCGCGGATGTCGTCGGGCGGCAGGTCGGCCAGCGGGCCCGCGCCGCTGATGCCGCCCGCGGTGAGGTAGACGTGCTGCAGCTGGCCCGCCCGCTCGAACGCCTCGTCCAGCGTGCGCTCGTCGCCGGCGTCTCCGGCCACTGTGAGCACGTCGTCCTCGCCACCGGGTGCGGCGGCCCGGACGTGCCCCGCGGCGGCCTTGAGCTTCTCGGCGTCGCGGCCGAGGAGCACGACGCGGGCGCCGACCGAGCGCAGCAGGACGCCGGCGGCCAGGCCGATGCCGGAGCTGCCGCCGATGAGCAGCGCGGTGGAGCCGGCCAGCGAGGCGGGCAGCGGCGTGCGGACGGGAACGGGTGAGGTCATGGGGATGCCCTTCCGAGGCAAAATAAACCAACCGGATGTTTTTGTTCCAAGGGCGATCCTGCCCCCAGGAGGCACAAGAGTCAACCGGGTGGTTTAATTCCTCGCATGGCCTACGACGCGGAGGACACCAGACGGCGCATCTTCGAGGCCGCCACGGCCGAGTTCGCCCGCTACGGCCTGGCCGGCGCGCGGGTCGGCCGCATCGCCGAAGAGGCCAGGGCCAACAAGCAGGCCATCTACCTCTACTACGGCAGCAAGGAGAAGCTGTTCGCCGCCGTGGTGCGGGCCAAGCTGGAAGAGGTCAGCCGCTCGGTGTCGATCGACCCCGACGCGGTGGCCGAGTCGATCGGCCAGATGTTCGACTGGTACCAGGAGCATCCCGAGCTGATCAGGCTGCTGCTGTGGGAGGCGCTGGAGGCGGGCGGCGCCGGCGCGGGCGACGCCGAGCGGCGGGAGGCCTTCCGCGACAAGGTACGCTTCCTCGCCGACAGCGGCGTGGTGCCGGAGCCGGAGAAGACCGAGTGCGTACGCGCCGGCCAGGACCTGCTGTTCACCCTCATGGGGCTCATCGCCTGGAACTTCGCGGTGCCCGGGATGTGCCGGGCGGTCCTGGACGAGGACGACGAGTGCGCCGCCTACGCCCGCCGCCGCCGGCACGTCATCGACACCGCCCGCCTGCTCACCTCCGCCTACGCCCGCAGCCTCTCCTGACGGGGGTCAGGCGCCGAGCAGGCGAGGCGTCCAGCGGCGTACGGCGGCCGTCACCTCCTCGGTGAGGTACTGCCGCAGAGTGTCGTCCGGCACGCCGGCCGGGCCGATGAGCGTGCCGGTGGGCAGGTCGGCCGTGGCGGCGGCCACGACGGCGGCGGCCGCCTCCGAGGCCGGGCGCTTGACGCCCTCCTGGATCTGCTCCCACAGCGGCCGCATCGGCGGCGGCAGCAGGTCGATCGTCATCTCGGCGGCGTTGGGCGTGGCGGCGGGGCCCGGGTCGACGGCCACGACGTCCACGCCCTGGCCGTCCAACCGCGCGGCCAGGTCCATGGTGTGCACGAGGTGGGCCAGCTTGGCCCGCCCGGTGGCGGCCATCCCGTAGTAGGGGCCGGGCGGCTCGGTCTCGTCGTAGGTGGGGTCGGCCGCCATGATGGCCGAGGACGTCACGTTCACGATCCTGCTCGGCGCGCCCGCCTTGAGGGTGTCCAGCAGCGCCTCGGTCAGCACGTACGGCGACAGGTGGTTGACCGCGACGCCGGCCTCGATGCCGTCGGCGCTCTCGCGGCGCGTGCTCCACATGCCGCCCACGTTGTTGACCAGCAGCTGCAGCGGCCCCTCGTCGGCGAGCCGCACGGCAAGGGCGCGCGCGGCCTCCAGCGAGGACAGGTCGGCGGCCAGGAACCGGCCCGCCGCGCGCCCCGCCGCCTCGTCCAGGCGGGCCACCGCGGCAGCGCCGCGCCCGGCGTCACGGCCGACGACCGTGACGTCGAAGCCGGACGCGGCCAGCGCCGTGGCGGTCTCCAGGCCGATGCCGCCGGTCGCCGCGGTCACGACCGCCTTACGGACATATGTAGACATGCGTCATCCATTCAGGAAAGGGATCAGGAAGAGCGCGGGCCCGGAAGAAGATGCGGCCGGCGCCTTGACCAGACAACACCGGCCGCCTGCGGCGATGGAAGTTCCTATCGGGCAGGCCGCGATGCCCCGGCGGCATAGCCGCACATGAAAGACTGCACGGGTGAGTGATGTGGAGATCCGGCAGTTGCGCTACTTCATCGCGGTGGCCGAGGAACGCAACTTCACCAGGGCCGCCGAGCGGCTGCTGATGACGCAGCCCGCGCTGTCGCGCGCGATCAGGGCGCTGGAGCGCGAGGTCGGCGCCGAGCTGCTGGTGCGCTCCCCGGGCGACGTCGGGCTGACGCCGGCCGGGCGGATGCTGCTGGCCGAGGCCCGCACGCTGGTCGCCCAGGCGGGCAACGCGCTCGCCCGCGCCCGGCGCACCGGCGGCGGCCCGTCCGCGCTGACGGTGACGGCGTCCGGCTGCAACGCCCCGCTGATGGACGACCTGGTGCGCTCCTTCAACGACGGCGATCCCGCGGTGCCGGCGCAGGCGGTCGTGGGCAACGCCGCCGACCAGCTCGACCGGCTGCGCTCCGGCGCGGCCGATCTGGCGCTGCTGCGCGCGGCGCCCGACCCCGCCACCATGGACGGTGTGCTGCTGCTGCTCGACCAGGTGCACGTCATGCTGTCGGCGAGCCACCGGCTGGCCGGGCGTTCTTCGCTCACCACGGCCGACCTGGCCGGCGAGCCGGTGCTGCGCTGGCAGGGCGGCAACCTGCAGATGATGACGCCGGAGCTGTGGCCCGAAGGCTTCCCCGGGCGTCCTGGGCCCGAGGTGAGCGACGGGATGCAGCTGTTCGCGGTCGTCAGGCTGGGCCAGGCCGTCGTGCTGTGCCCGCCCCCTGCGCAGGGCTTCGACGAGCAGCCCGGCACCGTCACCCTGCCGCTGGCCGACAAGGAGCCGGTGCCGTTGCGGCTGGTCTGGCTGCGCGAGCACGCCCGGCTGCCGGCGGTGCGGGCGTTCGTCCGCCACAGCCGTGCGCGGGTCGCGGCTCAGCCGGTCATCAGCGGGTAGGAGCTGCGGGGTGAGAGCCGTGTACGCCGCCGCCGCTGCCCATGTGCCGGCGCCGCCTGAGCAGGTGTTCGCGCTGATCACCGACTGGCCGCGGCATCCGGAGTGGATGTTCATGACGACCGCGCGGCGGGTGGGCGCGGACGGGCTGGAGGCGTACACCGGCCTGCGGCCGTTCGGGTTCCTCGACACGATGACGATCACGCACTGGGAGCCGCCGTTCCTGATGCGGGTCGATCACACCGGGCGGGTGGTGCGCGGGCGCGGCGCCATCCGGGTGCGGCCTGAGGGCGATGGCAGCCGGGTGGTGTGGGCGGAGGAGCTGCTGCTGCCGTTCGGGGCGCTCGGCGTGGCGGCCTGGCCGTTCATCCGGCCGCTGGTGAACGCCGTGGCACGCCGCTCGCTGCGCAAGCTCGCGGCCCTGCTGCCCGCCTCATAGCTGACCGGCGCGCCGACGGCGTCCGACGGCGTGGAGGCGCTGGCGGAGATGATCAGGGATGCCGCGCTCGCGCGCCACCCGTACCGCCTCCAGCGCGCCCGCCTCGTCGCGGTAGGGGCTGCCGGGCACCAGCCAGATCCCGTCGAACTCGTCCACTCCGCTCACGTCGGCGGTGGAGATCCAGTACGCGTCCATCGCGACGCCGTCACGCTCCCGCAACGCCCGCACCAGCAGCGGCATCCTGGCGTGGGAACGGACGGAGGGGGAGCGTTCCCCCACAAGGGCGATTCTCATGCCCCCATCGTGGCCGCCCGCCGGGCTCAAGCGCCAACGATCATTTCTGGCCGTGCTATAAGCACCACTAATGGACCCTCATCTGCTGGCCACGTTCGTCGCCGTCGCCCGCCACGGCTCGTTCTCGTCCGCCGCCGCCGAGCTCGGCTACACCCAGTCGGCCGACGCGCGCTGGCTGCGCACGCCGCTGTGCCCGCTGCCGCGCCTGCGCGAGCTGGTGGGCGGCGGTTTCCCTGCGGCGGTCGGCTACGACGGCGAGGACGTGCACACGGTGCTGAACCTGGTGGCCGCCGGCCACGGCCTGACCCTGCTGCCCGCCTCGGCCGGCCCCGGCCCCTGCGCCGCGGTGCGCCTGGCCGAACCTCGCCTGGTGCACCGCGTGGAACTCCTGCACACCACTCTCCCGGACGGCCCCGTCTCCGAGGTCGCCGCCACCCTGACCGGCGGCTGACCGGTCTCGGCGGCTCTACTGGGAACGCTTCCCGTACAGGTCCGCGTGCAGGCTCCGCGCGGCTTCGGCGTGTTCGCCTCCCTCGTCGTCGCCGAGGAGCTCGGCGAGGAACGTGTGCGTGCTCAGCAGGCCCGGCCGGTGGCCGGTGCCGCGGTGCACGTCCAGCGCGTGGAAGGCGTGGCCGCGCGCCTGCTCCAGAAGGTCGCCCGCGGCGCAGCAGCGGGCCAGCAGGTGCACCGCCCGGCCGGACAGCACGCGGAACCGGCTCTGCTCGGCCAGCGTCACCGCCTGGCGGGCGCAGGTCATCGCCTCGGCGAGGCGGCCGCCGCGCAGATGCGCCTCGGCCAGGCCCAGGCGCGCCTCACACGTCAGGTACAGGGCGCCGGTGTCGCCGGCGATGGCCAGGGCCTCGCGGTGCAGGGCGATCGCCCGTGGCAGGGCGCCGTCACCCGTGCTCAGCAGGGCCAGGCCGTGCAACGCCTGCGCCTCCGCGGTGCGGTGGTCCACCTCGCGGGCCAGGTGCAGGGCGGTCTCGAAGGAGCGGCGGGCGAGGTCCGTGCCGCCGCGATCGAGATGAGCGCGGCCGAGTGAGCACAGCAACTCCGCCTCGCTGCGCTGGTTGCCCCGTTCCCGATGCATGGCGAGGGCTCGGTCCAGGTGGCCGACGGCGGCGTCGTACCGGCCGAGCAGGTGGCTGACCTCTCCCGCGGTCGCGATGGACAGCGCCTCCCACACCGGGTCGTCGAAGCGCCGGTGCAGGAGGACGGACTCCTCCGCCAGCCGCAGGGCCTCGTGCAGGTGGCCGCCGTCGCGGTGCAGGTTCGCCAGGTTGAGCAGCACTCCCGCTCGTTCGGCTTCATCGCCGACGTCGGCGTACAGGTCGTGAGCCTGCCGCAGCGTGGCGGCGGCCTCCTCGGTCCGCCCGACCGTGCCGAGGAGGTGGCCGAGGTTGCAGAGCATGTGTCCCCGCTGCACGGTGGTGACGGTGTCGTCGGCCAGGGCGATCGCTTGACGAAGGTAGGCGATGGCCCTGGGGAGCCGGCCGAGGCTGAAGGAGACCTGCGCCAGACCGTTGAGAGCGGTCCGCTGGAGTGCGGGATCGCGGCCGGTGCGCGCCGCCGCGAGGGCCGACCTGGCGATGGTCAGCCATTCGGCCTTGTCGGGGCGCAGGCCGTAGTAACCGCGCAGCCGGTCGGCCAGCAGGACGATGGTGTCGTGGTGGCCGTGGCGGAGGGCGAAGTCGATGACTTTGACGATGTTGTGGCGTTCGCCGGTCACCCAGTCGAGGGCGGAGGAGTGGTCGGGCGGGCCCGGGCTGTCCGCGGGGCCCGGCGGCGGTTTCGTGCCGCGGATGCGGTGGTCGGCGGTGGTGACCTGGTGCAGATACCACTCCAGTAATCGGGTGACGGCCGCCGCCCGGTCCTCGTCTCCGTCCTCCTGCTCCGACTGGGCGGCCGCGTACCGGCGCAGCAGGTCGTGCAGGGAGAACCGGCCCGGCCTCTCCTCCGTGGTGAGGTGCGCCGCCGTCAGACGCCGCAGGATCTGCGCGGCCCGCGCCGGTGGGAGATCGGCGAGCGCCGCGGCGACCGGCGGCGTGAAGTCGCCGCACGGCACGAGGCCGAGGCGGCGGAACACCCGCTGCTCGTCGGCGGTCAGCGCCCGGTAGGACAGATCGAAGGCCGCCCGGACCCCGGGGTGTTCGTCGTCCTCCACGGTCAGGGACGCCAGCGTGTCGCCCGCGATCAGGTCCTGGACGAACTGGCCGATGCCGGCATGGGGCTGGTCGGCCAGGCGGGCGCCCGCGATGCACAGCGCGAGCGGGAGGTGGGCGCACACCTCGATCAGGGCCGCGCAGGCGGACGGTTCGGCCTGCACGCGGTCGCGCCCCAGGAAACCGACGAGCAGGTCTTCGGCCTCCTGGCCGGTCATGGCGTCGAGGATGAGGCGGTGTACGCCGTGGTGGGCCACCAGCCCGGTCAGCCGGTCGCGGCTGGTGATGAGCACCAGCGAGTCACCGGTCCCGGGCAGGAGGGGCCGGGCCTGTGAGCTGGAGCGGGCGTTGTCGAGCACGATGAGCAGCCGGCGACCGGCGGCGAGGGTGCGGTAGCGGGCCTCGGCTTCGGCGAGGTCGACCGGCACCTGTTCGGCCGGCAGTCCCAGCGCCCGCAGCAGCACGCTGAGCGCCTCGATGGGACGCATGGGCGCAGACGGGGCGTAACCCCGCAGATTGAGGTAGATCTGCCCGTCGGGGAACCGCTCGGCCACCCGGTGCGCCCAGTGCACCGCCAGCGCCGTCTTGCCGACCCCCGCCGTCCCGGCGATGGCCGAGATCACCACCGCCCCGGGCTGCGACAGCAGGTCGTCCAGGTCGCGAAGATAGCCCTCGCGGCCGGTGAAACGTCCCATGCTCACAGGCAACTGCCGCGGGACGACCACCGCCTGCTGTGCCGTCTGCTGTGCCGTCTGCTGTGCCGCCGGTGGGATGCCTGGCCGGTGCAGGGACGGGTCGCACCGCAGGATGGCCTCGTACAGCTGCCGGAGCGAGGCGCACGGGTCTATGCCGAGCTCGTCGCGCAGCACCGCGCGGGCGAGCTGGAACTGCTCGAGCGCCTCGGCCTGCCGGTCGCTGCGATACAGCGCCAGCATGAGGTGCGCGCGCAGGCTCTCCCGGTACGGATGCGCGCGCACCAGCACGTCGAGCTCGCCGATCACCTCCGTGTGCCGTCCGAGCGCCAGGTCGAGCACGACGCGTTCTTCCAGTGCCGTCAACCGGCGCTCTTGCAGGCGGCCGATCTCGTCGGAGAGCGTCGGGCCCGCCTCGATGCCCTCGAACGGCGTTCCGCGCCACAGATGAAGCGCTTGTTCGTAGATGTCGCGGGCGTGCGCGGCGTCGCCGTGCCGATGCGCAAGACGCGCCCGGTCGACTAAATCCGTGAATTGCTCGGCGTCGGTGCGGACGGCGTCCATGGAAAGCGAATATCCGGCGGGCCCGTGCCGGATCAGCCGCTCGTCGCCGAGATCCTTCCGCAGCCGGTGCACGTAGGTCTGCAGCGTCTTGCGAGCCGTGGCCGGCGGCGCCTGGCCCCACAGCTCGTCGAGCAGCTCCGCCGCACCGACCGGTTGCCCGGCCCGGACCAGCAGCACGGCCAGGACCCGGCGCACCATGCCCGCTCCGAGGTGAACGGCGGTGCCCCCGCGGCGGACGGACAGCGGACCCAGCACGCCGAGCTCCAGCATCCGACCGTCCTCATGATCCACAACGCGCCCGGTGACTCACCTTGTCAGGTGAGGTAAGCGCCGTCAACCGGCGTGCGGCCGGCGTGCTACCGGCGCTCTACCGGCCTTTCGAAGAATGACACGTGTGCCGGCGATCACGACCGGCCGCCGGGGCGCTCGAAAAGGCCACGGAAATACCGCGGCCGCCCCCGGCTCTCACCATTCGACCCGCATTTCTCTGCGGAAAGGACCGCTCATGTCCCGCACCACGTACCGGAAACTCCGCGCGTCACGGACCTCGCTGAAGCGCCTGGCGGTGGCGGCCGCCCTGGCCACCGTGACGGCGAGTGCCGTCGCGACCCCCGCGACGGCCTCCTCCTCCGTTCTCGGCTGTCAGAGCACCCGTGCTGTCCTGCACACCTATGGAGGGTCGCTGAGCTTCAACTGCTCCGGGCAGCACCGGATACCGTCGCTGATCTCGCATTCGTTCTCGGCGGGCGGCTGGTCGGGCGCCGTCTACAGCATCGAGTACGGACCCCGCTACTTCTGCGACGGGGACTCCTTCAGCCTGGGAGATCGCAAGGTGTACGAGGTCTACCTCAACGCGACCAAGCCGGCGCGCTGCAACTGACCGCCTGACGCCCGCCGCGCAGGGGCCGGCGGGCTGGGCGTCGGTCACAGGCCGAAGGCGCCGCCGTCGATGAGGATGAACGCGCCGACGGCGATCAGCACCGCGGGCAGCAGGATGTGGCCCCAGCGGGTCAGCGCTGCGGCGATGGCGGGGCGGGTGGCGAAGAACCGGCCGGCCGCGCACCACACGGCCACCAGCAGCAGAAAGACCGTGACGTAGACGGTCATGCCGCCGGGGCCGGAGGTGGCGAAGACCGGGACGTACACGCCGATGTTGTCGCCGCCGTTGGCGAAGGTGACGGCGGCGACCGCCAGCGCGCCCGGCCCGCCGGGCGGCTCCTGCTCCTCGGAGCGGTTCTTCCACGCCTGCCAGCCGGCCTTGAGGCCGATGGCGAGCGGGAGCAGCCCCAGGTACGGGAGAACGGGGCCGGGCAGGAAGCTCGCCCCGAACCCGGCGGCGACGGCCACGGCCAGGATCGCGGCGAAACCGAGATACTGGCCGGCCACGATCCGCGCCGCCGCGCCCGGCCGGCCGGCGGCCTGGGCGAAGAACAGCGCCAGGATCAGGATGTCGTCGATGTTGGTGACGGCGAACAGGGCCGCCGCCTGCCCGGCGACGCCGGCGTTCACCGACCCCGCCTCGTCAGGCGTGCCAGTCGCCGGGGCCGCCCGGGAGCGGGGCGGCGGGGTCGTAGGGGTCGCGGGTGAAGATGAAGGTGTTGAGGTCGAGGTGGTCGGGGGCCACCTTGAGCGTCTCGCCGGCGTAGTAGCCGTCGAGGCCGAGCCAGGTGCCGTCGTCCTGGGCGAGGAAGCGGGAGGCGCGGCCGCGCCCGCCGACCGGCTCCAGCGCCAGGCCGCGGTCGGGCAGCAGGCTCAGCATGTACGGCTTGGGACCCCAGTGCCACAGGCCGGTCAGGGCGAGCAGGTCGGGGTCGGCGGGGGCGGGCTGCCATTCGTCGGGCAGGCGCGGCTCGTACTCGTGCAGGATGTCGAGCAGGTCGTCGGCGAGGGCGCCGGTGAGGCCGGAGGTGGTGTTGGCCATGAACAGCACGCCGGTGTCCTCGTCGGGGTCGGCCCACACGGTGGCCAGGAAGCCGGGCATGGAGCCGGTGTGACCGGCCAGGCGGCGGCCGCGGGCGCGGGAGAGCTGCAGGCCGAGCCCGAACCCGCCGGTCCAGGTGTGGCCGTCGTCGACGCCGACGGGTTCGCGCATCTCGGCGAGGGTGGCGGCGGGCAGCACGCCGCTGGTGTGGCCGGACAGGAACGCGGCATAGCGGGCCAGGTCGTGCGGGGTGGACCACAGCTGGCCCGCCGGGCCCATGGCGTCGGCGTCGTGTTCGGGCTCGGCGAGCACGACGTCGGCGTAGGGGTGGACGGCGTAGCCGGTGGCGTGGGGCGGGCGGGGGCGCGGGGTGGTGTCGTGCATGCCGAGCGGGTCGAGCACCTCGGCGCGCAGGGCCTTGAGCCAGGTGGTGCCGCGCAGCCGGCCCACCAGCTCGCCGAGCAGCGCGAACCCGACGTTGGAGTAGTGGAAACGGCGGCCGGGACGGTGCTTCAGCTCGGGTCCGCCGAGGCGGTCGAGCAGGTCGTGGGCGGGGATGCCGGGGGTGCGCTCCCACCAGTCGGTGGGCGGCTCGGCGGTCAGGCCGGCGGTGTGGGACATCAGCTGGCCGATGGTCAGGTGGCCGACCTGGGTGCCGGGCAGGTGCCGCTCGAGGGGGTCGTTGAGGTCGAGGACGCCTTCGTCGCGCAGCCGCATGACGACGACGGCGACCATGCTCTTGGTGATGGATCCGATGCGGTATTGGGTGGCGGGCGTCGGCTGCTGGTCGCCGACGCGGCCTCTGCCGCCGAACCACGCGGTCCGCCCGTCGCGGACGATCGCCGCCGTCAGCGACGGCACCCTGCACTCGGCCTGTTCGACGGCCAGCCTGCGCAGCAGGGCGCGCGCCGTCGCCTGTCCCACCTGACTCATGAGCGACAAGAGTAGCGGCTGCTCAGCGGGAGGGTGCGCGGTCGAAGGCATCGAGGATGAGGCGGGTGGCGTCGAGGTCCCGGGTGGTGTGGCCGAGGCGGGGGACGGGCATGGCGCCGGGCCAGGTGTGGCCGCCGTCGGTGACGGTGTAGAGGCGCAGGGTGGCGCCGGGGCAGGTCCAGTCGTGCAGGCGTACGCGGGGGGCGGGGGTGGTGGTGGCGGGGCCGGTGCAGCCGAGCAGGTCCGCCCAGCCGGCGGTGGCGCGCTCGACGGGGTCCAGGACGATGAGGTCGGCGAGTTTTCGCAGGTCGCCGGTGGCGTCGCGGAAGGGGTGACCGCCGTCGTAGGGGACGATGCGGTCGCCGGTGCCGTGGAAGGCGATGATCGTGGTGGGGGCGGGTGGGCGGCAGGGGCGGGCGATGTTGATGCCGGCGACGGCGGCCACGGCCGACAGCTTGCCGTCGAGGGCGCAGATGAGGCCGGTGGCCATGGCGGCGCCGTAGGACATGCCGGCGGCGAACCGCCGGTCGGCGCGGACGCACAGGCGGCGTTCGAGGTGGGCGAGCAGCGCGGTGAGGAAGCCGGTGTCGTCGGGGCCGGCGGTGCGGGGCAGGGTCCAGCCCATGTGGCCGTCGGCGGCCTGGGGGGTGGCGACGATGTAACCGCGGCGTGTGCCGTGCTCGGCCAGGCGGCTGTAGGCGTTCTGGCGGGCGGCGGTGGAGTTGAGCCCGTGCAGGTCGAGGATGAGGGGGTGGGGGCCGTCGCCGTCGGGCAGGGCGAGCAGGAAGCGGCGGCTGAGCCCGTCGTGGGCGAGGCGGTGGGTGCCGGGTTCCAGCCGGTCGGCGGACTGGCAGCCGCTGGTGATGGCGGGCTGGGCGGCGGGGGAGGGCGGGACGGGCGCCGGTGGCGCTCCGTCGCAGCGGACGGCCAGCAGGGCGAGTGCCGCCGTCAGGGCGAGGCGGGCGAGCATGGACGCCTCCTTCCGTCCCGCCTTCAACGCTACAGCGGCAGCCCCTGCGACGCCCCTCTTCGGCGGTCCCTTCCCCCCTTCGGCGGTCAGACGTCGTCGGGGAGGGTGAGCATCGTGTTGAGCACCGGGACGAGCTGCTGTTCCTCGTAGTCGAGGTGGGCCTCCAGTTTCGTGGTGAGCCGGTCGAGTTCGGCCTGGATCCGGCTCCGGTCGTGGTCGAGCAGGCGCCGGATCTCGTTCATGAGGGTGGCGACCACCTGGTGCTCCTTGCGCAGCCGGGTGAGGACGTCGGCCAGTTCGGGGTGCTCGGTGGCGAGGTGCGGGAACAGGGCGCCGTCCTCGCCTTCGTGGTGGGCGTGCAGGGCGTCGCAGAAGGTCAGGCAGTGCGTACGCAGGTCGGCCGGGTCCATCCTGGACTCGCGCAGCGCGGCGAGGTCCCTGCGGAAGCCGTCGTGCAGTTTGATCAGTTCGTCGCCCCAGGCGGCGATGCGGTCGTTCATACCGGTTCCATCTCTCGGGTCGGTGTGTGGGTGAGGCGGGTGTGGGCGGTGGCGAAGAGGGCGGCGTGGCCGAGGCCGGTGCCCGAGCCGAGCACGGTCGCGGCGCCGTACAGGCCCGTGGGGAGGAGCCGGGCAGGGCCGGCCCCACGCGGCGCCCTTGCTGACGGCCGGCGGTGAGCGCCCAGGAGACGGTGGTGGGCGGGGGGTGCAACAGGCGTTGGAGGCCGGGCAGCAGGGGGACGACAACGGTCATCTGCAGGGAGCCCGCGGCGACGGCGAAGGCGAGGACGGGATGGCCAGCGACTTTGTATACACGTACACAAAGTAGCATGGCGGTCATGCCGACGCGTACAGGAAGGCCGCCCCGCATCTCCCGGGCGGAGATCGTCACCGCCGCCTGGCGGGTCATCGAGCAGGACGGAGTGGGCGAGCTGACCATGCGCAGGCTGGCCAGAGAGGTCGGCAGCACGCCGATGGCGCTCTACCGGCACGTACGCGACAAGGACGAGCTGCTGGTGCTGCTGCTCGACGACTACGCCGCCGGCATCCCCCGCCCCGACCTGCCCGACGACCCCCGCGAACGCGCGATCACCGCCGCGCTGGCCATGCACGAGGCCGTCTCGGGCTGCCCGTGGGCGGTCGACGTGCTGCGCGCCGACGACCTGCTGGCGGTGGGCGCGCTGTGGTACCCCGACCGGATCGTCGACGCCGGCCTGCGGGCGGGACTGCCGATGGAGGAGGCGGTGGACGCGTACCGGATCATCTGGCACTACACGGCCGGCGAGATCGGCGGCCGCGCGGCCGCCCGCCGGCGCCGCGAGCAGGGCGGCCCCACCTACCGCGAGAAGGTCTTCACCGGCCTGGACGCGGCGGAGTTCCCCCGCCTCAGCGAGATCGCCGGCCGGTGGGAGGAGCTGACGGCCCGCGACACCTACGCCAAGGGCGTCCGCGCCCTCGTCACCGGCCTGCTGCCCGCGGTCAGAACCGGAGCTCCCACGACTGGTTGATCCGCCAATGCACGTAGGACTTGTCCGGGAAGCAGTCCCAGATCTGCAGGAAAGCGCCGTCAGGCGGCAGGACGGCCCGGCCGACGCCCGCAGGATTGTCGACGTCGAGGCACCTGCCGCTGCCGAGTTTCTGCCCGCATAACCTGACCACCGGCCCGGTTCATCGGATCGATTACCCCATCAGGTGCGTGGTGATCCCGCCCGGAAAGAGCGCGGAGACCTGTCCTGGACCGCCGCACGGCGCGCGTGTGACCCTGGAGCCATGGAGACCTTATTCGAGCACGCGGGCGGTCACGACAAGCTGCACGAGTTCATCGACATCTTCTATCGCAGCCTGCTGGCCGACCCACTGCTCCAGCCGCTCTTCGGCACGGGCCGGGCCACCCACGTCGACCACCTGACCGCCTTCACGGCGCAGACCTTCGGCGGCCCCGACACCTTCTCCACCGACATGGGCGGGTTCCCGCTGCTCATCCGCGCCCACCGGGGGCTGCGGATCACCGAGGAGCAGCGGCTGCGCTTCGTCGAGCTGTACATGCAGGCCGCCGACCGCGCGGGGCTGCCCGACGACGAGCCGTTCCGGGCCGCCCTGCGCTCGCACGTGGAGTTCGGCACGGAGGTGGCCAAGCAGAACTCCCACGCCGAGACCGACGATCAACTCCATCCGCTGCGTGAGGTGCCGCTCTGGACGTGGGGGTGAACGCGGGCCGGACCACCGGCCGGGCCGGGTGTCGCGGCGGTGAGGATCTCCCCTAATCTCGTCGGTGTGGTGGACCGCGAGGCGGGCCCGGACGCGGGCCCCAGAGATGCCGGCACTCAGTTGAGCGCCGTCCTTGAGCGCATCACCTACGCGAATGAGGAGACCGGCTACACGATCGCGCGCGTCGCCACCGACCGCACCGGGGCCGACCTGCTCACCGTGGTCGGGCCGCTGCTCGGCGCGCAGGTGGGGGAGTCGCTGCGGCTGCACGGCCGCTGGACGTCGCATCCCCGTTACGGCCGCCAGTTCGAGGTGTGGTCCTACACCACCGTGCTGCCGGCCACCGTGCAGGGCATCCGCCGCTACCTCGGCTCCGGGCTGATCAAGGGCATCGGGCCCAAGATGGCCGAAAGGATCGTCGACCACTTCGGCACTGACACGCTCGAGGTCATCGAGCAGCAGCCCGAACGCCTGGTCGAGGTGCCGGGGCTCGGCCCCAAGCGCACCAGGATGATCGCCGCCGCCTGGGAGGAACAGAAGATCATCAAAGAGGTGATGATCTTCCTGCAGGGCGTCGGCGTGTCCACCTCCATCGCGGTGCGCATCTTCAAGCAGTACGGCGAAGGCTCCATCGACGTCGTGCGCACCCAGCCGTACAAGCTGGCCGACGACGTGTGGGGCATCGGCTTCAAGACCGCCGACACCATCGCCCAGGCCGTCGGCATCCCCCACGACAGCCCCGAACGCGTCAAGGCCGGGCTGCGCTACACCCTGTCGCAGGCCGCCGACGACGGCCACTGCTACCTGCCCGCCCCCAACCTCGCCGCCGACGCCGTCAAGATCCTCGACGTGCCGCCCGACCTCGTCACCACCTGCCTGGAGACCCTGGTCGCCGAGGAGGGCGTCGTGCGCGAGGAGGTGCCGGCCGGCGACAACCACGTACCGGCCGTCTACCTGCCGCCCTTCCACCGCGCCGAGACCTCCCTGGCCGGCGGCCTGCTCACCCTGCTGCGCAACGGCCACGACCGGCTCAAGAGCTTCGCCGACGTCGACTGGGAGCGCGCCGAGCGCTGGCTGCACGGCCAGACCGGCGCCGACCTGGCCGCCGAGCAGCGCCAGGCCGTCCGCCTGGCGCTCACCCACAAGGTCGCCGTCCTGACCGGCGGCCCCGGCTGCGGCAAGAGCTTCACCGTACGCTCGATCGTGCTGCTGGCCCGCGCCCGCCGCGCCAAGGTCATCCTGGCCGCCCCCACCGGGCGCGCCGCCAAACGCCTGGCCGAGCTGACCGGCCACGAGGCCACCACCGTGCACCGCCTGCTGCAGCTGCGCCCCGGCGGGGAGGCCACCTTCGACCGCGACAACCCGCTCGACGCGGACCTGATCGTCGTGGACGAGGCGTCCATGCTGGACCTGCTGCTGGCCAACAAGCTCGTCAAGGCCGTCGCGCCCGGCGCGCACCTGCTGTTCGTCGGCGACGTCGACCAGCTCCCCTCGGTCGGCGCGGGCGAGGTGCTCAAAGACCTGCTGGCCGCCCCCGACATCCCCCGGGTGCGGCTGACGCAGATCTTCCGCCAGGCCCAGGAGTCCGGCGTCGTCGTCAACGCCCACCGCGTCAACACCGGCCGCCACCCCGTCCTGGAGGGCATGAAGGACTTCTTCCTGTTCCCCTGCGAGGAGCCGGAGGAGATCGCCGCGCTCACCGTCGACGTCGTCGCCCGCCGCATCCCGCGCCGCTTCCGCCTCGACCCCCGCCGCGACGTGCAGGTCCTGGCCCCCATGCACCGCGGCGCCGCCGGCGCCGGCGCGCTCAACACCGCCCTGCAGGAGGCGCTGACCCCCGCCCGCGACGGCATGCCGGAGCGCCGCTACGGCGGTCGCGTCTTCCGCGTCGGCGACAAGGTCACCCAGCTGCGCAACAACTACGACAAGGGCGCGGCAGGGGTGTTCAACGGCACGGTCGGCATCGTCACCGACATCCGCCCCGACGAGCACAAACTCACCGTCCTGACCGACGAGGACGAGCCGGTCGACTACGCCTTCGACGAGCTCGACGAGCTGGCCCACGCCTACGCGGTGTCCATCCACCGCTCCCAGGGCAGCGAATACCCGGCCGTGGTGGTCCCGCTGGCCACCAGCGCCTGGATGATGCTGCAGCGCAACCTCCTCTACACCGCGATCACCCGCGCCAAGAAGCTCGTCGTCATCGTCGGCTCACGCCGGGCGCTGGCCCAGGCCGTACGCACCAAGGGCGCCGGACGCCGCCACACCGGCCTGACCCACCGCCTGGCCCGCACAAGTAATTGAAATGTGATCGAACTCTCCCAAACGATTCGGCGTCTTACAGGCAGGAGCATTAAGGTTTTTGAAGTGCCCTTTGCGGCGCCGTTGGCGAGAGGAAGAACTTGAACGCGCAGACCGGCCCGAGGAGACCCGCCACCGCATTCGCGCTGCTGGCAGCGGCTGCCCTGACGGCGTCCTGTTCAGGCGGTCCCGCGAGCCCTCCGCCCGACGCGCCCGACGCCACCATCGTCGCCACCCCGCAGGCGCCCACGGTCGCGATCAAGCCCGCCGAGGGCACCAGCAAGGTCCACCCCGACAAGAAGGTCGTCGTCTCCGCCGCGGGCGGCGCGCTGGAGAACGTCACGGTCGAGGCCGACGGCGAGCAGGTCACCGGCAAGTACAACGCCGACAAGACCCGCTGGATCTCCAAGACGCCGCTGAAGCCCTCCACCCGCTACAACGTCTCGGCCACCGCCGGCGCCACCACCGCGACCAGCACCTTCACCACCGCCAAGCCCGAGCGGGCGCTCCAGGTCGCCGACGTCACCCCCAACGCCAAGGGCGAGACGCTCGGCGTCGGCGCCCCCATCATCGTGACGTTCAACCAGCCCGTCACCAACAAGGCCACCATCGAGCGGGCCCTGGAGGTCGAGGCGGAAAAGCCCGTCCAGGGCGCCTGGCGATGGATCAACGACAAGGTCGTCATCTACCGCACCGCGAAATACTGGCCCGCCCACCAGAAGGTCACCTTCAACGCCAACATCACCGGCATCAAGGGCGGCAAAGACCTCTACGGCGTCAAGGACTACACCGCCAACCTCAAGATCGGCGCCAAGCAGATCAGCAAGGTCGACGTCGCCAAGCACATGATGTACGTCTACAAGGACGGCAAGCGGGTCCAGACCATGCGCATCAGCGCAGGCAAGGGCAACACCCGCGAATACACCACCACCTCGGGCGTGCACCTGACCATGGAACGCGGGAACCCCGTCCGCATGATCTCGCCCGGCCGCGAGAAGGACGACCCCGAGTACTACGACGTGATGATCAACCACGCGGTGCGGATCTCCAACTCCGGCGAGTACGTCCACGCCAAGGACAACGTCTGGGCCCAGGGCCGCACCAACGTCAGCCACGGCTGCGTCAACGCCCGCCCCGACCAGGCCAAGTGGTTCTACGACCACATGCAGCGCGGCGACGTCGTGGAGATCACCGGCACCAACCGCGAGCTGGAGTGGAACAACGGCTGGGGCTACTGGCAGATGTCGTTCTCCCAGTGGAAGAAGGGCAGCGCCCTGAGGACGGTCAAGAAGAAGTGATCCGCGTCCGTCCCGCCGGGCCCGGCGACGTGCCCGTCACGCTCGCCATGTTCGACAGCGCCGTGGCCTGGCTGACCGCCCAGGGCCGCACCGGCCAGTGGGGCAGCCGCCCCTTCACCGGCGACCAGCGCCGCACCGAGCAGGTCGCCTCCTGGCAGCGCGGCGGCGGCATGCACATCGCCGAGCACGACGGCGAGCCCGCCGGCACCATCTCCATCGGCCCCGCCCACGCCTACGTCACCCCCGCGACCGAGCCCGAGCTGTACGTCCAGGCCCTGGTCACCGACCGCCGCCACGCCGGCCACGGCATCGGCCGCGCCCTGCTCGACTGGGCCGCCGAGCAGGCCCGCGAACGCGGCCTCGGGCTGCTGCGGGTCGACTGCTACGCCGGCGACGACGGCCGCCTGGTCGCCTTCTACGAAAGCTGCGGCTTCACCCGCGTCGCCCCGTTCACCGTGGGGGAGTGGCCCGGCATGCTCCTGGAGCGCCGCATCACGGGCTGACGTCCACCAGCACCTTGCCGACCGCGCCGCCCTCCACCGCGCGGTGCGCGTCGGCGGTGCGCTCCAGAGGGAAACGCACCAGCGGCAGCCCGTGCTCCTCACCCACCGGCAGCGCACCGTCGGCGACGGCGGCCGCGACGTCCTCGGCGCCCGCGCGCAGCGCGTCGTCGCCGACCGTGTAGAGCACCAGGAACTGGAAGCGGGTGTTCAGCGTCATGTTCTGCCGCACATCCAGCGAGACCGGCTTGCCGCCGTCGTTGGCGTAGGTCGCGATCACCCCGCGGGTACGCAGCACCGCCAGATCCAGGGCCAGGTTCGCGCCCAGCGCCACCTCGGCGATGATGTCGACGCCGCCCGGCGCGAGCTCGCGGATCTCCGCCGCAGGATCCCCCTGCCGGTAGTTGATGACGTGGTGGGCGCCCGCGGCCGCGGCCAGCCGCGCCTTCTCCGGCCCGGAGATCGTGGTGATCACCGTCGCGCCGGCCCAGCGGGCCAGCTGGATGACCGCGTGCCCGACCGCGCCCGCCCCGCCCGCGGCCAGCACCACCTTGCCCTCCAGCGCGCCGGGCCCGAGCCGCCGCGGCCCGTCCTCGGCCACCGTGAGCGCCCGGTGCGCGGTCAGCGCCGGCACCCCGAGGCTCGCCCCGACGTCGAACCCCGCCTTCTCCGGCAGCGCGACCGCCCGGCCGGCGTCAAGGAGCGCGTACTCGGCGGCGGTGCCGGTGGAGCCGCCCTGCGTGGCCATGAACAGCCAGACCCGCTCACCCACCCGCCCCCGATCGACCCCCTCGCCTACCGCGTCGATCACCCCCGCACCGTCGAGATGCGGAATGACCTCGGGCACGCTCTGCGGGTTGGTGGCCCCCGAACGGGTCTTCCAGTCCGTCGGGTTCACCCCCGACACGGCGACGCGCACCCGCACCTGACCCGGGCCAGGCTCGGGCAGGTCACGCTCGGCGAGCTGCAGAACACCGGCGTCGCCGGTCTCACGGTAAACGATGGCCTTCATGACGTGCCTTCCCCGTTCCTCGATGATGCTGAGCCTATGACCTCCTACCCACACCCGTGATCAGCCGACCCGGCCCCGCCTCGGCCAGCACCGCCCGCGCCCGCCCCTCCAGCAGCCGGAACCGGCACGCCGCCGCGATCCCCGCCGCCTGCCCGGCCGCGTCCCGCGCCCCCGCCACGTCACCGGCACGCAACCGCGCGGCGGCGAGCCCGGCCAGCGCCCGCGCCTCCCCAAACGGATAACCACCCCGCGCCAGCTCCACGCCCCGCTCGAACCACGCCGCCGCCGTGCCCGCCTCACCCAGCGCCAGATACGCCTCCGCCACCGTCGCCGCCGTCTGCGCCGTCGGCCTTCCTGTCGCGCACCGCGAGAGCCATGTCATACGCCCGCCGCGCCACCCCCAGCCCCGTCGCGGCGTCCCCGCGCTGCAAGTGCAGCAGACCCAGCTCATCCAGCGTCGACAGCTCACCGCGCAGGTTCGCCGCCCTCCGATACGCCGCCAGCACCTCGCCCAGCAGCCCGCCCGCCCGCTCCTCCGCACCCAGCCCCCGCAACGCACTGGCCAGATTGCCCCGGTTCACCAGCGCCGACGTCAGCCGGCCCGTCTCCTCGTTGATCGCCAGCGCCGCCCCGAACAGCCCGGCCGCCTCCCGCAGCTCACCCTGGCTCAGCCGCAGCACCCCCAGCCCGTTGAGCGCGACCGCCCGCACGTGCCCGCGCGGCTCGTCCTCCGTCCGCGCCAGCGCCCGCCGCAACCACGTCTCGGCCTCGGCGAGCCTGCCCTGCTCCAGCCGCAGCCAGCCGATCTGATGCGCCAGGTACGCCGCCGCCCTCGGCTGATCGGTGTCCACCGCGAGCCGCTCACCGGCCAGGCAGTCCGCCAGCGCCTCCTCGTCCCGGCCCGCCGACCACAACGCCTGCCCGCGGCTGATCAGCATCGCGGTCCGCGCCGCGTCGTCCCCGGCCCGCCCGGCCGCCTCCATGCCCGCCTGCGCCGCCGGCAGCCACCCCTCCACGTGCCGCCGGATCAGGAAATAGCCGCGCAACTGGTCGGTGATGCGCCACGCCGCCGCCGGGTCCTGCGACACGGCCGTCTGCCGCACGATCGCCACCAGCGCCGGCAGCTCGCCGTCCAGCCAGGCCAGCGCCTCTTCCTCCCCGGCGAACACCTCCTGCCTGCGGGCGTGCCTGCCGAGCCTGACCAGCTGCGGGTAGACCCACTCCATCGCCGCCGTCACCGTGTCGATGTACCAGGCGTGCAACCGGGCCCGCGCCGCCTCGCCCTCCGGATCCTCGGCCAGCAGCCGCCGCGCGTACAGGCCGAGCAGGTCGTGGAAGCGGTAACGGTCGGCCGCGTACTGCAGCAGCATGTTCGCCTCCAGCAGCTCCTCCAGCACCCGGTCGGCCTCGGCGGACGGCAGGCCGAGCAGCGCGCCGGTCGCGCCCGCCCCGAAGTCGTCGGCCGGATGCAGGCTGCACAACCGGAACGCCTGCCGGGCAGCGCCACTCAGATCGGCGTAGCCGAGCTGGAAACCGGCCAGCACGCTCGACTCGCCGGTGGACAGCTCGGCCAGCCTGCGGTTGTCGTCACGCAGCCGCCTGGTCAGGTCACCGATCGTCCACGCCTGCCGGGTGGCCAGCCGCGCCCCGGCGATGCGCAGCGCCAGCGGCAGGTGCGCGCACGCCTCGGCCAGCGCTCCCGCCGCGCCGGGATCGGCCCGCACACGGTGCGCTCCCGCCGTCGCGGCGATCAGCGTGACCGACTCCCGCGCGTCCAGCGGCTCGAGGTGCACGGTACGCGCCCCGGCCAGGCCCGCCATCCTGCGCCTGCTGGTGACGATCAGGTCGCTGCCGCCCGCGCCGGGCAGCAGCGGCAGCACCTGGCCCGCGTCGTGCGCGTTGTCCAGCAGCACCAGCATCCGCCGATCGGCCAGCTCGCTGCGGAACAACGCGGCCGCCTCGCTCTCGTCGGTCCCGATCCGCCGGCCCGGCACGCCCAGCGCCCGCAGGAACCGGCCCAGCACCCGCATCGGCTCCGGCGCCGCCGCCGCGGAGCCACGCAGGTCGGCGTACAGCTGGCCGTCGGGGTAGCGGGCGCGCAGACGGTGAGCGGCGGCGAGCGCGAGCGCCGTCTTCCCGACACCCGCGATCCCGTCGATCAGCACAATCCTCGGCGGCACCCCCACCTCCTCCCGCCTGCCCGTCCCGTCGGGGGTTTCCTCGCGCCGGCCCGCCTCCTCCAGGGTTTCCTCGTTCCGGCCGGCCGCGTTCCTGGCTTCCTCGTGGCGGCTGGTCAAGGCGGCTTCGACGGCGGCCAGTTCGGACGTCCGGCCGACGAAGTCCGGGGGCGGGGCGGGCGCCTGCTGGATCGCCGTCCATCCCGCCGCGTGGCGCTCCTGCCGGCGCAGGACCGCGAGGTGGGCCTCGCGCAGCCGCTCGCCGGGGTCGATGCCGAGCTGGTCGGCCAGCGCGGCCCTGATGCTCTCGTACGCGGCCAGCGCCTGCGCCTGCCTGCCGCTCGCGGCCAGGGTGAGGATCAGCTCGGCGTGCAGCGGCTCGTCGAGCTCGTGCCGCCGCGCCAGCCGGCCCACCGGCTCCAGGGCCCGTTCCGGTACGCCGAGGTCGCGCGCCAGGGCGGCGAACCTGCCTACGGCGGCGGCGTACTCGGCCGTCACCGCGGCCTGCAGCGGGCCGGAGGCGAGCTGCGGCACGTCGAGCTCTCCCCGCCACAGCGCGACGGCCTTGCCGAGCCGGGCCAGCGCCTCCTCAGGCCCGTCACAGGCCGCCCGCGCGATCAGGTCGCGAAAGCGCAGCAGGTCGAGCTGGTCGGCGTTGACCGCGAGCCGGTACCCGCCCCGCCCCCCGGGCAGCACGCCCCCGCCTCCAGACCCGCCTCCAGACCCGCCTCCAGACCCGCCTCCAGACCCGCCGCTGGAACTGCTGCCGGAGTCGGCCTCGCTTCGGGGCCCGCTTTCCGGGCTGGGTCCGGGCCGGGAGCCCTTCTCCAGGAGCCGGCGTAAGCGGGCGACGTGCGTGTGCAGCAGGCCCACCGCGCGGGAGGCGGCGCCGTCCGGCCACAGCAGCTCGATCAGCTCGTCCTGCCCGGCCGGCGCGCCGGCGCCGAGCGCGAGCCGGGCCAGCAGCGTGCGTTGCAGGCCGGAGCCGAGCGGGACCCGCATCTCGCCGTGCCACACCTCGACGGGACCGAGCACCCGGATGCGCAACGGCCCCCCGCCGGGAGTCTCGGTGTGCCGGGCGGGCCGGGTGCGCGCGGCGGCGTGCAGCCGTGCGGCCTCGGCGTCGTCCAGGGCGAGCGCGGCGGCGATCGCGCGTACGGAGTCCTGCTTCGGGGTGCGCGTCCTGCCCTGCTCGAGGTCGCGGATCGCGCCCGCGCTCACCCCTGCCCGGGCGGCGAGCCGCCGCTGGGTCAGCCCGGCGCGGCGGCGCAGGGCGCGCAGCAGATCACCGAAGCTCTCCTGCGTCACCGGTGACCGCACCCGGTGACCGTGACGTGCGACACCGCACGATCTTAGGTCAGAAGTACGCGAAAGGCCCAGAGTGCCGGGGCACCCTGAGCCGTTCGCAGGAGGACGAGCTAGGACACGGTCGTCACGCCCAGGATGCGGAAGGCCGCGACCCGCACGTTGCGCAGGCTGCCCTCCGGATGCACGGCGACCTCGGTGCCCGGCTCGAGCGCGTCCAGCACGTTGCCGTCACCCTCCCAGAACGCCACGTGCCCGACAGCCTCCGCGGTCGTCTTGTAGAAGATCAGGTCGCCGACCTTCAGGTCCGACCAGGCGACCGACTTGGCGTAGAACTTCGACGGGGTCTGGTGGCTCTCGGCCCACCGCCACATGTCCACCGCGCGGCGCACGGGCCAGCCGGGGAAGTGGGCGATCGCGTCGTAGGACACCTTGACCAGGCCCGAGCAGTCCAAGCCGGGGTTGGCCGCGGTGTCCTCGCCTCCCAGCACGTACGGCACGCCGCGCTTGCCCATGGCGTTCTTGTGACCGATCATGCTCCAGTTCCAGATCTCCCGCACCTGCGTGCAGTGCACGCCCTGCGCGGCCGTGCCGTTCTGGACCTGCACCCGCAGGTGGTTGATGTTGCCGATGGCGGTGGGGTTCCAGTCCGACTTCAGGCCCACCTCATGGGTGCCGTTGCCGCCGTTGTGGATGTAGTAGGCATCACCCGCGGGGAAGATGAACGCCGACCCCTGGTGGTCGAAGTCGTGGGCCGAGATCCGCAGCACGGGGGAGACGCCGCCGGCCGTACCGGTGTCGTCGACCCGCCAGCGGATCGTCACCCGGTCGCCGGCCTTCCAGTCGACCTGCAGGAACGCCTTGGCGCCCGCACACTCGACGGTGAGCGTGCCGCTCGGGTTGCTCAGCCCGTCGGCGGAGGCCGCGGGCACGTTGACGAAGACGGAGGCCGCGGCGGCCAAGGCCACGAAGGACGCGATGATTCTGGATCTCAACGGGGTCTTCCTTTCACGCGGGGGTCCCCCGAAAGCCGGATCCCGGCCTCGAGAGGCGTGAGCACACCGTAGGAAAGGCCGCTGGCAGCACTCTGTCCGTACTGCGCCCGTACCACCTGATTAGGGTGGGAGGTGACGGGCACTCACGCTATGAGGAACATGACGGCCACACTCCTGTCGGTGAACGTCGGGATGCCGAAAGACGTGTCCTGGCAGGGCCGCACCGTGCACACCGGCGTCTGGAAGCGTCCCGTCGCCGGGCCGCGCATGGCCAGGCGGCTCAACATCGACGGCGACGGCCAGGGCGACCTGCAAGGACACGGCGGCGAGCAGCGGGCGGTGCTGGTCTACCAGATCCAGTCCTACGCCCACTGGCAGGAGCACTTCGGCCGCGACGACTTCACCTACGGCCAGTTCGGCGAGAACTTCACCGTCGACGGGCTGCCCGACGACGAGGTGTGCATCGGCGACCGCTACCGCATCGGCGAGGCCGAGTTCGAGGTCACCCAGCCCCGCGTCACCTGCTACCGCGTCGGCATGCGGCTCGGCGAGCCCGAACTGCCCGCCCTGCTCGTCGCCCACCACCGGCCCGGCTTCTACCTGCGCGTCCTGACCGAAGGCGAGGTACGGGCCGGCGACGCCATCGTCAAGACGCGCACCGGTCCGCAGGCGTTCACCGTCGCGAGCATCGACGCCCTGCTCTACCTGCCCGGCCGCGACCCCGACGACCTGCGCAGAGCGCTGGCCATCCCCGCGCTCAGCCCCGGCTGGCGCCAGTCGTTCCTCGACCTGGCGGCGCGATCCGAGCCGCCCACCGAACCGCACGCCAAGCCGCCCGCCGAGGCCTGGCCGGGGTTCCGGCCGCTGCGGGTCACCGCCGTCGTCCGCGAGACCCCCTCGGTGCTGTCCCTCCACCTCCAGGCGCCCGCCGGGGCCGCACTGCCGGCCGCCGAGGCCGGGCAGTACCTGACGTTCCGGATCGCCGCAGCAGGCGACCCGCCGCCTGTGCGCAGCTACTCCCTGTCCTCCGCGCCCGGCGCGGCCGGCTACCGGGTCAGCGTGAAACGCGAGGAGCACGGCCTAGTCAGCCGCTACCTGCACAGCCACCTTCGCCCCGGCGCGGTGCTGGAGACAGCGGCTCCCCGCGGCGACTTCGTCCTGGCCCCCCGCACCGGCCCCGTCATCCTCGCCTCGGCCGGTGTCGGCGTCACCCCCGTCATGGCGATGCTGCACCGCCTGGCCGCCGAACCCCCAGCAGGGCCCACAGAAGGGCCGCTGTGGTGGATCCACGTGGCACGCAGCCGAGCCGAGCACCTGTTCGCCCGCGAGGCCCACACCCTGCTCGCCTCCCTGCCCGACGCCCGCGAACACATCTATTACACAGACCCCGGCATGAGCGGCCCCGGCATGAGCGGCCCCGGCATGAGCGGCCCCGGCGAGGCCGGTCCGGGTGGGGGCCACCCCGTCGGCGGGGGAGCGGGCCGCCCGCCCGAGGTGCACCGCGGACGGCCCACGCTGGAGAGCCTGGCCGCGCTCGGCCTGCCCGCCGACGCCACGCCCGCCGACGCCACCGCCTACCTGTGCGGCCCCGCCGCCTTCATGACCGCCCTGCGCGCCATGCTCACCAGGCTCGGCCTGCCGCCGGAGCGCATCCGCACCGAGCTGTTCGGCGCCCGCGAAGCCATCACCCCCGGCCTGACGGCCCGCCCCGCCGTGGCCCCGCACCAGCCGCCGGGGGAGCCGGGCACCGGCCCGCTCATCACCTTCGCCCGCAGCGGCCTGGCGGTCGCCTGGTCACCCCGCCACCGCTCCCTGCTCGACCTCGCCGACGCCTGCGACGTGCCCACGCGCTGGTCCTGCCGTACGGGCGTCTGCCACACCTGCGCCACGCCGCTGCTGTCCGGCGACGTCGACTACGCCCCCGACCCCCTGGAGCCGCCGCCCGCCGGCCAGGCGCTCATCTGCTGCTCGCGCCCCCGCCACGACGTCGTGCTGGACCTGTGAGGCGCGACCCCCGCCAAACGCTGTCAGAGCGGCCACCGCCGATGAACGGCCCCCTCCTCGGCCGAATAACATTCCGCGAACGTTCATGGTGAAGACACTGGTCAGACCTACCGCAAGCTGACCGCGATAGGCAGAATCCAGCAAGCACGAATGTGAATACACCATGAACGAAAGCAGGACCGCACGACCATGCAAGCGCGCGCTATCAGTCAACGGGGACCGACGGGCGAGCGCCGGTTAGCACTGCTCTACCTCGCGCCCTCACTGCTCATCTTCGCGATCTTCGTCTTCTACCCCCTCGGCAGGACCTTCTACCTGTCCACCATGGGGACCGACATCATCGGGCGGGCCAACAAGTTCGTCGGCCTGGACAACTTCACGGCCATGTTCTCCGACCCCGCCTTCTTCAAGGCGATCGGCACGACCGCGCTGTTCGTCCTGTTCACGGTGGTTCCGGCGATCCTCGGCGCCCTCGCCGTCGTGCTGCTGCTGGAGTCGCGCATCAGCGGGCAGCGCATGTTCCGCACGGTGTTCGCGCTGCCGTTCGCCTTCTCGGTCGCGACCGCGTCGGTGATCTTCGCGCTCATCTACAACCCCGCCGTCGGCATGGCCAACGGCATCCTCAGCCACATCGGCGTGGAACGCATCGGCTGGCTCACCGAACCCGACCTGGCCCTCATCTCCGTCTCGATCACCACCGTCTGGATGACGCTCGGCTACAACGTGCTCGTCCTGTCGGCCGGGGTCGGCGCCATCCCCACCGAGGTGGTGGAGGCGGCCAGGCTGGACGGAGCCACCGGATGGCGGCTGCACCACCGCATCACCATCCCCATGCTGTCGCCACAGCTGTTCTTCCTCATCGTGATCTCCACGATCCACGCGCTGCAGAGCTTCGGCCAGATCCACATCCTCACCAAGGGCGGACCCGACGGCGCCACCTCCACGCTCGTCTACTGGATCTACGAGAAGGCCTTCAGCTACGGCTCCTCCGACTTCGGCACCGCCAGCGCCGCCGCGATCGTGCTGCTGGTCATCGTGCTGATCTGCACGGGCATCCAGTTCGGCGTGCTGGAAAGGAAAGTCCACTACCGATGAGCCGCTCTTCCACCACCTCATCCTTCACGAGCAAGCTCGTCGTCTACGTCGTGCTCGGCGTGTGCGCCCTGCCGGTGGTCTTCCCGCTGTACTACGCCGTCGTCGGCGGCATCATGACCCCCAGCGACCTGGCCAGCTACCCGCCCAAGCTCATCCCGACGGCGATCGACCTCGGCAACTTCACCTCGGCGCTCGACACGATCCCGCTGGCCCGCCAATACCTCAACTCGGCGATCCAGACCGGCATCGTCACCATCTGCCAGCTGCTGACCAGCGTCCTTGCCGCCTACGCGTTCGCGTTCCTGCGCATGTGGGCCAAGACCGCGATGTTCGCGCTGTTCATGGTGACCCTCATGGTCCCGTGGGAAGCGATCATCCTGCCGAACTACCTGCTCATCTCCGACCTGGGCCTGACCAAGGGACCGCTCACCTACCTCGGGCTGACCCTGCCGTTCCTGGCCCACGCCTTCGGCACGTTCCTGCTGCGGCAGTCGTTCCTGCAGTTCCCCGTCGAGGTACGCGACGCCGCCGTCATGGACGGCTGCGGCCACCTGCGCTTCCTGTGGCGCATCCTGCTGCCGCTGTCGAAGCCGGCCATCGCCGCCGTCGGCGTCTACGTCTTCATGACCACCTGGAACCAGTACTTCTGGCCCCTCATCCTCGGCAACGACGACAGGTACAAGACCCTGCAGATCGGCGTGTCCATGCTGAACGACGCCGAGTCCTCCAGCCCCACGCTCATCCTGGCCGGGGTCACCCTGGCCCTGCTCCCCACCCTCGCACTCGTGATCTTCGGACAGCGCTTCATCATCCGCGGGCTCACCGCGGGCGCGGTCAAGTGACCTCCTCGAACCAGAAACGGAGTTCCCCCCATGGCATCTCCCCGAACCCGGCACCTGCGCGGCGCACTGGCCGTCGCGGCCGCGCTGTCGCTCACCCTGGCGGGCTGCGGCAGCGACGGCGGCTCAGGCGAGGGCGGTGAGGCCGCCACCGCCCCCGGCCCCGACGCGATCACCGAGCCCGTCGAGATCGAGTTCTGGCACTCCATGAAGGAGAAGAACGAGCTCGCCATCAAGGCAATGGTCGACGACTTCAAGAAGGCCAACCCCAACATCACCGTCAAACCGGTCTTCAAGGGCGACTACGACCAGATGATCGTCGCCTACAAGCAGGCCGTCCAGCAGGAGGCCACCCCGCCGCTCGTGCAGATCTACGACATCGGCTCCCGCTTCATGTACGACGCCCAGCAGGTCGTGCCGATGTACAAGTTCATCGAGGCCGACAAGTTCGACCAGAACGCCAACATCGAACCCAACATCGCCAGCTACTACTCCATCCAGGGCAAGCTCTGGTCGATGCCGTTCAACTCCTCCGCGCCGCTGCTCTACATGAACGCCGACGCCGTACGCAAGGCCGGCCTCGACCCCGACAAGCCCCCGGCGACGCTGGACGAGATCGGCGAATGGGCCAAGAAGCTCACCGTCAAGGAGGGCGGCACCGTCAAGCAGTACGGCTTCAACGCCGCCCTGTACGGCTGGTTCGTCGAACAGCTCACCGCCCAGGACAACGCCGAGTACTGCGACAACGGCAACGGCAGGAACGGCCTGGCCACCAAGGTCAACTTCGGCACCGGCGCCGGCCCCAAGTTCGCCGAATGGCTCGGCACCCTGGTCAAGGAGGGCTACGCCACCAACACCGGCCGCCCCACCGACCAGGCCCAGAACGCCTTCAAGACCGGCACCGTCGCCCTGCACCTGGAATCCACCTCCGCCCTCGGCGGCTACACCCAGGCCGCCGAGGGCAAGTTCGAGCTGAAGACCGCGCCGTTCCCCAAGCCGTCGGCCTCCTCCAGCGGCGGCACCATCATCGGCGGCGCGTCGCTGTGGATCGACGCCGTCGGCCACAGCGACGCAGAAAAGCGCGCCGCCTGGGAGTTCGTGAAGTTCTCCAACACGCCCGAGCAGCAGGCCAAGTGGCACGCCGCGACCGGGTACGTGCCGGTCAACCCGCAGGCCAAGTCCAACGACGACGCCAACTTCCAGGTCGCCGTCACCCAGCTGCGCGCCCAGCAGCCCTCGCCGGCCACCTCCGGCTGCCTGCTCGGCATCATGCCCGAAGCCAGGAAGGCCGCCGAGGTCGGCCTGGAGCAGGCCGTCCCCGCCGGCGCCGGCCAGGAGCCGAAGACCTCGGCCCAGCAGGCCATGCAGGCGGCGGCTGACGGGCTGCAGCAGGCCATCCAGAAGTACAACGCCAACGTCGGCCAGTAGCGGCACGCCCGAGGTGATCAGGCAGGGGTGATCAGGCAGGGGTGCCCCAGCCGCGGCGAGCGGCCAGCAGCCCCGCCTGGCCGGGAATAGGGCGCTCCGCGAGGAGAATCCTCGCGGAGCGCCGGATGCGCTGGCGCTAGTGGAGCGCCCAGCCGCTTCTAGTCGTCCTCGACCTCATCTGCGTCCTTGCAGAACTCGGTCCTCCACTTTCCGTGCCTGTAGCACTGCTTGCACCAGTCGCCGTAGACGGTCTTCCAGCGGCACTTGACCGCGGCGTTTCCCGGTGCGGCGCTCTGCCCGGCGACGGTGCAGTTCGTGTCGGTGACGGTGGCGGCTTGAGAGCTGACAGGGCTGCTGATCACCAGCGTGGACGAGGCCACGGCCATGGCGACGAGAAGTCGTTTCACCATTGGTCTCCTCCTGATGGAGGGAAGAGTCCCAGGTCCGGCCTGGAACAGTCGAAGCGTCGTTCACGGGTGTACGAACGTCACCCCAACGGCGCTATGGACAATTCCACGCTAGCGACGGTCGCCCAAGACGTCCCCCCACCAGCGGCAAAGCTCAATTTTCGAACAATCGGCCCTATATTCCGTGCGAACGGCACCAACGAATCTCGCCGTGAGGTCGGCACTGCAAGGAGAACCGCTACATCGCGTGCACACGGCGATACGGACTCCCGTCTCGCCACGCCGCCTGAGACGATCTTCTCTTCCCCGGCCGGGCCAGCCTGACGCCGGGCTTGCTGAACGGTTCGGAAAAGCGTCCGGCTGACGAGTTCGAGCGCCCCTACACCAGCGCCAGCTGAGCCGCCTTCGGCTCACCCGGCACCGGCTCAGGAGCACCACACTCCATCCCGTACACCCGGCACAGCTGCGCGATCTGCCCCGTGATACGCCGCTCGTAACCCTCCGACGGCGACCCCGCCCGGTCGTACAGCTCCTCATACCGCTCCACCAGAGCCGGATGAGCCCGCCCCAGCCACTCCAGATACCACTCCCGCGTCCCCGACGGCAGCCGCAGCACCACCGGCTCCACCACCCGCGCACCCGTCGCCGCGATCCGCCGCACCGTCGCCCCCAGCTGATCGGCCGCGTCACTCAGCAACGGCAGCACCGGAGCCATCAGCACCCGGCACTCCACCCCCGCCTCCACCAGCGCCGACACCAGCTCCAGCCGAGCCTGCGCCGTCGGCGCGCCCGGCTCCACCGCCCGCCGGATCCGCTCGTCCACGAACGCGATCGACACCGCCACCCGCGCACCCGCCCGCACCAGCAACGGCGCATCCCGCACCACCAGCGCACTCTTGGTGTAAACCGTGAACGGCGTCCCCGAAGCCGCCAGCGCCCCGATCACCCCCGGCATCAGCCGGTACGTCTCCTCCGCCGCCTGATAACAGTCACCACCCACCCCCACCGCCAGCTCCTGCCCGTCCCACCGCGCAAGCTCCGCCCGCAACCGCTCCACCACGTTCGGCCGCACCACGATCCGCTCGTCGAAATCCGCCCCCGCACCCAGCCCCAGCCGCCGATGCCCCGCCCGCGCACCGCACCCCCGGCACGCATGAGCACACCCGCGATAGGGGGAGACGGCCCACTGCTGGACGATGCCCGCCGCGGGCGGCACCCGCTCGATCACCGTACGGGCCTGCATCTCGTAAAAACCGCCACGCACCACCGCACGCCGCTCGATCAGCGGCCGATCATCGGCAGCCTCGTCATCGACCAACGCCAGCACGTCCCAACCCACGCCACCAGTGGAACACGTTTTCGACAGCGTTTTCAAGCAGTTCCCGCCAACGCGGACCCGGGGGAGAAGAGCCCTAAAATTCGGTACGCCCGTACCACTTCACTCCGGGGAGACCCCATGGCCTGGCTCCTGCTCGCCCTCGCCATCGCCTCAGAAGTCCTCGCCACCAGCGCACTCAAACTCTCCAACGGCCTGACCCACCTCGGCTGGAGCATCGTCGTCGCCGCCGGCTACCTCACCTCCTTCGCCCTGCTCGCCCGCGTACTCAAACTCCACCTCGACATGGGCACCGCCTACGCCGTCTGGTCAGGCGCCGGCACCGCCGCCATCGCCCTCATCGGCGCCGCCTTCATGGGCGAGACCCTCACCGCCCTCAAGATCGGCGGTATCCTCCTCATCATCGCCGGCGTCGTCGTCCTCAACCTCGCAGGTGGCCATTGACCCCACACGGCAGCCCCGCCCAAGACCGCAGCAGACGCCGCCGCGCCACCCTCCTCGACGCCGCCGTCCACCTGCTCACCCACGGCGGATTCGCCGCCGTCACCCACCGCGCCGTCGCCCACCGCGCCGGCCTGCCCCTGGCCGCCACCACCTACTACTTCACCTCACGCGACCAGCTCATCGCCGAAGCCTTCGCCCAGCTCGTCGACCGCGAACTCGCCACCACCCGCACCTGGATCACCCGCCACGGCCCCCACCGCCTCCTCGACCAGGTCGCCGCCGCCGACCACACCCGCCAGCTCGCCCTGTGGGAGCTCTACGTCCACGCCGGCCGCGACCCCGCCCTGCAGGCCCTCGCCCGCCGCTGGAGCGACGGCTGCCTCCGCATCCTCGCCGACACCCTCCGCCTGCCGCCCGACGACCCCCGCCTGCGCCTGCTCCACACCACCGTCTCCACCCTCTGGCTCGAGCACCTCGTCGAACGCCGCCCCCTCGACGAAGCCCGCACCCTGCTCACCCTCGCCATCGAGCACGCCATAATGAGGCCCGTGATCCACCACCTCGCCCTGCACGCCGACTGGCAGCACGCCCAGAACGCGGGGGAGTACCGCATCTCCACCCTCGGCCGCACCCTCGACGACGAAGGCTTCATCCACTGCAGCCGCGACCTCGCCCAGCTGCGCACCGTCCACGACACCTTCTACGCCGACGTCACCGAGCCGCTGCTGGTCCTCGACATCGACCCCACCGGCCTCGACGTCCGCGTCGAGAACGGCTACCCCCACCTTTACGGGCCCCTGCCGCTGACCGCCGTCACCGCCGCCCGCCCCTACACGCCCTGAAGACCCGCCATGGACACCAGGACCGCCGCTCAGCGCTTCGCCGACACCTGGCAGCACGGCTGGACCCACCACGACACCGACGCCATCATCGCCCTCTACCACGACGACGCCGAACACCTCAGCATGCCCTTCCGCCCGCCCCACCGCGGCAAGAAGGCCATCGCCGACTACATCACCTGGTCCTTCAGCGGCGAGACCGACCCCCACGTCACCTTCGCCACCCCGATCGTCGACGGAGACCAGGCCGCCATCGAGTTCCGCGTCCACGCCCACGAGGACGGCCGCCCCGTCACCCTCGCGGGCTGCGTCTTCGCCCGCTTCACCCCCGACGGGCTCGCCATCCGCACCCGCGACTACTGGCACACCACCGACGGCCACACCTGACCGCCGGCCGTCGACCGGTCAGCGCACCACCCGCAACGGCACCGGCCCAGCAAGAACCGGCGCGGGGGAGGGCTCCCGCCGGGGCTGCGCCTGCACCCGAGGCTGCGGCCGAGTCGGCTGCGCCTGCTGCTGTGCAAGCCGCTGCTCCTGCTCGGCCGTCCGCCGCTCCGCGCAACCACCCGCGCAGTACCCGTTCGTCACGATCAGCCGACCACGCAACGTCGTGTACGCATCCTTCCCCGAAGCGGGAAGAACCCCCCGGCACACCGGGCATAACACCGACTCAGTCCCCACGTGCTGCTCCTCTCGCGGCGCGAATAGCAGGAGCTCCACCCTAAAACGCCACCCCCAGCGGGCGACACCCAATCAACACACAGTCAATTCCGCCGTCAAAGCCCCCACCGGGCCGCCCCGGCCGCTGAAACCCCCGCTCAACACCCCCGATATCACCCTGCGCACGCACCCCGACACGGCTAAAAAATCTCCACACCGGCACACCCATCCCACCGGCGGGGGAGCGGCACCCCACCCCGCCGACCAGCACCCATCACGCTACGCACCCCCGCCCCACCTGCGAGAAACCGGCAAAACCCGCCATTTCCCGACTTCCACTGCGCGCCACCGCACAATAAGCACCTGCATTACGCACACAAACACCGCCAAATGTGCGCCACCTCACAAACCCCGAATTCCATGTGATTCTGAAGCAATGGCGCACCCACCCCCACAACCACCCCCACAACCACCCCCACAACCACCCCCACAACCACGCACCACCACCACCATCGCCATCGCACTGGCCGGCTCCACCGCCGCCGCCTGGGCCGCCCTCCACCTCACCCCCGGCATCCACCTCGACGGCCCGCCCGCACACCAGGCCCAGGCCATCGCCATCACCGCACTCCTCCTGCTCGCCACCACCCTCGCCGGCCGCATCACCCTCCACCGCACCCACCCCCACACCCCAGCCCCACTCCGCCCCGCCACCCTCGCCATCCCCCTCCTGCTGACCCCAGCCGCCCTATGGCTGTCCGCACTGCTGTGCACCACCCTCGGCCTGCCCTTACGCATCGACGGCCCCACCGCCATCCTCACCGGCTGGCTCATCATCGGCGCCGTACGCCTCCTCATGGGCGCCGCACTCAAACTCCTCACCCCGGCGCTGCGACCCCATACCTGAGAACGAAACCCCCTCAACTCGAGAACGAGACACGATCAGCCCTCGGGAGCGACCACCCGCCTGGCCGTCGCCCTCCTCACTGACCATCCCCGCCGGCCTCGGCATCGACGGACTCATCGCTTTCGGGGGGAGGAGCGGCACTCGGACTCCTCACCGAGCACTCGCGGGGCCGGCACGCTCGAGCGGATGGCCGTCGCGGCGCTGCTCATCGTCCCGCTGCTGCTTGCCGCTCAGGCGCTGCTGTGGTGGGCGCACCGGCGCCGGCTGAGCGGGCGCACGGTCACGTCCTTCCGACAGGGGATCCCGCGGAACGGTCTACTTGACATAATGTTCATTATCAAGCAACGAGCCGCCGCGGTGAATAAAGCCCGCGCACCCGGGCAGTCGCCTGCACATGCCCGCCCTCGCCATCACCACACCGAGCCTCGTCGCGATCACCGCGGTGATCACCGCCGCAGCCATCTGGCTGATCATCTTCGCTGTCCGGCTCACCAGGAACCCGCGCAACAGGCCGACGGTCAGCATCGACCTCGTCGATCAAGCACGAGAGCTGAAGGCGGTCGGCCAGATCCAGGAAGCCGTCTTCCTCGTACGCGGCGAAACCGGCATGAGCCAGCGCGCGGCCGCGCGCTTCGTCAACCGTTTATGACCCCCGGCCCCCGCTTCCGGCCGCCCTCATCCTCGATTGTGATACCAGACAGAATGTGGGTTCTGTCTGGTATAGCGTATTTCATCCCGTTCATGCCGATTTAGCGTCGTATGGCGGGACGCGTGATGGCGTCCCATCGCAGATGACCTGCTCGGTGTCTCACGCGACCTGCTCTCGTTCCGCGCTTGTCTCACTTAACCTGCTCCCTGCGGCCGCTTCCGGGGGCGTGCATCTGGGCTCGCGTCTCAATTGACCTGCACCGTGATCACGGTTGTCTCAATCAATCCCGTCGGGCGTTTAGCCATATCTGGTCGCTGCGCTCATCACCTCCACCACCACACCTATCCGTCAGGTCATCACGCCATCGACTATCCCGAGATCGTCGCTCTGACAGGCCTTCTCGCTTCCACCCACTGGCGGTTGCCGGCCGCGAGCGGAGGTCCCTCCCTCGCCTACTTCAACCGCGAAGTGCAACGCCGCGTCGTGCCGAACCACACCATGCCCGCGCTTCAGAACGACCCCGTGGGACGCTGGGTCGCCCGAAGAGCACCCCGCTGGAAAGGAATTCAGTGACCCCCCTACGCCGCACACCAGTGCCCACCCAGAGACTCACCTTCCGCGAAATGACAGTTGACGACCTCGACGACATGGCGGAACTGTTGGGCGACCCCGAGGTCATGCGGTACTACCCGAGGCCCAAGACCCGCGACGAAGCCTTGGGCTGGATCGAATGGAACCAGCGTCTCTACGCAGAACACGGCCACGGATTGTGGCTGATCACGCTTCAGGACACCGGCGAGTTCGTCGGCAACTGTGGCTTGACCGTGCAAAACGTCGAGGGAGCCATCCACGTTGAGATCGGCTACCTTGTCCGAGCCGATCTCCAGGGTAACGGCTACGCTACCGAAGCCGCAGTCGCCTGCCGCGACCACGCTCGCGACGCCCTTCACCTCGATCGGCTCATCGCGATCATCAACCCCGACAACGTGCCATCTCAACGCGTTGCGGAGAAGCTTGGTCTCACGCTTGAACGCTCGGCGACCTGGAACGACCGAAAGGTGAGCATCTACGCCGGGAACATCTGATCGACGGGAGTAGCCATCCGGCGAGATGTTTTGCAGCGAACCATCTCGCCGGGCAGATCAGATGAGACGTTGCTCAACAAACGCTGCTAACAGAGCAGATCAGATGAGCCTTACGAAGGCGGGATGTCTCAAACGATCTGCTCCCTGGCCAGGCAGGGTCTTGGACGGTGAGCGGATCGTTTGAGACGGGACAGACGCGTGATGGCGTCCCATCGCGGCGCTCGACGTGGACGCGGCCACGCGGCGAGTGGATCCCCTGGAAGAAGCCGGTGTGAAGGCGGTGCCCGCGCGCCGGAGGCGGTGCAGGAGCGCGGGCAGGTCGCGTCCGGCCTCGAATCACAGGGGCCGCTCCCCTACCCCGCCAGGCTCGCGGCCAGGAGTTCCCCTCGCTTCAGGTCACGGACGGTCACCAGTTACGAGTGCGGCCGAACCAGACATTTCGGGCTTGGAAAGTGGTGTCGCCGCTGGGACCGGGCTGCTGGGGCCATTCGGGGTCGCCGGGTTCGACGCCGGAGGCCCAGGAGCCCATCTGCAGGTTGATGATGAGGTACTGCGGGATGCCGGCCCAGCCGACGCCGCGGTGGGTGGCCTGCCATTGGCCGTCGAAGTAGTAGTCGAGCAGGACGTCGTCGCCGTCCTTCTCCATCCAGAGGCGGTAGCGGTGCCAGGCGCCGGGGTCGGCGACGGGTAGTGGGGTGCGTTCTGCGGGGTCGTTCTCGCCGGCGGCTTTGGTCCAGGTGTTGAAGAGGTTGGTGGAGTCGCCGACGTATTCGAGGATGTCGCTCTCGGGGGGCCAGTCGGGGTAGATGCCGGTGGTCCAGAAGGCGGGCCAGATGCCTTGGCCGGTCTGGGTGCGGAATTCGCCTTCGATGTCGTACTCGGGGAATTGGTCGTTGATGAGGATGGGGGTTGTGGCGTGGACGGCGCCGGAGTGGTACCAGATGGGGGCGTTCGGGTTCGAGGGGCTGTTCTCGGTGCTGGTGGCGAGGCGGGTGGCGGTGAGGGTGAGGACGCCGCCGGAGAGGGTGGCCTTGCCGGGGAGCATTTTGGCGGCGCCGTTGTGGTATTGGCCCCAGGGGTAACCGTGCTGCCAGCCGGCGGTGAAGCTGGCCTGGTCGTCGAATGACGTCTTTTCGACGATGTTCTCCCAGGTGGGGGCGGTGGCGCGGGCGGGGGTGGCGAGTCCTAAGAGGCCGGCGGCTGTTGTGGTGCCGAGGGTGAGGAGGGTGCGGCGGTTGAGGGTGTGGTCGGGCATGTGGCTCCTTTCTTGATCATTGTCAGTCGTACGGTAGAGGGTTTCGGGGTGTGGTGGGTGCGGTAGCTATGAGTCACTTATCATGACTCATAGTGATTGGACGGGATTATGTTTCGAGTCGGTGTCGTCGCCGCTGTGCTCGCGTTCGGTGCCGTGCTGCCGGTGGGCGTCGCGTCGGCCGCTTCGGCTGAAGTGCTCCGGGCGGGGACGGTCACGATCGCCGGCTGTGTGCTCGGGGCCGGGATCGTCATGCCTAGTTCGTCGAGTCCGACGCGGCTGGTGTGTGTCGGGGGGCTGCACAACGGCAAGCCGGTGGGCGGTATCGCCTGATCGGGTGCCCGTGGCGGGGTGGCCGCTCCCCCGCGCCCGCTCGGGGCTGTTGTTCCGGGGCGGTGATGTGTGCGGTCGCTGACCATGCAGGAGTGGCGGCGGTATATCCAGGAGCGGCCGTTCGGGCGGATGTGGGCTTGAGCGGTCAGGTGAGGGTGACGTCGCCGCCCGCGGGGTGTTGGCAGCGGCCGTGGGGGCGGGGGCGATCGAGTTGGCGGCATTCCCAGGTGGTGCCGTCCACGTTGACGGTGAAGTTGGGGAGGTCGTCGCCTGGGGTGGGGCGGTTGCGGTGGTAGGCGTCGGCGACGTGGCGGGCGGTGGTGCAGGCGGTGGTGGGTGGGGTGGGGAGGTCTGCGGTGATGTGGAGGCCGGTGGGGGTTCGGCCGCAGTCGGTGGTGCGGGCGGCTGCGGATGGTGGGTGGGCGGCGGTGTCGTGAGTCGGTGGTGTGGTGGTGCAGGCGGTGGTACAGGCGGTGGTGAGGGCGAGGGTGGCGGTCAGGGTGGTGAGGGTGGTGTGCATGGTGTGTCCCCCTTCTCTGGTCAGGATGCGGGGTGACGACCGGTGGGTGGGTGTCGTGGGGGTGAAGGTCGGTTCAAGGGGTTTTGGGGGTGCGGGAAGTCGGGGTGGGCGGGCGGGTTTGGATCGTGGTGGGGTGGGGTTGTGTCAAGGGGCCGGCGGTGGATTCTGTCCTGGGCGTGACCTGGGGTGGGGTGGTGGGGCGGGATGCTGGGGGTGTGGTGATGTGTCTCGCATGGGCGGGCTGTCATCGCCGGGGGCGCTCGGGCTACTCCCCCGCTCGGGCGCCCCTTTTTCGTTGGGGGTGGGGGGCTGTGACCTGGCGGGATCTTACGGGGCAAAGCGGGTCAATCTGGGGCTGCGGACGTGGCTTTTTGCCGTGATTGGTCACCAGCAGTGGAAGTTTCATGTCAGCATCATGTGCATGTATGGGTCATATGGGACTGCCGTAAAGGGTCGTGACGCGTGCGGCGATCCGCCGTCCGCCTGGTAGCCCCTCCCCTGGTGACCGCTGCTCCCCTGTTCGGAAAGAAGTTCCCGCGTTGCGTATCTTGCTGCTCTGTTCCTCCTTCAACGGCCTGACCCAGCGCGCCTGGCTCGAGTTGCGCCGTTCCGGGCATGACGTCGGTGTCGAGCTGGCCATCTCGCAGGAGCAGATGACGGAGGCGGCCGAGCTGCACAAGCCCGATCTGATCATCTGCCCGTTCCTGAAGGAGCGGGTGCCGGACGCGTTGTGGCGCACCCACCGTACGGTGATCATCCACCCGGGGCCGCCCGGTGACCGGGGCCCGTCCTCGCTGGACTGGGCGATCGCCGACGCCGAGCCCGAGTGGGGCGTCACGGCGCTGCAGGCGGTGGAGGAGATGGACGCCGGCCCCATCTGGGGGTACCGGACGTTCCCGATGCCGGCCGAGCCGCCGCGCAAGTCGGCGCTGTACAACGGGCCGGTCTCGGACGCGGCGGTCGAGCTGGTGGCGGAGGTGGCGGACAAGGCGGCCGATCCGGCGTTCGTGCCGGTGCCGCTGGACTACCGCTCGCCGGAGGTGCGGGGCCGGTTGCGGCGGGCGATGCGGCACGCCGACCGGGAGTTCTCCTGGAGCGAGCCGACCGAGGACATCCTGCGGCGGGTGCGCGCGGCCGACGGCGCGCCCGGCGGGCGGGTGGTTCTGTGTGACCTGCCGGTGCGGGTGTTCGACGTCTACCGGGGCCCTGAGCTGGCGGGGACGCCCGGTGAGGTGGCGGGGCGCCGGGAGGGCGCGGTGCTGGTGCACACCGGTGACGGCACGCTGTGGGTGGGTCATGTGAAGGTCGAGCGGGAGGGCGGCATCAAGCTGCCGGCGACGCTGGCGCTGGGCGACCTGGTGGCGGGGGCGCCGCAGCGGTCGGGCTACAGCGAGATCACCTACGACCGCAGCGAGGGCGTGGGCGTGGTGAGCTTCGACTTCTACAACGGCGCGATGTCGACCGATCAGTGCCGGCGGCTGGCCTCGGCGCTGCGGTACGCGGTCTCGCAGGACACGCGGGTGCTGGTGGTGCGCGGTGGCGAGGTGTTCTCCAACGGCATCCACCTGAACGTGATCGAGGCGGCGCAGCAGCCGGAGCTGGAGGCGTGGATGAACATCAACGCCATCAACGCGGTGTGCCGGGAGATCGTGGGCTGCACGAGCCAGCTGGTGGTGACCTCGATCGGGGGCAACGCCGGTGCGGGCGGGGTGATGATGGGGCTGGGCGCCGACCGGGTGATCGTGCGTGACTCGGTGGTGCTGAACCCGCATTACCGCACGATGGGGTTGTTCGGCAGCGAGTACTGGACGTATTCGCTGACGCGCCGGGTGGGTGCGGAGCGGGCGCGGGCTTTGACGCAGGAGGCGTTGCCGATCGGCGCGGCGGAGGCGGTGGAGTTCGGGCTGGCCGACAAGGCGCTGTCGGGTTCGCGGCTGGACTTCGAGCGGCGGGTGCTGGAGTACGCCGAGCGGCTGGCGGCCGATCCGGGTTATGACCGGTTCCTGGCGGGCAGGCGGCATGCGCGGGAGGCCGATGAGCGGCGTAAGCCGCTGGACGCCTATCGGGCGGAGGAGCTGGCGGAGATGAGCCGGGACATGTTCGACGATCAGAACGGCTTCCGGCAGGCGCGGCAGGCGTTCGTGCACAAGGCGAAGGCGCAGGCGACGCCGGAGCATCTGGCGCGTCTTCGGGAGTTGTCCGGCGCGTCGGCACCCTCGGACGCAACTACATCTCATATGTGAGATATGGTTCGCTGTTGTGGCAGATGATTACCTTGTGCGGATCGGCCGGCTGATCCGGGACGCTCGCCAGCATCGCGGTTGGACGCAGCTGCAGCTGGCGGATGCGCTGGCGACGAGCCAGAGCGCGGTGAACCGGATCGAGCGCGGAAACCAGAACATCAGTCTTGAGATGATCGCCCGGATCGGCGAGGCGCTCGACAGTGAGATCGTCTCGCTCGGTTATGCCGGGCCGATGCATCTGCGGGTGGTGGGCGGCCGCCGGTTGTCGGGCAGCATCGACGTCAAGACGTCGAAGAACGCGTGCGTGGCGCTGCTGTGCGCGTCGCTGCTCAACTCCGGCCGGACGATCCTGCGCAAGGTGGCGCGGATCGAGGAGGTGTACCGCATCCTGGAGGTGCTGGCCTCGATCGGGGTGCGGGCGCGCTGGATCAACGAGGGCAGTGACCTGGAGATCGTGCCGCCGTCCCGGCTGGAGCTGGAGGCGATGGACACCGAGGCGGCGCGCCGTACCCGGAGCGTGATCATGTTCCTGGGTCCGCTGATGCACCGCACGGAGCAGTTCCAGATCCCGTACGCGGGCGGCTGTGACCTGGGCACGCGTACGGTGCAGCCGCACATGTCGGCGTTGCGGCACTTCGGGCTCGACATCACCGCGACGGGTGGTTTCTACCATGCGCGGGTGGATCGCGGGGTGGCGCCGTCGCGGCCGATCGTGCTGACCGAGCGGGGCGACACGGTGACGGAGAACGCGCTGCTGGCCGCCGCCCGCCACGACGGGGTGACGGTGATCCGCAACGCCTCGTCCAACTACATGGTGCAGGACCTGTGCTTCTTCCTGGAGCAGCTGGGCGTGCGGGTGGAGGGCATCGGCACGACGACGCTGACGGTGCACGGGGTGCCGCACATCGAGCGGGACGTCGACTACTCCCCGTCCGAGGACCCGGTGGAGGCGATGAGCCTGCTGGCGGCGGCGGTGGTGACGTCGTCGGAGCTGACGATCTGCCGGGTGCCGGTGGAGTTCCTGGAGATCGAGCTCGCGGTGCTGGAGGAGATGGGGCTCGATCACGATCGGGGCGGCGAGTACGCGGCGGCGAACGGCCGTACGCGGCTGGTGGACCTGACGGTGCGGCCCTCGAAGCTGGTCTCCCCCATCGACAAGATCCACCCGATGCCGTTCCCCGGCCTGAACATCGACAACGTGCCGTTCTTCGCGGCGATCGCGGCCTCGGCGCAGGGGTCGACGCTGATCCACGACTGGGTGTACGACAACCGTGCGATCTACCTGACGGAGCTGACCCGGCTGGGCGCGTCGGTGAAGCTGCTGGACCCGCACCGGGTGCTGGTGGAGGGGCCGACGCGGTGGCGCAGCGCGGAGATGATGTGCCCGCCGGCGTTGCGGCCCGCGGTGGTGGTGCTGCTGGCGATGATGGCGGCCGAGGGCACGTCCGTGCTGCGCAACGTGTATGTGATCAACCGGGGGTATGAGGATCTGGCCGAGCGGCTGAACGCGCTGGGCGCGCGGATCGAGACCTTCCGCGACATCTGACCCTGTCCCTATCTGACCCTGTCCTTTGAGCGGCGCGGCCCCCCGCTCGTCAGTCAGGGGGCCCCGCCGCTGTCAAAGCCGCGAGGCGC
>NZ_JBFAQB010000011.1:0-215170 GCF_040676995.1 Nonomuraea sp. NPDC049419 | reverse complement strand
GAACACCTCGCCGAGCACGCTGTCGGGCGGCCGCCCCCACTTCTACGGGCGGCCGCCCCGCGCCGTTGTCATCGCCGCGTGGCGCGCGTGCGGTTGGCGCGGATCTCGTCGTGGTGGCCGGCCGCCCAGCCGATGAGCTGCCTGACGATCTCGTGCAGGCCGGCGGCGAGCGGGGTGAGCGCGTACTCGACGCGTGGCGGCACCTCGGCGTAGGCGGTGCGGGTGATGAGGCCGTCCTGGGTGAGCTGGCGCAGGGTGTGGGTGAGCATGCGCTGGGAGATGCCGGGGATGTGGCGCTGCAGGTCGGTGTAGCGCATCGGGCCGCCCTCCAGGACGGCGATGATCAGCATGCTCCATTTGTCGCCCACCCTGTCGAGCACCTGGCGGACGAAGTCCATGTGCTCGGCGGGGATGCCCGCGCACGGCCCGGCCGTGGCCGCCATCTCGGTGGCTGGGCTGTCGGTGGCTGGGCTGTCGTGCATGGCGCCCGTTCCTCTCCGTCGCGCACACCGGTGTGCCTTTTGTAACGCCTTCCATACTGGCTCATACTGGCGTTACGCACAAAAGGGAGGAATTGGAGGTCAGGGCGGTTGCGGGGCCCCGCCGCCCGGACCTGGTCCGTCCTCCTGCTCTCCTCGCCCGCCGCTCCGGTGGGCTTGACATGGAAAAGGTCTGACTGTGCCCACTCTCGCCATCGTCGGCGCCGGCCCCGGCATGGGGCTGGCCATCGCCCGCACCTTCGGCCGCCGCGGATTCGACGTCGCGCTGATCGCCCGTACCAAGGAGAAGCTGGCGGCCCTGGCCGACCGGCTCAGCCAGGAAGGCGTCACGGCGGAGGCGTTCCCCGCGGACGTCCTCGACCGTGACTCCCTGACCGCCGCCCTGGACGAGGCGAGGGATCGTTTCGGCGGGATCGACGTCCTGGAGTACTCACCGGCTCCGCACGCCCCGGTGCCCGGCCTCACTCCGGCCGTTCCTTCTGAGGTCACCATCGGCACTCTGCAGCCGATGATCGAGTACCAGTTCTACGGCGCCGTCACGGCCGCGAGAGCGGTCCTGCCCGCGATGCGCGCGGCCGGCGCAGGGACCCTGCTGTTCACGACCGGCGGCGGGTCGGTCGACCCGGTGCCGATGTTCGGCAACGTCAACGCGGCCGGGGCGGCCCTGCGCAACTGGGTGCTCAACCTGAACAAGGAGCTGGACGGCAGCGGCGTGCACGCCGCCCACGTGGTGATCAACGTGTGGATCGGCGAGCACGGCCCCGAGGGCGCTGCGACGGCGACGCCCGAGCAGATCGCGCCCTTGTACTGGGAACTGCATGACCAGCGCGACCGCGCCGAGGCGATCTTCGACGCCTGACCGGCCCCCGCCGGAGGCGGTCCGCCGTGCCCGGGCCGCCTCCGGCGGCACCGTCCCGCAGGGGCCGGTGCTGATCGCCGGTGCCGGTCGCCGGGTGCCGTTTGCCGGTGCCGTTTGCCGGTGTCGTTTGTCGGTGTCGTTTGTCGGTGCCGCCCGCTACCGTCGTGCGTGGATCTTCGAGTCGTGACGTGCGGGAAGGGGTGGCCGGTGCGGCCTGCGGAGCTCGACCGGTTGACGGTGGCGGAGGCGGCGGACCGTTACGTGGAGCTGGTGCGTGCCAGGACGCTGACGGGGGCGCTGTCGCCGTCCACGGCCGAGGTCTATGCCCGTGATGTGGCCACGCTGGTGGAGCTGGCCGGTGCCGACGTGGTGCTCGACGATCTGACGGGCGAGGACGTCGATGCGATCCTGCTGGCCTTCGCGCGCCGCCCGGACGGCCGTAAGGGGGTGTCGCGGGAGAAGGGGGCGGGGCAGTCCCCGTCGTCGCAGGCGCGTTTCCGCCGGTCGATCTCGGCGCTGTTCAAGCACGCGGCGCTGGCGGGATGGGTGCAGATCAACCCGATGACGCGCTCCAGCGTGACGGCCAGGGAGCGGGGCGGGCTGCCGCCGCAGCGGCGGGCGCTGACCCGCGAGCAGGCGCAAGGTCTGATCGGGGCCGCACGTGCGCTGCCGGAGACGGCGCCAGAGCAGGGCAGGCGCCGTGACCAGCGTACGGAGCTGCGCGACGCGGTGATCGTGCTGCTGCTGGCGACGGTGGGGCCGCGGGTGTCGGAGCTCGTACGCGCGAACGTGGAGGACTTCTACACCAACGACGGCGTGCGCTACTGGCGGATCTTCGGCAAGGGCGGCCGTACGCGTGACGTGCCGCTGCCCGACGACGTGGCGGCCGTGCTGCAGATCTACCTGGAGCGGGGCCGGCCGTCGGGGGCGGACAAGGCGCTGCTGCTGTCGTGGCGCGGGCGGCGGCTGGCGCGCGGCGACGTGCAGGCGGTGATCGACCGGGTGCAGGCGCGGGTGCCGGCCGACCAGCGCCGCTCGGTCACCCCGCACGGGCTGCGCCACACCACGGCCACCCATCTGCTGGCGGACGCGGTGGACATGGACGCGGTGCGGCGGGTCCTGGGTCACGGCGACCTGTCCACGCTGGGCCGCTACCGCGACGATCTGCCCGGCGAGCTGGAGGTCGCGATGCGCACCCACCCCCTGCTGCGCGACCGTCCCGAATCCTGACCGTCCTCCGTGGGACGCGGCTGCTCTCTGGCTGGGGCTGGGGTGGTCAGGCGGCGCCGGTCAGGATGACGATGTGCCGGCAGGCGCTGGGGTGTTCGGCGGGCTGAAGATCCTGGTAGAGCTGACCGCTGATGTGGGTCAGGCGGGCTGGAGGTCGTCGAAGAGGGCGATGGCCGTGGCGGGGTCGGGGCCGACCAGGCGGTCCAGGCCGGCGGCCGTCATCTCGGCGAATGTGGCGGCGCGGGTCTGCATGCGCTCCTCGAACGCGCGCACGGCCGCGTCCACCTCCCCGTCCCCGGCTTGGGTGAGGGCATCGGCGAGTTCGGCGCCTTCGATCATGGCGAGGTTGGCGCCCACGCCGAGGGGCGGCATCAGGTGGGCGGCGTCGCCCAGGAGCGTCACGCCGGGCACGTGGTCCCAGGTGTGGCCGACCGGCAGGACGTGCAGGGGGCGGTGGGCGAAGGTGGTGCCGCGGCGCAGCAGGTCGAGCACGGGGGTGGCCCAGCCGTCGAACAGGGCTTCCAGCAGCGGCCTGACGGCGTCGGGGTCGGCTGGGTCGAGGCCGGCGGAGCCGAGGGCGGGCCGTCCGGTGAGGCCGAGGTGGCGGGCGGGGTCGGCGTGCCAGTCGAGGGGGGCGCGGAACTGGGCGTACACCTTGACGTGGCCGCCGCTGTTGCGCTGGGCGACGACGGCGCGGTTGACGCCGTAGACGGCGAGGGCGCCGTCGCCGATGAGGCGGGCGAGGTCGGGGTGGGCGGTGTCGACGTCGTCGAGGGAGGTTTCGAGCAGGGTGACGCCGGTGTAGCGGGGGGTGGCGGGTGACAGGGCGCCTCGGACGCGGGACCAGGCGCCGTCGGCGCCGACGACCAGGTCGTACGTGTGGGCGCTGCCGTCTGCGGAGCGCACCAGGACGCCGCCGGGGGCGCCCGGCACCACCTCGGTGACGTTCGTGCCCCATTGGACGTCCAGGGGGCCGAGCAGGAGGTCGCGGAGCTGGCCGCGGTCGATCTCGGGGTTGGCGCGCTCGCCGGGGCGGGGCCGCCAGTCGCGCAGGACGGTGCCGTCGCTGCCGAGGATGCGCATGGCCTGGCCTTCGGGGCGGGCGAGCCGTTCGAACCCGGTGGTCAGCCCTGCTCGGGCGATGGCGCGCTGGCCGAGGTTCTCGTGCAGGTCGAGGGTGCCGCCCGGGGGGCGGGCGTCGGGGGCGGTGTCGCGTTCGAGGACGGTGACGGGGTGGCCGTTGCGATGCAGGACGCGGGCGAGGGTGAGTCCGCCGAGGCCGGCGCCCACCACTGCTATACGATGCCTCATGTCGATACAGCGTATAAATCCGATACAGTGTATTGCAACGATACGATGTCAGCCATGACCGTGTGGGATCGGCCGGAACGGCCCGCTCGCCCCGCCCCGCTCGACCGCGGACGCATCGTCGCCACCGCCATCGCGCTCGCCGACGAGGGCGGGCTGGAGGCGGTATCGCTGCGCAAGGTGGCCGCCCGGCTGGAGGCCGGCCCGATGCGCCTGTACGGCTACATCTCCACCAAGGAAGAGCTGTTCGACCTCATGGTGGACGAGGTCAACGCCGAGCTGCTGCCCGCCGAGCCGCCCCGCGACTGGCGTGAGGCGCTCGCCGGTCACGCCCACCGCACCCGGCAGGCCGCACTGCGCCACGAGTGGCTGGCCGACCTGCTCGGCGGCCGTCCCGCGCTCGGCCCCAACGCGATGGCCGTCACCGAGGTGCTGCTGGCCTCCCTCGACGGGCTGGCCGACCTGGCGACCGTCATGCGGGCGGTGGAGACGCTCAGCGCGTACTGCACGGGCGCCATCCGCCGCGAGATCGCGAACCTGCGGGCCGAGCGCGCCACGGGCCTGTCCGAGAGCGACTGGCAGCGCGCCCGCGGCCCCTACGTCAGCCGCATGCTGGCCACCGGCCGCTTCCCCGCGCTGGCCAGGTTCGTGCACGACGGGGTGGAGGTGGACGCCGAGACGGTGTTCACCACGGGCCTGGAGTGGGTGCTCGACGCCGTGGCCGCCAAACTCACCCCGCCACGCCCCTGAAGATCTCCCCGGCCTCCTCCCGCGCATGCCACGCGGGATGCCTGCACCGGCCGCCGGGCGGCCAGGTGCCCGGGCAGCCGGGCGGCCGCGCCACCGCCGCTCGCGTCTCGCACGCCTGCCACTGCCGGGCGAGGTCGCTGCCGGTGACGGTCTGCCGGAAGCTCATCCGCGGCCCTGCCTGAGCTTGTCGAGACGTGCGGTGATGTACTCCCACTTCGCCCAGAACGTGGCCAGCTCGCGGCGGCCGGCGTCGTTGAGCGCGTAGAACTTGCGCGGCGGGCCCACCCCTGAGGGCCGTTTGGTGACCTGGACCAGGCCGTTCTTCTCCAGTCGCAGCAGGATGGTGTAGACGGTGCCCTCGACGACGTCGGTGAAGCCGAGGTCGTTCAGCCGGCGCGTGATGGCGTAGCCGTAGGTCTCCTCGGTGCCGATGATCTCCAGCACGCAGCCTTCGAGCGTGCCCTTCAGCATTTCCGTGAGGTTGTCCACGTCACCCCGCTCTCCTCTACTCGGTGACACCGAGTACCGCTCCACGGTACCACCGGGGAGCGGGGTCACGGGAGTGCCGCCGTCAGGCGGGGAACGGGCTAGCCGGTGGGCGCGGGCGTGGAGCGGGTGGCGAGCCGGTCGAGGGAGATGCCGAGCACGTCGGCCAGCGCCGCGATCGTGAAGAACGCGGGGGTGGCGATGCGGCCCGTCTCGATCTTCCGCAGCGTCTCGGCGGACATGCCCGCGGCGGCGGCGACCTCGACGATGCTGCGGTCACCGCGCGCCTGGCGCAGCACCTGTCCGAGTTGCTCGCCGCGCAGCCGATCTTCAGGGGTCAGCGGAGGTCGCACCATGCCGTCCACTCTATACCCCCGGGATACAAATACCGGTCCGTGATCGCGGGGCGGTTCGGCCGGGTAATAAGCGGTCGTCGAGGACCGGGGCGGCGTGGTGGCCGTGCTCGGCCCGTCCCGGGGCGCGGCGGGTGGTGATGGGTTCTGTGCCGGGGCGGCGTGCGGGGTCGCAGGGCGCCGGTGCCAGGGCCGTGGCGACGGCCCCTGACCCCGAGCGTGCGGCTCCCGAGCGTGCGGCTTCGTCCGGGCCGCCGGGGCGCGCTAATAAGGCCGGCGGGCGGTGGGCGGCGCATCGTGGCCTCGGCCGTGCCGGGGCGAGGTCGGGTGGTGTACGTCGGCCGACAGGGCGGCGCGCGTCGGCGCGTACCTGGCGGGCGGGCCGGCGACGCGCCCTACGGGCAGGGCCGGCCGTTGATCGGGCGATGGGCATACGGCGTAACTCCAGTCGATCGGTGCCCACGGCGGAGCTGCCCACGGCGGAGCCCCCCACGGCGGGGCGCCTGGCAGGCGGGATGATTCGTCGGGCCGGACCGGCGGCCATTGGCCCGGCATCAGGTGAAAGCTGCAGAGGCGTGGCGGGCGCTACCGGCCTGGGCGCGGGCCCGGTCGGCGCGGGCCCGGTCGGCGCGGCGGGCGCGGCGGGCCTTGCCGCAGGAGGTGATGCGGGCGCGGTCGCCGGGCGCCGGGGCCCGGCAGCCTCGTGCCGGTGCCCGGCGGGATCGGTCACCGGCGCGGGCGCCCCGCCTGGGCGGTCGCGGAAGGTGTGAGTCGTCACCGCTGTCATGGTGTCTTGTGGGGTCGCAGGAGGCCGTCCTCCTGGCCGTCGCCCCCAGGCTAAGTCCCGTAGCCTGGCCGAGGGCGGGCCCGGCGGCCGGGCGGGCGAAGATTTGACCATGTCATGGTGGTTCGGCGGCCCGTTCTTGACGTGCCGCCGTACCGGTGTCAGCAGGCCTCCACGGGCACGTCGAACCAGACGACCTTGCCGCTGCGCGTGCGGGCGCACCCCCACGCGCGGGCCAGCCCGGCCACCAGGGCCAGGCCGCGGCCGCCTTCGTCCTCGATGCCGGCGGGCCGCAGCCGCGGCATGCCGCGCCCGCGGTCGCCCACCTCGCAGCGCAGCAGCAGCCGCTCGCCGGAGACGCGCAGCCTGATCTGCAGCCGTACGGGGCCACGGCCGTGCCGTACGGCGTTGGTCACCAGCTCGTCGGCCAGCAACTCGGCCTCGGCGCTGGCCGCGACGCCCCAGCCGGTGAGCGCGGCGCGCAGCAGGTGGCGAGCCTGGGGCACCGACGCCGGCAGGGCGGGCAGCGTCCATACGGCCGACAGTGAACCGCCCGCGCCGGTGGAGCCGCCCCGCGTCAGCCGGCAGCCCGTCTCCGCGGGTCCCGCCTGCTGCTGCGGGGCCACCAGGTATGCGGCCTGGGCCGGCGCGCGAGGCGACCGATGATGATCCATGATCGTCGTCCTCGCATCTTCTTCCCGCTGGCCGGGGAGCGTTTCCCCGCCATCCCTCAGCCTGCCCCAAAACCGCCCATACGCACCCATACGGGTATTTATTCCCTCGCGGGGTCGTCCAGCGGCACCAGCACCTCCGTCACCAGCTCGCCGGGCGCCGTCACCGCCGGATCCGACACGTACACCTCACGCACCGGCCCCCGCACCGCCTGCCCCCGCTCCGCGCACCACGCCAGCAGCCCGTGCACGGTCAGCGACATCTGCTCATACGCCCCCACGTGCGTCGCGCACGCGAACCGCCCGCCCGGCAGCACCACCGCCCCGCTCTGGAGCTCGTCGACGGCCAGGCCCACCGCCACCTCCATCGCCTCGGCCACGTCCAGCGGGAACAACCCGACCAGCCGCACCGGGCCCCTGGCTGGCCCCCTCACCGGCCCCGCCATTGCGGGACCGGCCAGCAGCTTCGCCACCGCCGCCGACGTCGCCCGCCCCACGTCCTCCATGCCCGCCGCGCGCTCGCGCGCCAGCAGCAGCCGCAGCGGCTCCTCCTCCACCACCCGCACCGCCGTCTCCGGCAGCCCTTCGGCCATCACCTGCTCCAGCACGCCCAGCGTCCTGCGGCGCCGCGCCAGCTCCTCCTCCAGCGCCCCGCGCACCCCCTCAAGCGCGCCCGCCGAACCCGACAGCACCTCGCCCACCACCGCCAGCGGCACGTCCAGCGAGCGCAGCAACCCGATCGACAGCGCCTGACGCGCCTGCGCGGCCCGGTAGTAGCGGTAACCCGTCGCCTCGTCCACGCGCGCCGGCCGCAGCAACCCCAGCTCGTCATAGCGCCGCAACTGCTTCACACTCAGCCGGGCCAGCCGGGCGAACCGCCCGATCGGCAGCAACTCCTCATCCACGCCCACCAGCATGACCCGGTTTGACCACCACCCCGTCCCACACGGCATCGTGGAGGACATGAGCTTCTCCGTGGGACAGGTCGCCCGGCTGGCCGGCATCACCGTACGCACCCTGCACCACTACGACGAGATCGGCCTGCTCACCCCGCGCGAGCGCACCCCCGCCGGCTACCGCCGCTACACCGACGACGACATCACCCGCCTGCAGCAGATCCTGCTCTACCGCGAGCTCGGCTTCCCCCTCGACGAGATCGCCGCCATCCTCGACCGGCCCAGCACCGACCACCTCACCCACCTGCGCCGCCAGCACGAGCTGCTCACCCGCAAGGCCCAGCGCATCGGCCAGGTCATCGCCGCCGTCGAGCGCGCCATCAACGCCCGCACCACCGGCATCTCCCTGACCGCCGAGGAACGCCTGGAGGTGTTCGGCTCCTTTCGGCCAGAAGACCACGACGCCGAGGTCGAACGCCGCTGGGGCGGCACCCCGCAGTACGCCGAGAGCCAGGAGCGCATCGCCGCCTACACCAAGGAGGACTGGCTGCAACTCGGCAAGGAGGCCGCCGCCATCAACGACGACCTGGCCGCCGCCCGCACCTCGGGCGTGCCCGCCGACCACGCCGCCGCCATGGACCTGGCCGAACGCCACCGCGCCCACATCAACCGCTGGTTCTACACCTGTGATCACGACCTGCACCGCTGCCTGGGCGACCTCTACGTCGAAGACCCGCGCTTCACCGCCGTCTACGACGCCCTCGCCCCGGGTCTTGCGGTCTACTTCCGTACCGCGATCCACGCCAACGCCCGGCGCGCCACCACCCCCTGAGCATGCCCTTGCAGGCATATAACTGATGGGGTATGTTCGCGGGCATGCCCTTCGACGTCGTCGCCGAACCCACCCGCCGGCGCATCCTCGACCTCCTCCTGCAACGCCCACACCAGGTCGGCGAGCTCACCCGGCAGCTCGGCCTCACCCAGCCCGCCACCAGCAAGCACCTGGCCGCGCTGCGCCGCGCCGGCCTCGTCGCCGTCCGCAAGGACGCCCAGCGCCGCTGGTACGAGCTCAACCCCCGCCCCCTCGCCGAGATCGACGCCTGGCTCACCCCCTACCGGCGGCTGTGGAACGACACCCTCGACCGGCTCGAAGACCACCTCGACACCATGCCCGACCCTGCGCCCGACCTTGCGCGCAACACCGCAAGTGACACCGCAAGTGACACCGCAAGCGACACCCTGGAGGAGCCGAACCCGTGAACGAGACCCTCACCCTGCACCCCGACGGCCGCACCACCCTGCGCCTGCAGCGCCGCCTGCCCCACCCGCCGGAGAAGGTGTGGACCGCCGTCACCCGCCCCGAGCACATGTCGGCCTGGTTCCCCGCCGAGGTCACCATCGACGGCGACCGCATCGGCTACGGCTTCGGCCCCGACGGCCGCATCACCGACAACGACCCGCCCCGCCTGTTCGCCCACACCTGGGGCGACGACCACCTGCGCTGGGAGCTCACCCCCGACGGCGACGGCACCCTGCTCACCTTCACCCACACCTTCACCGACCACCATGGCTCGGCCAGCTTCGCCGCCGGCTGGCACACCTGCCTGACCGAGCTGCACGCCCACCTCGACGGACGCCCGCCCGTCCCGCCCGGCGACACCGCCCGCCTGCACGAGGACTTCGTCGCCATCCTCGGCCTGCATCCGGCCGCCGTCACCGGTGACGGCGGTGTCCGCGCCGAGCGCCAGCTCACCCGCCCCGCCGACGACGTCTGGCGGCTGCTCGACGGGCCCGCCGCCACCGTCGGCGCGCCGCCGCCCGCGCCGTTCACCGTCCCCGGCGTCCCGGCCGGTCCGGTGACGCGGGCCGAGGCGGGCAAGCTGCTGGAGTACGAGACGGCGAGCGGGCCGGTGCGCTGGGAGTTCGGCGAGGGCACCGGTCACGGCGCGCGCCTGGTCATCACCCACGCCGGGGATCCGTCCACGGTGGACGCCTGGCGCGTCCGCGTCGAAGACCTCGCGGTCTCCCTCCTCGCCTGAGGGGGTTTCGGCGCTTCGGAGGGGGTGCGAATAATCCGACGCCTTTACATCGTAGATCATGAAATATCGGACAGGTCGGATATGTGCGAGGGCTCGATCGACCACCGCACCCCGTACGCGCCGAGAAAGTCCAGGAACCCCTCCGGCGGCAGAGCCTGGCCGGGCGCCAGCACCCCCGCCCCCGCGTGCCCGGCCGCCAGCCGGCGGGCGCTCTCCACGGCGATCACCGCCGTCGTGCCGTAGGTGTCGCTCCCCCGCACGACGCCGCGGGCCCGCCGCCCGTCCGCACCCGTGGCGTCCAGCACGTAGGTGAAGCGCTGGGCGCGGCGGCTCGCCGCGTCGGGCCCGTCCGGCAGGCCGTCGATCATCTCGGGGGTGAGCGGACTGTTCAGCCGCTCCCCCAGCGCCGCCTCGGTCATCCCCGCCACGCGCCCGACGGGGACGTGCCGGGGTATGGTCACCACCTCCGGCACCGGGAACGCCGCCACCGCCGTCGCCTCCGCCCGCCCGGGCAGGCGGACCTCGCCGCGGGCGGGCCCGCCGACGTGCCAGGCGCCGCCGGAGTAGATCAGGCCGCCCGTCCTGATGGCGTCGATCGTCTCGGCCACCGACCGCAGCGACCCGCGCGACATGCCGCCGCCGCCGGTGACGACGTGCACGGTGACGATGCCGGCGAGCGGCCCGAGACGATCGGCCAGCAGGCGGGCCATCAGGTCCACCGGGACGCACCCGTCGGTGGCGGCGGGCAGCACGCTCACCCCGGCCTCGCGCGCCTGCGTCGCGAAGGTGTCGAAGACGTGCTTGACGTGCAGTTGCTCGCCGGAGGTGTCGGCGTAGTGGCAGCCCGCGGCGATCGCGGCGCGCACCACGGCCGCACCCGTGACGGTGAACGGGCCCGCGCAGTTGACGACGGCGTCGCAGCCGGCGAACGCGCTGATCAGCCCTTCGTGGTCGCCCGCCGCGGCGACGCGCCAGGGCACGCCGGCCTTCTCCAGGCGGGCGGCGTCACGCCCGGCCGCGACGGCCTCGATGCCGCGCCGTGCCAGCTCGGCGAGCACGAGCCCGCCCTGGTAGCCGCTCGCGCCATAGACAGCGATCTTCATGTACGTCTCCTCCTCGGTGATCCGCGCAGCCCACGCTACGGCTCCACCGCGAGACGCTGGAATAACCCAGCCGCGCCCCCATTTGCGCCATCGTCTCTAAGCTGGGGGTGTGGACGTACTGTCTGATGTGGTGAACGCGGCCCGCACCGGGCGGCCCCATTCACGCCGGGTGGCCAGGTCCGCCCCGTTCTGCGAGCACTTCGCGGCGGTCCCGGCCGCCGGGTTCCACGTCGTGCTGGAGGGGACGTGCCGGCTGATCCCGGCGCAGGGCGAGCCGGTGACGCTGGGGCCGGGCGATGTGGCGTTCCTGCCGCGCGGATCGGCGCACGCGCTGGCCGACAGCGACGGGTCGCCGGCGGTGGTGACGCTGTGCGGGGCGTACCTGCTCGACGGCTCGGCCGCGCACCCGCTCCTGGACGACCTGCCCGACGTCGTCCACCTGCCGGCCCGGGTGGGCCGGCACGGGCAGCTGCGCGCCGCGCTCGAGCTGCTCGGCGCGGAGCTGGACGACGACGCCCGGCCGGGTTCGCAGGCCGTCCTGCTCACCCTGCTCGACCTGCTGCTGCTCTACATCCTGCGCGCCTGGTTCGAGGAACGCCACGCCGGCGGCCACTCCCCTTCCGGGTGGGCGGCGGCCCTGCACGACCCCGCCGTGGCCGCCGCCCTGCGGGCCGTGCACGCCGACCCGGCCCGTCCGTGGACGGTCGAGGAGCTGGGGGCGCGGGCGAGCCTGTCGCGGGCCGCGTTCGCCCGCCGCTTCACCGCCCTGGTCGGGCGGCCGCCGCTGGCGTACCTGACGTGGTGGCGCATGGCGACCGCCGCCCGGCTGCTGCGCGGCGGCGACGCGCCCGTCCACGTCATCGCCCGCCAGGTCGGCTACAGCTCGCAGTACACCTTCACCCACGCCTTCAAACGCCAGTACGGCCTCCCGCCCGCCGCCTACCGCCGGCACGCCCCCACACTGCATCCGTCCGCCGGGTAGCCGGCGGACGGGTAGCCGGCGCCGTGTCAGTCGTCGCCGTGTCAGTCGTCGACGGCCTGGTAGAGGGTGGTCCAGAAGTCGCTCATGAGGTGGGCCGGGCTGGGCACCGTGTAGCCGAGCTGGCAGAGCAGGATGCCGGTGAGGTCGTTGGCGGGGTCGGCGTAGGCGGAGGTGCCGCTGCCGCCGTCCCAGCCGAACTGGCCGACCGGCGCGTAGTCGCCGCGGTAGGTGCGCACCGCCATGCCCATGCCCCAGCCGCCCTGCTGGCCCTGGCCGAAGGAGATGTGCACGCTGGCGCGGGCGAGGGCGGTGCGGGCGGCGTTCTGCTCGGGGGTGAGCTGGTTGGTGGTCATCAGCTCGACGGCGGGCCGCGACAGGATGCGCCGGCCTTCGTGGACGCCGCCGTTGAGCAGCATGCGGAAGTAGGCGTGGTAGTCGTCGGCGGTGGAGACCAGGCCGCCTCCGCCGCCCTGGAACGCCGGGGGGCTGCTCCAGCGGCCGCCCTTGGGCTCGTCCCAGGCGAGGAACTCGCCCGTGGCCGGGTCGGGGGCGTAGAGGGTGGGCAGCCGGTCCAGCTGGTCGGCGGGCACGTGGAAGGCGGTGTCGTGCATGCCGAGCGGCTCGAAGACGCGCTCGTGCAGGAAGTCGCCGAACGCCTGGCCGCTCACACGGGAGACGAGCACGCCGACGAGGTCGCTGCTGATCTGGTACTGCCACTGCTCGCCGGGCTGGTGCATGAGCGGCAGCTCTCCGAGGCGGCGCATCCACTCGTCCTGCTCGGGGACCTCGACCGGCAGGTTCGGGGTCAGGCCCCGCTCGAAGATCGCGTTCAGGATGGGGGTGCCCAGCGCGGTCATGTCCATGCCGAGGCCGAAGGTGGAGGTGAGCACGTCCCGTACGGTGATCGGGCGCCGCGCCGGCACGGTGTCGTCCAGGTCGGCGCCGATGCTCGTCAGCACCTTGCGGTCCGCCAGCTCGGGCAGCCACGGGTCGACCACGTCGTCCAGCCGCAGCCGGCACTCGTCCAGCAGCACCATCGCGGCGGCGATCGTGACCGGCTTGGAGGTGGAGGCCATCCGGAAGATGGTGTCGCGCCGCATCGGCGCGCCGCCGTCGTGCCGCATCGTGCCCAGCGCCTCGACGTGGGTCTGGCCGCCGCGGCTGAACAGGGCGACCAGGCCGGGGATCCGCCCGGAGTCGACGTGCCGCGCCAGCACGTCCCTCAGCCTGAGCAGCCCCTGCTTGGAGAAGCCGTTCGTCATGTGTGTCGTCTCCTTGTCATCAGGAATTCGTCATGTGTCATGAAGTCGTCATGAAGTCGCCATGATGAGGCCGCGGGTCCGGTTGCGGGCCGGCGACCGTCGGGTGCACGCGCGGTTCATCGAAGCGTTGATCACGTACGTTAGCACCCGAAAACAGCAATGAAATCCGAAATATCACCGTCAGTGGAGGGCGGACGGAGCAGGTCAGGCGCCGTGTCGCACGCCTGGCCGCCCGGCCGGCTCCAGGCTGCGCTGGACGCAGAACTCGTTGCCCTCCGGGTCGGCCATCACCACCCACGCCCTGCCCGTCCGCGTGCCCGTCCGCGTGCCGGTCCGCGTGCCGGTCCGCGTGCCGGTCCTGGTGGCGCCGAGGCCGAGCAGCCTCCTCACCTCCTGCTCGGTGCCGGCGTCGATGGGGCTGAGGTCGAGGTGGAGCCGGTTCTTGACGGTCTTGCCCTCGGGCACCCGGGCGAACAGCAGGGTGGGCGGCATCTGCCGGGCCCGCACCTGCTCGATGGACGGCTCCCAGGAGCCGATCTCGACCGTGCCGGCGTGCCGGTCGATCACCTCGAATCCCAGAGCGGCGCACCAGAAGGCGGCGAGCCGTTCCGGGTCGTGGCAGTCGACGGTCAGTTCGGTGAGCCTGCTGGTCATGGCGCCACGAACCAGGCGGCCAGGGCCGCGCGCAGCGCCGGCGTGGCGATGCCGGCGGGTTCGTCCAGGGCGGCGGCCCAGGCGACGTGCCCGTCCGGGCGGATGAGCAGCGCGTCCACGTCGCGGCCGGCGGTCTTGGCCTCGTGAACGTCCACGAGGCCGCGGGCGATCTCGTGGAGTTCGGGGCGGCCGGCCAGGTCGAGCAGGACGGGCCGGGCGGCGTGCATGAGGGCGGCGACGCTGGTGACGCCCTGGGCGGTGTGCAGGGTGAGGTCGGGCGCGAAGGCGCCGGCCAGGGGGTGGTGGCCGGCGCCGGGCATGGGGTGGCGGATGTCGCCGCCGGCGACGAGGGCGCCCATGCGGCGCAGCACCGGCTCGTCGGCGAGCAGTTCGGTGAACAGCTCGCGTAGTGCTTCGGCGGCGTGGTCGTGGCCGCGGCGCAGGGCGACCTGGGCGCGGGTGTGCAGCAGGGTGCGGTCGGCGGCCTGGCGGCGTTCGGCGTGGTAGGTGTCCAGCAGGCCCTCGGGTGCGGTGCCGTGCAGGTGGGCGGCCAGTTTCCAGGCCAGGTTGACCGCGTCCGTCAGGCCGGCGTTGAGCGCGACCCCGGTGGCGGGGAACAGGTGGGCCGCGTCGCCGGCCACCAGGATCCGTCCCCGCCGGTAGTGCTCGGCCTGGCGGGCGGTGAAGGTGAAGCGTGACAGCCGGGTCGATCCGGCGATCGGCAGGCGGGCGCCGAGCACGCGGTGGACGCTGTCCTGCAGCTCGGTCAGGGTCATGGGGACGTCGTCGTCGTAGCCGCCGTGGTCGGGGTTCTCCTCCTCGACGGTGTAGAGGGAGACCGACCGGCTGCCGGGCGCGGAGCCGCAGCCGAACAGGCCGTGCTCGGTGCGGGTGAACCCGGCGCGCACGACGCCGGAGCCGGGCACCTCCAGGTCGCCGTTTCCGAGCACGGTGACCTCGTCGGCGAGGGTGACCTGGGCCAGCCGGTTGACCTCGGGATAGGTGGTGCCGGGGAACGCGATGCCGGCCCACTCGCGGACGCGGCTGCGCGCCCCGTCGCAGCCCACCACGTAGCGGGCGCTCACCCGGTAGGGGCCGTCAGGGCCGAGCACCTCGGCCCGCGCCGCGCTCTCGTCCTGGGTGAGCGCGGTCACCTCGTGCCCGCGCCGCACGGCGGCGCCGAGCTCCTCGGCGCGTTCGGCGAGCAGCCGCTCCAGCACCTGCTGAGGCAGCGGCAGGGCGTGCATGGGCGGGTCCTGCACGCCGGTGAAGTCCAGGTGCACGCCGCCGAACGGGAACCGGGGCGCGGGCATCGGGCCCGTGCAGGCGGCCTGCAAGCGTTCCAGCAGGCCCCGGAAGTGCAGCAGGTGCAGGATCTGGCCGCCCAGGCCGCCGGCCTTGGGGATGTCGCCGGGCCGCGGCCGGCGTTCCAGCACCAGGGGCCGCACGCCGGCCAGGCGCAGTTCGGCGGCCAGCATGAGACCGGTCGGGCCGGCTCCCACGATGACGACGTCGGCATGCTCGTCCTGGGCGGGTGGCTCGATCATCGAGGGCCTTTCTTCGGGCCCGGCCATCAGCCGATGGCCGGGCAGAGGGTGATCCACCATTCGTTCGTCGAACGGGCGGGCGGGGGGCGGGCGCGCCGCCGTGGTCTCCGTGTTCGCCCCGTTCGTACGGAATCGAGCATCAAGTACGGTGAACCCCTGGAACAACGGCGAAAGCCGGAAGATCACCTTTAGCGGGACTGAACGGAGCAGGTCAGGCGTGGAACTGCGGGACATCGAGATCTTCCTGACCCTGGCCGATGAGCTGCATTTCGGCCGGACCGCCGCCCGGCTGTGCCTGTCGCCCGCCCGCGTCACCCAGGCCATCCAGAAACAGGAACGGCAGATCGGCGCCGCACTGTTCGAGCGCGGCAACCGCACCGTGCGGCTGACCCAGGTCGGCCGGCAGCTCCGCGACGACCTGCGCCCCGTCTACGCCGGGCTGAAGGAGAGCGTGCAGCGCGCCCGGCTGGCCGGCCAGGGCGTCACCGGCACGCTGCGCGTCGGCATGCTCCCGCTCAACGCCCACGACCTGCGCCCCTACTGGGACGTCTTCCGCCTGCGTCACCCGGGGTGGCGGCTGCGCATCCACAGCGCGCAGGTGGGCGAGGCGTTTCCCGCGCTGCGCCGCGGCGACATCGACGTCCTGGTGAGCTGGCTGCCCGTCGACGAGCCCGACCTGACGGTGGGGCCGGTGCTGTTCGCCGAGCAGCGGGTGCTGGCCGTGGCGACCGATCACCGGCTGGCCTCGCGCGCCTCGGTGTCGCTGGAGGTGCTGTCGGACTTCCAGCATCCGCACGCCGACACTGGGCCCGCCTACTGGTACGACCACTACGCTCCGCGGCTGACCAGGCGGGGCCGCCTGATCGAGCGCGGCCCCGTGGTGCGCGACGCCGAGGAGGCCATGACGCTGGCCAGCATGGACGGGCTCGTCGTGCTCTTCCCCGCCCATGTCAGCCGGTACTGGGCGCGTCCCGACATCGCCTACCTGCCAGTGACGGATCTGGAGCCGCTGCCGTACGCGCTGGTGTGGCGCACCGAGGCCGAGAGCGAGGCCGTCCGCGCCCTGGCCGGCATCATCCGCGACCTGGGCACCCTGCCCTGAGCTCCGGGTCAGTCCTGGGCGGTGGACCGGATCACCACCTCGCCGACGTCGATCCCGTCGGGCTGCTCGATGGCGAACCCGATCGCCGCCGCCACCGCCGAGGGCGGCATCGCGATCTCCTCGCTTCGGCGCACCAGCGCCGCCGCCACCTCCGGGCTGCCGCCCTTGCCGACGCCCTCGGTGTCGGTGAAGCCCGGGGAGACGAGGGTGACGCGCAGGTGCGGCCCCGCCTCCTGGCGCAGCGCCTCGGTCAGCACCTTCACCGCCGTCTTGGTGGCGGCGTAGACGCCCAGGGGCGAGGTGATGACGTAGGCGGCGGTGGAGGCGACGTTGACGAACTGGCCGGTCTGCTGGCGGCGGAAGACGGGCAGGGCGGCGCCGATGCCGTTGAGCAGGCCGGTGATGTGGGTGGCGACCATGGCGTCCCAGTCGTCCAGGCGCAGCTCGTCGAACGGCGAGACGGCCATGGTGCCGGCGTTGGAGACCAGCACGTCGAGCCGGCCGTGCAGGTCGAGCGCGGTGTCGGTGAGCGTGCGCAGGTCGGCGCGGCGGGTCACGTCGGCCACGGCTCCGGTGGCGGTGCCGCCGGCCGCGGTGATGCGCTCGACCACGGCCTGCAGCCGCTCCTTCCTGCGGGCGCCGAGCACGAGCCTGGCGCCCCTTTCGGCCAGGTACAGGGCCGTGGCCTCGCCGATCCCGCTGCTGGCTCCGGTGATCGCGACGACCTTCCCGGCGATTCCTGTCATGATCGGCTGTCCTTCCCCGTTGGGTGTGCGCAGGCCGCGGATGACCTACGATGAAGAAGTGGAGGCGCCACCACTTAGCTCGACCATAAGTGGGCACGCCTCCGTTTAGCAAATGGAGAGGAGCCGGGCACCGCGATGAGCGACGACGCAGCACGCCCGTTGCGCGCCGACGCGCGCCGCAACCGCGAAAAGATCATCCAGGCGGCGGCACGCGTCTTCGCCGGCGAGGGCCTGGACGCCCACCTCGAACGCGTCGCCAAGGAGGCCGGCGTCGGCACCGCCACCCTCTACCGCAACTTCCCCACCCGCCAGGCCCTCATCGAGGCGGTCTACCGCAACGAGGTCGCCCAGCTGTGCGACGCCGTGCCCGGCCTGCTCGACGCCCACCCGCCCCTGGCCGCGCTGCGCGCCTGGACCCGCCTGTTCCTCGACTACGTCACCACCAAATACGGCATGGCCGACGCCCTGCAGGCCATCGCCGCCACCGGCGACAACCCCTACGGCAACAGCCGCGCCATGATCCAGGCCGCCGTCACCACCCTCATGCGGGCCTGCGCGGCGGCCGGCGCGATCCGCGGCGACATCACCCCCGCCGACCTCAGCGCGGCGCTGACCGGCATCGCCCACACCTGCCCCCGCGCCGACCAGCGCGCCCAGGCCGAACGCCTGCTCGACCTCACCCTCGACGGCCTGCGCATCCAGCCCGCCCGGTAGGCCCCCCTTACCCGGCCAGGCTCCGGGCGGCGCGGGCGAAGGAGCGGATCAGGTCGGTCTCCGCCGCCGCACGCCACAGCAGCGCCCACCGCGCCGGCGGCGCGTCCCGCACCGGCACGTAGGCGATGTCGGGCCGGGCGTGGTAGCGGGCTGCGTGGGAGTGCACCAGCGCGACCGCCTCACCGTTGGACAGGATGGGCAGCAGCTCGCTCTCGGCGGTCACGACCGGCCCGATGCGGATCGGCCGCCCGCTCGGAGTGCAGGCCGGCACGAGGGCCTGGCGCCAGTAGTCGGGCCTGGCCCCGCCGATCACGACCTCCTCGGCCAGATCCTCGTACGAGACCGTCTCCCGCCCCGCCAGCCGGTGACCGGCCCCGACCGCGAGCACGACCGGCTCGACCCGCACCACCGGCCCCACCCTCAGGTCCGCCTCCCGGACCGGCAGCCACGCGATCTGCACGTCCACCTCGCCCTCGCGCAGCGGCCCGAACGGATCACCGAACCCGACGTACCGGATGCGCGCCTCGCAGGCGGGATGCGCCGCGTGGAAGGCGTCCAGCAGCGGCCGGAAGTCCTGCACGTTGCTCGACAGCATGCCCAGCCGCAGCACCCCGCTCTTGCCGCCCGCCGCCCGGATGGCCCGCTCCATCCCCTCATGCAGCCCCCGGTAGGCGGGCGCGAGGTCGGCGAACAGCTGGCGGCCGATCGGCGTCAGCGCCACCGCCCGGCTGCTGCGCTCGAACAACGCGGCACCGATGCGCCGCTCCTGCTTCTTGATCGCCTGGCTGACGCGGGCCGGCGTCACGTGCAACCGCTCGGCGGTACGGCCGAAATGCAGCTCATCGGCCAGCGTCAGGAAGATCTCGATGTCCCGCAGCTCCACGCGCGCTCTTTCATCGTTAAGCGAGAGGTTAACGCACATTACCGGACCTGGCGTTGCCGCCCGCACCGGCCCGCGGCCAGGCTTGGCCCGTCCGCTCCGCGGACGCATCCCCCTCGTGAACGGAAAAGTGGTACGCGATATGACTCAGCACGTCACCGACTCACCGCGCGCCGAGCGCGCCAAGCCCCGCAACGGCGGGGTGAAGGTCACCTTCAACGGCGTCCTGTGGGCGCTGCAGGCGGTGTTCGGCTTCTTCTTCGCCGGCAGCGGCTTCGGCAAGGTGCTCATGTGGGACGCCGCCCTGTACGCGGCCGCGCCCGACGCCGTCGCCTGGTACGCCGCCGTCCCCCAGCCGTTGATCGTCTTCATCGGCGCCGCCGAGGTGCTCGGCGGGATCGGCCTGCTGCTGCCCGCGATGACCAGGGTCGCGCCCGCGCTGACCCCGCTGGCCGCCGCCGGCCTGACCCTGACCATGATCCTCGCCGCCGCCTTCCACATCGTGCGCGGCGAGCTCGCGCTGGTGCCCGCCAACCTCCTGCTCGGCGCCCCCACCGCCGTCGTGGCGGCCGGCCGGTGGCGGTCGCGGCCCATCGCGCCCGCGAGCCTGACCGGGCCGCGCCTGCTCGGCGCGGTCGCGGTACTCGCCGCGGTGATCCTGCTGACCTTCCTGCCCACCTGGTACACCATGACCGGCACCCAGTCCTGACTCCTGCTGCTCGCGGGGCCGGTCGCGGGGCCGGTCGCGGGGCCGGTCGCGGGGCCGGCCGCGGGGCCGGCCGCGGGGGCCGGCCGCGGGACAGGTCACGGGTCAGGTGGTCAGGCCGAGCGCCGCGGCCGTCACCGCGCGGGCGCGGTCCGGCCGGGTCAGCACGTCCACGGCGTCCGCCACCTGATCCACGGATCCGGCGACCGGCAGCCCCCGCACCGCCGGGTCCGACACCGCCGCCATCAGCGCCTCGGCGAACCGGTCGCCGCCGATCACCCGGAACGGCCGGTCGTGGAAGCCGCGCACCCGCTCGTCCAGCCGTTCGGCCAGAGCGACGCGGTTCTGCAGCGCCGCCAGCCGCCCGTACGCGGCGGCCAGCCCGTCCTCACGCTCCCGCCACGACCGCGCCGCCAGCGCCGCCCCCAGCGACTCGCCCAGCTCCGCCGAGCCGGGCAGCCGGGCCAGCGCGCTGCCCAGCCATTTCGCGTACGGGGGATAGCGCCGGCGCAGCAGCAGCGCCAGCCGCATCACCTCCCGGGCCAGCCGCGCCCCCACCACGGCCGACCCCAGCTCGTCGCCCACCTCGCCGCACCGGCCGGGAAACGGCTCCTCCTGCGCGATGCGCCGCCACTGACAGGCCAGCACGTACCGCCACACATCCGCCGGATACCAGCGCAACGCCTGCCTGACCGCTTCAAGGCCCGGCTCGGCCAGCCCGTCGTGGAACACCTCCCCGCCCGTCACCTCCGCCAGGCTCTGCCACGGCGACGACAGCCAGTCCAGCAGCCCCACCCCTGAACGCGGGTCGAACCCGAGCCGCTCCACCAGCCACCGCCCCAGCTCCGTCACCGTCACCCCGGGCCGCACCCGCCCGTGGTAGCCGAACACGGTAGGAAAGCCGCGAAACCGCTCCGGCAGCCCGGCCACCACCCGCTCCTCCACCTCCGCCACCCGGCCCGCCGCCACGAACACCAGCACCCGGGGGCCCCAGTCGTGGTCGGCGGAGCGGGCCGTGTCGAACGCCAGCACCTCAGACCCTGGCCCGACCAACGCCGCCGCGTGCGGCACGCCCGACACCAGCGGAGCCACGACCTCGCCATAGAAGGAACGCGACAATTCGATACCAGGTACGAAATCCGTCATCACGCCGTCAACTTTGCCCCAGCGCCCGCCGAACCTCACCCGGTTTTCCACAGGCCCGAACACCCCGAAAGCCGCCCGCGCCCCGGCACGGGGCCGGGGCAGGGCGGGACGGGGCGGGACGGGGCGGGACGGGGCGGGACGGGGCGGGACGGGGCGGGACGGGGCGGCACCGGGTGGCGGAGCTGAAGCGGCTTCCTGGCAAGAGCCGGCGGATCGCGGCGGATCGCGGCGGATGTCGTGATGTCAGGGGGTGACGCGTGCCGCCATGACCCGGCGGCGGCCGTAGCCGAGCCGCTCGTACACGGCGATCGCGGCGGCGTTGTCGTCGTCCACCATGAGCGTGGCCCGCCCGTGGGCCGCCACCAGCTCCCGCGTCACCCACCCGCACACCAGCCGGGCCAGCCCCCGTCCGCGAAAGCGCGCCCTGGTCGCCACTCCGGCGAGGAAACCGGCGGTGGGCGCGGGCCAGGCATCGGCCGCGACCGCCGCCAGCTCACCGTCCACCCGGACCCCGGCCCAGCGGCGAATCCCCGCCATACCGGGCACGGCGTAGGAGTGCGGCGCGTCGGCGGCCAGCAGCGCCGCCACCTCCGCCACCACCTCCGCCTCATCCTCCAGCCACGCCACCCCGCCGCCCGCACCACCCTCGGCAGTGCCGGCGGTGGAAGGCCGGCCCACCCCACCGGCGGGCCGGCCTGCCGCGAAGGGCCGGCTCACCCCACCGTCCGGACGACCCGCTGCAGAAGGCGGGGTCAGCTCAGCGTCGGGCCGGCCGGCCGCAGGAGGTGCGCTCATCCGATCGTCGGCGGGTGGCAGGCTCATCCAGGAGAAGCGGCCGCCCTCGCGCAGCACGCCGACCTTCGCCGTGACGTCGACCAGCAGCTCAAGCTCACCCCACGGCCGGTACGTCGGCCCCACTTCGGCCAGCGCATGCTCCACGAGCTCCGCGGCGGCGGACGTGTCGCCCCAGACGGCCAACCGGTCGTGACGCGAGATGGCCGGACAGCTCGCCACCACCGCGTCCCCCAGCGCCCAGGCCCGCGCACCGCCGCGCAGGCCCTGCGCCGTCCACATCACCAGGTCGTCGTCACCGCAGGCGGCGGCCAGCTCCGCCTCCGACCGCAGCCGCCTGATCACAAGATCGCCCCTGGCCGGTACGCCGCCGCCTCCGGGTGCTCGGCCACGACCGCGCCGACGGCCTGCGCCACGGCCTGCACCTGGTCGGCCGCCGCGCCGGTGAACGACACCCGGTCGGCCAGCAGGCTCTCCAGCTCCGCCCGGCCGAGGGGGAAGCGTTCGTCGGCGGCGAGCCGGTCCAGCAGCTCGTTGGAGGCGCCGCGCGAGCGCATCGCCAGCGCCGAGGCCACCGCGTGCTCCTTGATCAGCTCGTGCGCCTGCTCGCGGCCCACCCCGGCCCGCACCGCCGCCATCAGCATCTTCGTGGTGGCCAGGAACGGCAGGTAGCGGCCCAGCTCGGCGGCGATGACCGCGGGGAACGCGCCGAACTCGTCCAGCACCGTCAGCATCGTCTCCACCAGCCCGTCGAAGGCGAAGAACGCATCAGGCAGCGCCACCCTGCGCACCACCGAGCACGACACGTCGCCCTCGTTCCACTGGTCGCCCGCCAGCTCACCCACCATCGAGGCGTAGCCGCGCAGGATCACGGCCAGGCCGTTGACGCGCTCGCAGGAGCGGGTGTTCATCTTGTGCGGCATCGCCGAGGAGCCGACCTGCCCCTCCTTGAACCCCTCGGTGACCAGCTCGTGCCCGGCCATCAGCCGGATCGTCTTGGCCAGCGACGACGGCGCGGCGGCCAGCTGCACCAGCGCCGTGACCACCTCGAAGTCGAGCGAGCGGGGGTAGACCTGCCCGACGCTGGTGAAGCGGTGCTCGAACCCCAGGTGGGCGGCCACCCGCTCCTCCAGCTCGGCCAGCTTGCCTTGGTCGCCGCCCAGCAGGTCGAGCATGTCCTGGGCGGTGCCGACCGGCCCCTTGACGCCGCGCAGCGGGTAGCGGGCGATCAGCTCCTCCAGCCGCCGGTAGCCGACCAGCAGCTCGTCGGCCGCCGTCGCGAACCGCTTGCCGAGCGTCGTGGCCTGCGCCGCCACGTTGTGCGACCGCCCGGCCATCACCGTCGCCTCGTGCTCCTGCGCCAGCTGCGCCAGGCGGGCCAGCAGCGCCACCACCCGGTCGCGGGCCAGCAGCAGGCTGTCGCGCACCTGCAGCTGCTCGACGTTCTCGGTCAGGTCACGCGAGGTCATGCCCTTGTGCACCTGCTCGTGCCCGGCCAGCGCGTTGAACTCCTCGATGCGGGCCTTCACGTCGTGCCGCGTCACCCGCTCACGCGCCGCGATCGAGTCGAGATCGACCTGCTCGACCACCTTGTCGTAGTCGGCGATCGCGCTGTCGGGCACCGCCACGCCCAGCTCGGCCTGCGCCCGCAGCACCGCCAGCCACAACCGCCGCTCAGCGATGATCTTGTATTCGGGCGACCACAGACGGGCCAGCTCCGCCGAGGCGTAGCGGCCGGCCAGGACATTGGGGATACGCGGCTTGGAAGTCACGTTGGACAAGTCTATTCACACCGCCGCCGGCGGCGTGCAGGTCAGGGGGTCCCCGGCCACACCAAGACTTGAACCGGCCCCTGGTTAACCCGCACCCGCCCCGGACAGCTGACGCCCAGCCGACACCGGAGCAGAACGGGGACAGCCACCATGAACCGATCCCACCCCGCCCGCGGCCTCCTGGCGGCCACGGCGGTGACCGGCCTGCTGACCGCCACCTCCTGCGCCCCCTCCTCCCACCAGCACGCCACCAGCGCCGCGGGCCACGCCCCCGCCGTCGCCACCACGGCCGAGCCTCCCGAGGAGACCCTCGAACCGCTGCTCGAACAGGCGCTGCCCGGCGTCAAGGGCAAGACGTTCACCTCGGCCCTGGTGACGTTCCCGCCCGGCGGCCGCGCGGCGCCGCACCGCCACGGCACCGCCTTCGTCTACGCCTACGTCCTGGAAGGCAGCTTCCGCAGCCGGCTCGCCGGGGAGCCCGTCCGCACCTACCGGCGAGGGGACAACTGGACCGAGCAGCCCGGCGCCCACCACGTCCTCACCGAGAACACCAGCCGCACCCAGCCGGGCAGGCTGCTGGTCATCTTCATCACCGACACCGGTTCCCAGCTGAAGATCGAGGGTTAGCCGTGGGGACGGCGGTCAGGGCCGCACCCGGCGCGCCCCGTCCTGTCCCCGTCCTGTCCCCGTCCTGTCCCCGTCGTGAGCCTGCGACGACGAGCAGCCCCGCCAGCATGAGCCCGCCCGCATGCAGGCAGAGCGTCGGGATGACGCCCATGCGCCCGCCCAGCACGCCCGCCAGCGCCGTCCCGATGAGCGACGTGCCGGCCTGGGCGCTGACGATCAGCCCGAACACCATGCCCGCCCGATCGGCGCCCGCCACCGTCTGCGCGAACGTCGTCAGCCCCGCCATCGACGCCGCCGCGGGGAACCCGGCCAGCGCGATCAGCACCATCGCCGGCCACACCTGCGGCGTCAGCAGCGGATAGGTGAACAGCGCCAGATCCGCCAGCCCGAACACCACCGTCCCCCACCCGAACAGCGCCCGCGGCGTGAGACGGCCCGGCCTGGCGGCCAGGGCCAGCCCGCCCGCGATCCCGCCGACGGCCTGCGCCGACAGGAACAGCCCATAGGCGTCGCCGTCCCCGCCGAGCACGCCGGCCACGAACGGCGCCGCCAGCGTCGAGAAGATCCCCTCACCCAGCCCCGTGATCATCATGTACGCCAGCAGCAGCCGCACCCCGGGAGTCGTCCTGGCCAGCCGCAAACCCGCCAGCCACTGCCCGCCCACCCCCTCCCGCCTCGTCACGACCGCGCGGGCGGGCGGTCGCAGCCCGGCCAGCAGCAGCGCCGAGGCCAGGAACCCGGCCGTCCCGATCCCCACGACCGCGCCAAGACCGCCCGCCCCGACCGCCACCCCGCCGGCCAGCGCCCCCAGCAGCCGGGCCGCCTGGCCGCTCTGCCCGGTCAGCGCATTGGCCCTGACCAGCTGGGATTCCGGCACGATCTGCGGCACCAGCGCCTTCTGCGCGGGGAACAGCACCGTGCTCAGCACCCCGGTCCACAGCGCGACCGCGTACACGATCCACACCTGGCCCGGCTCGCGCACCGCCAGCAGCGGCAGCAGCCCCAGCCCGAGCAGCACGTCCGCCACGACCAGCAGCCGCCGCCGATCCCACCGGTCGGCCAGCACCCCGGCCACCGACCCCAGCAGCACGTCCGGCAGGCGGGCGGCCAGCAGCATGGCGGCGCTCGACAGGGTCGAGCCGGTCAGCACGTACACGTGGTAGGCCAGCCCGGCGCTGATCACCCAGTCGCCGGTCTGCGAGATCAGCCCGGCCGACAGCAGCCGCCGATAGTCCCGGTTCGCCCCGAGTAACTCCCGCAGCCCACCGTCCTGCCGCGCCCTGGTCCCGCCGGCCTCAGTCACCGCTACCGGTCTCCGGCAGCGGCACCAGGAGCGTGGTCAGCTGAACGGGCCGCGCCCCTTCAGGCCGCTCGGACACGTCGGCGATGCGCGCCATCAACGGCTCCAGCAGCCGCCCGATCTCCGTGTCCAGCTCGGCCAGCTCCTCAGGAGTCACATACAGGTACGAGGTGCCGATCCCGCCCGCCTGCCGCCACTCCTCGGGTTCCTCACCGCGCCGCTCCTGCCATTCGGCCAGCCGCGCCAGCGCCCGCTCGGCCATGACCTGCTCCAGCAGCCCTCGCGCCGCCGACTTCTCGGGACTGGTGTCGACGTCGGACCAGTTCTGCGTCAGTGACGTCACCCGCCAGGGCCGCTCCCGATCGTCGCGCGCCTCGGCCTGCTCCACGAGGTCGTAGCGGGCCAGCTGCCGCAGGTGGTAGGAGGCCAGCGCCTGACTGATGCCGACCTCCCGCGCCGCGTCGGCCGCCGTCATGGCCCCTGACCGCATGAGCAGTTCGTGCAGCGCCAGCCGCACGGGATGGGCGAACGCCCGCATCGCGGCCGGATCGTCGAGCGTCTGCCGCGGCCGCTCCCGCCAAGATTCCAAAGACATGCTTGGAATATTCGCCGCACAGCACCCACATGTCAAGGAAACCTTTGGAATCAGGGCTCGTCCAGCACGCGCGTCAGCCGCACGGCCTCCTCCCTGAACCCCAGCGCCGCATAGAACCCCCGCGCGGACACGTTGCCCGCCGCCGTCTCCAACGTCAGGTGACGCACCCCCTGGCCACGCGCCCACTCCTCGGCCGCCGCCACCAGCCGGCGCCCCACCCCCAGCCGCGCGGCATGCGCGGCCACCGCCAGCTCCCCGACGTACGCCTCCGGCGTCCCCGTGACATGGTCCTGCGTGTTGACCGACACCACCCCCACCACCTCACCCCCCGCCACCGCCACGAACACCGCGCCCCGCGCCGCATCACCCGCGCTCAGGAACGCCGCGAGCCAATCACGGGCCGCCGCCACCACCGCCCGAGCGTCACGCCACTCGGCCACCCCCTCCGTCAGCCGCCCGGCCAAGGCCAGCACCGCGTCACGGTCCTCCGCACGCGCGGGCCGGACCCGCACCACATCCTCGAAGCTCATGCCCACCAGCATGCACACACGCAAACGCGCCCGGCGGGGAACGACCCCGCCGGGCGCGCGCGTACAGATCAGGCCGGGTGAGCGGCCAGGTCCTCCTTCTTCGCCGCAGGCTCGCCCGCCGCGTGACGCGGGCCGTCGTCGCGGCGGCGCGACACCACCACATACAGCGTCGGCACCAGCACCAGCGTCAGCAGCGTCGACGACACCAGCCCGCCGATCACCACGATCGCCAGCGGCTGCGAGATGAACCCGCCCGACCCCGTCACACCCAGCGCCATCGGCGTCAGCGCGCAGATCGTCGCCACCGCCGTCATCAGGATCGGCCGCAACCGCCGCCGGCCACCCTCGATCACCGCCTCCACCACGCCCATACCGCGCTCACGGTACTGGTTGATCAGGTCGATCAGCACGATCGCGTTCGTCACCACGATGCCGACCAGCATCAGCATCCCGATCAACGCCGGCACGCCCAGCGCCGTGTCCGTCGCCACCAGCAGCCCGATCGCACCCGTCGCCGCGAACGGAATCGACACCAGCAAGATCACCGGCTGCACGAAACTCCGGAACGTCGCCACCATGATCATGAACACGATCGCGATCGCCGCCAGAATCGCCATCCCCAGATCCGCGAACGCGTCCGCCTGATCAGCCGACACACCACCGATCTCGTACGACGCCCCGGCCCCCAGATCCAGCCCGTCCAGCTTCTCCGTCAGCTCCTGCGTCACCGCACCCAGGTTCCCCGCATCAGCAGCCCGCGCCGACACCGTCGCAGAACGCTCACCGTCGATCCGCGTCACCTGCGTCGGCCCGTCCACCTGACGCACCGACGCCACCGACGACAGCGACACCAGCCCACCGGCCGTCGGCAACCGCAGATCCTTGACCGCCTCGATGTCCTCAGGCGCCTCCGCACCCCGCAACACCAGATCGCTCGCCCGGCCCTCCAGCGTGATCTGCCCCAGCGGCGCACCACGGAACGCCTGCGCCACCGCCTGACCCACCGCCGCCTCCGACAGGCCCCGCGCGGCCGCCTTCTCCCGGTTCACCACGACCTCGACCCGCGGCGCACTCGACTCCAGGTTCGACGACAGATCCCGCAGACCGCCCACACCCTCCATCGCGGTCTTCACCTGGTCCGTCGCCGCACGCAACGCCTCGACGTCCGCCGCCCGCACGATCACGTCGATCGTGTCCGTCGCGAACCCGCCGCCACCGGCGCCGCCGACCGTCACCTCACCCACACCCGACAGGCCGTTGATCTTCTCGCGCAGCTCACGCTCCACCACCGCGGCGTCGGCGTCCTCACCCAGCGTCACCGAGAACGACGCCCGATCCGCGCCACCGCCCAGACCACCCGTCATGGCGTTCCCGCCACCCACGTTCACCTGGTACGTCTCCACACCCGCCTGATCGGCGAGCACCTCCTCGACCTTCGCCGCCGCCTTGTCCGTCGTCGCCAGATCCGTGCCCACCGGCATCCGCTGCGACAACGACAACGTGTTCTGCCCGGAGGCGTCCAGGAAGTTCGTCCGCAGACTGCCCGCCAGACCCATCGTCGCGACGAACACCGCCACCCCGATGAGGATCGTCACCAGCTTGAACCGCGTCGCGAACCGCAGCACCGGCAGATACGCCCGCTGCAACGGCGAGCGCAGCTCCTTCGCCTCGGCCTCCTCACGCTGCTTACGCGCCTCCTCAGGCGACAGGTCAGGAGCCCCCAGGAACCAGTACGCCAGCACCGGCACCACCGTCAGCGACACCACCAGCGACGCCAGCAACGCCACCGTCACCGTGATCGCGAACGGGCTGAACAACTCACCCACCATGCCGCCCACCAGCGCGATCGGCGCGAACACCGCCACCGTCGTCAACGTCGAGGCCGTCACCGCCCCCGACACCTCACGCACCGCCGTCAAGATCGCCTGGAGCTTCGCCTCGCCGTAGGCCAGATGCCGCTTGATGTTCTCCAGCACCACGATCGAGTCGTCCACCACCCGGCCCACCGCGATCGTCAGCGCGCCCAGCGTCAGCAGGTTCAGCGAATAGTCACCCGCCCACAGCACCAGCAGCGCGATCACCACCGACAACGGGATCGACACCGCCGTCACCAGCGTCGAGCGCACCGACAGCAGGAACACCAAGATCACCAGCACCGCGAACACCAGGCCCAGCAGGCCCTCCGTCGTCAGGCTCTCGATCGACTGCTCCACATACGGCGCCTGGTCGAACACCACCGACACCGCTGTGTCCGACGAATCCCCCAAAGCCTTCGTCAGCTCCGGCAGCTTCTCACGGATGTCGTGCGAGATCGCCACCGCGTTCCCGTCCGGCACCATCGTCACCGACAGGCCCAGGCTCTGCTTGCCGGCCGTCCTGGTGATCGCCGTCGCGTCCGCCAGGCCCCGCTTGATCTCCGCGACGTCACCCAGCTTCACCGGCTTGAGCGGCCTCGGCCGCGCCGCCTGCTGCTGCGCCTGCTGCGCCTGGGAGGGCTGAGCCTGGCCCGGCTGCGGCCGCGCCTGCTGCGGATGAGCCTGAGCAGGAGCCTGGGGCTGAGCCGGCGTCAGGTACAGGTTCTTCAGCTTCGCCACCGAGTCGACCCGCGAGCCCACCTGCACCGTCAGCGACTTGCCGTCCGTCGTCAGCGTGCCCGCCGGAATCGGCGTCCCGTTCGCCTTCAGCACCTCAGGAATCTGCGCCGCCGACACCCCCGCCAGCGCCATCTTCTTCGCGTCCGGCTCGATCGTGACGACCTCGTCACGGGTGCCCGTGACCGACGCCTCCCGGACGCCCTCAACGCCCTGCAACTCCGGCACCGCGATCCGCCGCAGCTTGTCGGCCATCGCCCGCTCGTCGCCGCCGTCGCCCACCGCCAGCACCATCACCGGGATGTCATCGGTGTTACCCGCGACCACCTGCGGATCCACCCCGTCAGGCAACGCCGCCCGGTTGATCGCCTGCTGCATCTTGTTCAGCGACGCCTCGATGTCGGTGCCGTACTCGAAGGCCACCTGGATCTGCGCCAGGCCCTCCTTCGACGTCGAGGTCATCTGCTCCATCCCGGCAAGCCCCTGAAAGGACTCCTCGATCGGAGCCGTCACCTGATCCTCGACGATCTCCGGCGACGCCCCGGGATACGCCGCCACGACGAACGCACCAGGGAACGACAACGACGGCAGCAACTGCTGCTTCAACTGCGGGATCGTGAACACGCCGAAAGCGCTGAGCACGACCGCCATCAAGATCACCAAACTGCGGTTGACCAGGCTCAACCGGGCGAATGCGGTCACAGAGCTCCCCCTCCAAGAGTTCGCCCCAGACTAACACTTCGCCTTTAACGAATATTTAACCGCGTCAAGCTTTCCTGATAACCTTCTCAGGAAGCGAGAGGTGAGCGTGAACAACGAACGCGAAGAACTGATCCACCGGATCAACGAGACACAGCGGGCCCTCGCCCGCCTGTTCGCCCAGCAACACCAATCCCCCCTGTTCACCTCCAACCTCACCCTCAGACAACTCAAAGTCATCATGCTCCTGTCCATCAACGGCTCAGCCTCAGGACAGGACCTCGCCCACGACCTCGGCGTCGGCCTCGGCACCGTCACCGGCATCGTCGACCGCCTCGTCGCCCACGGCCTCGTCAGCCGCCACGAAGACCCCCACGACCGCCGCGTACGCCGCGTCGAACTCACCCCCGCCGGCACCGACCTCATCGAAGAGATCAACAACGCCGGCGTCGAACACTACCGACGCCTCATGGCCCACCTCGACACCGACACCCTCCGCGCCCTCGACCAGGTCACCCGCACCATCCGCGACGTCGCCGACAACCTCAACCAGGCAACCCGCTAACGCACCTCACCCAGCAACCGCTCCACCGCCGCCAACGCCTCAGCATCCGACGCCCCCGCCCGCCGCGCCGCCACCACGAACTCCCGCGCCGCATCCTCCAACCGCACCCGCAACCCATCAGCAGACCCCGAGATCACCGCCGTACGCCCCCGCCGCAACTCCACCAACCCCTCATCACGCAACTGCTGATACCCCCGCAACACCGTGTGCAGATTGATCCCCAGCGACGACGCCACCGTCCGCGCCGACGGCAACCGATCACCCGGCCTCGCCGTCCCATTCGCCACAGCGGCCCGCACCGCACCCGCCACCTGATCCGACAACGGCTGACCCGCCGCGAAATCCACCGTGATCAGCACGAACGCGACCCCCTCAACCGCTCCACCCACCCGTTCACCAACGCCTGCCCCCACGGCACATGCCAGAACGACAGGAACGCCAGCGCCTCCGCCCACACCAGCAGGCCCCACACCGGCTGCGCCGACCACGCCTGCCAGGTGAACTCCACCCGCGTCGCGAACGACCAGCCGTGCACCCGCACCCGCTGAGGCAGCTCATCACCCATGGTCGCGACCAGCAGCACCGGCACCAGGAACATCGGCAGGGGACCGAGCACCGCGATCGCCAGCCGCCGTAACCGGCCCTGGGCGGCGTAGTCCTTCATGAGGACTCCAACTGTTCGACTGTGGCTATAACACTATAAAAGGCGTCGAACCCCGGAGGCGCAAGCCCCTTCGGCCATCGGTGCAGGGGTTGTAGAGGCGCCGGTGTGCTCAGAACCAGCCCGGCGCCTTTACGATGTAGATTTCTAAGCCAGCCGGGACAGCACCGACGGCAGCTCACCCTCGTACACCACCGTCAGCCGCCGCGTCGCCCGCGTCACCGCCACGTACAGGTCCTGGCCGCCCATCGGCGACTGCCCCAGGATGCCCGCGGGATCCACCACCACGACCGCGTCGAACTCCAGCCCCTTGGCCTGCCCCACCGTCAGCACCGCCACCGGCGCCTCGAGCCCGCCGTCGGGGAACAGCGCCGACACCTGCGCGTGCCGCGCGTCAGGGGTCAGCACGCCCAGCCGGCCCTCCCCGACGGCCGCCAGCTCCTCGGCCACCACCCCGGGCAGCCCGGCCACGGGCAGCTCCAGGGCACGCGGCTCGGCCTCGCCCTCGCGTACGGACTCCGGCGGCTCCTGCTCGGGCGCGAAGGCCCGCAGCACGTCGGCCGCCACCCGCATGATCTCCACCGGCGTCCGGTAGTTGACCTCCAGCCGCTCCACCCGCCACCGGCCCTCCAGGTACGGGTCCAGCACCTCGCCCCACGACCGCGCGCCCGCCGCCGAGCCGGTCTGCGCCAGGTCGCCCACGACCGTCAGCGACTTGGCCGGCACCCGCCGCATCACCATCCGCCACGCCATCGGCGACAGCTCCTGCGCCTCGTCCACGATCACATGCCCGTACGCCCACGAGCGGTCCGCCGCCGCCCGGTCCGCCGTCGTCAGGGCGATGCCGTCGTCGGCGTGCCGCTCGGCCAGCACGTCGGCCCGGTCCAGGATGCCCTGCTCGGCCACGCCCGTGACCTGCAGCACCTCGGCCGCGTACCGCTCCTGCCCGGCCTGCTCCTCGCGCTCCAGCCGGCCCGCCGCCCGCCGCGCCGAGTCGTCCTCGCCCAGCAGCTCGGCCGCCTCGTCCAGCAGCGGCACGTCGCCCGCCGTCCACGGCGACTCCAGCGGCCGCACCAGCGCGCGCCACGCCAGCCCCTCAGGAGCGGCCGCCGCCAGCTCCTCCGGGGACGACAGCAGCTCGGCGACGAACCGCTGCGGCGTCAGCTCAGGCCACAGCTCCTCCACCGCCGCCCGCACCTCCGGCTCGCCCCACAGGCGCTGCGAGGCCAGCTCGATGTCCAGCTCGTCCAGGTCGCCCTCCAGATCCAGCGGCTCGCTCAGCTCGGGCTCGCCCTCGATCTGCAGGTCCTCGATGTGCAGCGACTCCTCAAGCGCCCGCGCCTCGGCCCTGGCCAGCTCCTTCAGCAGCTCGGTGACGTACAGCTTGCGCGCCATGTTGTGCGGCAGCCGCACCGCGCGCGCCCGCTCGCGCAACCGCAGGCACGTCTCGTGCGGCACCCGCAGCCGCAGCCCGTCGAGCTCCACCACCAGCTCGCCGTCCGGAACCCGCTGCCGCCGCCGCAGCGCCTCGGCGACCAGCCCGGCCATCCGCAGGTCGCCCTTGACCACCGCCGGCGCCGGCGCGTCCACCGCCGCCGCCCGCACCCCGGGGAACATCTCCCCGACCGTGGTCATCACCACCTGCGTCTCCCCCAGCGCCGGCAGCACCTGGCTGATGTAGCGCAGGAACATCGGGTTGGGGCCCACCACCAGCACACCGCGCCGCTCCAGCGTGTCGCGGTGGGTGTAGAGCAGATACGCCGCCCGGTGCAGCGCCGCCACCGTCTTGCCGGTGCCCGGACCCCCCTGCACGACCAGCGCCCCCTGCAGCCCGGCCCTGATCACCCGGTCCTGCTCGGTCTGGATGGTGGCCACCACGTCGCCCATCCGCCCCGTACGGCCCCGGCGCAGCGCCGCCAGCAGCGCCGCCTCGCCCACCAGCGTGCGGCGCTCGCCCTCGGCCATGCCGTCCAGGTCGAACACCTCGTCGTCGATGCCGACCACCACGCGGTCCTTCAGATGCAGGTGCCGCCGCCGCACCAGGCCGCCGGGATCGGTGGCGGTCGCCACGTAGAACGGCCGCGCCGCCGGCGCCCGCCAGTCGATGAGCGCCGACGCGTGGCTCTCGTCGCGCAGCCCGATCCTGCCGATGTACGTGCTGCGGCCCTCGCCGTCGTCGATGCGGCCGAAGCACAGGCCCCGCTCGACCGCGTCGAGCTGCGCCAGCCGGCGCGCCTGCTCCGCGGCCATCGTCTCGCGCTCCACCATCGCCTGGCGGGTGCCGGCCGCGCCGCCCCTGGCGTACACCTCGCGCAGCGTCGCCCGCGCCCGCTCCCTGGCGGCGTCGAGCCGGCCGTACAGCCACGACACAGTGCGCTGCTCGGTGTCAAGGGCTTCGGCGAGACCATCTTGACGATTAGTCATTCGCTGATATACTCCTAACAGGAGGGCTGTAACAGCTCCGTCTTGAAGTGATGGACGTACGAGCTTAACGCCCGCGCATGCCCGCGCGCAATCGCCCCCCTCCTCTTCCTCCGCGCCGCAGAGTGCTAGCTTGCCTGTCCATGTCGGACTATCTGCGGGAACTCTTCTCCCTCCACGGCCGGCGCGCCCTGGTCACCGGCGGCAGCTCCGGGATCGGGTACGCCATGGCCGAGGCCATCGGCCGCGCCGGAGCCGAAGTCGTCATCGTCGCCCGGACGCAGAGCGCGCTCGACCAGGCCGTCACCCGCATGCGCGAGCACGGCGTCACCGCCTCCGCCATCGCCGCCGACCTCGGCGAGCGCGACGACGTCGAACGCGTCCTGGCCACCGCGGGCGACATCGACATCCTCGTCAACGACGCCGGCAACAACATCCGCAAGCCCATGGCCGACCTCACCCAGGACGACTACGAGCGCACCCTGGCCGTCAACTTCACCGCCCCCTACCTTCTCGGCCAGCACTACGGACCCAAGATGGCCGCCCGCGGCTGGGGCCGGATCATCAACGTCGGCTCCCAGCAGTCGATCAGCGCCTTCGGCGACAGCGGCATCTACGGCGCCTTCAAGGCCGCGCTCGCCGGGCTCACCCGCTCCCAGGCCGAGGCGTGGTCGGTCGACGGGGTGCGCGTCAACACGATCATCCCCGGCTTCGTCCTCACCCCGCTCACCGCCGAGGCCCAGGCCGTCCCCGGCCGCGTCGAAGCCCTCGCCGCCCGCCACATGGTGGGCCGCAACGGGCTGCCGCAGGACTTCGGCGGCGCCGCGGTGTTCCTCGCGAGCGAGGCGTGCTCGTTCGTCACCGGCCAGATGCTCTTCGTGGACGGCGGCTTCGCCGTCCACTGACCGGACGTCTCCTGCCCCGCTAACGGAACCGGGACGCTTGAGGCCGGTCGGCGGCGTCGAGGTGCCGCCCTCCAGCCGGGTCGGCAAGGGGCCGACCCGGCTGGGCAAGGGCGGCGTCCGCTACGGCTTCGTGCTGGAGCCGTCCGGCCCCGACTGAGCCAGGTGGCGGGCGAAGAAGCGCACCTCCTCGTCCACCTCGAACGGCGGCACGTCGCCGTGCCCGCCGGGGTTGGCGTGCAGCGTCTTGTCAGGCGTGCCCAGGGCGTCGAACAGGGCCAGGCCCCGCTCGCGCGGCACCAGCCGGTCGTCCCACTGCAGCAGGAACCGGACCGGCACCTTGACCTGGGCGGCCTCCCCGGTCAGGCCGTCGGCGCCGAGCAGGCCCAGGACCGCCGCGCCGATCCTGGGCTCCGCCGCGATGAGCGGGATGCCGAGGCCGCACCCCATCGACAGGCCGCAGTAACCGGCCAGGCCGTCGCCGACCTCGTCGAGGCGCTGCACGGCGGTCAGCACCGCGCGCCACTCGGCGACGGCCTGGCCGGCCAGGTGTGCGTGCATGGCGGCGACCAGCGCACCCGGGTCGCCGCCCCCGCGCAGCCCGGCCACGATCCGGCCGAACTCCTCGTCCTTGGGCCGGTCGCCGTGGTTCGGCGCGTCGATCGCGACCACCGCGAAGCCCGCGGCGGCGTAGCGGCGGGCGCGGGCGACGACGCCCGGGGCGGTCTTGTGCCGGCCGCCGCCGTGGCCGAGCAGGATCAGCGGGCGCGGGCCGGCGGCCTGCGGCGTCCACAGGACGCCGGGGACGTCATCGAGGGTGAAGAACTGTTCGGTGACGCCGTCGGACGACGTCAGGGAGGTGAAGCGCATCAGCGTTCCACGCCTTTCGGGAGGACCTCACGCGGGCGCTCCCCAAGCCACGCGAACGAGGGAGCCCCGACCTGTCTCAGCGTTGATCGGTCTCACCTCCTCCGGTCACAGTGGTGTCCGGCGACGCTATCACGTTCAGCTGAGGAGCACCTGCCCGAGTACGTGCTCGCCGATGGCCGCCATGCCCGGGTGGTCGGCCGAAGTCACGGCCAGCGCGGTGCCCATGCACAGCGCCCAGCCTCGGGCGCGTTCCCACGTCATCGCGTCGGCGTCCACGTGCGCCCGGAACACCTCGCGCGCGTCCTCGTCGAACACCAGCCACGCCGCGGCCAGGTCGGTGGCGGGGTCGCCGCTGGTGAGGTCGCCGAAGTCCAGCACGGCCGCCAGCCCGCCCTCGTCGATGAGGAGGTTCGCGGGGTGCGGGTCGCCGTGCAGCCACAGGGCGGGGCCCTGCCAGTGCGGCAGCGCGACCAGCTTCTCCCACAGTGCGAGCAGCTCGGCCGAGCGGGGGATGGACGGCAGCCGCCGCCGTACGGCGTCGTCGCGGGCGGCCAGCGGCACGCCGCGCACGGGGTTGCGGGGCGCCTCCGGGGGCGCCGGCCGGTGCAGGCCCGTCATGAAGCCGGCCAGCGGCACGGCCAGCCCGGCGCGATCGGGCGGCGGCACCGTGGCGACCGTACGGCCCTCGAACCAGGGCACGATCGTCCACGGCCACGGATACCCCTCACCCGGCGCCCCGGCCCTGACCGGCACGGGCAGGGCGACCTCGACGTACGCGGACAGGACCGGCAACCAGCGCTGCTCGTTGACGATGAGATCGACGGCCACCTGGCGGCGCGGCAGGCGTACGGACAGGTCCCGGCCGAGGCGGTGGATGACGTTGTCCCAGCCGTTGGCGACGAGGGTGAGCGGGCCGGCCAGGTCCGGGTGCTGCGTTCTGACGAGGCGGTCGACGAGGGTTTCGCCGATGTCGAACTCGGCAGCGGGGGTGTTCATGGATCGCGCCTTTACATTGTAGATTCGGGGAGGTCGATGACGCCGAGGACGGAGAGCACGGCCACCACGGCGATGACGGCCACGATCGCCCAGGCGATCGGGTTACCGAGGTTGAGGGTCCAGCGGCCGCCCACGCGCTGGTGGACGAGGATCGCCGGGTCCATGCGGTTGGCGTACAGCATGCCGGCGAGGTGCCAGTGGCGGTCGTCGCCGCGCTGGACGTAGCCGGACTCCTGCTCCTCCCCTGGCAGCGGGGGCAGGCGATGGCCGGCTTCGCCGACGCGTACCGCGAAGGTCAGGCCGGCGAGCGCCACGGCGGCCACCGGCAGCCAGGTGAGCACCGTCACGAGCGTGCCGGACGGCAGAACCTGCCACATCTGCAGGGCGAGGAGCAGCAGGGTGAGGTTCGCGCCGGCCACGCCGGCCAGCAGGAGGCGGGACAGGCCGCGCAGGTAGACGCGGTAGCGGCGGGCCGACCCTTGGGGGCGGGCCGCGTCGAGGTCGGGGCGGGCCCGCAGCAGGGCGGCGACCAGGAGCGGGGTGAGGAGGGTGAGGGCGAGCTGCGACAGGACGGGGGCGAAGGCGGTGGCGGGGGTCGTGGGCACGCGGGTCACCGCGTCGACGCCCCAGCCGCGCAGCGTGGCCAGCGTGTCCGGCAGGGCGGCGTAGCGCGTTGACCCGACGGCCGCGGTGATCAGCAGCAGCAGGACGGGCGGGATGAGCAGCCGCCACGGTACGCGCTCCGGGTCGGTGCGCAGCGTGGTGTCGGCGGCGATCGCCTGCCGCACTCCCTCGTACCACTTGCCGCGACGTTTGGCCGCCGCCACCGCGCGGTGAGCGGCGTAGAAGAGGCCGATCTGGACGGCGCCCAGGACCACGATGACGGCCTGCAGCACGCCCGGCGTGCCGAGGAGGACCGCCGAGGACGGCGCGAGCAGCGCCGCGACGCCGCCGAGGAGCAGGACGGAACGGGTGTAGCGGCGGCGCTGGGCGGTGACGGCCGGGTCGGCCACGTGGGCGCCGGGCACCCGCACGCCGAACGGCAGCGTCGGGCGGCCCAGCACCGGCACCGCCCACGCCACCGCCGTCAGCAGCGCGACCAGGGACAGACAGGTCAAGGCGATCATCATCATGCCGGTGTTCTCCCTTTCCTGGCTCCGAACGCGTCGAGCACGTCACCGCACCGCCGCAACGCCTCCTGCTCGCCGAGGCCGTGCACCACCGCCTCGGCGAGCAGCGTCCGCAGCCGGGTCTCCCACTCCTCGGCGAAGCCCGCCTCCGCGGGCCCCGAGCCGGCGTCGCGGCGCACCACCGCCCCGCTCTTGCGGTTGATCCGGATGACTCCCTGCCTGCGCAGCAGGTCGTAGGCCTTGTTCACGGTGTGGAAGTTGATCGCCAGGTCGGCGGCCAACTGCCGGGTGGATGGCAGCGCCGATCCCTCCACCAGATCACCGTCGGCGATGGCCTCCACCACCCGGTCACGGATCTGCTGGTAAATCGGCACCTCGCTGTCGAGGTCGATCGTCAGAAGCACACTCGCAGTTTATCTGATATAGATGAAATATAACAGATAGAAAAGGCGCGCCACTCGAGCGGGCCCGCCTGCAAGCGAGAGGAACGACCTCCATGACCATCCAGCGAACCGCATCGAGCGAACCGTCCGCCGCGTTCCCGCAGGCAGGCGACCTGTCCGTCGGCTCACCCAGAAAGGGCTCCCCCTATGCGATCGACCGCTGAACGCCGCCTCGCCAGCCCACCCGGCGGCCCCGTCGGTGGCCGGCGGCGCGAGCTGACCGTCTTCGTGCTCATCGGCTTCGGCATCCCGTGGCTGCTCTGGCTGCTGCGGGTGCGTACCGGCATCGACGTGGTCGCGCCGGGCGGGATGATCGCGGTCGGGCTGGCCACGTTCGCGGCCCTGCGCCTGGGCGGACGGACGGGCACCGTCGCGCGCGACACCGCGCTCGTCCCGATCCGCCCGGTTCGCCGGCTCGTCCGCTTCTGCGCGATCGCGCTCGGAGCCACGCTCGCCTTCGGCTTCCTCGCCGTCGCGATCGGCGCGTGGGCGGGGGAGTATCCGACCGACCTGCAGAACTTCTCCGGGCTGCGCGCCGCGTACGACATGACAGGCGAGCCCCTCCAGCTGATCCTGTCCGCGCTGGCGGTCAACATCGGGCTGCTCGTGGTGGTGCTGCCGCTGGCGCTCTGCGAGGAGTGGGCCTGGCGGGGCTTCCTGCTCCCCCGGCTCCGGCAGCTCGGCCTGTGGCCGGCGCTGCTGGCCAGCGGGCTGATCTGGGGGGTGTGGCACCTGCCCGGATACGTCGGCGCGGGCGCTTCGCCGGGGTTCGCCCCTTTCCTGGTGACCACGGTGTTCTTCGGCGTCCTGCTCGGGTGGCTGCGGCTGGCGTCCGGGCTGATCTGGCCCGGCGTGCTCGCCCACGCGGCCAACAACACGCTGGTCACGGCCTTCGTGAACGTCGTGTTCAGCGCCGACGACGAGCGGGCGCTGAGCAACCCGTGGACCGTCGGCCTCAGCGGCTGGCCCGGCTGGCTGACCATGCTCCCCGTCATCCTCGTGGGGACGCGCGCGATCCGGCGCGCCGCCGAAGGCGACCCCGCCTTCGGCGGCCTCCCACGGCGGCGGCCGCATCCCCTGCGGCGGATCCTCGCCGCCTCACTCGGCCTGGTCATCGTGGCCGCGCTCGCCGGGACGGCCGTCGAGCAGTCCATGGCTCGCACGGACGCGCGGCGCTTCCCCGCGCCCGGCCGCCTCGTCAGCGTCGGCACGCACCAACTGCACCTGCGCTGCCTGGGCAGCGGCAGCCCGGCGGTCGTGTTCGAGTCGGGATGGGGTGACTCGTCCACGACCTGGGACGGCCTGCAGCGGGAGCTGACCGCTTCCGGGCGGCGGTCCTGCGCCTATGACCGGGCGGGTCACGCCTGGAGCGAGCCGGGCCCCGGCGTGCGGGACGCCTCGGCCGAGGCGGCTGAACTCGTGACGTTGCTGGCGAACGCGGGCGAGCGGGGGCCGTTCGTGTTCGTCGGGCACTCCTGGGGCGGGCACGTCCTGCGGCTGCTGCGCGCGCAGCGGCCCGGGCAGGTCGCCGGGCTGGTGCTGCTCGACATCGCGGACGAGCGGAACACCGGCCTGGCGGCTCCGGCCACGATCCAGGCGCACGTGTGGTCCTTCGCGGCCGGCGCGGGACTGCTGCGTACCGGAGCCTGGATGGTGGATCCCCGTGAACCGCGCCTCACCCGCGACAACGCCCCCGTCGTCTTCGGCCCGGCCACCTGGGCCGCCGCCGCTGCCGAGATGCGCGCGTACGACGCCACCGTCCGCGCCGTCCGGAGCCTCCCCCGCGGGCCGGGGTCATGGGGCGGCCTGCCCCTGACCGTCATCAGCGCCCAGGACACCCGCGAACAGCCGGCGCGGCTCTCCACGCGCGGCCGGCACGTCGTCGCGGCCACGCAGGACCACTACGTGCACCTCGCCGAACCCGCGCTCGTCCTGCGGGAGATCCACCGGGTGCTCGAGCAGGCCGCCTTTACAAAGTAGATCACTTGCGGCGGAACTCCCGTTCCCCCACCCCTTCGCGCCAGGACCGGATGATCAGCTCATCGCCCTCGACCCGGGTCCACACCACCTCGCCCACATCGACGCGGAACAGGTGGGAGCCGGGCTCGGTCTGCCCGCAGGCCGCGAGCTCGTCCGGGTCGGTGATCTCCACCGCCCGGCCGGCCAGCTTCACATCGCCCTCCCACGCGGCGGGATCGTCGTTGAACGCGGACGTGACGTGAATCGCCATCCGCGGATCTCGCCGCAGGTCGTGCGCCTTGACCGCGCCGCCCATCGAGCCCAGCCACAGCTCGCCGTCCTTGCGGTCGACCTCGGTGCCGCTGACCCGCGGCGACCCGTCCTTGCGCAGGGTGGCGAGGACCTTGTGCTTGTACGCGTCCATGACCCGCTGAGCCGCCTCGGCCAGCTCGGGCGCCTGACGCTGGAAATCCTGCCAAGAAGCCATGGCCCCCATCATGGACCGCCGCACCCCCGTCCGCGTACGCGGTCGAACGGGGGCGGGGTTACGCTGAGGCCGCCATGGGCTGAGCGAGGAGGAGCCATGCCGCGTACCTGGTTGACCGAGCGGTTCGAGTTGCAGGTGCCCCTGGTGGGGGCGCCGATGGCGGGGGTGAGCGACGGGCGGCTCGCGGGGGCCGTGTCGGCGGCGGGGGCCCTCGGCATGTTCGGGGTGCCACCGTCGGTGCCGGTGTCGTGGATCGAGGAGCAGGCCGGGATCGCCGCCGCGAGCGGGCGGCCGTACGGCATCGGGCTGCTGGCCTGGGGACTGTCCGACGAGCACCTGAAGGCGGTGCTGCGGGTGCGGCCCGCCCTGGTGTCGGTGAGTTTCGGCGACTACGTCCCGTACGTCGAGCCGCTGCGTGCGGCCGGCATCACCGTGGCCGTCCAGGCGGGCACCACCGAGGAGGCCGTGCAGGCCGAGCGGGCCGGCGTGGACGTCGTGGTGGCCAGGGGCGGCGAGGGCGGCGGGCACGGCCGCGACGACGTGGCCACGCTGCCGCTGCTGCAGACCGTGCTCGACGCGGTCCGCGTCCCGGTGCTGGCCGCCGGCGGCATCGCCACCGCGCGCGGGCTGGCCGCCGTGCTGGCCGCGGGAGCCGAGGGCGGCTGGGCCGGCACCGCGTTCCTCGGCTGCACCGAGACGACGCTCCCGCCCGAGGGGCTGCGGCGGGTGCTCGACGCCGGGGAGACGAGCACCGCGTACGGGCGGGTCTTCGACGTCGCCCAGGGGCTGCCGTGGCCGCCCGAGTACGGCGGCCGGGCGCTGCGCAACGCGTTCTACGACCGCTGGCGGGGCCGCGAGGACGAGCTGGCCCGCGACGAGCAGGCACGCGCCGGGCTGGAGGCGGCACGGCGGGGCCTCGACTTCGACACCGCCTACGTCTACGCGGGCCAGGCCGTGGGGACGGTGACGCGGGAGCGCGGCGCCGCCGACGTGGTCGCCGGCTTCGCCGCCGCGGACACGCTGCTGTCCCGCTTCGCCGCCCCCTGATCGAGCGCGGCCCGCGCGGGTAGGGGCCGGGAGGAAAGGACCGCGCGGAGGGGGGACGGCGTTGCGGAGCGAGAGTGAGCAGGCACTGCACGACGTGCCCAGCGAGGGCGAGCGGACGCTCGACGGCCTGCTGGACGCCATGCACCTGGCCGGCATGGAGGAGATGCCCGCACTGGTTTCCGAGCACGCGCGGCTCGAGGGTTTCTCCGACGTCTCGATCTACGTGACCGACCTGCAGCAGCTGCTCCTCGTCCCGCTGCCGAACCAGCGGGACGCGGGGGGCGGCCCGCTGCCCACGATCAGGATCGACGGGACGCTGGCTGGGCGGGCGTTCCGGTCGATGTCGCTGGTGCGGTCCCCGGCGGGCGGGGAGGGGCCGTACCGGGTGTGGGCGCCGCTGCTCGACGGCACCGAGCGGATCGGCCTGCTCGGCGTGACGGTGCCGCACGGCGGCGAGGTGGTGGAGCGGCGGATCAAGACGCTCGCGTCGCTGGTGGCGCTCCTGGTGCTGAGCAAGCGCCCGCACAGCGACTCGTGGGCCCGGCTGGTACGCGCCCGCCCCATGGCGCTGTCGGCCGAGGTGCTGTGGAACCTGCTGCCGCCCGGCACGTTCGCCAAGGACGACGTGGTGGTCAGCGCGGCGCTGGAGCCCGCGTACGAGATGGGCGGCGACACCTACGACTACGCGATCGACGGCCACACCCTGCACCTGTCGATCTACGACGCGATGGGCCACGACACCTCCGCCGGGCTGACCGCCACGCTCGCCGTGGGGGCGAGCCGCAACCACCGTAGGCAGGGCATGAGCTTGGCCGAGACCGCGCAGGCGGTGGACGAGGCGATCATGAGCGAGTTCGAGGGCCGCTTCGCCACCGGGGTGCTGGCCTCGCTCGACCTGCGGACCGGGCTGCTGGCCTGGGTCAACCGCGGACACCACCCGCCGCTGGTGCTGCGCGACGGACGGCTGGTGGCGACGCTGTCGGGCGTCCCCGACCCGCCGATGGGGTTCGGGCTGAGCGTCTCGACCGGGGAGCTGCACTCCCAGCTGCAGCCCGGCGACCGGCTGCTGTTCTACACCGACGGCGTCATCGAGGCGCAGAGCCCGGACGGTGAGCGGTTCGGGCTCGAGCGGTTCATCGGGTTCGTCACCAAGCGGGAGGCCGACGGGCTCCCGATCCCGGAGACGCTGCGGCGCCTCATCCAGGCGATCCTGGCCCACCAGCGGGGGCGGCTGCAGGACGACGCGACCGTGATGACCGTGGAGTGGAAGCCCCGCCGTCCCCGCCACCAGCTCGTCCTCTGACCTCACGCCCCCGTCGCGCACAGGAAGACCGCCGGGGCGGCCGCGGGCGCGGGCGGCGAAATTCGGGTGCGGCGCGGGCTCCGGCGGTGTTTCATGCATCGGATGATCAACGATCCGCTGGAGCGCCTGCGCGCCGCCGTCCGCCGTACCCAGGAGACCTACCGCACGAGCACCGGGCTCGGCCATGAGGACGCCGACGACGACATCGGCACGATCGGCACCGACGGCGCGATCGGCTTCGACCCGTTCCCGCTGCTCGAAGCCCTGCACCGGCACGGCGTCAGGGCCGTGGTGATCGGGCAGGTGGCGGGGATCATGCACGGGTCCGAGGAACTGACCGGCGACCTCGACCTGCTCTGGGACGGCAACCCCGCGAACGCCCCGGCCTTGGCGAAGGCGTTCGCCTCGGCCGGCGGGCCGCTCACGGAGCCGGAATCGTTCCTGCGGCCGAAGGTGCCGTTCACCGTGCGGGGAGCGGGCGGCGACTGCTGCACGCCTGCGCTGCCGTGGGGCGACCTGCACGTTCCCGGGTTCCTCGACCGCGCGCTCACGGCCACCGGCCGGGACGGTCTCCAGGTGCATTACGCCTGCCTCGACGACCTGATCCTGATGCGGCGCGCGCTGGGCCGTCCCAAGGATCTGCGGCGCGCGGCCGAGCTGGAACGCCTGCGCTGAGGCGGCGTCATCCATTTCGTCGGCAATCCGAGTCCGGTGCGAGGGGTGACGGTCTACGATCGGCGAATGGCCGTACCCGAGCTCATCCGCATCACCACCCGATCGTCGCCCATGGCGCTGGCCCAGGTCGAACGCGTCCGCGCCGAGCTCGCGGCGCTGCACCCCGGCATCCGCACGGAGGTCGTGCCGGTGACGACGTCCGGCGACAGGTGGCAGGGGGCGCTGTCGGCGCTGGGCGGCAAGGGCGCGTTCACCAAGGAGGTGGACGAGGCGCTGCTGACCGGCCGGGCGGACCTGGCGGTGCACTGCATGAAGGACATCCCGGCCGACCGGCCGCTCCCGGCGGGCACGGTGTTCGCCGCCCACCTCAAGCGCGACGACCTGCGCGACGCGCTCGTCCACCCGGGCGGCCTCACCCTGGACGAGCTGCCCGACGGCACCCGCATCGGCACCTCGTCGGTACGCCGCGTCGCCCAGCTCGCCTCCTCCCACCCGCGCCTGCGCTGCGTGCCGATCCGCGGCAACGCCAACAGCCGCCTGGCCAAGCTCGACGCGGGCGAGGCCGACGCCCTCATGCTCGCGGTGTCCGGTCTCGAGCGCATCGGCCTGAGCGAGCGCATCAGCGAGACGCTGTCGCTGGAGACGATGTGCCCGCCGATCGGCGCCGGCGTGCTCGCGCTGCAGTGCCGCGAGGACGACTCCGCGACCATCGACGCCGTCGCCGGCCTCAATCATCAGCCCACCTGGCGCGAGATCACCGCCGAGCGCATGCTGCTGCACGTCCTGCAGGGTCACTGCAACAGCCCCATCGCCGGGTACGCCCGCGCGGAGCGCGACGGCCGTCTGTCGCTGCGGGCGCGGGTGTTCTCCCCCGACGGCAAGACGGTCCTCGACGCCCACGAGTGGGCCGGCCCGCTCGACCCGGCCACCCTCGGCACCTCCGTCGCCGTCGCCCTGCTCCGTCAGGGCGCCCGCGAGGTCATCGACGCGATCCCGCACTGAGCGGGCGTTTCTGCTCTTGTCCGGCCGGGAGGGGCGGCCGGGGCGTCCGCTCGGCCGGGGGCGGCGTCGCTGCGGCAGGGGCCGGGGGACGGCGAACCGGCCGTCCTCGTCTCCGCCTTCGAGTCATCGGGATTCACGGGCGGCATCACCTGGCACCGGAACCCCGGCCGCAACCGCCTCCTGCGGTCCTTTGTGATGGGGCAGACGCCCTGGCCGGCCACCAGGTGACCGGCCTGCCGGAGCGGCTTCACGCGATGGGCAGCACGCGGAACTCGCCGGGGTTCGCCGGGTCCCGGTCGGCGATGTGGATGGGGGGCCAGGTCCACTGCCAGATGCCGATGCCCGGCTCGCGGGAGAACCGGATCAGGCCGCGGGTGCCTTCGGCCCGTACGCGCGGCCAGGATGCGGCGATGTGCTCGCGTTCGGTGCTGTGCCGAAGGATTTCGGCGAGGACCGTGATGGTGTCGTAGCCCTCGAAGGCGACGAAGGACGGTGTCTCGCCCAGCCGTTCGCGCAGGGCGTGCTCGACTCGAACGCCGATCGGGCTCAGACGTTCCGGGAGGTAGCGCAGGAACGGGATCGCGGCGCCGAGTTCGCCGAGCGTGGCCCAGGAGGGAAGCTCGGGCTGGCCGGCGGGGGCGCCGAGCGTCAGCCCGGTGAGGCGCGGATCGTCGCGGACCGCTCGGACGATCGGCATCGCCGGCTCCGGGTGGCCGGTCAGGAGCAGCAGGGCGGTCGCGGAGTGCCGCACGAGGGCGTCGCACAGCGTCTCGGGCGGGAGCGGGTCGAGCTCGATGACGGTGCCGCCGTGCCGGGTCAGGTGGTCGCGCAGGATGCGGGTCCCTGTCGCCCAGTAGACGCTGGGCTGGGCCGCCACGGCGACGCGGCGGTGTCCCGCGCCGAGGAGGTGGTCGGCGTAGCGGCGCCAGCCGCGCGACTGCGCCGGGGCGATGCGGGCCACCCAGGGCGTCGGCTCGTCGGTGAGCGCGTCGAGCACGGCGGACGAGCACAGGTACGGCACCGCGAGGGCGTCGGCCCTGGTGGCGACCGCGCGGGCGACGACGCTGTGGTACTCCCCCGCCAGTGCGGCCACGCCGAGCCCGGCCAGCTCGTCCACGGCCGCCGTGGCCCTGGCGGGGTCGGCCGCGGTGTCCCGCACGAGGAGTTCGAGGGGCAGTCCGGCGGTGTCGGCCTCGGCTGCGGCGAGTTCGAGGCCGGCGAGCAGGTGCCGGCCCGCCTCGGCCCAGCCGGGCGGGGTCAGCGGGGCCAGCGCGCCGATCCGGACGGGTGACGTGCTCATCGGGCCGGGCGGTGGGGGTCGGCGTGGATGTGGGTGCGCATGCCCTGCGGGTCGAACAGGATGAGCAGTTCCACCGCCGTGCCGTCGGCGCTGCCCAGCCAATGGGGCGAGGAGGTGTCGAACTCGGCGGCCTCGCCGGGCGGCAGCGTCAGGTCGCGCTCCCCGACGATGAGGCGCAGGCGGCCGGTGAGGACGTAGAGCCACTCGAAGCCGTCGTGCGTCTTCAGGGACGGGACGAGCGGCTCCTGCGGCGCGGGGATGATCATCTTGAACGCCTGGACGCCGCCGGGACGGCGGGACAGCGGCACGAACGTCATCCCGAACCGGTGGATCGGCGTCAGGTGGATGCGGGGGTCGCCGGTGCGCGGGGCGCCGACCAGGTCGTCGAGCGGGACGTTGTAGGTGCGGGCGAGCGGCAGCAGCAGCTCCAGGGTGGCCCGGCGCTGCCCGCTCTCCAGCCGGGACAGCGTGCTCTCGGACACGCCGGTGGTGGTGGCGAGGTCGGCGAGGGTGATGCCGCGGTGGCGGCGCAGCGCGCGCAGCCGCGGGCCGACGCCTTCGATCACCTCATCGGTTTCCAGGTCCATGCCGACCATCTTGCCATAACTGCAACTTTTCGTGCCATGCCTGACATGTCCCATGAGACTGGGCATCCGACGCGTAAGGATCGAAAGGAAAGCCATGATCACTACGACCCGGCCGTCGCCGCGCCGCCTCCTCCGGCGGGCGCGGGTGGCGATGGCCCTCGTTCTCACCGTCCTGCTCACCGTCCTGCTCGCCGCGTGCTCGTCCCCGGCCGCCGGCGACGTCCCGCCGCACGCCGCCGCCACCCACGATGATCCGGCGTTCACGAGCGCCTTCCGGCACGCGTTCGCCGACGTGGACGGCGTCCGGATGCACTACGTGACCGGCGGCAGCGGCTCACCTGTCGTGCTGCTCCACGGCTGGCCGCAGACCTGGTACGGCTGGTGGCCCATCATGCCGGCGCTCGCCGAGCACCACACCGTCTACGCCGTGGACCTGCCGGGACTGGGTGACAGCACCGGCACGCCGAAGGGGTACGACAAGGCGACGCTGGCCCGGTACGTGCACACGCTGATCGCCGAACGACTGAAGATCAGGAACGCCGCCGTCGTCGGCCACGACCTCGGAGCGGCGGTGGCCTTCCAGTACGCCGCCCAGTTCCCCGGGCACACCACCCGCCTCGGCTACCTGGACCTGCCGCTGCCGGGGCCGGGCATCGACGCGGCCACGTACCGGTCGCTGAGCTGGCACATCGCCTTCCACTCCCAGCGGCGGGTGCCCGAGACGGTGGTGGACGACGACGTACGCGAGTATCTGGCGCTGTTCTACCCGCAGGTCGCCTACGGCGGGACGGCGTTCGGCGGCACCTCCGAGCGGTCCCCGTTCACCGACGCCGAGATCGACGAATACGCCCGCACGTACGGCCGCCCCTCGGCCCTTTCAGGCGGTTTCGAGCTCTACCGGGCGCTCGACCAGGACGTCCGCGACACCACGGCGGCGGCGCCGGTGCGGGCGCCGGCCCTGCTCATGACCGCCCAAGGCCAGCTCGACGCGGTCCGCGCCACGGTCGAGCCGCGCGTACGCGACATCGTCAGGGCCGTGGACGTGCCGAAGGCCGGTCACTGGCTGATCGAGGAGAACCCGCGCTTCGTCACGGCGGAGCTGCTGCGCTTCCTCGCCGGATGATTCACCCGGTCGCGTTGTCGCCGTCTTCCGCCGGCGTGGGACGCGGCCAGGTGACGGCGGCGAAGATCACCGAGCAGGTCAGGAAGCCGGCGCACATGGCGGCGAAGCCCGCCCAGAACGAGCTGTAGGACTGGCCGAGGTCGATGCCCAGGAGCAGGGCCACGACCAGGCCCGCCACGAGACCGCCGACCAGGGCGGGGACGTAGCGGGGCGGCCGGTGCGCCAGAGCGCCGGTGAGCGGGAGCAGCAGCGGGAACAGCGCCACCGCCCATCCCGCCGTCGGCTCACCGAACAGGGCCAGCCGCACGGCCGAGACGACGGCCGAGACGCCGATCGCCACCACCGTCCAGATGACGAGCTTGACGGGGTGGTAGCGGACGTTGTGCTCGGAGGCGTGGGCCTCGGGGCCGAACGTCCAGAAAGAGAGCAGCTCTCCGATCATGTCGCCGAGATCGGCCCTGCCGCCCTCGGGACTCCTGTCAGAACTCATGGCGGTCATGATTCCACACCTCATGAGCCTGGCCGCTCGCCGATGAGGTCGAGGAAGGCGGCGGCGGCCGGTGACGGGCGGTCCTGCCAGATGAGGTGCTCGACGCGGGTGGGGGCGCCGCGCAGGCGGATGACGCGCAGATCGGGGAAACGGGTGGCGTACGCGGCGGGGAGCATGCCGACGCCGAGGCCCTGGCGTACCAGGTCCACCAGGAAGTCGGCGGACGACACCTCGAAGGGCACCTCGCGCCGCACCCCCGCCGCCGCGAACGCCTCGTCCGACTGCACGCGCCCCGCCACGCCCGCCCTGAAGTCGATGAACGGCTCGTCCGCCAGGCCCGCCAGGTCAGACTCCCGCTCCGTACGGGGATGGTCGGGGGCCACCACCGCGACCAGCTCGCCGCCGCCGAGCCTGCGGCTGCGCACGCCCTTGGGTTCGGCGCGCGGCGGCAGGCCGAGGAAGGCGACGTCGGCGCCGCCCCGGCGGACCCGTTCGATGAGGTGGTCGCTGCCCGCCGAGGTGAGCGTGATGCCGACCTTGGGATGGCGGCGGCGGTAGTCGCGCAGCAGGACCGGCAGGTCGAGCGCGGTCACGGTGGGGATGGCGCCGACGGCGAGCCGGCCGCGCAGCTCGCCGCCGGCCGCCGCCACCTCGGCCCGCGCCCGGTCGGCGGCCTCCAGGCAGGCGCGGGCCTCCGGCAGGAACGCCTCACCGGCCGGTGTCAGCCGGACCCTGCGGCTGGTGCGCTCGAACAGCCGGGCGCCGAGCTCGCGTTCGAGCGCGGCGATCTGGTGGCTGAGCGCCGACTGGACGACGCGGCAGCGCTCGGCGGCGCGGGTGAAGTTCAGTGTCTCGGCGACCGCGACGACGTACCTCAGCTGTTGCAGCTCCATCCATCCATCGTGCCGCACGATCGATCACGATGACAAAGATGTGTTGGACTCATCGATCACTCCTCCCCCACCCTGGAACGCATGACATTGCAGCAAGAAGTGCGGCACGAGTCCGCTGTCCGGCCGTGGCTCGGGGTCGCGGCGATCACCGCCAGCCTGTTCGTCTTCCTCACCACCGAGCTGATGCCCGTCGGCCTGCTCACCCCGATCAGCTCCGGCCTGGACATCTCGGTCGGCGCCGCCGGGCTGATGGTGACGTTGATGGGGGTATCGGCCGGATTGGGAGTGCCGTTCATCGTGGCGTGGACCAGGCGGGTCAACCGGCGCGTGCTGCTGGCGACGCTGCTCGCGGTGCTGACCCTGGGCAACCTGATCACCGCCGTGTCGCCCAGCTATCCGCTGGTGCTGGGCACACGGCTGGTGATGGGGTTCGCCAGCGGCGTGTTCTGGGGGATCGGCGTCGCCATGGCGATGCGGCTGGTGCCCGAGCGGCACGCGAGCCGGGCGGCGTCGGTGGTCATGTCGGGCATCTCGATCGGCGCGGTGGCCGGCATCCCCCTCGGCACGACCTTGGAGAGCCTGACCGACTGGCGGACCACCTTCCTCATCTGGAGCGGGCTGAGCGCGCTGGTGTTCGTCGCGGTCGCCGTGCTCGTCCCCTCACTGCCGTCGGCGAACGCGGTGTCGGTGCGGGAGGTGTTCCTGCTGCCGCTGCGCAACGGGCCGCTGCGGCTGGTGCTGACGGCCGTCGTGCTGTTCGTGCTCGGGCACTTCGGGGCCTACACGTTCGTGCGGCCGTTCCTGGAGGAGCACGCCGGCGCGACGCCGCTGTTCGTCACCGTCACGCTGATGGCGTACGGCGTCGGCGGCGCTGCCGGGAACCTCGTCGCCGGGCCCGTCGTGGCCAGGAACGCCAGGGGCGGCTTCCTCGCCGGGAGCGCCGGGCTGGTGGCGTCGCTGCTGGCGCTGCTCTTCCTCGGTCAGAGCGCGGCCGGGGCGGTCGTCACGCTGGTCGTGTGGGGGGTGGCGTTCGGCGTGGTGCAGCTGAGCCAGATCACCATGACGCAGGCGGCCGCTCCCGAGACGTTCGAGGCCGCGATGTCGCTCAACACGATGGCGTACAACACCTCCATCGCGCTGGGGGCGCTGGTGGGCGGGGTGTTCGCCGACCGGCTGGGGGTGTCCAGCGTCGTCTGGTTCGGGATCGGGCTCACCGCGGCCGCGCTGCTGCTCGTCCTCGCCGCTCAGACGAGCAGGACGCGCCGGCCCCTCGTGTGACCCGCCTGGCTGTCGATGTGCGCCTGCGCGGCGTCGGCCAGCGCGTACGCCTTCTCGACCGGGATGTGCAGCCTGCCGAGGCCGATGAGGCGGACGGTCTCGGCGAGCGCGTCCGGCATGCTGCCCGCCACGCCGGAGAAGCGGACGCCGAACGTGGAGGCGTCCAGGTCGGCGATGGAGATCACCCGGCGCGGGTCGCCGGTCAGCTCGACCAGCTCGCCCACGACGCCCGCGCCGGCCACATCGATGGCGGCGTCCACCGGGCCGAGCTCGCGCACCCGGTCGGGCCAGCCCGCGTCGTAGGTGGTGGCGCGGGCGCCCAGCCCGCGTACGTAGTCCTGGTTCGCCGCCCCCGCGGTGCCGATCACCGCGATGCCGCGGTCGCGGGCCACCTGCAGCACCGCCGACCCCACTCCCCCGGCCGCGCCGCTGACCAGCAGCGTCTGCCCGGGCTGCACGCCGGTCTCGCGGATGACGCGCAGCGCGGTCTCCATCACCGACGGGTAGCCGGCGGCCTCCTCGAACGTCAGGCCGTCGGGGATGCGGGTCCATGCCTCTAGGACGGCGTACTCGGCGTAGGTCTCGTGGCCCTCGCCGAACACCGGGTCGCCGATCTCCACGCCCGTCACGCCGGGGCCGATCTCGTCCACCACCCCGGCGGCGTCGAGGCCGATGCCGGCGGGCAGCTCGACCTGGTTCATGCCTTCGCGGACCCGCCAGTCGTGGGGGTTGACCCCGGCGGCGCGTACCGCGACGCGGATCTGGCCGGGGCCCGGGTGGGGCTCCTCGGCGTCGATGAGGTGCAGGACGTCAGGGCCGCCGTACGCGGCGAAGCTCACTTTCTTCATGCCGCCGACCGTAACACTAACCGTTAGCGTTTCAAAACAGTTGTGGTTTCGTAGCTGGTAGCATCAGCGCATGACCGTGCCCACCGGACGTCGCGAACGCAAGAAGGCGGCGACCCGTCAGAAGATCGCCGACGCCGCGCTGCGGCTCTTCATGGAGCGGGGCTACGACGCGGTGGGCATCCGCGACGTGGCCGCCGAGGCCGATGTGGCGGTCACCACGGTCTTCGCGCACTTCGCCGGGAAAGAGGCGCTGGTGTTCGACCAGGACCAGAGCTTCGAGCAGCGCCTCGTCCAGGCCGTCCACGGCCGGGCGCCGCACGAGCCGCTCATGCCCGCGCTCCGGAGGGAGATCCACGCCCTCGTACACCACTGCACGAGCGAGGACGCCGCCCCGCTGTGGCGCATGATCGACGAGGTGCCGGCGCTGCGGGCGTACGAGGAGTCGATGCGGCTGCGCCACGCACGGGCGCTGGCCACGGCCCTCTCCGCCCACTTCGGGCTGCCGCCGGAGACGACGGCCTGCCAGGCGATCGCCAGGTTCGCGATCGACGCGTTCTCCCTGGCCCGCGAGTCCACCGACCCGGAGGCGACCGTGGACGAGGTCTTCGAGATGATCGAGGCGGCCTGGGAGGCGGCGGCCCCCGCGCTCGTGCGGCCGGCGGCCGGAGCCGAAGGTCACGCAGGCTCCGCACCTTCGTAGCAGACGCAAGGGGGCGATCCCGCCGGCCCGTGAGGACAGCGGCGGTTTCGCTCATGCTTGAGGGCGACGAGGCCCGCGCCAAGGGCCCTCAGCCGTTACGGCGGGGCCCCGCAGGCGGGATCCCCCAGCCGATGAGGTCAGGGCCGCTCGCGCGGGAGCCGGTCGTAGGGGACGGCGTGGCTGGTGTGGCCCTGACCTGTGGTGGTCGTGGCTTTGAAGAGGGAGTTGAGCAGGGCTTCCTCGACGGCGTCCATGACGGCGGTGAAGAGCGGGCTGAGCGTCTCGTCGGGCAGGAGCGGGGACGAGGCGGGGGCGGTGCTGAAGGCGATGGCGTAGTCGCCGCTGCCGTTCGAGTACGACGCCCCGACCCGGCCCATCGCGAAGATCGCGCGGCGGGCGAGACGGCCCAATCTGCGGGCGTCGAGCGGGGCGTCGGTGGCGACCACGATCATGCAGGAGTTGCCCGGTGGCTCGGCCCCGCCGGCTCCCCGCACCAGCTCGGCCGCCGGCATCGGGACGCCCTGGACGGTCAGCACGCCGCCGAAGTTCGCCTGGACGAGCGCTCCCGCCGTGACCGGGACACCCTCGATCACCAGCCGCCTGGACGAGGTGCCGATGCCGGCCTTGAAGCCCAGCGCCGTCGTGCCGGTACCCGCGCCCACGCAGCCCTCGCCGGGCAGGCCATCGGTCGCGCCTTCGAGCGCGTCGAGCACGTGCCGCTCGGTGATCGGCCGGCGCCTGATGTCGGACAGGAACCCGTCGTTGGTCTCCCCCGCCACGCAGTTGAACGACAGCCCGTCGGGGCGGAGCCGCATCACGTACGACAGCAGCGCATCGGCCGCGCGATAGACCGACAGCGTGCCGGTCAGCACGATCGGCGACTCAAGGACGCCGAGCTCGCCGATCTGGGTGGAGCCGACGAGCTTGCCGTAGCCGTTGCCGACCTCGACGGCCGCCGGGAGCCGCCAGGTGGTGAGCAGCTGCTCGGGGACGATCGCGGTGACGCCGGTGTGCAGGTCGGCCCCGTCGTCCAGCGTGGTGTGACCGACCAGGACCCCTTCGACGTCGGTGATCGCGTTGAGCGGCCCGGTCGGCAGCCCCCCGACCACCACCCCGAGCTCCCGCGCCCGCACCCGCCCGCTCGCTGCGCCGTGGTCGTCGTCTGGTCGTGTCACGTCGAGCAGTATCGCCGCGCCGTCCCGCCCCCGCCGCACCGGGGTGCCGTGAGGTCAGGGGCGGGTGCCACGTCAGGGGGTGAAGTCGAGCTTGAAGACGAAGCCCGCGGCGCGGTGGCCGCCGCCGGCCGTGCAGGCTCCCTTGTTGGCCTCGCCGTTCCAGAACATCACCCGGCATTTGTCGCAGAAGCGCCACTCGGTCTGCCCGGGGCCGTTGTGGTCGTGCGGCAGGAAGAACATGTAGCCCTGCCTGTTGTGAGCGCCGCCCGCCGGGCAGCGCCCCTGGTTGGCGGGGTCGCCGCTCCAGAACATGGTGAAGCATTTGTCGCAGAACCGCCACTGGTCCTGCCCGCCCAGCGGGCCCGGCCGGTCGTGCGGCAGGAAGAAGATCCACCCGGCGGCGGCGTGCCCGCCGCCCGCCGGGCAGACGCCCTTGGTGGGGTAACCGTCGAAGAACAGGCCGCGGCAGCGCACGCAGAACCGCCAGGCGGCCTGACCGCGGTTGATCGCCTTGAACGTCACCGTGTAGTCGCCGCCGTCCCCCTGGATGCGCAGCGACTGCCGCGCCGGGTTGCCCGTCTCGGCCAGCGCGATGTCGCCGGAGGTGAAGCGCACCTCGCGGGGCGGGCCGACCTGGTCGTCGAAGTTCGGGGCTCCGGTGACGGTCTTGAGCGCGGAGTTGATGTCCTCGAGCAGCCGGCCGACGATCGTCGGGCGGGGCGTGCCCAGGGTGGCGGCGATGGTGCCGGAGACGGTGGCGGCGACGATGCCGCGCAGGTTCTCCGGGTCGCCGTTGTCGTTCTCCATGATGCCGACGATGAAGATGGCGTCGTCCGGGTTGGGCAGCGCCCGCTCCTCGCCCGCCAGGCCCCAGAACGACTGGAACGGCACCTGGTGCGTCTCCTGGCCGTCGACGTCGCCGAAGGGGCCGTACCGGTAGACACGCGATCTGGGCACCGGCGAGTTCGGCGGCCTGAGGTCGACCGCGGCGACGATCATGTACGGTTCGTCCGCGCCGACCTCGTCGGTCTCGCTGTGACAGCGGAAACTCTCCAGCGTGATGTAGATCACGGCCATCCCCTCCCGTTGTGCTCTGCGGAGCCGTTCTCATCAGGGTGGGTGCGGCCGCCCGGATCCACATGAGTAACGCCTACTCAAGCGTCGGTCTCGGCGGCGCTGCCGATGACGCGGGCCGCGATCCGTCCGGGATCGCCCGGCGCCCGCACCGGCCCCTGCCGGCGGGGACGGACGGCGGCGGGCGTGCCGTCGTAGCCGGGCAGCGGGTCGGCGACCCGCAGGTTGCGCCCGCCGAAGTCGGTACGCGCGCCCGCACGCGCTGATCGGCGAGCTGTCGGTCGAGAGCGAGCGGTTCCGCCACCTGTGGGCCCGCCACGACGTGTGCACGTCGCGCGGCGGCGTCATCTCGCTGCGGCACCCGGAGTCCGGCGAGCTGCGGCTGATGGCCGAGAAGTTCGCCGTGATCGACGGCGACGGCCTGGAGGCGCTGCTCCTGCACGCGGAGCCCGGCACGCACTCGGCCCGCGCCCTGGCCGGGCTGAACGCCGCCACGCGTCCCGCAGCGACAACGAGGATCCGTGACGTCGGCCGCTGTTCGCCCGGCCGCGGGTGCTGCAGAGCCGGCCGCATCACGACCTGAGCAGGCGCGGGTGAGAGGTCTGATAGCCGCCAGCGGAGATCGTCCCCGGTCGGCGATGCTGGCGCCATGAGCACAGCGGATACGGCAAGTGACCAGGCCGGCGCCTGGACGGTGATGCAGAGGTTCTACGAGGCCGAGGCCGCGTACGTGGCCGCGGGTGGATTCGGCAGGGCGAGCTACGACGACGTCGCCGCCTACCTGGATCCGGAGGTGACCCTGCATCAGGCTCCCGGGCTGCCCTTCACCGGCTCAGGAACCTGGCGCGGCCACGACGGCATGGAGCGGTTCCTGGCCCGGTTCAGTGCGGTCTGGGAGTCGATGGAGTTCCTGGAGCAGGAGCATTGGGGCGACGGTGACACCGTGGTCGTGCGGAACCGGGTGCGCTTCCGCGCCCGGGCCACCGGCCGGGAGGTCGACACCTTGATCGTGCAGCTGATCACCGTCAAGGACGGCCGGATGCTCGAATGCCGCCCCTTCTATTGGGACCCCGGGGCGATCGCCGACGCCTGCCGGCCGGACACGGCCGTCTGAGCAGGGGTTTCACGGCGGCGCAGGCCCGTGAAACCCGGTCGAGGGCACGGTGAAACCCGGGCCGCCGAGAGTGCGGTCATGAGCATGACCGACATTCCACCCGGCGTGGCCGTCCGTGCCGAGGGGCTGGCGAAGACGTTCGGTACGCACCGCGCGGTCGACGGCGTCGACCTCGACGTGCGGACCGGCGAGATCTTCGGCATCCTCGGCCCGAACGGCGCCGGTAAGACCACCATGTTGCGGATGCTGGCCACGTTGCTGGCGATCGACGGGGGCCGGGCCGAGATCTTCGGGGTGGACGTGGCCCGCGACCCGCACGTCATCCGCCAGCTCGTCGGCGTCACCGGCCAGTACGCCTCCGTCGACGAGAACCTGACCGCCCGCGAGAACCTCTGGCTCTTCGGCCGCCTCCAGGGCCTGCCCGGCGCCCGCGCCCGCGCCGTCGGCGACGACCTGCTGGGCCGCTTCGGCCTGCTGGACGCCGCCGACAAGCCGATCGCGCAGTTCTCTGGCGGCATGCGGCGCCGCCTCGACCTGGCGGCCAGCCTCATCACCAGGCCGCCGCTGATCTTCCTGGACGAGCCGACCACCGGCCTCGACCCGCGCACCCGCCGCCAGATGTGGGAGACGATCCGCGACCTGGTCGCCGACGGCTGCACGGTGCTGCTGACCACCCAGTATCTGGACGAGGCCGACCAGCTGTCCGACCGCGTCGCGGTCATCGACCACGGCCGCAAGGTCGCCGAGGGCACCCCCGACGAGCTGAAGACCACGGTCGGCGACTCCACCCTGCAGCTGCTGCTCGCCGACCCGGCCGACGTGCCCGCCGCCGTAGGGGTGGTGCGGCGCGTGCTCGGCTCCGACCCGGTGCTGAGCCCGGAGCAGGGCCGGCTGAACGTCGCGCTCGACCAGGCCGACCTGGCCGGGGAGGTGCTGATCGCGCTGCGCACGGCCGGGGTGCCGATCACGTCGGTCAGCGTCGCCAAACCCAGCCTGGACGAGGTGTTCCTCGCCCTCACCGGCCACGAGACGGACGGCGACGACAACGAGGAGGACCGATGACCACCACGATCGCACCCGCCCGCGAGACGGTCGACGCCGCCGCCCGGGTGGCCGCCGCCCGCCGGCGCGTCTCCGTGGCGGAGACCGTCAGCCAGACCATGGCGATGGCGTGGCGGGCGCTGAAGAAGATGCGCCGCAACCCCGAGCAGTTCTTCGACGTGGCGTTGCAGCCCATCCTGTTCACCGCGATGTTCGCCTACGTCTTCGGCGGCGCCATCGCCGGCGACGTCGAGAGCTACCTGCCGCTGATGATCCCCGGCATCCTCGCCCAGACGGTGCTGACGACCTGCATGGCCACCGGCACGCAGCTGCGCGAGGACATGGAGAAGGGCGTCTTCGACCGGTTCAAGTCGTTGCCCATCGCCCGGATCGCGCCGCTCGCCGGCCCCATGGTGGCCGACCTGTCGCGCTACACGATCGCGGCCACGCTGACCTTCTCCATGGGCCTGGTGATGGGCTACCGGCCGGGCGGCGGGGCGGGCGGCGTGCTGGCCGCGATCCTGCTGGCCGTCTTCACCGGCTGGTCGCTGGCGTGGATCTTCACCTGGATCGGCACGATCGCCAGGAGCGCCCAGGCCGTGCAGGGCTTCTCCATGATGATCCTGTTTCCGCTGACGTTCCTGTCGAACGCGTTCGTGCCGGTGGAGAGCCTGCCCGGGTGGCTGGCCGCGTTCGTCCGGGTCAACCCGGTCTCACACCTGGTCACGGCGGCCCGCGACCTGGCCAACCACGCCACCGTCTCCGGCGAGGTGGCCTGGACGATCGTCGCCGGCCTGGCCGTCATCGCGATCTTCGCGCCGCTGTCGGTCCGCAGCTACAAACGGCACCTGTGACCCGCCCGTCAGCTCTCCGGCCTGCTCGACGAACCGCTGCGCCTCCCCGAGCAGGCCGGCACCGCGCCGGTCGCCGTACTCGGCGCGGACGGCCGCGAGCAGGCCGGGCGCGGCCCGCTCGGCGTGCGGCTCGATGCGCTCGATCGCCATGCTAGGCAGCAGGATGTTGTACGAGAACCGCTCGGCCAGCACCAGCAGCCTGATCGCGAGCTCCGCGGGCATGGCGCCGCGCAGCAGCCCCCAGGCGCCCAGCCCGAAGAGCATCGACCCGCATATCGGGTAGTCGAGGTGGGGGTGGTGCGGCGAGAGCAGGTCGTGGCGGGCGATGTCGGCGAACAGCCGCTCCCCGTAGCGGACGTCGTCGCCCCGGGCGTGGTACGCGTGCGCGGTCAGCGTGATCGACTCGGTGACGACCGTCCATGGGGCCACGTCCACGTCCGCCATGCCGGGCACCCGCAGCTCGCGCGCCCGCTGCACGCCCAGCCTGAACGCGGCCAGCGCGCTGTCGGTCTCGCCCCTGGCCAGCGCGATCTCGGCCGAGCACAGCGCGAGCGTCGCCACCCCGCCCATCACCGGCTCGTTGTCGTTGATGCGCTCGATGACGGCGAGCTCGGCCTGCGCGCGATCGAGGTCGCCGTCGGCGATGGCGGCCGACACCAGCACCGCCCGCAGCTGCGCCTCGTCGTCGGAGGCGCCGATGCGGTGCAGCACGGGCAGGGCGATCCTGGCGTGCTCGACGGCCCTGCGGCGGTCGCCGAGCTGCAGGATCAGGTGGGCCTGCATGGCGTGCATGATCGCGCCGAGCCATTGGCCGTCGTCCTGCTTCAGCAGCGCCACGGTCTGCTCGGCGGCCTCGACCGCGCCCGCCACGTCGCCCGCGTTCTCCAGCAGATGGGCGCGCTGCCGCGTGGCCGCGAACGCGACGTGCTCGTCGTCGCTCCTGGACAGCTCGGCCAGCCGCTCCAGCATGGCAGGAGTGTCGAGCCCCTCGCCGGCGAGCGTCACCACGGTCAGCGCCGCCACGCGGGGGTCGGTCTCGGCGCCGACCGGCAGCCGGCGCAGCAGGTCGAGCAGCGCCTGCCCGCGGTGCTCGGTGACGACCATGATGTTGGAGAGCGTGACCAGCGTCGCCGCCCTGGTCACCTCGACCAGGTCGGGCGGCGGGGTCCAGGCGCTGAGCGTCTCGCTGATGGCGTCGCGGTGCACGAGGATGCGTTCGTGGTCGCCGCGTACCGACCACATCGCGCCGAGGCCGGCCAGCAGCCGCACGGTCGTGGCCGGGTCGGGCTCGGCGAGCGCCTGCCTCAGCAGGTCGGCCAGGTTGCCCTCCTCGGCGCGCAGCGCGTCGGCCGCCGCGAACTCCTCGGGGCCGAACAGCCGGGTGGCGTGGCCGAGCGAGTAGGCCGTCGCCCATGCGAGCTGCGCCCGCCGGGCGGGCTCCTCCTCGCCGGCCTCCTTCAGCTTCATCCTGCCGAACTCCCTGACCGTCTCCAGCATGCGGTAACGCAGGCCGTGGGCGGTCTCGCGGACGCTCAGCATCGACTGCTCGGCCAGGGCGTCCACGGCGTGCAGGGCGTCGGGACCGAGGACGGCCTCGGCCGCGGAGAGGGTGAAGCCGTCGCCGAACAGCGACATCCGGCGCAGCGCCCGGCGCTCGGGCTCATCCAGCAGGTTCCACGACCAGTCGATGACGGCGAGCAGCGTGCGGTGGCGGTCGGGGGCGGTCCTGTTGCCGCCGCGCAGCAGGGCGAACCGGTCGGCCAGCCGCCGCTCGATCTCCGCCACCGCCATCACCCGCACCTTGGCGGCGGCCAGCTCGATCGCCAGCGGCAGCCCGTCGAGGCGGGCGACGACCTGCTCGACCGTCGCGTCGTCGAGCAGGACGCCGGGGCGGGCGGCCGTGGCGCGCTGGCGGAACAGCTCGACCGCGTCCTGCCTCGGCAGCTCGCCCAGCAGGTAGACGCGCTCGGCGGGGATGGACAGCGGGGCGCGGGAGGTGATCAGCACCCGCAGGTCGCGGGTCGTCACGGTGAGGAACGCCACCAGGTCGGCGACGGCCTCGATCAGGTGCTCGCAGTTGTCGATGATCAGCAGCGCGGGCGTCTGGGAGAGCTGCTGGGCGATCCTGGCGCGTACGTCGGAACGCTGCTCGGCGGTCAGGATGCGACGGCCGCTGATCGAGTCGCGCACCCCGAGCGCCGAGCCGACCTCCCCCACCACGCCCTCAGGGGAGGAGACGCCGACCAGCTCGACGAAGTGGGCGACGGGCTGCGCGGCGTGCCTGCCGACGACGTGGGCCAGCCGGGTCTTGCCCAGGCCGCCGGGGCCGACGATGGAGACCACCCGGTGGGCGTGCAGCAGGGCGTGCAGCGCGCGGATGTCGTCGTCGCGGCCGAGCAGGGTGGAGCCGTCGTACAGGATGCCCTGGCGCACCGGGCGGTCGGCGGCCAGCAGCTCGGCGTGCACGCGGGCCAGCTCGGGGCCCGGCCCGGTGCCGAGGCGGGCGGCCAGCTCGGCGCGGTGGCGCTCGTAGCGCTCGAGCGCGGCGGGCGCGCCGCGGACGGCGGACTCGCTGCGCAGCAGGCAGGCCAGCAGCTCCTCGTCCTGGGGGCGGCCGGCGGCGGCCTGCTCAAGCAGCGGCAGGGCCTGGTCGTGCGCGCCGGCCCGCGAGTGGGCGATCGCCGCCACCCTGCGGGCCTCGGCGGCGCAGGCGGCGGCGAGGCCGCGCAGCTCGGACAGCGCGCCCGCCACCCGGTCGGCGCCGTCGAGCGCGGACGTCATGGCCAGCGCCTCTTCCGCGTGCCGGACGGCGAGCGCCGTGTCGCCGCCCGCCAGCGCGTCGCGGGCGCGCTCGGCCAGCGCTTCGAGCAGCAGGACGTCCACGTCTTCCGCGGGCAGCCCGAGCCGGTAGCCGCGCGGCGTGCGCTCCACGACGGCCGCGCCGGTCGCCGCCCTGGTGCGGGAGACGACGACCTGCAGCGCCTTCGTCGGGTTGGCCGGCGGCTCCTCCGGCCACAGCTCCTCCACCAGCCGCTCGTCGCTGACCCCCGCGCGCCCGCGCAGGGCGAGCAGGGCCAGCAGCGTGTGGGCGCGATCGCCGGACACGCGGGCACCCTGCCAGCGCAGACCGTCCAGCAGAACCAGAGCGGGGGACATACCGAACAGCTTAGGGCGAGCGGCCTCCGCCCCGCTGATCGATGATCACCAGGTGGTGGTCTCCACGGTGACGGCGGGGACGAGGTTCTCGCGCAGCGCCTCCAGGAAGGTGACGATCTCGGCGGCGACCGAGCGGTGCTGGAGGTCGTTGAGCACGTCGTGGTGGGCGCCCCGGACGACGGCCAGGCGGGCCTTCGGGAGGGTCTTGGCCGCCGCGGTGATCGCGCCGAGGTCCGCCAGCGGGTCGGCGTCGCCGGTCAGCAGCAGGTGGGGGATGCCGGTGGTGTTCGCGTACGCCGCGTCGAGCAGGTCCTGCGGCAGGACGGTGGCCAGCGCGCCGCGCCGTACCTGCTCGTCGCCGGTCAGGACGCCGCGATGGGTGGGGCAGGACGTGCGGACGTCCAGCTCGTCCTCCCACGAGGCGTCCTGCCGCGTGCCGGTGGCGGGGAGGCCGGCGAGGACGACGCCGTCCGGCCACCAGACGTCGTGCAGAGGGGCGGTGGCGAGCGGGGTGGCGAGCGGGGTGGCGAGCAGGGCGGACAGGGCGGCGGCGCCCAGGTCGGCGCCCACCAGCACCAGCGGGCGCGGCAGTCCTTCCTGCTGCTCGGCCGCGATGCCCTCCACTGCCTCGGTCAGCTGCGCGGCCAGGCCGGTCAGGACGGAGGTCGCGGGCGGCGGGTCCACGACGCGGACGCGGTAGGCGTCGTAGGCGAGGCGGGCGCCCAGGCGGGCGTAGGTGGCGCGGGTCTCGCCGCGGCCGGGCACGACGATGACCGTGCCTCGGGTCCGCAGCCCTTCGGGGGCGTGGTGGTCGCCGGTGTGCGTCATGTGCGAGCTCCAGGCGGTCATGAGAGGTCGGAGGAGGCCAGGGCGCGTACCTGCTCGCGCAGGGCCCGGCGGGCGGCGGGGTCGGGGGGCTGCTCGTCCCTGATCGACGGCACGGACGTCACCAGCAGCCGGGTGTAGGGGTGGCGCGGCGCGAGGAAGATCTCCTCGGTGGTGCCGGTCTCCACCACCTGCCCGTGGTAGAGCACGACGACGCGGTCCGCGACGCCGCCGAGCGAGCCGAGGTCGTGCGTGATGAGCAGGACGCCGAGGTCGCGGGTCTCGCGCAGGCGCAGCAGGAGTTCGAGGATCGTGATGCGGGTCGAGGCGTCGAGCGCGCTGACCGGCTCGTCGCAGATCAGCAGCCGGGGCCCCACGGCGATCGCCCGCCCGATGGCGACCCGCTGCCGCTGGCCGCCCGACAGCTCGCCGGGATGCCTGGGCAGCAGGTCGGCCGGCAGGGAGACGAGCCGCGCGACGTCCTCGGCGGCCTCCCGCAGCTCGGCACGGCTCCGACCGCGGATGGCGAGGCCCTCGACGAGGGTGTCGAAGACGGTGCGTTCGGGGTCGAGGCTGCGCAGCGGGTCCTGGAAGACGTACTGGACGGCGCCGCCACGCCGGAAGGCGCGCTGCGCGGCGCCGCGCAGCCCGCCGACCTCGCGCCCGCCGACCGCGACGGTGCCGGCGCTCGGCGGCACCAGGCCGAGCACGGCGCGGGCGAGCGTGGTCTTGCCCGAGCCGGTCTCGCCGATCAGCCCGACGATCTCGCCGGCGCCCACGGTGAGGTCGACGCCGTGCAGGATCTCCGTGCGTCCGCGGCCCCGGCCGAGCGCCACGTGCAGGCCGGAGACGTCGAGCAGCGCGCTCATCGGGGGCTCCTCTCCCGCACCCGGTCGATGCCGAAGCGCTCGTGGTCGTCGATCAGCTTCCGCGTGTACGGGTGGCGCGGCGACCGCAGCACCCGCGGGGTGGGCCCCGACTCGACCACGGCGCCGTCGCGGAACACATGGACCGTCTCGCACGTCCGCGCGATGACCGCCAGGTCGTGCGAGACGACGACGAGCGTGAGCCCCCGGTCGCGGCGCAGCTCGGACAGCAGCTCCAGCACCTCGGCCTGCACGGTCACGTCGAGCGCGGTGGTGGCCTCGTCGGCGATCAGCAGCTCGGGGTCCGCGGTGATCGACATGGCGATCAGCACGCGCTGCAGCATCCCGCCCGACAGCTCGAACGGGTACTGCGTGGCGACGTGTCCCGGGCGGCGCAGCCCCATGGCCGCCAGCAGCTCGACGGCCCGCTCGCGTGCCGCCCTGCGGCCCAGCCCGGCCTTGACGCGCAGCACCTCGGCGAGCTGCCTGCCGACGGTGATCGACGGGTTGAGGTAGGAGGCGGGGTCCTGGAAGACGGCGGCGACGTGGGTGCCGCGCAGGCGGGCCCGCTCGGCGTCGCGCAGCGCGGTCAGCTCGGTGCCCGCGAGGCTGATCGCGCCGCCGGTGACCTTCACGCCGGCGGGCAGCAGGCCGAGGACGGCGCGGCAGGTCAGGGTCTTGCCGCTGCCGGACTCGCCGACCAGCCCGGCGGCCGAGCCGCGCGGCACGTCGAGGTCCACGCCGTGCACCACCTCCGAGCCGTCGGCGACGCTGACGCGCAGCCCGCGTACCGACAGCAGCGGCTGGTGCTCAGGACCTGCGGGCACGGCGGGGCGGACGGCCGTCGCATAGTCAGGTGAGGCGGACACGGCGGGCTCCTCTCATGAGTGTCCTGGCCCTGCCGCGATCGCCGCTGGTGTCCCTGATCGCGTCGGCGAGCAGGTTGAGCGCGCCGACCGTGGCCATGATGAACAGCGAGGGGAACACCGGCCCGTACGGCCGCTGCGCCAGATACCCGAGGTCGCTGGCGACGATGCCGCCCCAGGTGGGCTCGGGCGGCGCGACGCCGATGCCGAGGAAGGTCAGCGAGGAGACGATGAGCAGGGCGCTCGCGGTGGCGTTCGCGGTGGTGACGACGAGCGCCGGCACGATCTTCGACCACACGTGCGTGCGCAGCACCCGCCAGGTGGAGGCGCCGAAGAGCTGCGCGGCCGTGACGTACTGGGCGCCCGCGTGGCTGAGCGCGGCGGCCCTGGTGATGCGGTAGAACGACGGCGCGAGCAGGATGCCGACGGCGACCATCGCCTGGTGGACGGCGTTGCCGAGCAGCGCGGCGACCGCGATCGCGAAGATCAGGAAGGGCAGGGCGATGAGCCCGTCCATGAGCCGCAGGGTGATCCACTCGTAGGCGCGGCCGAGATAGACGGAGGTGATGCCGGGCACGACGCCGATGACCAGCCCGATGGCGACGGCCTCGAAGGCGGTGAACACCGACGCGGGAGCGCCGGCCAGCACCCGGCTCAGCACGTCGCGGCCCAGGTAGTCGGTGCCGAACCAGTGGGCCGCGCCGGGTGGCTGCAGGATGTCGGCGCTGTTCTTCAGCGCGTCGTACGGCGCGAGGAAGGGCCCGGTCACGGCGAGGACGAGCACGACGGCGAGCACGGCCGCCGCGACCTTGCCCGGGCGGGTGCGCAGGGCGTCGGTGATGGTCCTCATATCTCCCTCCGGGCGGCCGGCCGCAGCTTGACCAGCAGGACGTTGACGAGCGCGGACGAGAGCAGCACGACCGCGATCGTCACGAGCAGGGCGCCCTGGACGACGGGCACGTCCCCGCCGAGCGCGGCGGTCTTGGTGAGCTCGCCGACGCCGGGCAGCGCGAACACGGTCTCGACGATGACGGCTCCGCCGATGAGCCTGGGCACGTGCATGCCGAGCACGGCGACCGCGGGCCCGGCGCCGTTGCGCAGCGCGTGGACGAGGACGACCCGCCAGCCGGGCAGGCCGCGCACCCGCGCGCCGACGACGTAGTTCTCGTGCAGGGTGTCGGCCATGCCGGTGCGCAGCTGGCGGGCGACGTCGGCGGCGGCGTCCAGGCTGAGCGCCACGCAGGGCAGCACCAGGAAGGTCGCCCAGGTGGCCAGGCCGGCGGACGGCGGCGCCCAGCCGCCGGCCGGCAGCACCGGCACGAGCAGCGCGAACACCGTGATGAGCGCGACCGCGGCGACGAACCCGGGCACGGTCGCGAGCACGGAGGTGACGACGGTGACCGCGCGGTCGAGCGGGCCGCCCTGCCGGACGGCGGCGAGCACCCCGGACACGCTGCCGAGCACGGCGGCGATGAGCAGCGCCCCTGCGGCCACGGACAGGCTGACCGGCAGCCGCTCGGCGATGCTCTGCGCGACCGGGATCTTGGTGAACCAGGAGGCGCCGAGGTCGCCGTGCAGGGCGTCCCACAACCACAGCGCGTAGCGCGCCGGCAGCGGCCGGTCGAGCCCGAAGACCTCGCGCATCCGCGCCACGTCGGCGGGGGTGGCGGAGTCGCCGAGCACGACCGAGGCGGGGTCCTGCTCGGTGAGCCCGCCGAGCAGGAACGTGATGGACGTCGACACGAGCAGGACGGGCACCGCGATGAGCAGCGCCCTGCCCAGGGCGGCGAGGGGCCTGGCGAGGGCGGCCGGCGAGAGGGCGCGGCCGCGCAGGTCGATGGTGGTCATCTGACGACCCGGACGCCTTCGAAGCGCTGGATGTCCACCCAGTTGCGCAGGCCCTGCACCTTGGGGCTGTGCGCGGCGAAGCGCGTGACCGTGAACAGGAAGACGTTCGGCATGCCGGTCACCGCGATCTTCGTGGCCTTCTGGATGGCCGCCGGGTAGGCGGGGTCGCTCAGCGCGTGCCCGCCGGCCTCGGCGACGGCGGCCGGCAGCTCCTTGGGGGTGGTCTTGCCGAGGTTCATCAGGCCCTCGGGCCCGAACAGCACCTGCAGCGCCTGCACGGGCGACTGGCGGGCGTTGAACTGGTCGAGCACGAACGGGTGTCTGCGGGTGATGTAGTTGTTGACGCCCGGCGTCTGCACGGTGAGCGTCGTGCGGATGCCGGCCGCGTTGAGCTGCTGCTGGATCAGCTCGCCGACGGGGTCGTCGGCCTTGCTCAGCGCGAGCTGGACGTCCACGCCGTCCGGGTGGCCGGCCTCGGTCAGCAGCCGCTTGGCCTTGGCCACGTCGTGCGGGTACAGGTTGTCCAGGTCGGCGTTGTAGGCGACGTAGCCCTGGGGGAAGGGCTGCCAGGCCGGCGTGCCGTAGCCGAAGTTGGCCGTCTTCACCAGCGCCTGCCGGTCGATCGCGGTGCTGATCGCCTCGACGACCTTGGGGTTGTCGAACGGTTCGACGGTGTTGTTCACGTCGAGGACGCGGACGGGCAGCACGTCGGTCGTCTCGACCGGGAAGCCCGCGGCCTTGACGCCGGCGACCTGGGAGGCGGTGAGGTCGGCGACGTCGTACTGACCCGATCGCAGGCCCGCGACGGCGACGGACGGGTCGGGGGCGGGTTTGAGGACGAAGTTCTCGATGTGGATCTGTCCGGCGTTCCAGAAGGTGGGGTTCTTCACGAGCGTCGCCTGCGAGCCGGGCACGTAGGTCTTGAGGATGAACGGGCCCGCGCCGACCGGCCGGGTGGCCAGCTTGGCGGCGTCCTTGGCGGCGGCGGGGCTGACGATCTGGCCGGTCTTGCCCGACAGCAGCAGCGGGATCTGGTAGTCCACCTGGGTGAGGTGCAGGGTCACGTCGGTGTCGCTGTCGGCGGTGATGCGCTCGACGGTGACCAGCTGCGGTGCGATCGTCGAGTCCTCGGCGGTCTTGCCGCGTTCCAGGCTCGCCTTGACGGCGGCGGCGTCGAGCTTGGCGCCGTCGGAGAAGGTCAGTCCAGGACGCAGGTGGAAGGTGACCGAGCGGCCGTCCTCGGCGTACGTCCACGACTCGGCGAGCCCCGGCCGGGCCTCGCCCTTCTCGTCCACCTCGGTGACGCCCTCGTAGACGAGGGTCAGGGCGTGGACGTCGTTGCCGACGGCCGAGGTGACCGGATCCCAGGTGGACGGCAGCGACCATCCCCAGGTCAGGGTGCTGCCGGCGGCCTGGCGTACGGACGCCTGGGAGGCGCAGCCGGTGAGCAGCAGCGCCACCACCGCGACCAGACCGACGGCTTTGACGGGCATGCGCACGCCGCTCACCCTCGCCCTGCGGGGGTGAGCGCCCGCTCGCGGGCCTCGGCGCCGGCCCGCAGCAGCGGCACCAGCTCCTCGCCCCAGTCGCGCACGTCCTGCAGCGGGTCGAAGCCGCGGATCAGGAACGTGCGGATGCCGAGGTCGTAGTACTTCAGCAGGGCGTCGGCGACCTGCTGCGGCGTGCCGACCAGGGCGGTGGAGTTGCCGCCGCCGTCGGTGAGCTGGGTGACGCCGAACCACAGGCGCTCGTCGTGCACGAGTTTCTCCTCGGCCTCGTCCTTGAGCCGCCTGGCGCCGACCGCGGTGTTCTCGCCGCGCCCGATGCGCCAGGTGCCGCCGTTGCTCTTGCCGGCCAGGTTGCCTTCGAAGGCGCGGCGGATCGCGTCGGCCTTCTCCCAGGCGGCGTCCTCGGTGCCGGCGACGATCGGGCGTACGGACAGGGAGAAGCCGATCTCGCGGCCGTGCCGTGCGGCCTCGCCGCGGATGAGGTCGACGCGTTCGCGGGTCTGCGCCAGGGGCTCGCCCCACAGCGCGTAGACGTCGGCCCAGCGGCCGCCCACGCGGATGGCGTCCTCGGACTGGCCGCCGAAGAAGATCGGCACCTCGCCGTGCGGCTTGACCGAGCTGAACGCGCCCTCGAAGCGGTAGAACTCGCCTTCGTGGTCGAACGGCTCGGCCGAGGTGAGCGTGCGCCGCAGGACCTCGATGAACTCGGCCGTACGCCGGTAGCGCGCCTCCTTGCCCGCGAAGTCGCCGTCGCGCCGCTGGTCGGTGTCGCTGCCGCCGGTGATGTGGTGGATCGCGACGCGGCCGGCGCCGGTGAGGTTGTCCAGGGTCGCGAGCTTGCGCGCGGTCAGGGTGGGCTGGATGAAGCCGGGCCGCTGGGCGATGAGCACGCCGAGGCGCTGGGTGTGGTAGAGCACGTGGGCGGCGGCGGCGAAGCCCTCGGGCGAGCTGGCGCTGTGGGCGATGAGCACGCGGTCGAACCCGGCCTGCTCGTGCGCGCGGGCGAAGTCGGCGAGGTAGCCGGGGTCGACGACCGGACCCCGCCAGCCGGCGCTCTCCGAGCCGTAGGTGGTCGAGACCATCCCCAGGATCTGGATCGACAAGATGCCTGCCTTTCAACGTGTTCGGGTGCTTGTGGGCGTGCGAGGGCACGCCTGGAGGGGGCGAGGGGGTGCGGCGCGACGGTGGGGGGTTCACCTCGCCGGCGACGTCGTGTCCCAGCCTGCGGCCTGGCGCTCCGGGGTGTCCAACGACGCTTTGTGATCGCTGTTCATCACGTCACGTGATAAATACCCTTACATCAGGTAGGAATAATAGGTATGCTGCTCGCATGAACCGCACGCTGGACATCGCTCCGTTGCGCAGCTTCGTCGCCGTCGCCGACGCCGGTGGCTTCCAGCGCGCCGCCGACGCCCTGCACCTCAGCCAGGGCGCGGTGAGCCAGCACGTCCGCCGCCTCGAGTCGGCCATCGGCCGGCCGCTGGTCGAGCGGCGCGGCCGCGGCTCGCGGTTCACCGCCGACGGCGAGAAGCTGCTCGGCCTGGCGCGCGGCATCCTCGCGCTGCACGACGAAGGGCTGCGCAGCTTCGCCGACGAGGCCCGCGGCACGATCGTCATCGGCTCGACCGAGCACGCCGCCGCCCAGCTGCTGCCGCACCTCGCGACCGCGCTCGACCAGGCCGAACCCCGTTACGGCGTCAAGTTCCGCATCGACCGCGGCACCAAGCTGCGCGAGAGCTTCGCGGCGGGACGCGTCGACCTGGCCCTGCTCATCGGCCCCGCCGACGACCCGCACGCCACCCCGGTCGGCGACCTCGCGCTGACCTGGTACGCCGCTCCCGCATGGCAGCCGCCCAGGCGCGGCGAGCCGCTGCCCGTCGTCGCCTTCGACCACCCGTGCGCGCTGCGCGACCGCGCGCTGACGACGCTGGGGCACCACGCGATCCCCGTCGCCGTCGCCTCGGAGGCCAACCAGCTCGCCGGTGTGCAGGCCGCCGTCAGCGCCGGCGCCGGAGTGGCGCTGCTCGCGACGCTCGGGCAGACGCCCGACGGCCTCGTGCCCCGCGACGACCTGCCCCGGCCCAAGCCGCTGCCGCTGGCGTTGTGGACGCGCAAGGACGTCGCGCCGGCGGTGTCGGAACGCGTCGCGCACACGCTGCGCCGCCTCCTGACGACCCCCGTCCTGACCGGAGTGCCACCCCTCGCCAAAGGAGCCTGATGCCCGACCAGCCCCTCATCCGTACGCCCAGCGGGGTCCTCGTGCCCGCCGGCATCGACCCGTTCCACCGGACCCTGCACCACGTCGCCCCGAGCGGGCTGCTCGGCCGCACCGGGCAGACGTCGGGAATGACCCGGCTCGAGGCCGTCAGCGGCAAGACCGTCGGCTCGTCCGGCCTCTGGATGGGTGAGACGCACGTCGCCGCGTCCACCGCGTCGGGCAACCACCACCACGGGGCGTCCGAGACCGCCATCTACGTCGTGTCAGGGCATCCCGCGTTCGTCTTCCTCGACGTGGAGGGCGACGAGCCGGTGGAGCACCGCATCGAGACCAGCCCGGGCGACTACATCTTCGTGCCGCCATTCGTGCCGCACCGCGAGGAGAACCCCGACCCGGACGCCGAGGCCGTCGTCGTCATCTCACGCACCACGCAGGAGGCGATCGTGGTGAACCTCGACGGGCTCGACTGGTCGGAAGTGGAGATCCGCTGAACCGCTCGATGACGGCCGGGGAGGTGCGTGACCTGCTGATGCGCCGCGAGGAGGTGGTCATCGCCGACGTACGCGAGGAGGCCGCCTTCGCCACCGGCCACCCGCTGTGGGCCGCCAATTTCCCCCTCTCCCGCCTGGAGCTGGACGCCTGGCGGCGCATCCCCCGCCGCGACACCCCCATCGCCGTCTACGGCGACGGGGCCGCGCGGGCGATCGGCGTCCTGCGCGGGCTCGGCTACGGCCGGGTGCACGAGCTGGCAGGCGGGCTCGACGGCTGGACCGCCTCAGGCGGCGAGATCTTCCAGGACGTGAACGCGCCGAGCAAGGCGTTCGGCGAGCTGGTCGCGTCGGTCGCGGGCACGCCGTCCCTGACCGCGCAGGACGTCAAGGCGCTCATCGACGCCGGTACGCCGCCCGTCGTCGTGGACGCGCGGCCCTTCGACGAGTTCCGCACGATGAGCATCCCGACCGCCACCAGCATGCCGGGGGCCGAGCTGGTGCTGCGCATCCGCGAGCTGGCCCCCGACCCCGCCACACCCGTGGTGGTGAACTGCGCGGGCCGCACCCGGAGCATCATCGGGGCCCAGTCCCTCATCAACGCCGGGCTGCCCAACCCCGTGGCGGCGCTGCGCAACGGCACCATCGGCTGGACCCTCGCCGGGCAGCGACTCGACCACGGCGCGGCCCGTACGGCGCCGCTCGCTGTGACGCCGCCCCACCACGCGCTCGCCGCGTCCGGGGCCCGCGCCGTCGCCGAGCGGGCCGGGGTCACCTTCGTCCCCGCCCGCGACCTGCCCGGTCTGCGCCGGCCCGACCGCACCACGTACGTCTTCGACGTCCGCACGGCCGCCGAGTACGCCCGCGGGCATCTCGACGGCGCCCGGCACGCGCCCGGCGGGCAGCTCGTCCAGGAGACCGACCACTACGCGCCGGTGCGCGGCGCCCGCATCGTGGCCGTGGACGACGACGGGGTACGCGCGGCGATGACCGGCTCGTGGCTGGCCCAGATGGGCTGGGAGGTCTACGCCGTCAGCCCCGCCGAGCTCCTCACCCGGCCGGCCGCCGAACCGCCTCCGCATCCCGAACCCCCTCCCCATCCCCCACCGCCCCCGGTGGACACCGTCGACGCGGCGACCCTGCGCGCCTGGCTGGCCGACGGCTCGGCGACGGTCATCGACGTCGGCCCCAGCCGCGACTACGCCACCGGCCACATCCCCGGCGCCTGGTACGCCGCCCGCGCCCTGCTGCCCGCCGCGCTCGCCACCCTCGGCGCCGCACCCCGGTACGTCCTCACCTCACCGACCGGCCTCCTGGCCCGCTTCGCCACCGCCGACCTGCGCCACCGCGCGCCTGCCTTCGCCCTGGAAGGCGGCACCGCGGCCTGGCGCTTCCCCCTGGAAACGGCCGAGGCCCGGTACGCGGTCCCGCCGGCCGACCGGTACCGGCGCCCGTACGAGGGCACGGACAACCCCCGGGAGGCCATGGCGGCGTACCTGGAGTGGGAGTTCGGCCTGGTCGAGCAGCTCGAACGCGACGGCACCCACCACTTCAAGGTCCTCGATCACGTGCCCTCTTTGTCCCGCTATAACCTACCATTTGACTAGGCAATACTGCGGGAGGAGTAAGCGCCGTGCCGCTGCCCACGCGACCCCTGCGCAAGCTGGGTTTCCTGACCATCGGCCTGTTCGACGGGGACGACCCCCGCCCAGGACACGAGTCGACCCTGCGGATCATCGAGCTGGGCGAGCAGCTCGGCTTCGACAGCGCCTGGGTACGCCACCGCCACCTCCAATACGGCATCTCCTCCCCTGTCGCCGTCCTCGCCGCCGCCACCCAGCGCACCACCCGCATCGAGCTGGGCACCGCGGTCATCCCGCTCGGCTGGGAGAACCCGCTGCGGCTGGCCGAGGACCTCGCCACCGTCGACATCCTGTCCGGCGGCCGGCTCAACCCCGGCGTCAGCGTCGGCCCGCCCATGCACTACGACCTGGTCAAGGACGCGCTCCACCCCGGCACCGCCGACCTGGAGGACTTCAGCTACGAGCGGGTACGGCGGCTGCTGGGCTTCGTCCGCGGCGAGGCGGCCACCTCCTTCAGCGGCGCCGAGGGCTTCGAGGTGTTCTCCGACCGGGTGCAGCCGCACTCGCCGGCCCTGGGCAGCCGCATGTGGTACGGCGGAGCCAGCCTGCGCTCGGCCCGGTGGGCGGGCGAGCACGGCATGAACTTCCTGACCAGCAGCGTCGTCAAGGCCGAGGAGTCGGAGGACTTCGCGCAGATCCAGCTCTCGCACGTACGGGAGTTCCGCGCCCGGCACCCCCTCAGCGACCAGGCCCGCGTCTCCCAGGGCCTCGTCGTCATCCCCACGGACTCGGCCACCCCGCAGCAGCGGGCCAAGTACGCCGCGTACGCCGCCGAACGCCTGCCCCGCACCGCCGCGCCGCAGGGGCCGGCCCGCATGCTGTTCGCCCCCGACCTGGTCGGCACCGCCGCCGGGATCGCCGAACGGCTGTACGCGCACGCCGCCTTCCAGGAGATCGACGAGGTGGCGTTCGCGCTGCCGTTCACCTTCGAGCACGAGGACTACGTCCAGATCCTCACCGACATCGCCACCAAGCTGGGGCCCGAGCTGGGCCGGCGCCCGGCCTGACCCCTCATGCTTGCGGGGGCTCGGTGAAGAGCAGGAGGTAGCGCCAGAAGAGCAGGCGGCGGATCGTGGCTCCGGGAAGGAGGTCCGCTGCGGCGGCTCTGACCTCCGGCAACGTCATCGCGGGTTCGGCCACCGTCGGCCGGGGACCGACGGATTTCGTCCTGACCGCCGCCAGTCGCGCCACCGCGTTCGCGGGCACCGCCGTCAGACTCACCAGCCGGTCCGCGAGCGTGCTCTCCCGGTAGAGGCCGAGGATCGCGAGCCTGCCTCCCGGTACGAGCGCGCGGCGCAGGCGCGTCACCGTCGCGAACGGGACGTGGTGGATGCTCGCCAGGCAGAAGATGACGTCGTAGTGCCGCTCGGGCAGCTCCGCCGTGGTGATGTCGCATCGGCGGAAGCGCACCGCGGTCGGCAGGTCCTCACCGAGGACGGCGGATGTGTCGATCGCGTCCACCTCCAGGCCGCGCCCGGCCAGGCGACGGGCGAACGCGCCGGTGCCGCAGCCGACGTCCAGGGCCTTCTTCGCACCCGCTGGGATCTCCCGAATGAGCAGCTCGTGATAGTGCTCGTTGTGATCGAAACCCATATCGGGACTGTACTCGCGGAACTTCCTCGATCATTCTGCGGTCAAACAGTGCGGAGTACTTGTCTCGGCGGGCAGGAGGGGCACGATGTGGAGTGAGGCGTTGGCGGCGTTGGTCGCGGCGGGGGCCACGACGTTGGTGTCGGAGATGACCACCGATGCGTGGACGTCCGTGAAGCAGCGGTTCGCCCGGTTGATCGGGCGGGGCGATCCCGAGCGGGAGGAGGTCGTGGTGCGGCGGCTGGAGCGCTCGCGGCAGGAGCTCGTCGGCCGGACCGGGGCCGAGCTGGAGCGGGCCCGCGCCGAGCAGGAGGCGGCGTGGCGGTCGCGGCTGAGCGACCTGCTGGAGGACGATCCCGCCGCCGAGGCCGAGCTGCGGGAGCTGGTCGCCGAGTTCGGCGCGGGCGCCGTCGCCGCCGGCGAGCGTTCCGTCGCGATCGGCGAGAACACCGGCATCGCCTCGACCGGCGACCATGCCACGAACGTGCAGATGCGGGCCGAGGCTTCGGGCTCCGGACGCGTCTACCAGAGCGCCCGCGACCAGACCATCAACGAACGATGACCACCCCGCCACCGGACGACCCCGAGACGAGCCCACCACAACCGGAGGCGCTGGGCTCCGGGCCAGTGCAGGCGGGAATCGAGGCGACGGGCTCCGGCTCGGCGGAGGTGCGGATGGAGGCGACGGCCTCTGGGAATGCGCGGATCTACCAGGCCGGGCGCGACCAGGTCGTCAACGAGACGGTGCTGCCGGAGATCGTGCTGCGGCCCGTCACCGAGGTCGTCGCGCCGCCTGGGCTGGTGAATCTGCCCCGGCACACCCGGACGTTCGTGGGGCGTGGTGACGAGCTGGCGCGGCTGGAGGTGGCGCTGCGGGGCGGGAACGAGGTGGTGGTCTCCGCCGTGCACGGCCTGGGCGGCGTCGGCAAGTCCACGCTGGCCGCTCACTACGCGCTGGCCCAGGCCAGAAGGCAGGACGCCGGGCGGCCGAACCCCGTGTGGTGGATCACCGCCGAGTCCGGCCAGGCGGTCAGGACCGGGCTGGCCAGGCTGGCGGTCGCCCTGCAGCCGGAGCTGACCACGGCCCTGCCGTTGGAGGCGCTGGCCGAGCGGGCCACGGCCTGGCTGGCCGCCCACCAGGGCTGGCTGCTGGTGCTCGACAACGTCAACGAGGTCGCCGGCGTGCAGCCGCTGCTGGAGCGGGTCCTGACCGGACAGGTGCTGGTGACCAGCCGCCTGGGCGAGGGCTGGCACCGCCTGGACGCCCAGGTCCTGCGCCTGGACGTGCTGAGCGAACGGGAAGCGATCGAACTCCTCACCCGCCTCGCCGCCCCGGAGCTCGTGGACGGCAGAAACCTGGACGGGGCCGCACAGCCTACGGACGCCGGGGACCCCGCCAGAGCCGCCGCGACCGAGCCCGGCGAGAGCGGGGGGCTCGATGGGGCTGCTGAGTTGGTGCGGGAGCTGGGATACCTGCCGTTGGCCATCGAGCAGGCCGGGGCGTACCTGCATCAGACGAGGATCGCTCCGCGCGAGTATCTGGAGTTGCTGCGGCGGCAGCCGGCCGTCATGTACGACCAGGTCGCCCGTGGCGGCGACGCCGAGCGGACGATCGCGCGGGTGTGGCGGCTCACCCTCGACCGCCTGGCCGGCACCCCGTACGCCGTGGACGTGCTGCGCGTCCTGGCCTGGTACGGCGCGCAACCCGTCCCCCGCGCTCTGCTGGACGGCATGGACGCGGGCCAGGCCGAGGTGCGGCACGCGCTCGGCGAGCTGGCCGCGTACAACATGGTCACCCTGGACCGCGAGACGGTCACCGTGCACCGGCTGGTCCAGGCAGTGACCCGCACCCCTGACGACGCCGATCCGCACCGCCCGGCCGCCGCCGTCGACGCCGCCCGCGCCGCGGCGACCGCCCTGCTCGACACCGCCGCCGCCCCTTCGCCGCGTGACCCGGCCGGCTGGCCGCTGTGGCGGGCGCTGATGCCGCACGTCATCGCCTTGACCGAGCACGCCGCCCCCGGCACCGACACGCTCACGACCGCGGGCCTGCTCGACAGGACCGGCGTCTTCCTCAACGGCCAGGGCTCGCTGGAGAGCGCGATCGAGCTGCACACCAGGGCCCGCGCCACGTGCGAGCGGCTGCTGGGCAAGGACAACCCGGCCACGCTGTCGTCCAGTGACGGCCTCGCGAGCGCCTACCGCGCGATGGGCGACCTGGAGCGCGCCGTCCCGATCTACGAGGAGACGCTGGAGCGCACGGAACGGCTGCTGGGCACGGACGCCCCGCAGACCTTGACCACGCGCAACAACCTGGCCGCCGCCTACGAGGCGGCGGGCGACCTGCGCCGCGCCATCCCGATCTACGAGCAGACGCTGGAGAGCTCGCAGCGGGTGCTGGGTGCGCACGACCCGGACACGCTGACCACCCGCAGCAACCTCGCCCTCGCCTACCAGACGGCGGGAGACCTGAGCCTCGCCACCCGCCTGTTCCGGCAGACGCTGGAGGACCGCGAGCGCGTCCTGGGCCCCGACCACCCCGACACGCTCACCTCGCGCAACAACCTGGCCTACGCCTACCGGGAGGCCGGCGAGCTGCGCCGCGCCGCGGAGCTGGACGAGCGCACGCTGGAGGAGCGCGAGCGCGTGCTCGGCCCCGACCACCCCGACACCCTGACCTCACGCAGCAACCTGGCCGTCACCTACGAGTCGGCAGGCGACCTCGGCCGCGCCATCGCCCTGTTCGAGCGGGCGCTGGAGGACCGCGAACGCGTCCTGGGCCCGGACCACCGCGACACGCTCACCTCCCGCAACAACCTGGCCCACGCCTACGAGGTCGCGGGCAAGGTCCGGCAGGCCCTGCGGCTGTACGAGAGGAACCTGAAGGACCGCGAACGCCTCCTCGGCCCCGACCACCCCGACACGCTCATCTCCCGCAACAACCTCGCCCACACGTACCAGTCGGCGGGAGACCTGGCCGAAGCGCGACGCCTGCACGAGCAGAACCTCGAAGACCGCGAGCGCCTCCTGGGCCCCGACCACCCCGACACCCTGATCTCCCGCAACAACCTCGCCCACGCCTACCAGGCCGCGGGAGACCTCGACCGCGCCATCCCCCTGTTCAAGCGCACGCTGGAGGACCGCGAACGCGTCCTCGGCCCCACGCATCCCGCCACGCTGAACTCCCGCAACAACCTCGCCGTCGCCTACGACGCCGCAGGCGACTCGCGTCGCGCGCTCCGCCTGCTGGTGGAGATCCTGGTGGACCGCGAGCGGATCCTGGGTCCCGATCATCCCGACACCCTCGCCTCACGCAACAACCTCGCCTACGCCTACGGGTCGGCCGGCAACCTCAAGCGCGCGGTCCAGCTGTACGAGGAGACGTACGCGGGCTCGGAGCGGATCCTGGGCCCCGACCACCCCGACACCCTGATGTGCCGCAACAATCTGGCCGCCGCGTATCACGCGGCCGGTGACGTGCGCCGCGCCACTCCCCTGCTGAACCGGGCGCTGGCCGACTGCGAGCGGGTGCTGGGCCCCGGCCACCCCACGACGACGCTGGTGCGGGCCAACGTGCGGGCGCTCATGCGAGGCCGGCCATAAGCCGCTTCCACCAGGGATGGCGCATGGTCGCGGCCCTGGCCGTCACCCAGACCATCGGGTACGGCGTGCTCTACTACGCCTTCTCCGTCTTCCTCACCCCCATGACCCGCGACCTGCGGGCGGGCGGCACGCAGGTCGCCGCCGCGCTCACCCTCGCCGTCGCGACCACCGCGCTGTGCGCGCCGTTCGCGGGCCGGTGGCTGGACGCCCGCGGCGGGCGCGGCCTGATGACGGCGGGCTCGGTGCTCGGCACGCTCGCCGTCCTGGGCTGGTCGCAGGCCCACACCCTGCTCCAGCTGTACGGCGTGTTCGTGGCGATCGGGGTGGCGTCGGCGATGGTGCTGTACGAGCCCGCCTTCGCCATGATCATGGCCTGGTTCGACGGGCCGGCGTACGGGCAGGGCAGGGCGAACGCCCTCCTGGCGGTGACGATCGTGGCCGGGTTCGCGTCGGCGGTGTTCCTGCCGCTGTCCGGCCTGCTGGTCGAGCATTACGGCTGGCGCCGGGCCCTGGTCGTGCTCGGGCTCGGCTACGGCCTGGCCGCGATCCCGCTGCACGCCCTGGTCCTGCGCGGGCCCGCGCAGGACCAGGGCGCCAAGGTCACCGCCACGACCAGGGGTGACCTGGTCAGGTCCGCCGTACGGGGGCGCCCGTTCTGGCTGCTGGCGGCGGCGTTCACGGCGCACAGCGGCGCGGTGGCGACCATCGCGGTCCTGCTGGTCACCTACCTGATCCACCTCGGGCACCCGCCGGTGTTCGCCGCGACCGTCGCCGGGCTGCTCGGCGTGCTGTCGGTCACCGGCCGCGTGGTCACGACCGGCCTGCGCCGCCGCTGGGCCGCCGCCCCGGTCGCGGCGGGCGTCTTCGCGGTGCAGGGCGCGGGCGCGCTGCTGATGCCGGTGGTGGCGGGGAGCGCGGCGGGGGCGATCGGGTGCGTGCTGCTGTTCGGAATCGGGTTCGGGGTGGGCACGATCACGCTGCCGCACCTGCTGTCCGAGCGGTACGGCACCACCGCCTACGCCAGCCTGTCGGGCCGGATCGCGCTGTTCGCGGTCGCCGACAAGGCCGCCGCCCCGCTCGCCGCCGTCGCCCTGGCCCAGGCGGCCGGGTACGGCTGGGTCATGGGCGCGGTGGCCGCCGCCTGCGGGGTCGCGGCGCTCGCCCTGCTGGCCTACCACCGCTTGTGACGCGAGAGATGAACACGGTTATCGTTGCCTTCTAGTGACGGCGAGCGGGAGGATCGAGTGCGCGGACGATCGGTGATCATGGTGCTGGCGCTGCTGGCGGCCTTGGCCGGTTGCGGCCAGGCCGAGCAGGACGGAAGGAAGCTCACCCTGGCCGCTCCACGCGACCTGGTCGCCGGGCCGGAGGACCCGTACTTCGTCCACGAGACCCTGCGGGTGTGGGAGCCGCTGGTGACCGTGGACGACGAGCTGCGGCCGGTCCCCGCGCTGGCCGCCTCGTGGGACAGCGCGGACGAGGGGCGGCGGTGGACGTTCACGCTGCGGCAGGGGGTGCGCTTCAGCGACGGCACGCCGCTGACCGCCGAGTCGGTGGTGGCCAACGTCGAGCGGTTCCTGCGCATCGCGCCCCGGCAGTCGGCCTTCTTCAGCCTCGACGCGGGCATGGAGGCCGCGTACGGCAGGCTCGGGCAGGTGCGGGCCGAGGGCGGCAAGGTGGTGTTCGAGCTGAAGGAGGGCGTGGCCGACCTGCCGGGCCGGCTGGCCGGGTTCTTCAGCATGGTGCAGTCGCCGACGGCGTTCGCGGGCGGCGACTCGTTCGGCGAGCGGCCGATCGGCACCGGGCCGTACACGCTGGCGAGCTGGACCAAGGGGCAGCAGGCGGTGCTCACCGCCAACCCGCATCACCATGGCGGCGCGCCCGCGTACGACACGATCGTGGTCAAGGTGATCCCCGACGCCAACGCCCGCGTCGCCGCGTTACGCGCCGGCGAGGTGGACGGGCTGATCGACAAGGGCGCGCTGCTGCCCGCGCAGGTCGCCGCGGTCGCCGCCGACGGCCGCTTCCGGGTGGTGCGCAGCCCGTCGGTGCTGACGCACTACCTGACCTTCAACGCCTCCCGCCCGCCGTTCTCCGACGCACGCCTGCGTGAGGCGGCCGACCTGGCGATCGACCGGCGGGCGATCGCCGCCACGCTGTTCGCCGGCACGGCCAAGCCCGGTGCCGGCTTCCTGTCCCCGGTCTTCGGCGATCTCGCCGCCCCCGGCGGCACCCCCTATGACCCCGGCAGGGCACGCGCGCTCGTGTCCGCCGCGAAGGCGCCGGAGCGGCCGGTCACCATCCTGATCTCGGCGGCGGAGACCGGCCAGTTCCCCTACGCCGACGTCGCCGAGGTGCTGCGTGCCGCGTTCGAGCAGGCGGGGCTGCCGGCGCGGGTGAGCGTCACCGAGGCCACCAAGTCGGCGATGGAGGCCGGCGACTACGACGTCTTCCTCAGCGCCTACAGCGTGCCGAACGCCGACGCCGACTACCTGTTCCGCCGCTTCCTGCGCTCGGACGCGTCCTGGAACGTCGATCGCCGGCTCGGCTACCGCAGCTCGGAGTTCGACGCGCTGGTGGACCGGGCGGCGGCGGAGACCGACCAGGGCGAGCGCCGCGAGCTCTACCACCGGATCCAGCGGCTGCTGGCGGCCGACCGGCCGATGATCCCCCTCGCCTGTCAGGACAACCCGATCGTCACGACCACCGAGGTCGGCGGCGTGACGCAGAACGTGGCGTACGTCACCGACCTGGGCGAGCTGGCGCCCGGCACGTGATCGCCGTCCTCCTGCGCCGCCTCGCGGAGCTGCTGCTCGTGCTGCTGGCGCTGTCGGTGCTGGTGTTCCTGCTGACCTCGCTCGCGCCCGGCGACCCCGCCGAGGAGATCCTGCGCCGTGGCGGCGGGCAACCGACGGCGGCCGCGGTGGCGGCGCTGCGCGCGGAGCTGGGGCTGGACGAGCCGCTGTTCAGCCGGTATCTGCGGTGGGTGCTCGACGTGCTGGGCGGCGACCTCGGCCGGTCCTACGTCGACCGCTCCCCCGTGGCGGCCGAGATCGCGGCGCGGCTGCCGGCCACGCTGCTGCTGGCGGTCGCGGCCGCGGCGGTGTCGGCGGGGCTCGCGCTGCTGGTCGCGCTGCCGGCCGTGGTCCGGCCGCGGGCGCTCGACAGCCGGATCCTCGCGCTGGTGACGGTGGCGGCCGGCGGGGTCCCTCCGTACATCGTGGGGATTCTGCTGATCAGCGTGGTGGCGGTGGGGTTGCGGCTGCTGCCCACCGGCGGCCCTGACTCGGTGGTGCTGCCCGCGCTCACGCTCGGCCTGGCCGGGGCCGCGACCCTGCTGCGGCTGCTGCGCGCGGACCTCGCGCGGGCGCTGCGGCGGCCGTTCGTCCGGCTCGCGGCGGCGAAGGGGCTGCGGCGCCGCCGCACGATCGTCGTGCACGCGCTGCGCGTGGCCGCGCCGAACGCGGTCACCGCCATGAGCCTGGTGGTGGCGGAACTGCTGGCGGGGGCCGTGGTGGTGGAGACGCTGTTCGCCTGGCCCGGCGTCGGGCAGCTCGCCGTGGCGGCGATCAGGCAGCGGGACGTGCCGGTCGTGCAGGCGTACGTGCTGGTCGTGGCCGTGGCGACGGTGCTGCTGCTGGCGGTGACCGAGCTGTGCCTGTCGGCCCTGGACCCGCGGCTGCGAGGTGGGGAACGATGACGGGCCGGGTCGCCTGGTTCGTGCTGGTCGTGGTGTTCTGCCTGGTGGCGCCTCTTCTGACCGGGTACGACGTCTCCACGCCTGATCTGGGGCGTGCCCTGCTGCCGCCCGGGCCGGAGCACTGGCTGGGCACCGACCAGCTCGGCCGGGACCTGCTCACCAGGACGGCCATGGCGGGCCGTACCTCGCTGCTGGTCGCGTTCGCCGTCACCGCCGTCACCACCGCCCTCGGCACGCTCGCCGGAGCGGTGGCCGGGCTGGCGGGCGGGGCGACCGAGCGGCTGCTGCGCTTCGCCGCGACCGTGGCGCTCGCCCTGCCGGGGCTCACGCTGGCGCTCGCGCTGGCGGGCGTGCTGCCGCCCGGGTACGCCACGGTCCTGGCCGCGCTCGTGCCGCTCGGCTGGGTGAGCTGCGGCCTGGTCGCGCACACGGCGACCCGGCGGGTGGCCCGCGCCGATCACGTGCTGGCCGTAAGGGCGATCGGCGCGTCCCCGCTCTACCTGCTGCGCAGGACCATCGCCCCGCACCTGGCCGGCCCCGTGCTGACCGTCGCCACCGCCGACTTCGCCCGCACCCTGATCGCCGTGACCTCGCTCGGGTTCCTCGGCATCGGGCTGCCGCCGGGCGCCGACTGGGGCGGCATGGTCAGCGAGGCCACTCCCCTGCTGGTCACGGCGCCACGCCTCGCGGTCGTACCCGCGCTGGCGCTCGCCCTCACGAGTCTGACCCTGGCGCTCACGACGGACGCCCTTCGTGAACGGAGCGCCACCCGGTTTCCACAATGATCAGGTCGTCGTGGTCGACGGCGGCCGGCTCACCACGCGAGCGTGAGCTTCGGTCAGGAGATCCGCCAGTGCTGGGCGGCGAAGTCGTTGCAGGTCCACTGCCGCACCTCGGCGCCCGGGTCGGTGGCCCACTCGAAGTCGTCCAGGCACAGGCCGCTGTGCCGGTTCACCAGCGTCGAGTAGCCGTCGCCCGCCGAGGTGATGCGCCACTGCTGGACGGCCAGGCCGTTGCAGGTCCACTGCCGCACCTCGGCGCCGGGGGTGGTGCCCCAGTTGTAGTCGTCGAGGCAGAGGTCGCTGTGGCGGTTGCGAATCCGGACGTACGAGGGCGTGACCTCGCCCGACGGGCCCTGCAGCACGGTCGAGGTGGAGACCGGGACGCCGAGGTTGGGGGTGCCGTCGGCGTTCCAGTTGACCTTCTGGACGCGGGTCGTGCGGGTGGTGCCGCAGCCCTGGCTCGACGAGGAGTTGGCGTGATAGGCGATCCACGTCTCGGTGCCGTCGGGCGAGGTGAAGAACGAGTGGTGGCCGGGGCCGTAGACGCCGTTCGCGTCGCTGCGCTGGAAGATCGGGTTGGGGAACTTGGTCCAGGAGGAGGCGTTGAGCGGGTCTCCGCCGCGGTACTCGAGCATGCCGATCTTGTAGTTGGGCCCGTTGCAATGGCTGGCCGAGTAGGTGAGGAACGTGCGCCCGCCGCGTTGCAGCAGGAAGCCGCCCTCGTTGACGGCGCCGTTCTGGCGCTCCCATGACAGGGTGGGCGCGGAGAGCCGGCGGCCGTAGGCGGAGGCGGTCCAGGGGTTCGACAGCGGCGCGAGGTAGAGCGACTGCAGGTCGTCCTCGGGCGCGAAGGCGGAGAAGGTCACGTAGAGCGCGCCGTTGAGGCGGACGACGGCGGCGTCGATGGCCCAGCCGTTGTTCGGCATGAGGTTGAGCACGCCGCGGTAGGTGTAGGGGCCGAGCGGGTCGGATCCCGCGCTCTCGGCGACGTGGGTGCGGCGGGGCGCGCCGGACTGCTCGACGGAGTAGTACAGGTACCACCGGTTGTTGATCTGTTCCAGGTGCGGCGCCCACATCGTGGTGCCGTTCGTGCGATGCACGACCTGCTCGGGGGCGCTGCGCAGCCCGGCGATGGTCGCCGACCTGCGCATCACCACGTCGGACGTCCAGGTGGTGGCGACGTAGTAGTAGAACCCGTTGTGGAAGACCAGGGTCGGGTCGGCGCTGTTGGGGGCGGGGACCACGGGGTTGGTGAACGACGGGCCGGGCGCCGCGTGTGCGGGGCGGGCGATGACGAGGAGGGACAGGACGAGCGCGACGACGAAGGCCGCGACGACGTTCCTGCGGCATAAGACGGTCATGAGAGTGCCCTTCCGTTTGTTAGCGCTAACATGTGAGCCGGAAGTAGAGCGCTGAAAGTGCGCTTGGACGGTGTGTGCGCCATTGTTAACGTCAACACCCCGTCGGTCAAGCATGCGGCGGCCCCCGTGCTGGTCGCCGTGAAACGTCCGTGAAAGCAGTCAGGCCAGGCCCTTGCGGAAGGCGATGGCCGTCGCCTCCGTACGGGTCGTCGCGCCCAGTTTCGTGAGGATGTGGGAGACGTGGACGCCCGCCGTGCTCGGGGAGATGTGCAGGCGGGCGGCGATCTGGCGGTTGCTCAGGCCCTCGGCGATCAGCTTGAGCACGTCGTGCTCGCGTTCCGTCAGACCCTCCTGGGGCTGGCGGGGGCGGCCGAGCAGGGCGATCTCGCGGGCGAGCGGAGCGGCGCCCAGGTCGCCGGCCAGCCGGGCGGCCTCGGTGAGGCGGGTCGTCGCGCCCTGCCTGTCGCCCGCCTCCAGCGCGGCCCGCGCGCCGTGGAACAGGCACAGGGCCAGCTCGTACGGCTGCCGCAGCTCCCGCCAGGCCGCCACCGCCGCGTCCCAGCCGTCGTCCTCGATGAGCGCGTGCAGCATGACCTGCCAGGCGCGGTCGAGCCGCCCGTCCACGCCCAGCCGCGCATCGACCGCGACAAGCTCGGCCTTCCTGGCGCCCCGGGCCCGCTGAGCCAGGGCGCCGGCCACCAGGATCGGGCGGGCGTCGCTGGAGTAGATGCGGGTGAGTTCGGAGTCTTTCAGGGCGCGTTCCAGGATCTGGTCGGCTCGGCCGGGAGCGCCCTGGGCGACGGCGAGCAGGCAGAGCAGCTGGTAGCGGGAGAACAGGCCGTCGCTCTCGACGTGCTCGACGGCCGATGCGGCGGAGGCAGCCGCGGCGACGTCGCCGCGCAGCAGCGACAGCTGGCCGCTGAGGACGAGCAGGGCCTGCCGTGACAGCGGCGGCGGATCCTCCTGGAGGCCGTCGCGCAGCAGGGCGTCCGCCTCGTCCCACCGCCCGGCCAGGATCAGCCCGCGCGCGGCGTGGCGGGCCAGCTCGGCGCCCCGGCTGCGGCCCAGCCCGTAGCGGCGGGCGCGGCTCAGACCGTCGCGGGCGGCGGCGACGGCGCTCGGGTGGTCGCCTGCCATGGTGTGCAGGATGGCCTCGTACATGGGGACGGTCATGAGCAGGTCGTGGCCGTCGAGCCGCCCGGCGAGCGTGCGGGCCTGCGCCACCATGCCGAGATCGCGCGTCATCAGGCCGACGCCCAGCAGCCCGCGGATGGTGACCGTGGGGTCGCCGGTGCGCCGGCCGATCGCCAGCGCCTCCTCGAACGGCTCGCGCGCCCTCGCCACGTCCGGCAGCAGGCCCATGGCCAGCACGCCGAGGAGCCGGCCCCGCTGGACGCTCTTCGGGTCGGCGGGCAGGAGGGCGAGGGCGTGTTCCCAGTCGGAGACGCCGGTCGCCTTCAGCCGGTGCCGCAGCCTGCCCCGGTGCTCCAGCAGCTGGGCGGCCCGCTCGGGCTCGCGCCGCTCGTCCACGGCCTCCAGCCCCTCGGTGGCGTACTCGACGCCGCGCGCGTAGTCGCCGCTCAGCATGCACGCCTCGGCGATCTCGGTCAGCACGTCGATCCGGTCGACGCCCAGGTCCACCTCCGCGTCCCAGAGGTCGAGCACCTGGCCGAGGAGGCGGACCTGCTCCTCGTACGCGTACGTGCGCCGCGCCCTCCCCGAGGCCAGGTAGGCGGCGGACAGGGCCAGCCGGCGATCCCCGGCGGCGTGGGCGTGCGCGGCCAGCTCCGCGTGAGCCCCCGAGTCGCGCAACGCCTCGGCGTAGCGGGCGTGCAGGCGGGCCCGCTCGCCCGGCAGCAGGTCCTCGTACACCACGTGCCGGATCAGCGCGTGGCGGAAGTCGTAGCCGTCGCCGGAGGTGACGAGCAGGCTGCGATCGACCAGCTCGCGCAGCAGGGCGTCCAGCTCGGCGCCGTCCTGCCCGGCGACCCGCTCAAGCAACCGGTGATCGACCCTGCCGCCCGCCACCGAGGCGATGCGCAGCAGCTCGCGGGCCGGTGCCGGCAGCGAGCGCGGGCCGTGCAGGAGAAGACTGCGCAGGGTGTCGGGGGTGCGCTCGCCGGCGCGGGCGAGGGCCTCGACGAACAGCGGGTTGCCGTCGCTGCGCTCGTGGACCCGGCGTACGGTGGCCGCGTCGGGCTCGGCACCCAGGATGGCGGCGAGCTGGCGGCCCACGCCCTGCCGGTCGAGCCGGTCCAGCCGCAGCAGGGTGGTGCGCGGGCGGCGGGACAGCTCCGACAGCAGCTTGTCGCCGGTTTCGAACGGCCGGTGGGTGATCGTCAGGAGGACGCCGGGCTGGGTGAGGTTCCTGGCGAGGAAGCCGAGCAGCTCGCGGGTGGCGGCGTCGGCCCAGTGCAGGTCCTCGATCGTCACGACGACAGGGCGGCTCGCGGCCACCCGCTCGACCAGCGTCAGCACCTCCTCGAACAGCCGGTGCCTGCCGCCCTCCGCGTCGCCGGCGTCGCCCAGCTCGGGGAACCAGCGGGCCAGCTGCCGGTAGGGGCCGGGCAGCGCGCCCTCGACGCGGATCAGGCGGCGCAGCACGGTCACGAACGGCGCGTAGGGCAGGCTGTCGCTGCCCAGCTCCGTACAGGCGCCTTCGACGACCAGCGCCCGCGGCCCGAGCGACCGGGCGAACTCCGCCAGCAGCCGCGACTTGCCGATGCCGGCCTCGCCGGCCACGAGCGCCAGCGCGGGGCCCTGCTCGATGGCCGTGTCCAGGGCCGCCGCCAGCTCGGACAGCTCCTCGTCCCGGCCCACGAAAACCGGGCTGACCACACGTTCCGCCATCATCGCGCCAGCATATAAATACAGAGATCACCTGATGTGCGGCGGTTGTTTATCCGGCCACGCTCGAAGCATGACAAGCACGTACCCGCTGCGGACCATCGGCGCCGACGAGGTCGACGCGTGGGCCCGCATGGTCACCACCACCTACGGCCAGGACTGGACGGAGGGCGGTCTCAGGAACGCCGCAGTCTCCCTCGACCCCTCCCGCACGCTCGCCGCCTGCGACGGCGCGGACATCGTCGGCGGCGCGTCCATCTACGGCCGCGTCATGACGATCCCCGGCGCGGAGGTGCCGGTCGCGGGCATCACGCTCGTCGCGGTCCTGCCGACGCACCGGCGGCGCGGCATACTGACCGCGATGATGCGCAGGCAGCTCACGGACCTGTACGAGTCGGGCGGCGAGCCGATCGCCGCGCTCAACGCCGCCCAGGCCACGATCTACGGCCGCTTCGGCTACGGCCTGGCCAGTCACGTGGCCGAGATCAGAGGCGACAAGAGGTTCATGGCCCTGCGGCCGGGCACCGACGTCGGCGACGGCCGGATCCGCCTGCTCGACCGCGAGGAGGCTCTGCCGCTGCTGGAGAAGGTCTACGACACCGCCCGCCGCGGCGGGGTCGGATGGGTGGACCGGACGGAGCGGTACTGGGCCGCCCTGCTGGCCGACCACGAACGCGCCCGCGCGGGCGGCACGGCGCCGCGCTTCGCCGTGCACGCCGAACCGGGCGGCGAGGTCACCGGTTACGCGCTCTACCGCTCCAGAGCCGGCACGGTGCAGGTGATCGAGGTCGCGGCCACCACCGGACCGGCGTACGCCGCCCTGTGGCGCTTCCTCATCGACCTCGACGCGCACACCGGGCTCGCCTACGACGGGGCCGTGGACGAGCCGCTGTACCACCTGCTGACCGACCCGCGCGCGGCGCGCACCACCGTGCTGGACAACCTCTGGGTGCGGCTCGCGGACGTGGGACGCGCGCTGGCGGCCCGCCGGTACGCGGCCCCGCTCGACCTGGTGCTGGAGGTCCAGGACCCGTTCTGCCCGTGGAACGCGGGCCGCCACCACCTGCGGGCCGACGGCGAGTCCGTCACCTGCGAACGTACGCGGGCCCGTCCTGATCTCCGGCTGACCTCGGCCGAGCTGGGCGCGGCCTACCTGGGCGGCACCACCCTGGCGTCGCTCGCCGCCGCCGGCCGGGTGGAGGAGCTGTGCCGCGGCGCGGTCTCCGCCGCCTCGCTCGCCTTCCGCGGCGAGCGGGCCCCCTTCCACCCCTCGGGCTATGCCTTCCCCGCCTTCTGACCCATCACCGACAGAAACGGAACCGTATGCATATCTCTGCTCCTCCTGACGGGCGCGCGGGCGTCACCGCGGACCTGGTCAGCCGGCTGGAGGGCGAGACCGCGGATCCCGCCGCCGCCACCGAGCACCGGCGCATCGTCACCGACGTCCTGTCCGACCACCTCGCCCACGCGTGAAGGAGACCGATCACATGCGCACTCGTCAGCTCGGCCGCAGCGCCGTACGGGTCACCGAGCTCGGCTTCGGCGGCGGCCCGCTGGGCGGCCTGTTCGAGCCGCTGGACGACGACACCGCCGCCCAGGCGCTCGCCGCCGCCTGGGACGCCGGCATCCGCTACTTCGACACCTCACCCCACTACGGCATCGGCCACTCCGAGCGCCGCATCGGCGAGCTGCTGCGCGGCAGGCCGCGCGCGGAGTTCACGCTGTCGACGAAGGTCGGCAGGCTGCTGGTGCCGCAGGACCCGCAGGGCAGGATGGACGAGGCGTTCGCCGTCCCGGCCACCCACCGCAGGGTCTGGGACTTCTCCCGCGACGGCATCCTGCGCAGCGTCGAGGACTCCCTGGCGCGCATGGGCGTCGACCGGATCGACGTGCTGTTCCTGCACGACGCCGAGCAGCACTTCGAGGCCGCCCTGCGCGACGGCTATCCGGCGCTGGCCGAGCTGCGCGCCCAGGGCGTGGTCGGCGCGATCGGCGCGGGCATGTACGACTCCGCCAAGCTGACCCGCCTGGTCCGCGAGACCGACGCCGACGTGGTCATGCTGTCGGGCCGCTACACCCTGCTGAACCACACCGCGCTCGACGACCTGCTGCCCGCCTGCGCGGACCGCGGGGTGTCGGTCCTGGCCGCCTCCATCTTCAACTCCGGCCTGCTCGCCACCGAACGCCCCGCCGCAGACGCCCGCTACGACTACGCGCCACCCGCCCCCGAGGTGCTGGAGCGGGTCGCCAGGATCGCCGACGTCTGCGCCGCGCACGGCGTGACCCTCCCCCAGGCCGCCATGGCCTTCCCGCTGCGGCACCCGACCGTGGCGGGCATCGTGGTGGGGATGCGCTCGGCCGACGAGGTACGGCTCAACCTCGCCGCGTTCGAGGCCCCCGTCCCCGAGGGGTTGTGGTCCGACCTGTGCGCCGAGGGCCTGCTGGACGAGCGTGCGGAAAAGCCCGGTAAGTGACCGGCGTACGTCCTGGTGAGCGCGGCCGCGCGGCACGAGGCTGGGAAGGATCGCACGTTCCGGACCACGGGGAGATCCCATGAAGGCACTGGAAAGGCCAGGACGATCCCTGGCGCGGCTCCTGACGACGGCGGCCACGCTCACGGCCGTCACCGCGATGACGCTCTCCCCCGCCGCGAGCGCGGCCGGCCGGGTCGCCGGCCCGGCCGGCACCAGCGTCTGCCTGCGGCTGCTGGCCGACTACAACGCGATCCTGCTGCGGCACTGGGGGTCGGACTGCAGCCCGCGCGGCACGTACCACATCCATGTCTGGGGCGGTGGCCGCGACATGAACTACCCCACCTACACCTACAGCGGCGGTAACAGGGACTTCTCCTACACCTGGCCGGTGCCCTCGGGCACCAACATCTGCGCGGAGCTGTGGTACCACAAGCCGGGCGGCGGCTACTCCAGCTACGGCCTGCCCTGCACGACGATGTAGGGACGATGCAGGGCGTTTCGAGGTATCTTCCTCCAGTTACGCCCGCACTCACGCGAGGAAGACCCCCGGTGACCGTCCCGCTGCGCAAGAACGTCCGCTTCCAGCTGCTGTGGATCGGCGGCGCGGTCTCCGCGCTGGGGACGGAGCTCAGCAGGCTCGCCACGCCGCTGCTGGTGCTGGCGCTCACCGGCTCGCCCGGGCTGGCGGGCGTCGTCGCCGGCGCCCGCACCGCCGCCTTCCTGGCGGTCCAGATCCCGGCGGGCGTCTGGATCGACCGGTGGGACCGCCGCCGCACGCTCGTCACCGCCCAGGGCCTGCAGGCGGCGGTCTCCGCGCTGCTGGCGGCGCTGATCCTCACGGATCAGGTGCAGGTCTGGCACTTCGTCGCGCTGGCGGTGCTGGACGGGCTGTGCACGGCGTTCATCGGGCCCGTCCAGGACACGGCGATCCGCGGCATCGTCCCGCCGGAACAGCTGCACGGCGCCTACGCGCAGGAGGAGTCCCGTACCCACGCGGCCGGGCTGGCGGGACCGCCGCTCGGCGGCCTGCTGTACGGGCTCGGGCGGGCCGTGCCTTTCGTGGTCGAGACCTTCGCGCTGCTCGCCGCCACGCTCTTCTACGCCCTGGCCAAGGTGCCGCGCCGTCCCGGCACCACCGACGAAGACGGCGGGGAGCGGCGCGGCATGGGCAGGGAGGCGCTGGCGGCGCTCGCCTGGCTGTGGCGCCGGCCCGGCCTGCGCGAGGCCACCGGGGTGGTGATGGTGCTCAACCTGCTCGGCGGGGCCTCGATGATCCCGCTGATCGTGCTCGTCGGCGAGCGCGGCGGCGACGCGCGCGTCATCGGCACGGTGCTGGCCGGGTTCGGCATCGGCGGGCTGGCCGGCGCGCTGCTGTCGGGCCGCATCAGCCGGCTCATGCCGCCCGGCAGGATCGTGCTGGCCGTGGTGACGGTGTTCGGCGTCTCGCTGGCGGCCACGGCGCTGCCCTGGGGGATGTGGTGGCCGATGGTCCCGCTGGTGTTCATCACGTTGTCGACGCCCTCCCTGAACGTGGTGCTGAACGTGGTGATCGCCCGCCTGGTGCCGGAGTCGATGCTGGGCCGGATGGGCGCGGTGCTGAGCATGGGCGGCATGGGGCTCAAGCCCCTCGGCCCCGTGCTCGGCGGCGCGCTGGCCGCTGCTCTGGGCGGCGCGGGCGCCCTCCTGGTGCTGGGCGGCCTGCTCTGCCTGACCGCCGCCGTCGCCGCCCTCAGCCCGGAGCTGCGCCGCTTCACCGGAGAGCCCGTACCGGCCGCCTGACACGGGTCCGGGAGGCCCGCCGCCTGGCCTGCCAGGAGACGGGTGCGCCGATCCTCAGGGGCGCAGGAACTCGGCGGCCTGGCGGCGCAGGCGTTCAGGGGCGGAGCTCCAGACGGGGGCGCGGGTCATCGCCTCCAGCTTGACCCGCTTCACCTCGCGCGGCGCGTCGGCGCGTACGCCGAGGTGGGGCCAGAGCTGGTCCAGCTCGTCGAACGGCAGCTCCCACGACTGCCCGATCGAGCCCTCGTCGGCGGGCGGCGGCAGGAACACCTCGTCAGCGGTCTGCGGCGGATCGACCTGGACGACGGACAGCCCGAAGCGTTCTGCGGCGTCGCGCAGCAGCGCCCGGTGCCGCTCCACGACCTGCGGGCCCGGCTCGCCCTCGGCGAGCAGGGTGAGCAGCCAGCCCGTCGTCCCGAGCCGCGACAGGTCGAGGACCAGGCGCACCCCGTCGGTGAAGGACCGGTGCGCCAGGCTCGCCTCCTCGCCTGGCCCCTCGCTACGCGGGCCCTCGTCGAGGCCGAGCAGCCGGGCGAGCTCCGCCGCCTGCTCGCGGCCGAGCTCGCCGTACGCCAGGACTCGCAGTGCCGGCCAGAGCATCGTCACTCTCCACGCTCGTCGTCGATGGGCTGCCTCCAGGCCAGGGGGCGGTCCGGCCGGTGGATGACCCAGTCGGAGTCCTGGTGGTGCGAGGACAGCTCAAGGCCCATGCTGTGCCCGTCGAACGGCCCGCTGGACTCGAACAGGCCGAGCGAGATGGGCCGCCCCAGCGCCGCCTCCCAGTCATCCTTCCACGTCACCAGCCAGGGGAACGCCTCCATGAGCGTCCGCTTGTCGATGTAGCCGTGGCCGCCCATGAAGTCGCCGGGGAAGCGGCCCGGCGTCCAGCCGACGCGGGCTCTGCGGACCATGGCCGAGCTGGACAGGTCCATGTCGTAGTCGCTCGGCTCGGCTTCGAGGCCCAGCCGGTACATCGCGTCGAACAGGCGGCGCTTGGGGCGTACCGGGTCGTCGCCGAACCACTCACGCAGCCGCTCCCGCGCCTGCGGCGTCAGCTGATCCTCCGCCGGGAACGTCTTGTGCCGCCCGGCGAACAGCACGGCGCCGGTGCCCCTGAGCCTGATGTCCACCTGGGAGGGGTCGATGCCGTCCCGGCCGAGGGCTTCGAGCAGTTCGGTGGCGTAGCGGTCGTACTGTCTGGGGGTCATGCCCAGCGGCGCGGCCCTGCGCAGCAGCCAGGCGAGCTGCCGTGGGGCGATGCCGAGGAAGTCGAGGTCGCGCTTGGCGACCGCGTAGCCGGAGTCGTCGCGCGGCCACCACGGCGGGGCCGGATCGGTGCCGTCGAGCACGCGGGCGATGCGCCGGTCCAGCGGGTCGGCGAGGTCCAGCGCGCCCGCCGTCACGGGGGTCGGCCGCCAGCTACCCGCTGGGGCGTCCTGGCGGGTGACGATCGGCGGGTCGTCCTGCGGCGGGGCGGGGCGGCCCGGCGTGATGTGGCCCAGCGTGGTCAGCCGGTCCCCCGGCAGCGCGACGAACTCACGCTGCACGAAGTACCCCATGCCCGTCACCGGCAGCGACAGGATGTCGCGGGCCGGCTTCCTGTCCACCAGCAGCACGCCGCGGCCGTCGAGGGTGTCCAGCCAGTCCATGACCACCTGGCGGTCGGCCGACCAGCTCGCCAGCGGGCGGTGCCGCATCTCGATCATGTCGCCGGGGCGCAGCGCGTCCCACACCGAGTGGCGGCCCTCCGACCAGGCCATCCCCCGGTAGGCGATGACCTCCTCGATGCCGCGCGCGGCCAGCACCTCCTGGGTGAAGTCGTACTGGGTGCGGACGAAGTCGCGCAGCGTACGGCGGTTGTAGAGCAGCTCCATGTCCACGGCGGCGCGCGTCCTGCCGTCCATCGGCCACGACATCGCCCTGGTCAGCCCGAACTCCTCCTGTACGACCTCCTGGATGGCCAGCACGCGCACGTTGCTGTTGGCGTTGCGGTGAGCCCAGGCATGCAGCAGCTCGCTCACCGCGATCCGCCGCACGAGCCGCTCGGCTTCCGGCGAGTCCATCCGCAGCGCGGCGGCCGGCGTGTTCCGGGAATCGAGCTCGTCCGCGTGCCTGACCTCGGCGCCCATGGAGGGGTAGCGCTCGTTGAACGGCACGAGCACGTGGTCGGGGTCGCCGAGCCGGTTGATCATGTCGGAGCCGACGTGCAGGCCGGTCGCCGCCATGACGAGCTGCGGGGTCGTCGAGCGCATCCGTTCGGCCAGCGCGTCGATGACGTACGTCTTGGCCTCGCTGGTGTCGGTGAACGTGCCGTCGGCGGTCATCAGCTCCTCGGCCACCCGGCGGTGGTGGGCGGCCTCGGCGGAGTCGGGCGGCGGCGGGGCCGGGTAGTGAGCCTGGGTCTCCTGCCCGGGGAGCGTGACCGGGTGACCGGCCGGGCTCGGCAGCAGGTTGACGGTGCCGCGGGCCTGCTCGGCGGCCTGCTCGAAGCGCTGGATCACGCCCTCGTACAGGGGGAGCCTGTTGAGCCGCTCGAAGAGCGGGCGCAGGGCGTCCAGGCCGCGTCTGATGATCGAGACGTCGGACGGGGTGAGCGGGTTGGCGGCCCACCGGAACGCCCGGGGCTCGGTCTCGCGGAAGAACGCCTGGACGAACGGGTTCGCCGCGTCGGGGATCTGCAGGTGGGACGCGGTGCCGTCGCCGGTCGGGATGAGGCCGCCGGACGGCCCGAGCACGAGGTCGCCGTGACCGAACCCGTGCTTGGCGGTCACCGCGTGGTAGAGCCCGAGGAACACCCCGTCGCGGGTGGCCGCCCGCTCGCGCAGGTCCGCGGGAGCGGGCTCGCCCGGCATGTGGTCGGTGTAGACGTCGCGCAGGCCCAGCGCGTACGACAGCGGCACCCGCGCCCCCACCGCCCGGCCGACGTGCGCGTCCAGCACCCTGACGGCGGCGTCGCCCGGCCGCTCGAACCGCTCGTACGTCACCCGCGTCCCGTCCGCGAACGTCACCAGCTCCCGGTTGAGCAGCCCGTCCCCGTGCGGCAGCGGCTCCCGCGCCGCCACGGCCGCGCCGGTCACGGGATGCGCGGGCAACGGGACGACCGGCGCCGCCCCGAACCCGAGCAGCCCCGCCTCCGGATACGGCGTCGCCTCGGCCGGCCCAGGGGGCGGCGCGCCCTCCAGCACCGCACGCAAGCGAGGCCAGGACGCGGCGAACCCGGGATGCAGGTTCAGCCGCGCGACCTCCTCGATCGGCACCCAGGCCAGCTCAAGCGTCTCCTCGCCACGCCCGCGGACCTGGACGCGCTCGGCGGCGACGGCGATCACCGTGTCGTACGCCCAGCCGCCGTGGTCGTCCCTGATCACGTGCTCGACCTGGACCGCGTCCTGCGCCAGGTCGCTCTCCTCGGCCGTCTCGCGCAGGGCCGCCCCGGCCGGCGACTCGTCACTGTCGCGCGCCCCGCCGGGCAGCGCCCAGGTGCCGCCGAGATGGGTGTCCTCACCGCGCCGCTGCATGAGCACGTGGACGCCGTCCGGCCCCCGATGGTGGACCAGCAGGCCGGCGCCGCCGAACCTGCCCCAGTGGGCGTGGCCCTGCGCGCAGTTCACCCAGCCGTCGCCGGACATCGGCGGGAGGACGGGCGCCCGCATCGCCGGCGCCGACCGATCCAGCTCGCGTACGGCGGCCACCAGCGACTCCGCCGCCCCCTCCCAGGTGGCGTTCGCCTCCCGCAGCAGCCGCTGGAGCTGGCGGGCCTGCTCCTGCGCGCGCGGCAGGTCGCGCAGCATCTCCTTCAGGTGCGCGGCCCACCGCTGCACCGGCACCTCGTCCTCGAAGCCCTGCTCGACCAAGCTCGCCCTGGTCAGCGCCGCGGGGAAACGGCTCGGGTCGCCGAGCATGCCGCCGAGGCCGCTCGACCTCGGGATGAGGATGGGCGCGCCCGCCCCGGCCGCCTCCAGCGCCGCCAGGCCGAACCCCTCGCCGCGCGACGGCATGATCACGACGTCGGCGGCGCGGATGTCGGCCAGCATCTCCTCGCGGTCCAGCGTGAACGGCCTGACCTCGACCTCGCGGCCGGCCACGTCCGACAGGCGCTCCTTGACCTCCTCCACCGTCTCCGGCGCCGCGCCCCTGATCACCAGCCGCACGTCGAGGTCCTTCTGCAGCTCGCGGATCATCAGCGCCGCCTCGTGGCCGCCCTTCTGCGCCGCGTCCGCCCGGCCGATGAGCAGCACCGTACGCGTCCGCTCGCCGAAGAACGGCCGCTGCCTGGGCGCCTCGAAGGGCACCCCCGGCATCAGCTCGTGCACGGGCGGCTCGCGGTCGCCCGGATTGCTGTCCGCCAGCCGCCGCGCCTCCCCGGACAGCACGGGGCCGACGCCGACCAGCATGTCGGCCTCGGAGATGACGGCCCGCTCGATGTTCTCGAAGTCGCGGCCCAGCGCCGGCCTGTCCGCGATCCGGCCGAGCGCCCCCGTCACCATGTGCAGGACGTGCACCAGCGGCGCGTCCGGGTAGAGCCGGTCGCGGGCCTGCATGGCGGCGGGGCCCGAGTAGCGGCTGTGCCCGATGACCACGTCCACCTCTGGCGGCAGCTCCTCGCCGTCGAAGCTCAGCTGGTCCATCTCGCTGCGGCCCGGTTCGGGGCGTCTCGGGCCGATCACGTGCAGCCGCTCGCCGCCGACGCCCGGCGGCACCTCGTGGCCCACCCGGACGTACACCTCGTGCCCGGCCCGCGCCAGCCCTTCGGCCAGGTTGCGGTTGACGGCGATGATGCCGCCTCGATGCGGGTCCCATTCCGTGCAGTACGCCAGCACGCGCAGCCCGGCCCTGCCCAGCTCCTGCCGCCGGACCAGGCCGTCCCACTCGTCGGCCTGCTCCTCGCGCAGCCCCTCGCGCTCGTGCGGGGCCGCCCCGGCCAGGCTGCGCCGGTGCTGCGCGGCCAGCTGCTCGCGTTCCGCCGCGTGCTCGTCGCGCAGGACGCCGTCGGCCTCGGTCGTGTACCGCTCGCGCAGCCGTTCCGCCCTGCCCTGCGGGTCGACGTCCACGCCGTGCTCCGCGCCCAGGTCGGCGATCTCCGGCAGCTGGTCCTTCAGCTCGTCCGGGAGCCTGGTGCTCAGGCGCTCGTACGTCTCCCTGAACCAGCGGGCCTCCTCCTCGGTGAACGGCCTGCCGCGCACCTCCTCCAGCACCTCGCGAGCTCTTGGCGTGCGCCGCCACCTGCGCAGCTCGTCCAGCTCGTTGCGGTAGACGGCCTCGCCGCCCCTGCGGTAGATCGTGACGGCGTCGAGGTAGCGGGCGTCGTCGATGGCCCGCATCGTGCCGGGGATGCCGTCGAACGCGGTGTCGTGGATCTCCTGGGCGACCAGCCGGCCGTACCCGTCGGTGTCGCGCATCCGCTGGTAGCGGTCGAGCGCCGACAGCCGGCTGAGCGCCGCGGGGACGGCCATGACGTACGCCTCAGTACGGTAACCGAGCCTCCTGAACTCGGCCGCCTCAGCCTCCACGCCGGGGCTGCTGTTCATCGCGCCCTCGCGGATCAGGTTCACGCGCAGCTCGCCGGCCAGCGCGATGACCTTCTTCATCCACACGTACGCGTCCCCGCCCACCTGGGCCGCGGCGATGCGGTCGTTCCGGGCCATCAGCTCGGCGTACTTGGGGGCGTAGCGCAGCAACCCGTCGAAGTCCGCGACCAGCGCGCCGTCGGAGCGCATCGCCTCCATGGCCGCCTGCCGCGCGGTCGTCATCCCCGACTCGGGCTGCCCCCCGACGAACACCACCCGCGGATGCTCCGGCCGCCGCACCCCCGCCATGAGAGCGGGCACGATGTCCCGCCGGAAAATCAGCTCATTGTCCTCATCCGTCAGCTTCCAGGAGTCGGGCCCGCTCTTCACGTAGCGGTACTCCTGCACCACCTCAGCGGAACCGGCCGCGGAAACCGGCCTCCCACTGAGCAGCTCGGACAACCTCCGAACGTCGGGCACCGCTGGCCCCCGCTCCCGACCCTCCCCGGGACGGGCAGCCGCCCCGCTTCCGGTCCCCTGGCCCGTGGTCGGGCCGACGGCTGAGCCAGGGACCGGACCGGGGGCCGCCTGGCCGGCGACCGCGGTGTCGCCCGGTGCGGGGGTGCTGCTGGAAGCGACGGGGCCGGGGCGGGAGGTCGTCGCAGCGGTCGTGGCGGGAGAGCGCGGATCCGGCGTGGCGAGGTCATCCGACGCGGCCACCGGCCGGACGTCACCGGGAAGGGCCGCCGCCCGGGAGGACTGCGAGGCCGCGGCCCGCTGCGGCTGCTCCTGCGCCGACGGCTGCTGCTCAACTCGCCCGTGCTCCTGGGCACGCGGTTGCGCCTGGCCAGACCCCTCGGCCCTGCCACGGTCCTCGCCACGCACGGGGTCCTGGGCTCGCGCGGGCTCCTGCGTGCGCGCGGACTCCTGTGCGGACCCGGAGCCCTGCGCGCGCCCGGAGTCCTGGGCGGGTCCAGAGCCCTGCGTGCGGGCGTGAGCCTCACCTCTCTCCTCAACCCGCGCCTGCTCCTGGGCGCGCGGGGGGACCGGCGAGCGTGGGTGCGCGGCCTCCGACGTGCGGTGAGGGGTGCTTCTCGGTGGGGTGCTCGTCTCCGCTGGTGAGGACGGGGTGGGAGCCGACTGCGAGGTGTAGCCGTCGGGCGGCGGGGTGGGTGGGGAGGGCGGGGGTGGGGGTGTGGCGCGGGTGGTGTCGCTGGACAGGGCCGTTGCCGATGCCGTGTCCAAGGCGCGGCGGGGATTCGCCACTGCGCTCATCACGTCCACGCTGAAGGGGCTGATCGTGTTCGTACGGCCTACGCCTGCTGCGGCGCTGCCCAGCAAGGACTCCAGGCTCGGGGCTTCCCACTTTCCGTACACGATGCCGTTCGAGACCATGCCGGCGGGTGCTGAGACGGCCATGTTCGTGAGCGCCGTCTGGGTGGCGCGGCCGGGGAAGCGCATCAGGGCGTTCAGTGCGCCTGGGGCGTCGCCGGCGGCGGCGTTCAGTGTTCTGATGCCGGGGAGGCGGTCGACCAGGCCGCCCACAGGGCGGGTCATCTTCGAGGCGAGGATCGCGCCCATGCCGTCGCCCAGGAGGGTGGCGGCGGTCGACTGGCCGTCCCACCTCGTACGGGTGCCGCGCGCAAGCTGCTCGCTCTGCGCGAGGTAGTCGCCCAACAGGCCCTCGCCGAGCTCCTCGGGCAGTTCCCGCAGCATGTGGCTGGAGACCGCCCTGGCCAGCAGGCCCTTCGCGCCCTGGCCCGCCCCGAGCGCCGCCAGCCTGGGCACGGCCCTGGCACCGGCCGCCCCCGCGTACCTGACCCCGGCCGCCCGCTCCAGCCAGGCGAACACCTTGTCAAGGAAGGACCGTAAGCGGGCGGCGTACGGGCCGATGAAGGGCGCCAGAGCGCCCGCGCTGAGAGCGGCCGCCGCGGCGGCGATGGCGATCGACGTGACCGTGATCCAGAAGCCGACGTTGATCACCAGCTTGGCGTACTGGGTGTCGCGGGCCAGGCTGTCGTGCTGGAGCGCGTACTGGTGGGCCAGCGCGGCCAGAGCGGAGATGCCCTGACCTTCGGCGAGCATCTGCTCGGCCCGCTGCCGGAACGCGTCGGCGGCGGGACCGTCCCACCCCTGGAGGATGAGGTCGCGCGCCGTGCCGCCCGCCACCGCGAACTCCAGGGCGGCCCGGCTCCAGTCCTCGTACGCGACGGCCAGCGCGGCCTCGCCCGACTCGCTGGTCTCCGGCCACAGCTGCCCGGACGACAGCAGCGCGATGAGCGCGTCGCACCAGGCAGGCAGGCCGGTCCCCCAGGCGGGCGTGACGTCGGTGGCGTAGCCGGCGCTGCCGATCGTATTGTCCTGCCCGGGCAGCGGGTCGGTGACCGGGCTGCTGACGTTCGTGACCACGCTGGTCCCCCGTACGGCGTGCGCTAGGTCCTGGGCGTGGCGAGGCCGGCGTCGGCGGAGGCGGAGGTGTTCACGCTCTCCAGGACGCCGGGCCCGGCGGAGACGGCGAAGTCCGCCCAGCCGGCGCCGGCCCGCAGCAGGGTGCCGGGGCCGTCATCGGCGAGGTACGCCCGCTCGAACTCCCTGCCCGTCGCGTCCTGCCCCCACGGCCGGGCGGCGTGCAGACTCTCGATCCTGGCGCGAGCGTTCGCCAGCCGGGCCTGAAGCGTGGCGGCGGCCTCCGACCAGCGCTTCACCCCCGCCTCCACGGTCTCCCGGTGGATCTCCAGCCGTTCCCCCATGACGTGCCCCCTCGACGCAACGGTCCCCGTGCGGCGGAACGCTAGTGCACGCCGGCGGGCCCGCCGCTCGTTTCAGCAATCGTCGAAGGGTCGCGCAGACCGAGCCACTGTTCGGCGTCCCAGGCGTGGAAGCGTTCGACCTCGGTGAACCCGAGCTTGGCCGCGAGCCGCATGGAGGCGGTGTTGGCGGTCTGGGTGGTGAGGATCACCGGCTCGCCGGGCAACGCGCGGTCGAGCCAGGCGAGCGCCGCCGCGCACGCCTCGGTGCCGTACCCGCGGCCCCAGGCGCGGGGCAGCAACAGGTAGCCCAGCTCGGCCTTGCCGACGGCGGCCGGGCGGCTGTGCTCGGTCGCCCGCTTGAGCAGCACGTTGCCGATCATCTCCCCGTCGAGCTCGACGACGAAGCTGCCCGCCCACCGCGCGGGCACCGGCGGCACATCACGCTCCAGCTCGTCCCGGGGCCGTGGACCGCCGAGGTAGGCGTGCGCCTCCGGCGAGGCCAGCAGCTCGATGAACGCCGGGCGGTCGCGGGCCTCGGACGGGCGGAGCACGAGGCGTTCGGTCTCGATGGGGTCGGGCGGCCAGGTGACGGGTCCGATCTCAGACATGGCGGGCAACCTATCGCACGCTCAGGTGTGGCCGATCTCGTCGGCGAGCCGGTTGTCGCGGTCGATCTTCGCCATGTGGGTCTCGGCCCACTCGCGGGCTGGCACCTCTCACCGCCCCGCCTCAGTTCGTAGCACGGATTGTTCGTATCGCGAAGCGTGTTCTTCGGTCCACTACGATGCGGAGCATGAACGACACAGCGCTGGCCACAGCGCTGGCCACCGCGCTGGTACGCCTCGCACACCTGGTCAGCCGGGTCTGCGCCGAGGTCAGCAAGGAGTTCGAGGGCTGGAGAGGTCGAGCATGACCGGGCTCGTCGACCGGGCCGAGCGGCGCGGCGTCGTGGCCCGCGTACGCGACCGGCGCGACCGCCGCGCCGCCTGCATCGAGCTGACCGAGCAGGGCGAGGAGATCGCGTACGCCGCCCACCGCAAGATCACCGAGCACGTCGAGAAGCTGGTCGTGGACATCGCTCCCGACGACCGCGAGCGTTTGGAGCACCTCGCATGGACCATCGTCGGCACTCCGGCACCGCGGTCATGACGGACGCCGATGTGGCCCGCACGGCGGCGCTGGCGGGCGCGGCGATCGCCCGCGACCTGTTCGGCGCCACGCACACCCACTTCGACAAGGGCGCCGGCGACTTCGCCACGGAGGCCGACGTGGCGGCCGAGCGAGCAATAATCGACGCCATCCGCACCGCCAGACCCGGCGACGCCATAACGGGCGAGGAGAGCGGCCACACCGGCCCAGCGACCTCCGACCGCACGTGGCTGGTCGACCCCCTGTGCGGCACCCTCAACTACGCCGCAGGCACGAGGCTGGTAGCGGTGAACGTCGCCCTGCGCACGGGTACGGACATCGCGGTAGCGGCCGTGGCGGACCCGTTCACCGACGAGGTCCTCCACACCGACGGCGCCACCGCGACCGTGTCGCGAGACGACACGGAGGAGCCCCTCAAGCCGTCGGCGCACCCGCCCCTCGTGGACCTGAACCTCGATCCGCCGTTCCCGAACGCCCCCGCCTTCCGCGCGACCACCCTGCTCACCGACCCAGGCTTCACGGAGCGGTTCCGCCCGCGGGTCACCTCCACCACGCTGACCCTGGCCTGGGTGGCGGCCGGCCGGCGCGCCGCGTACGTCACCGACGGCCACGTCCACGACAGCGTGCACTTCGCCGCCGGGATCGCGCTGTGCCGCGCCGCCGGCTGCGTGGTGACCGGCCTCGACGGCAACCCACCCGAGACAGGCACCGGCGGCCTCATCGCCGCCGCCGACCAGGACACCCACAAAGCCCTCTTGGATCTCATCAACCGCCGCTGATCAGCACCCGGCCAGGGAACCGCCGCCTCGGTCAGTGATACGTCGCCGCACCGGCACGCGGTCGCGGCGTCAGCTGATCGGGACGGTCAGGCGGTGGCGGGTGGGTACGGCGGGGGTGCGGCGTTCGCCGAGCAGGGTCATGAGCTGGTCCATGGCGACCTCGCCCAGTTTCTCGCCGTCCACGTCGATCGACGGCACGTCGTGCAGGCCGAGGCTCTCCACGACCATGCCTTCCGAGCTGACCACGACGTCGGTCACGCCGCGCCGCATCAGCGCGAACATCAGACCGAGGCCGATCGAGGTCGCGTACGGGACCACGGCGGTGGCGCGGGCGGCCACCACGGCCTCGGCGGTCGCCACGCCCGAGGCGAACGTCGAGGGGTAGGGGCCGAGCATGGTGAGCGTCACGCCGCCGGCTGAGGCGGCGGCGCGGATGGCGGCCTGGCGCTGGCCGTCCTGCCAGGAGCCGGCGGGGCCGCTGATGTAGACGATGCGTTCGTGGCCCTTCTCGGTGAACCAGCCGACCAGCGCGCCGAACGCGGTGGCGGTGTCGGCGACCGTCGAGGGCATGCCGTCGATCTCGCGGTCGATGAGCACGGTCGGCTTGTACGACGCCGCCGCCCGCACGATCTCGTCCGACCCGCGTGGCGCGGCGAACAGGAACCCGTCCACCTGGTGGGCGAGCTGCTCGACGGCGGCGAGCTGGGCGGTGTGCTCCAGCGAGTGCACCGCGATCGTCAGCTGCATCCCGGAGTCGGCGGCGCGCGCCTGGGCGCCGCCGATGATCGGCGTGAAGAACGTGTTGTCCAGGGTGGGCACCACGATGGCGACCACGCCGGTCCTGCCTCTGGCGAGCTGGGTGGCGGCGCGGTTGGGGACGAATCCGAGCTGCTCGGCCGCCGCGCGCACGCGGGCCACGGTCTCGGGGGCGGCCAGGTCGGGCCGGCCCAGAGCGCGGGAGGCCGTCGCCTTGGACACCCCCGCCAGTACGGCGACGTCCGCCAGTGTCGGCACTGATCCTCCTTGAGCGGTAACACGGAATCAACGCGGCGGTTTGTGCGCGAGGCCGCTCGTAATCTATGGTCAGGCTCATGCAACCGGTTCCACAACCGGTTCCAGACCACAGCGTACGCCACGGAGAAAGGACGCCGACATCTCACGCAAATCGGCCCTTCTGCTGGCGCCAGGGCTCGTCCTTCTCCTCGCGGGTTTCCTCGTCCCCTCGGCCGCGATGCTCTTCGCGCCGCCGGACGTCTCGACCAGTGAGATCTTCGCGCGCCTGGGCGAGATGCTCAAGGACCCCTACGACCTCGAGGTCATCGGGCGCACCGTCGGGCTGGCCCTGATCGTCACCGTCATCTGCGTCGTCCTCGGGTTCCCCATCGCCTACTGGCTGGCCCGCTCGCCGTCCCGGTGGAGCGGCGTGCTGCTGGCGGTGGCGATCTTCCCGCTGATGCTGAGCAACGTGGTGCGCACGTTCGGCTGGCTGGTGATCCTCGGCTCCAAGGGGGCGCTCGGGCAGCTGCTCGTCACCCTCGGCCTCGTGGACGTGGCGCCGCAACTGCTCTACACCAAGCTCGCGATCGTGCTGGGCCTGACCCAGCTGTTCCTGCCGCTGGCGATCATCTCGTGCTACTCGGCGGTCGCCCAGGTCGATCCCGGCCTGGACGACGCCTCGCGCGGGCTCGGCGCGAGCCGCATCCGTACGCTGTGGAGCGTCGTCATCCCGCTGACCATGCCGGGCATCGTGGTGGCCGCCACCCTGGTCTTCGCCGGGGCCGTCACCGCCTACACGACGCCGTACCTGCTGGGCGGGTCGAGCCAGCGGATGCTGTCCACGCAGCTGTTCACGTACGCGAGCACCACCGTCGACTGGGCCTCGGCCTCGGCGACGGCGCTCATCATGACGGTGCTGGTCTTCCTGGTCTCCGGGCTGTCCTCGCTGATGGGACGGAAGGGGGCCACCTCGTGAAGCGGCCGATCACGGCGGCGCTCGCGGTCGTCGGCTACATCATCATGATCGTGCCGATCATCTTCGTGGTGGCCACGGCCTTCACCAGCGGCAGCGTGCTGCGCTTCCCGCCCGAAGGGTTCTCGCTGCGCTGGTTCGGCGAGGCGCTCGGCTACGAGCCGTTCATGGAGGCGGCACTGTCGAGCCTGGAGCTGGCGCTGCTGGCCACCGTGCTCGCGCTGCTGGTCGGCGTGCCCGTGACGCTCGCCATCCATCGGGGCGGCCTTCCGGGCAAGGGGCTGGTCGAGGGGTTGTTCCTGTCGCCGCTCATCGTGCCCGAGCTGGTGGTGGGGCTCGCGCTGTTCCAGCAGCTGATGATCGGCCTCGACCTCGACAACTTCAGCACGCTGCTGGTGGGGCACACGGCGCTGATGCTGCCGTACGCGGTGCGCGTGACCGGCGCGTCGCTGGCGCTGGCCGACCCCGCGCTGGAGGAGGCCGCCCGCGGGCTCGGCGCCTCGCCGCTGCGCGCGTTCTTCAACGTGACGCTGCCGCTGCTGCGCCCGGGGATCTTCTCCGCCGGGCTGCTCAGCCTGGTCACCTCGTTCAACAACGTGCCGCTGTCGCTGCTGCTGCAGGGACGCGACTTCAGGACGCTGCCGGTGACGATGCTCGACTACGTGCAGCAGTCCTACGACCCGATGGTGGCCGCCGCCTCCACCCTCATCCTGGCCGCCACCGTGGTCATCGCGATGGTCGCCGAGCGCACGGTCGGGTTCGCCAAGATCTTCGGAGGGATCAACCAATGACCGCCGCCGCCGAGCTGATCGCCGTCACCAAGTCGTTCGGCGCCTTCACCGCCGTGGACGCGATCGACCTGGCCGTGCCGGCCGGCAAGCTCACGACGCTGCTGGGGCCGAGCGGCTGCGGCAAGACCACCACGCTGCGGATGGTCGCCGGCTACGCCGAGCCGACGTCGGGGACGATCCGCATCGACGGCGTGGACAGCACGCGCACGCCGCCGGAGAAGCGCGACCTCGGCATGGTCTTCCAGTCCTACGCGCTGTTCCCGCACATGACGGTGGCCGACAACGTCGGCTACGGGCTCAAGCTGCGCAAGGTGCCGGCCGCCGAGCGCAGGGCGCGGGTCATGCAGACGCTGGAGCTGGTCGGCCTCGCCCACCTGGCCGGCCGCAAGCCGAAGAAGCTGTCCGGCGGTCAGCAGCAGCGGGTGGCGCTGGCCAGGGCGATCGCGATCAGGCCCAAGCTGCTGCTGCTCGACGAGCCGCTGTCGAACCTCGACGCCCGCCTGCGCATCCAGATGCGGGCCGAGATCCGGCGCATCCAGGCCGAGACCGAGCTGACGGTCATCCTCGTCACCCACGACCAGGACGAGGCGCTGGAGATGTCCGACGAAATGGTCATCATGAACGAGGGCCGGATCGTGCAGCAGGGCTCGCCGCAGCAGGTCTTCCCGCGCCCCGCCGACCGCTTCGTGGCCGAGTTCCTCGGCTACGAGAACTTCCTCACCGCCGCCGACGGCACCCCCATGACGATCAGGCCCGAGCACCTGCGCCTCGCCGGCGAAGGTGAGGGGCTCGACGCGACGGTGGCCGACGTGGCCTTCCGCGGCGTCGATCTGCTGGTCTCGCTCGACGTGGTGGACCCGTCGGGCGCGACCGTCAGGCTGCTGGCCGACGTGCGCGGCGGCGCCGCCCCCGCTCCAGGATCGAGCGTCTCGGTGATCACGCCGGACGACCGGCTGGTCCCCCTCCCCCGCTGAAAGAAGGAACACCCATGCCCACGCGCCGTGCCGTCCTGGCCGTTGCCCTGACGCTGCTCGCCGCGGCCGGATGCTCGGGGTCGAGCTCCGGCGACGAGCAGGCCGCGCAGAACACCCTCGTGGTCAGCACTTTCCCCTTCGGGGTCAAGGAGTTCGAGCAGGCGGTCGTCGACCCGTTCACCAAGAAGACCGGGATCAAGGTCGAGCTGGACACCGGCTCCAACGCCGACCGGCTGTCGAAGCTGAAACTCGCCAAGGGCGAGCCGGAGGCGGACGTGGTGCTGATCTCCGACTACTTCGCCGCGCTCGGCCAGAAGGACGGCCTGTTCGAGAAGGTCGACGTGCCGGCGATGAAGGAGCTGGCGCCGTTCGCGACCGAGGGCGCCTATGACGGCCCCGCCTACACCCACCAGCTGAACGGCGTCATCTACAACACCGACAAGCTGACCAAGGAGCAGGCCGCCGACTGGCAGCTGTTCGGGAACGCGGCGTACCAGAAGAAGGTGGCGCTGCCCGACATCTCGGTGACCGCGGGGCAGCTCATGATCTCGGGCGTGGGTGAGGCGTACGGCAAGGGGCCGTACGACATCGACGCCTCGCTGCGCACGCTGGCCGGCTGGGCGCCGAACGTGCTGCAGTTCTACAGCTCCACCACCGAGGTCACGAACCTGCTGTCGCAGGGCGAGATCGTCGCGGCGGACGCGCTGAGCGGGTTCGCGACCCAGCTCGTCACCTCGGGCGAGCCGATCGCCTGGACGGCTCCCGCGAAGGGCCGCTACATGGCCACGAACCGGGCGATGATCCCCAAGGGCGCGCGCAACCAGGACGGCGCGAAGACGTTCATCGACTACCTGCTGTCGGCGGAGGCGCAGAGCGCCACGGCGAAGATCGTCGGTGACCTGCCGGTGAACCCGAAGGCCGACATCCCGCCGGACATCGCCAAGGTGACCGGCGAGGCGGCCAAGGACCCGGTGGCCGCCGGGTACAAGACGCTCGACCCGGCCCAGCTCGTGGACACCCGCGACGCCTGGGTCAAGCGCTTCACCCGCGAGGTGGCCGGCAAGTGAACCTCGCAGCGCTGCCCAAGGTCGATCTGCACTGCCATCTCATCGGCACGGTGCGCGCCTCGACCTTCGCCGAGCTGGCCAGGCGGGAGAAGCTCGACCTGCCGGACACGCCGGAACGCATCTACGCCGACGTCAACTCGCTGCCGCCGGACCCCGCGCTCTATCTGAACACCCGCGTGCCGGTGCCGCAGGGCAGGGGCGCGGACGAGCCGGAGGTGTCGTACTCGCTGTTCCAGGTGTCGTCGTGGGTGCTGCAGGTGCTGCGGGACGCCGACGACCTGACCAGGATCACGTACGAGGCGTTCGAGGCGGCCCATCGCACGAGCGCGACCCGGCACCTGGAGCTGTCCTTCGACGCGCTGACCGAGCAGCAGGAGAAGCTCGGCTACGCGAGCGTGGTGGAGGCGTACGCCGAGGGCATCAGGATGGCCGAGCGCGACTTCGGCATGACCGGCCGGCTCATCGCGGCGGTCGATCGCAGCAAGACCGGTGACGAGGCGCTGGCCTGGGTGCGCACGGTGGTGGACCACCCGCACGACTACGTGGCCGGGATCGGGCTGGACAACCTGGAGACGGCGGGGCCGCCCGAGCGGTTCGCGGCCGCGTTCCGGCTGGCCGGTGAGGCGGGGCTGCGGCGTACCGCGCACTCCTCCGAGCACGCGCCCGTCGCCGTCAACACGATCACCTGCCTCGACGTGCTCGGCTGCGACCGCATCGACCACGGCTACTTCGTCCTGGAGGACGACGAGGTGGTGGCCAGGGTCAGGGACGAGCAGATCCCGTTCACCGTCATCTCGACGACGTCGCGGCGCTCGTGGCGGCCGTGGCGGCGGGCCTCGATCGCGGCGATGATCGAGGCCGGGCTGAACGTCATCCCCGCCTCCGACGACCCCGGCATGTTCCCGACGTCGCTGACGCAGGAGTACCGGATCCTGTCCGGCGACCTCGGCGTGCCGGACGAGCGCCTGAAGGCGATGGCGCTGGCCGGGGTGGACGCGTGCTGGCTGCCCGAACCGGAGAAGGCCGCGCTGCGCCGGCGCATGGAGAGCGAGCTGGCCGCCGCCGGTTGATCAGGGCCGGTACGGGCGCACGCGCGGCCACCATCCCGGCACGGCCGCGCGGTAGCGCTCGTAGTCGGCGCCGAAACTGCGCCGAAGCTTGGGCTCCTCGTAGAACCGGACGAAGAGCACGGCCGGGACCGCCATGACGGCCGCGTACACCAGCAGCCAGCCGTTGCCGAACACCATGGCCTGGCCGATGACGGCGGCGAACAGCCCGAGGTACATGGGGTTGCGCACGTAGCGGTACAGGCCGCCCACGACCAGGCGGTCCGGCGGCGCGGCGGGGATCGGCGTGCCGAGGCCCTCGATCACGAACCGGACGAACGCCTGGGCCAGGATGACGAGCCCGGCCGCTAAGAGCAGCGCCCCCACGGCCCTGAGCGGCACCATCGCCCAGGCCGGGAAGGGCTCGTGCAGCTGCCAGCGGGAGACCCACCAGGGACCTGCCACGGCGACGAGGCCGGGGCCGACGGCGAAGAACGCCGTGCTCACTGTTGCTGCCGTCGTTCTGTGCATCGCTGCCTCCGATCAATTCATCATGTGATGAGTTTAGGTCGGGGGCGGCGGCCGGTCAACGCTCAGGGCAGGGGCAGCAGGCCCTCCTGGCGGATCCGCCAGGAGGCCGGGAAGCCCGGCATCGCGGGGCCGGCGTCCCAGCCCCTGGCCATCAGGGCGACGGCGGTGAGCAGGCCGCCGTTGCCCGGCAGGTAGACGGGCAGGGTGTCGGTCTGGCGGTTGTGGCCGTTGGGCAGGTAGGTGTTCTTCCCCGTCTCCATCAGCAGCGCCTCGACGGCCGACTCCGGCTCGCCGAGCCGGGTGGCGGTCATGGCGATCGCCGGGAAGTCCCAGCCCCAGGTGCTCGGCCAGTCCCAGCCGGCCAGCACGTCCCGCAGGGTCGCCCGCATGACGCCGGGATCGATGAGCGGGGTCGGGGGGACGACGCCGAGGGCGTACAGCATGGACGGGTGGTCGTCGCGCAGCGTGTACGGCGGCGCGTCCATCGCCGCGTACACCCCGCCGCGCACGAGCGGCCTGGCCATGCCGTCGGCGACCTTCGACCACAGCGGGTCGGGCGGCAGGCCGAGCAGGCGGCGCCAGCGCTGGGCCACGCGCAGCGCCCACGACCAGTAGGCCAGCTCGAACGTCGGGTTCGCCGCGGCGGCCCGCACGCCGGCGTACGACTCCTGGGCCGGCACCAGCGGCGGCCCCAGCGCGTACCCTCGCGGCCCTTCGGCGGCGAGCGCGGCCATGCAGTCCGCCGTCTCCAGCACCACACGGGCGTAGCGGTCGAGGGCGTGCCGGGTGCCGGTGGCGCGGCGTACCAGCTCGGCCAGGTGGATCGGGTGCGGCTGCTGCCAGAGCAGGAACGGGCCGATCGGGCTGGGGCTCTCGCGCCCGTCGGGGGCGACCTGCTTGGGCCAGCGCGCGCCGGGCAGCCCCTGGGCGCGGGCGGTCTCGCGGGCCGCCGGCAGGATGGTGTCGTACCAGCCGAGGCTGCGTTCCAGCAGCTCGGGGCGGCCCCACAGCGGGAAGTGCGCGCCGTGCCACCAGTGCATCTCCAGGTGGAAGCGGCCCCGCCAGCTGTTGGCGATCAGCCCGGTCTCGGCGGGCGGGGTGGAGCCCGCGCAGTGGATCGCGGTCAGGTACTGCGACAGGACGACACGCCGCTCCAGCTCGGGGGCGCGCTCGTCGTCCGCGTCCGACAGGTCGATGGCGCCGCCGGTGCTCCAGAAGCGGGCCCAGTGCGCGGCCGAGCTCTCCATGACCTGCCCGAACCCGGGCGGGCTCGCGGCGCCGAAGGTGACGACCAGCTCGGCGGCCGGGCCTGCGAAGGTGAGCAGGAAGTCATGCGAACCGGTCTCGCGCACCCCTTCGGCGCCGGTGACGGTCACCTCGTAGTGAGTGTCGTCGAGGACGCGGTCGATGGTGAACGCGCCGTCGCGGCGGCGCAGCCGCGAGCTGTGGGCCTCGGGGCGGGTCCAGTCGGCGGCGTTGCCCCACGCCTGCGAGCCGTACGGGAACGCGACGCGCACCCCCGTACGCTCCAGGGCGGGCGACTCCAGCCGCACCGCGACCGCGTCGAGCCCCGGATGGCAGGCGGTGACGACGGTGAAGGGCTCGCCCCGCAGCCGGTAGCGGCTGGTGATCGTGCCGGTCCACAGGTCGAGCCACTGCCGCACCTCGCCGAGGTCGGCGGGCGTCAGCGGCGGCCCGTCGAGCGCGGCCAGCCCGATCCTGCCCAGGTCGAGCCGGTGCGGGTTGGCGCGCAGCCACGACTCGGCCGCCGAATCGGGCGCTTCTCCGGCGCCGCTGAGCTCGCCGCGCATGTCCACGTAAGGGACGGGCCCGCGCGGCGTCTCGTACGTGCGCAGCGTCTCCTCCAGCCGGTACGAGCCGGGCACGCTGTGCCACCCCCAGGAGGACAGGGTGGCGAGCAGCGTGCCCGGCCCGGTGCCGGTGCGGTCCTCGACCGGGTGGGCGGCCGGGAAGGTCTGCAGCCCCGTGACGTCCACGGTGAAGCAGAGCTCCCCGTTGCCGACGCTCAGCGGCGACCCGGGGACGATCCCGGTCACCTCGACGGCGTGCCGCCCGGCCAGCTCACGGCGGTCGATCACTGCTTGATCGCCGTCCCGACCTGCTCGATGAAGTCGGTCGCGGCCTCGGCGGGCTGCTGGCGGCCGAACAGCACCTCGGCGTTGACCCGGTCGAGGATCTTCGGCGTGTCGGTGGACCCGGTCGGGCCGATGACCAGCGGCGGGCCCGCCTTCGGGGTGAGCTCGTCGATGAAGGCGGCCTGGGCCTTCTCCGGCTCGCCGAGCGCGTCCTGGATCGCGGCGCGCACGTCGGAGTTGGCCGGGATGCCGCGGTCGGCCAGGATGATCTTCCCGGCCTCCGGGCTGTTGACCAGGAAGTCCACGAACGTGGCGGCCTCCTGCGGATGCTCGGTCCTGGCGTTGATGCTGTAGATCTGCGACGCCTGCAGCCACATGCCCGGCGTGGGGATCTCACCCGGCAGCCGCATCAGCTTCAGCGGCTGCCCGGCCGCCTTGCTGAGCGCGCCGAGCTGGTTGCTCCAGTCGAACTGCATGGCGGCCTCGCCGCGGCCCATCAGCGACTGCTCGGGCGCGGGCTGCGTGATCAGCTCGGCGGTCTGCGAGGCGGGCGGCGTCGCGCCGGCCTGCTGCAGCTCCAGCGTCATGTTCCACCACTCGGCGAGCGTGCCGGCGCTGATGCCGACCTTGCCGTCGGCGGTGTAGAGGGCCTCGCCGCGCTGGCGGGAGAAGGCGTCGAGCATGTCGGTCTTGGTCGGGTCGGGCAGCGCGAAGGTGCCCTTGGGCAGCTTGGCCGCGAGGTCCTTGGCGGTCTTCTTGAAGTCGTCCCAGGTCCAGGTGTTCTCGTCGGGCAGCGGCACGCCGACCTTGTCGAACACCGCCTCGTTGACGACGACGGCGACGGCGTTGACGCCGGTGGGCACGCCGTACTGGACGCCGCCGAACTTGCCGTTGTCCAGCGCCGCCGCGCCGATCTTGTCGGTCTTCAGCCCGACCTTGGCGAGGTCGAGCAGGGCGCCGCGGTCGCCGTACTCGCGGGGGTAGGCGCCGCCGAGGGTGATGACGTCGGGCGCGCGCCCGCCCGCCACCTCGGTGGCGAGCCGGTCGAAGTAGGAGTTGAAGTCGGTGTAGCTGCCCTTGACCTTGATGCCCGGGTTCGCCTTCTGGAAGGCGTCGATGACCTTCTGGGTGGCCGCCGCCCTGTCGTTGTTGCCCCACCAGCCGAACCGCAGCTCGACGGTGCCGTCGTCGGAGCCGTCATCGGCGCCGCCCGAGGAGCCGCCGCCGCACGCGGTGGCCGCGAGCAGGACGCCGGTCAGGCAGAGCGCCGCCAGGCCCTTGAATTTTCTCGACATGGCCCTTCTCCTTATGCTTGAAACGTTTTAATCAACGGCGCGACGGAATCAGCGGAAGCCGGTCGTGGAGATGCCCTGCGTGAGATAGCGCTGCCCGGCCAGGAAGAACCCGAAGATCGGCGCCAGGCCCACGATGGACATCGCGAACAGCTGGCCCCAGGCCGTCTCGCCCTGCCCGTCCATGAACGAGCGCAGCGCCACCGGCATGGTCCACAGCTCGGGGTCGGTGAGGAAGATGAGCTGGCTGAAGAAGTCGTTCCAGGTCCAGATGAAGGTGAACAGCGCCGAGGTGGCCAGCGCCGGCACCGACAGCGGCATGATGATGCGCCAATAGATCCTGATGTGACCGCAGCCGTCGATGCGCGCCGCCTCGTCCAGCTCCCTGGGCAGGCCGCGGATGAACTGCACCATCAGGAAGATGAAGAACGCGTCGTGCGCCAGGAACTTCGGCACCACCAGCGGCAGGTTCGTGTTGATCCAGTCGAGCTGGGAGAACAGCACGTACTGGGGGACGATGAGCACGTGGATGGGCAGCATCAGCGTCGCCAGCATCATGGCGAAGAAGATCTTCCTGCCGCGGAACTCCAGCCGCGCGAACGCGTACGCCGCCAGCGAGCACGACGCCAGGTTGCCCACGACGGCCAGGATCGCGATCACCGCGGAGTTCCACAGGTAGTAGTGGAACGGGTGCTCCAGCGCCGACCAGCCGTCCACGTAGTTGCCCAGGTCGAGCTGGGTGGGCCAGATCGACGGGTCACGGAAGATGGTCTCGGTGGGCTTGACCGAGCTGGACACCATCCACAGCAGCGGATAGAGCATCACCAGCCCGCACACGATGAGCAGCGCGTGCTTCGACAGCCGCCGCGAACGCCCGCCCGGGGCCCTGAGCTCAGTTGCCATAGAACACCCACCGCCTGGCGAAGAGGAAGTTGACGCCGGTCAGCACGGCGATGATGACCAGCAGCACCCACGCCATGGCCGAGGCGTAGCCCATGTCGAAGGAGCCGAAGCCGCGCTCGTACAGGTAGAGGGTGTAGAGCAGGGTGGCGTCCGACGGGCCGCCGCGCCCGCCGCTGACCACGAACGCCTGGGTGAAGCTCTGGAAGGCGCCGATCAGCTGCAGGACGAGGTTGAAGAAGATGATCGGGGTCAGCATCGGCAGCGTGATGTGGAAGAACCTGGTGACGGTGCCGGCGCCGTCCACCTGCGCGGCCTCGTAGTAGGACGTGGGGATCTGGCGCAGCCCGGCCAGGAAGATGACCATCGGCGCGCCGAACGTCCACGCGTTCAGCAGCACGAGCGTGCCGAGCGCGAAGTCGGGGTGGGCCACCCAGCTCACGCCCTCCACGCCGAACATGCCGAGGAGCTGGTTGATCAGCCCCTCCTTGCCGAAGATCTGCCGCCACAGGATGGCGATCGAGACGCTGCCGGCCAGCAGCGAGGGCAGGTAATAGACCGAGCGGTAGAAGCTCAGCCCGCGTACGCCCCGGTTGAGCAGCAGCGCGAGCGCGAGCGCCAGCACGAGCTGGATGGGCACCGACACGAACACGTAGATGGACGTGACCAGCAGCGACTTGCCGAGCCGCGGGTCGTCGAGCATCTCCCTGTAGTTGTCGAGCCCGAGCCATTCCGGCGGCTTGAGCAGGGTGTAGTTGGTGAAGGACAGGAACAGCGAGGCGAGGATCGGGCCGACGGTGAAGACCGCCATCCCGATGAACCACGGGGTCAGGAAGAGATAGCCGATGCGGTCCTGGCGGGGGCCGCCGGGTCGCTGCCGGTGGGTTGGCCTGCGACCGATCGTTCCGCTGGTCGCAGGGGGTGCGGGAGGAGGGGGGACGGTGGTGGTGTCGGGGGGATCCAAACGTTTGCTCATCTAGCTCCCTTCGCCGTCGCGCCGAAGCGCTCGCGACCGGGACAAGCTGGGCACAAGCCGCCGTCCGGCTTGTGGGTAACCGATTTCTAGCACTGCCGACATCGAGTGTCAACGCTCCGTTAGCGAAGCGTTGAGCAGCGTAAATAGCGACGATGCAGGGCTTGCGGCGGGTTTGGCAAACGGTTGTAATGCGAGGTGAGAAACCGGTATCTGAGCTGGACGGCAGGGTCCGGCGAGCGTGCGAAGATGGAGCCCGAGCATGCGGGGAGAGTGATGAGGGCGAGCACCGGAGAGGGTGAGCAGGAGCGGGAGGCGGCCGAGCCCTCCGCCCCGCCACAGGTTTCTGGGCGTGCCGGTGGACGTGCCGGTGGACGTGCCGGTGGACGTGCCGGTGGACGTGCCGGTGGGCGTGCTGGTGGTCGGCGGGGGCCGCGGCCTGCCGGAGTGGCCACGATCGGGCGGGTGGCCGAGGCGGCCGGAGTCTCACGGGCCACGGTCTCGCGTGTCATGAACGGCTCCACGACCGTCAATCCCGAGCTGGCCGCGCGGGTGCGGGCCGCCGCCGAGGCGCTCGACTACGAGCCGAGCCCGGCCGCCCGCCGGCTCGCGCTCGGCCGCACGGGCACGGTCGCGCTCGTCGTCCCCGACCTGGCCAACCCGCTGTTCCAGAGCGTGCTGCGCGGCCTCAGCCAGGCCGCGGGCAAGGCGGGCCGCCAGCTCCTGGTCGTGGGCACGGAGGAGGACCCGGAGGAGGAGGTGGTGCTGGCGCTGGAGGCGCGGCGCAACTCCGACGGGATCGTGCTGGCCTCACCGCGCGTCCCCGCCGAGCGGTTGTGCGAGCTGAGCGCGCGGCTGGCGCCGTTCGTGCTGGTCTACCGGGAGGTCCCCGGGCTGGGCGCGCCCTCGCTGTCCATCGACAACGCGGCCGGCATCGGCGCGGTCGTCGCCCACCTGACCGGGCTCGGCCACCGCCACCTGGCCTATCTGGCCGGGCCGCCGGGCAGCGCCGGCAACGCCGAGCGGCTGGCCGCGCTGCGCGCCGCCCCCGGCGTCGAGCTGACCGTGCTGGAGTGCGGGTCGATGTTCGACGACGGCCACGCCGCGGCGCCGGCCGTGGTGGCCAGCGGGGCGAGCGCGGTGGTGGGGTTCAACGACATGGTGGCCTCAGGAGTGCTGACCGGGCTGCGCGAGCTGGACGTGGACGTTCCCGGGCAGGTGTCGGTCACCGGGTTCGACGACATCCCGTTCGCCCGCTACACCACGCCGCCGCTGACCACGGTGCAGATCCCGCAGAGCGAGCTGGGCCGGCACGCGTGGGAGCGGCTGTGGGCGCTGATGAACGGCGAGCCGGGCGGATTCGACGTGCGCTACCAGCCCCGGCTGCTCGTACGCGGCAGCACGGGGCCCGCCCCCGGCTGAGCGTCAGGAGCGGACGAGCCTGGCGATCGCGTCCGAGGCCTCCTTGACCTTGGCGTCGGCCTCCGGGCCGCCCTTCTGCGCGGCCTCGGCGACACAGTGGGCCAGGTGCTCCTCCAGCAGCGACAGCGAGAACGCCTTCAGCGCGCTGGTCGCCGCCGACACCTGGGTGAGGATGTCGATGCAGTATTGGTCGTCCTCCACCATGCGCTGCAGCCCGCGGATCTGCCCCTCGACGCGGCGCAGCCGCATGGCGTGGTCCTGCTTGTTGGCGCTGTATCCGGCCATGTCACGCCCTCCCCTCGCCTCTCCGCAACACCATACCCCTGTACCGTATTCCGGTTCGCCGCTGAACCGGACGGCGCCGCGCCTGCGTACCTCGTCGTGACGACGGAGGAGGCGCACACGTGAGGGTACGGGCGGCGGCGGTGTCAGCGGTGGTCTGCACGATGGCCCTGGCCTTACCCGGCCCCGCCATGGCCGACCCGTCACCGGCCCAGGCCAGGGCCAGGCTGGTCAAGCTCAACGAGAAGGCCGACCAGCTCGTCGAGCGCTACAACCGGGCGACCGAGGCGTACAAGACGGCCCGCGACCGTTACCGCGCGCTCGACGCGGAGGCGGCGGCGGACGACGCGCGCGCCGAGGAGCTGCGCGCGGAGCTGGCCGACCTGGCCGCGCGTGACTACCAGCTCGGCTCGCCGCTGAGCTGGCAGCGCTTCGTCGGCAGCGGCGACCCCGAGGCCGTGCTCGGCGGCATGGCGGCGCTGGAGCAGCTCGCCCGCGACCGTGCCGCCCGGCTGCGCGCCTTCGAGTCCGCCACCGCGCGGCTGCGTCAGAAGCGCGACCGGGCCAAGGCCGTGCTGGCCGAGGCCGACGAGGCCCGCGACGAGGTACGCCGCGAACAGGCCCAGGTCGACAAGCTGGTGGACCAGCAGACCGCGCTGCTGCGGCGGCTGGGGGCGTTCAAGACCGGCGATCCGCAGAGCACCGGCAAGACGTACACCGGGCCGGCGTCGGGGAACGCGCGGCGGGCGCTGGAGTTCGCGTTCGCGCAGATCGGCAAGCCCTACCGGTACGGCGGCACCGGGCCCGGCTCGTGGGACTGCTCCGGGCTCGTGCAGGCGGCCTGGCGGGCGGCAGGCGTGACGCTGCCGCGCACCACGTACACGCAGTGGAGCTGGGGCGCCGCGCGGCGAGTCCCCGTGACGGCGGCGCAGCCCGGCGACCTGCTGTTCAGCAGGGGTCTCGGGCACATGGGCATGTACGTCGGCGACGGCAAGATGATCCACGCCCCGCAGACCGGCGACGTCGTCAAGATCGTCACCCTCGACGGCTACTGGCGCAACCGCCTGATCGGCGCCGTACGGCCCTGACCTCCGCCGCTGTGATTTCTGCGCATTTTCCGGTCGCGCTCGGGTACCGCGTGCTAGTGATCTGTAAGCGCCCGCCGCACCGGCGAGGCCACCGGCCGCCCATCCCCCGCGGCGGCCGTGCACCGCGATGACGCGGTCAGTCACCTTGTCCTCCACACCGAAGGTTGTGAGCATCATCGAGACGCACCACGGAGGTCCTCGATGCCTTTCCTGACCCAGCTCGCCGACGTCGCCCGGCGCACCGGGCACCCGGTGACCGAGGTGTCCGGCTGGCGTGGCCGCGGCCACGGCCCCCAGCCCGAAGTGCGGGGCATCGTCTGCCACCACACCGCGGGGCCCGCGGGCGGCGGCGACTATCCCTCGCTCGCGGTCGTCCGTGACGGGCGGCCCGACCTCGAGGGGCCGCTGTCCCACTTCGGGCTCGGCCGGTCCGGTCACATCTACGTGATCGCCGCCGGCCGGTGCTGGCACAACGCGCCCTCCACGTCGGCCTTCCACGACAACTCCAGCTCCATCGGCATCGAGGCCGAGAACGACGGCTCCCAGCCGTGGCCGGCCGCACAGCTGGACGCGTACCGGAAGTTGTGCGCGGAGCTGTGCCGCGAGTTCGGGCTGCCCGCCTCGCGGGTCAGGGCGCACCGGGAGGTCAACACCTCCAAGCCCGACCCCCATTCGATCGACATGGACGACTTCAGGGCGGCCGTCGCGGCCCTCGTCGGCGGCGAGCCCGTCCCTGGAGGCCCCGGCCCCGGAGGGTCCTGGACGGAGGACATCGTGAAGCAACTGCCACTGGTCCGGCTCGGCGACGACAACTTCGACGTCAAGACCGTCAGGGGGTGCCTGTTCGCCCGCGGGCACGTCCCGCCGGCCGCGTACGCGCAGGTCGCGGACGGGCTGGAGGGCTGGCTGAAGTCGACGCTCTGCGACGACCAGCTGGTGGGGCTGGTCCGCGGGTTCCAGCAGGCCGAGGGCCTCGAGGCCGACGGCGAGGTCGGGCCGCTGACCTGGCCGCCGCTGCTGCGCGTCTGACTCCTGCGGCCCTCGGCGGCATCGACGCCTACGCGTCGAGCAGGGTGCCGATCATGACGCGGCGGGCCTCCTGGCCCTGGCGGGCGGTCCAGGCGAGGATCGGCCGTCCGGCGGTGTCCAGGGTCATCGCCAGGCGGCCGCCCGCGCCGTTCAGCCTGGCGACGGCGATCGTGCCGCAGCGGGTGGCGGTGCACGAGGTGAGGGCGATTCTGTCGCGGGCCACGTCCTGGTAGGCGACCAGGGCCCGGCCCGCCCGGTCGAGCACCAGCACGGGCGGGCCATGGACGGCCTCGGACAGCCGCGTCGTCCGCCCGTCCGCGCAGTCGGCCGTGCGGCAGTCGAGCAGTGTGACGGCGCCGTCCGCGCCCGCCTGGTACGCGATCACCGGCCGCCCGTCCCGCCGCATCGCCAGCGCGAGCCCGGACCGGGGCGTCCCCAGGGCGAACCCCCGCGCCAGCGCCGCCGAGCCGCTCACGGGCGTGCTCACGGTGGCCCGCTCGCAGGCGGCGTCCTGGCAGGAGACGACGTGCACGGCGCCGGTCGTCGCGTCGAGCTGGGCGGCGACCGGCCGTCCGTCGGGGGCGACGGCGAGCGCGAAACCGTCCTCCTTGTCCAGGTACGCCGGCACCTTCAGCACCGCCGCCTGCCGCGTGACCGGCGTGGAGCAGGCCAGATCCGCACAGGAGGTGAACGCCACCGTCTGCTCCCCCGGCTTCCCGGCACCGGATTCGCCCGCGTGCGCCAGCACCAGCCCGCCACCGCCGGGCCGAGCGGCCACCGCCAGCGCGAACTCGTGCGGCCCCGCCGACACCCGCCCCGGCGGGCCAGGCGGCCTGGTGCAGCTCTTCGCGTCGCACAGCAGCAGGTCGAGCCGCCCGGTGCCGCCATCGGTGGTGGCCCAGGAGGCCAGCAGCAGGCGACCGCCGGGCATGGGAGCCGCGGCCACGTCCCGCCACAGGTCCTCGCCCGCCGGGCCGGCGTAGACGGTGGCGGTGTCCGTGCAGGCGGGATCCGTGCAGGCCAGCAGGACCGGCGGGCTGTCCAGGTCGTCCAGGAGCAGCAGCAGCCGGCCGTCGCCGGTCAGGTGCGCGGCGGCCGGGTCGGAGACGCCCGTGACCGGTCGCTGGTAGACCTCGGGGCGGTCGAGCAGGTTCGCGGTGGCGGTCATCGCGTACAGGACGGCGGGCAGGAGGACGGCGGCCACCAGCCGCCACACCCAGGTCCCCGCCGGCTCCGCGTCCGTCGGCGGCCGGCCGTTCTGGCACGAGGGGATGTCCTTGAGTGCGACGGTCTCCGGGAAGACGGCGGAGTCCTGGAGCGCGGTGTGCCGCCACGCCAGCCGTTGCAGGTAGGCGCGGGTGAGGACGCTCGCCTGGAACGGCACCACGGTCACGGCCAGGGCGGCGGCGAAGGTGATCGCCAGCGGGGCGGGGACGGTGTCCAGAGCCCACAGCGCGGCCCGTACGGCGAGGGCGGGCACGAGCACCACCCCGGTGAGCAGCGCGATCGCGTCCGGCCACGTGCCTTCGACGGCCAGCCGGTACGCCCGCCCGACCGCCTGGACGGGCCCCCGCCGTTCGAGCACCAGCACCGGCCCGGCCAGCAGGACCGGCGAGGCGGCCAGTGCCAGCCCGCCCGCCGTGAGCCAGGAGAGGAACTCCCACCGGACGGCCACCTGCACCCCCGCTCCCGCACCCACCACCGCCGCCGCGCCGAGCACGGTGATCGCGGTGATCGCGAGCAGCGCCGGCCACCGCCGCACCGCCATCCCGAGCGCCGCAGCCGGCTCGGCCTGGCGCCCGGTCTGCCGCGCCGCGGCCAGGAGCGTCGTGGCGCCCGACACCACGGCGTACGCCGCCGCCACCACGACCGCGACCCCCGCTGCCCAGCCCGGCTGCCACGGCCCGGGATCCTCGGCCAGCACCAGCTCACCGTTGACCACGGCCACCGACCCGACCATGGGCAGAGCGGCCAGCCCCGCGAACCACGCCAGCGGCGCGAACACCACAAGACCGGGCACCGCCAACCGCCCCACATCGACCCCGGCCGCCCGGGAACCGGGCCACAACACCCCACCCCGCCGCAACCGCGCCACAAGTCGCACACTCTCCACGCCGCGACTGTCCCAGCCGAAACCGCCCGTGTCGGTCAACTCACCGCAATCGGTCTGGCCGAACCGGCGGCGCGTGGGTCAGGACCAGGTGATCGGCAAGGAGTGGACGCCGAAGATGAGCATCTCGTTGCGCAGCGGCACCTGGTCGGCGGGCACCGCCAGGCGCAGGCCCGGCAGGCGGGTGATCAGCTCGCGCAGCCCGATCTGCATCTCGACCCGGGCGAGCTGCTGTCCCAGGCACTGGTGGACGCCGTGCCCGAAGGCCAGGTGCGAGGTGCGCGGGCGGCGTACATCGAGGCGGTCGGGGTCGGGCCAGTGCTGCGGGTCGCGGTTGACCTCGGGCGTGGCGACGACGACGGTGGCGCCGGCGGGGACGTCCACGCCGCCGAGGGTCACCGGCTCGGTGGTGACGCGGCTGACGCCGAGCTGGATGATGCTGAGGTAGCGCAGCAGCTCCTCGACCGCGTTGTCGATGAGTGACGGGTCCGCGCGCAGCGCGTCGAGCTGGCCGGGGTTCTCCAGCAGCGCGAACGTGCCGAGCCCCAGCATGTTCGCGGTCGTCTCGTGACCGGCGCCGAGCAGGACGAGCGCGATGTCCACGAGCTGGCCGTCGGTCAGCGGCGGCTCGGCCTCGTGGATAAGCCCCGAGAGCAGGTCGTCGCCCGGCTCGGCGCGCTTGGCCGCGACCAGTCCCTGCATGAACGCGTACAGCTCGGCCCCGGCCCTGGCCCGCTCCTCCGGCGGGGTGGTGGAGTCGAGCGAGATGGCCGTGCGTTCCTGGAACTCGGCGCGGTCGGCGTAGTCGACGCCGAGCAGCTCGCAGATGACCAGCGAGGGCAGCGGCAGCGCGAACGCCGGCACCAGGTCGGCCTGGTCGCCGGCCGCCTTCATGGCCTCGATGTGCTCGACGGCGATCTCCGTGACGCGCGACTCCAGGGCCTTCATGCGCCGCACGGTGAACTGGCCGGTCAGCAGCCGCCGGATCCTGGTGTGCTCGGGCGGGTCCATGAAGACGAAGAAGCCGTCCTCTCGGGTCTCGATGGCCGGGCCCTGCGGCAGGGTGCCGGTCTTGAGCGCCTCCACCTCGTGCGGCTGCAGGGACGTGGCCTCGCGGTGCCGCATCCTGTCGGCGCTGAAGCGCGGGTCTGCGAGCACCGTACGGGCCTCGTCGAAGCCGGTGACCAGCCACGCCTCGGCCCCGTTGAGCAGCGGCAGCGGCTGGACGGCGCCCTTGCCGCGCCGCTCGACCAGCCCCGGCGGCGGGTCGAACGGGCACCCGCCGCGCTCCACCATCCCGGCGGGCAGGATCCTGCGCATCGCCGTGGGGTTGGCGGCGGGGGTCTCCTCGGTCAGGCTGTCGTTGCTCATCGGCGCATCCTGTTCCCGGGCTCGGGCTGGCCCGTCAGCGTTCGGCACGTCCTTCAGCGCAAAACTTACACGACGCGCATGTATGCACGGTGTGCACGAATCGCGAAAACCGGTGGCGTCGACCGGCTCGCCGCTGCCATGATCACGTGCTTGTGAGCACCGAGGCCCCCGCCGTGATCGCCGCGCTGGCCGGCGACGACACCGTCACGCTGGTGTGGCGCAACGAGCTGGGCGGGCTGACGTACCGGCTCGACGGCGCCCGCGTGCGCTACGCCAAGTGGGTCGCCGCGGGCACGCCGGAGATCGACCTGACGGCCGAGGCCGAGCGGCTGACGTGGGCGTCCCGCTGGGTCGCCGTGCCGCCGGTGCTGGAGCACGGCACGAGCCCTGGCGAGGAGTGGCTGGTGACGGCCGCCGTGCCCGGTGTCTCGGCCGTGGCCGAGCGGTGGCGGGCCGAGCCCGAGGTGGTGGCGCGGGCGATCGGGCGCGGGCTGCGGCTGCTGCACGACACCCTGCCCGCGAGCGCGTGCCCGTACGACTGGAGTGTCGAACGGCGGCTGCGGCGCGCCCGGGAGCGGTTCGCCGACGGGGAGGGGCCGGACGACTGGTCGCCCGAGCACCGCCACCTCGGCCTCGACGAGGCCCGCGCGATCATCGAGCGGCCGCCGCCAATCGACCGGCTGGTCGTCTGCCACGGCGACGCGTGCGTGCCGAACACGCTGCTGCACGACGACGGCACGTTCGCCGCGCACGTCGATCTCGGCTCGCTCGGCGTGGCCGACCGGTGGGCCGACCTCGCCGTGGCCGCGTGGAGCCTCGACCACGACTTCGGCCCTGGCCACGACGCCGGCCTGTACGAGGGATACGGGATCGAGCCCGACCCCGTACGCGTCGCCTACTACCGGCTGCTGTGGGACCTCGCGTGAGCCCCGCTCATGGCTCGACGGCGAAGTTGTCGCGGAAGAGGTTGCCCGGGTCGTAGCGGCGCTTCAGCTCCCGCAGCCGCCGCAGGGTGGGCTCCGGGTATGCCTGGAGCAGGCGTTCGGGGCGCTGGTCGGTCTCGAAGTTGATGTAGAGGCCGGAGAAGTGGCCGAGCATGGCGTCCCAGGCGGTGTCCAGGCCGCGGCGGCTGTGGCCGAACGCGACGAGCTGGAAGTTGGCCGAGCGGCCCGCGTACGCGGTGGCGTCCCACGGCACGTCGCGCGAGGCGCCGCCGATGCCCCTGACCTGGAAGAAGTACGTCTGGCCGCTCGCCACCAGCCGCTGCGCCGCCGCGGCCAGCTCAGGCGTGAGGTGGTCGGCCAGGCCCGACCTGGTCACCGGCTCGCCCTGACCCTCGTGCGCGGCGGGCGGCACGTGCATGACCGCGTCGTACGGCAGCACCTGGATCGAGTAGTCGAGCAGCGGGGCCGCGGCGGCGATGGGCTGCAGCCTGGCGGCGATCGTCTCGGCGTCGTCCGAGTCGACGACGGCCATGATCTGGCCCATGAGCGGCTGTCCCGGCCGGGCGCGGCCGATGATGAGGGAGCTGGTCACGTCGCGCGGCGCGGCCTCCATGGCGGCGCCCCAGCGTTCCAGCAGGCCCGCCGCGTCGGTGGCGTCCACGACGAACTGCGCGAACCCGACGTCGCCCACCTCGTCCACCTCGAACTCGAACGCCGTGACGATGCCGAAGTTCGCGCCCGCGCCGCGCACGCCCCAGAACAGCTCGGCGTTCTCGTCCTCGCCGGCCCGCACGCGCGTGCCGTCGGCCAGCACCATCTCCACGGCTTTGAGGTGGTCGATGGTCAGGCCGTGCTCGCGGACGAACCACCCGATACCGCCGGACGTCGCCAGCCCGCCCACCCCGACGCCGCCGTAGTCGCCCGAGCTGAGCGCCCAGCCGTGCGGGGCGAGCGCGGCGGCCACGTCGCTCCAGCGCGCGCCCGGCTCGATGCGGACCCGCCGGGTGTCCTTGTCGAGGACGTCGATGGCGTGCAGGCGGGACAGGTCGATGACGATGCCGCCGTGGTTGGTCGAGCGGCCGCTGATGCCGTGGCCGCCGCTGCGGATCGACAGCTTCACCGGCTGCGTACGGGCGTACCGCACGGCCTCGCTCACCTCGTCCGCCGTGCCTGGGCGCAGGACCAGGCCGGGGGATCCGCCTCTGAGGTACGTCGAGCGCACGCGGGCGTAGCCGGGGTCGCCCGGCTCCACGGCCGAGGCGGCCAGGCTCGCGGGGACGGCGTCGTAGTCGATGCCGGGGTGACGCTGCCGGCGCACGAACAGGCTCTTGACCTGCGTCGCCGTCTCCTGCGCCGCCGCTCGCAGGGCCGGGGCGGCCTCCTCGGCGAACCGTCTGATCGCGTCGGGGTCGTCGGTGGCCAGCAGGATGGTGCCGATCCCGGCGTCCTCGATGAGGGGCAGCAGTGCGGCCGCCGTCGCCTCGCCGGTGACCTGGACCATCCGGCGGATCTCGCGTGGATCGCGCCCCGCCGCCTCGGCCGCCTGGTCGATGACGGCGTTCGCCGCAGTGGCCGCGGTGACCGGCAGGCCACCCGCACCTCCTGCCGAGGGCGCCGCGTCGGCGTCCTGGCCGGACGCGGTGAAAAGCCAGGCGTCGGCCTTGTGGGCGGCGAGGCGGAGCACTTCGAGGCCGGGGTCGCCGGCGATCCAGAGCGGGATGTCGTGGGCGGGGGCGGGGCCGCGTTCCGCGCCCGGCACCTGGTGATGCTCGCCGTCGTGACGGAAGGGCGAGCGCTCGGCGGCCGACCACATGCCACGGACGATGTCGGCCGCCTCAGCGGTGTCGGCCCCGGCGGCCAGACCCAGCTCGACGCGCCCGCCCGTGAGCAGGTCGAGGCTCGCCGCGGCCCGCGCGGTCACGGTGGGCACGGCGGCGGGCGCCGCGATGGCAGCCAGCGTGATGTGCTCCGTCCGACCTGCCACCCAGCTCATCAACGTCCACGCGTCCAGACCCGCCGCCTCGTCGCCATCGCCGGAGGTCGCAGGCTCGTTCTGGAAGGTGATCAGGTCGTAGCCCAGCTCTTCGGCCAGCCGGGCCAGGTCGGCCGCCGTGTCGGGGGCGGTGCCGGTGAGGAGGAGGCCGAGGCGGAGGGGATGGGCGTACCGGGTGGTCATCGGGCGCGCTCCTGCGCCACGAGCGCGCGGGTGGCGGGCGCGACCTCTTCGCCGAACGTCCTGATCGTGCCGGCGTCGTCGGCCATCACGATGTAGCCGGAGAAGCCGTACTCGAGGGTGAGCGCGGCCAGCTGCTCGGCCCACTGCTCGGGCGGCCCGGCGAGGAGGCGGTCACTGCGGGTGGGGCCGAACCGGCCGCCGATGTTGAGCAGCCGCCGCACCGCCGCGGGCTCCCGCCCGGCGGCCTCAGCAGCGGCGTCGATGATCGCGTTGGAGCGGGTGACCTCGTCCAGGCTCTTGATGTACGGCAGCGAGGGCAGCCACCCGTCGGCCTTGGCGCCGGTGAGGCGGAGCATCTTCGGCTTGTACGCCCCCAGCCAGATGCCGATGTCGTGCGCCGGAGCAGGCCCCCGCTTGGCGCCGTCGACCTGGTAGTACGTCCCGTCCACCCGGAACAGCGACCGGTTGCCTGCGTCCCACAGCCCGCGGATGACGTCGATCGCCTCGCCGAGCGCGTCCACGGCCTGGCCGGGGCTGAGCCGGCGCCCGCCCATGGCCTCGATCGCGTCCCAGAACCCACCGGCTCCCAGCCCCAGCTCGAACCGTCCATCGCTGAGCAGGTCGAGGCTGGCCGCCGCCCGCGCGAGCACGGCGGGCGGGCGCAGCGGCAGGTTGATGACGTTGCCGGACAGATGGACGCGTTCGGTCTTGGCGGCGACGTAGGACAGCAGCGTCCAGGTGTCGAGGAAGCCCGACTGGTAGGGGTGGTCCTGGAAGGTGACCAGGTCGAGCCCCGCGGCCTCGGACTCCTGTGCCAGGCCGACGACCTCCTTCGGTGCGGAGTTCGCGGGGGTGATGAAGGTGCCGAACGTGAGCTCGTGGCCGTAGTCAGGCATCGTGCCCTCCTCAAGATATGTTGTCGCGAAGACTATCTACGCGCCAGACGAGTTGCACAACCACGGATCAGTCGGGCACATTCCCGCGTCAGTCGGCCAGCATCTCCTCGGCCACCTCGCACGGATCCTTGGCCGGCTCGATGTCGCTCACGTCACACGCCACCCGCCGCAACATGCTCCTGAACGCCTCGCGCTCGTCCGCCGACAGCGCGCCGAGGAGGTGGTCCTCGGCGTCGCCCACCCGGCGTTCGAGGTCCTCGTAGACGCTCACGCCTTTGCCGGTGGCCACGATGCGGCGCTGGCGCCGGTCGGACGGATTGAGCCTGCGCTCCACCAGCCCCGCCTCGACCAGATCGTCCACGAGGTACGTCAGCACCGTACGGTCGATGCCGAGGAAGGAGGCCAGGGAGAGCTGGGTCGGATGCCGGCCGCCCACCACGGCGGCGAGCGTCTGGTAACCGCGCGGCCCATGGGGCAGGTCGCCGATCACCGTGACGACCGTGCCCTGGTAGGCGCGCAGCAGCACGCCGAGCGTCCAGCCGAGGTTGTGGTCCGGCTCGGGTTCGTCACTCATACCGAGATACTACCGACCAACGACTTTCGGCTCCGCAGACGTTCTGTCACACAACACGTCACCGCTTGTCCTTGAGATCCCGGGCGACGGTCGCAACGGGGCCGCCGGTGGTCAGGCAGTCGACCTGGAGTTCGCCCAGGTCACCATGCGGGGTTTCCCGGGCTCCTCGACCGCGTGGTAGATGCAGAACGCGCCCCACGCGCGCGTGGGGGACGGGGCTGCGCTCGGTGTACTCGCCGTGCGCGTCCACCGTGACCTGCACGTCGTTGCCCGGGAGCAGGGCGACTCCCGCGGAGGATCCGCCTCTTCACCTCCCCCGTCCTGGTGATGTCGTACGGCGGTCCGGCACGCTTCGCAAAACCCTGAAGCGTGACATATCCCCTGCTCACCCGCGTTAACGTGACATGTCATGACGTACGGCCCCCACCACCCGCCCCATCCCCCGCCAGGACCACCCGCCCCGCCGCCTCCCGTGATCATCGACGTGGCCCGCGACACCAAGACCAAGTCGGTGATCGGCGCGTCGGTCGCGGGCGGGATCGGGCTCCTCGCCGTGGTCTCGGCGCTGACCGGGCAGACCACGGGCGGCTCGGGCACCGCCGTGGCCGTCGGCATCGTGGGGACGATCTTCCTGCTCATCGGCCTGCTCCCGGTCCTCACCTGGAAGAAGCTGTCGCGCCCGCGCCGGCTGGTCTTCGACGCCCACGGCGTGCGCTGGGACGACCCGCAGGGGCAACCGTGGGCGGCGGCGTGGCAGGAGCTGGCCGGCGTGGGCATCTCGCGTACGCAGCAGCGCCGCGTCAAGCTCGCCGACTACGTCTTCCGCAAGACGATGGTCAGGCTCGACCTGTTCCCCGCCGACCCCGGCTTCCGGCAGCGGCACCCGGAGATGGAGCACCTGTGGGAGTTCCACACCGTCAAGAACGGCTACCGGCTGCCGCTCGGCTCGAACCCCAAGTACATCCCGGTCATCGAGCAGGCCATGCGCCAGTACCGACCGGCCGCCTATTGGGGCATCAAGGACGAGGGCTTCATGGTGGGCCTCGTCTGACGACCGACCACACCGACGACCGGCACCGTTGCCGCGCGCCGCACCGCACCGACCGTTGACGCCGGCGGCCGGCACCGCCGCTGCTCACCGCGCTGCGCCGACCGCGACGCCGGACGCCGGCGGCGCGCGGCCCGTACGGCGGGTTGATCCTCATCTGACGTTAAGGATGGTCCTCTAGCCTGAGCGCTCGTGCTGGTGCAAGAGGACGTGGAGACGGCGGCGCCCGAGGTGCGGCCCAGGCGGGTGTGGCGCAGGCGGCTGACGGTCGCCCTGGCGGTGCTGTTCGCGGCCGGCACGGCGGTGCGGCTCGGCGGGCTGGAGACGGGCGTCTTCCTGGTGCCGATGGCCGCCTTCACCCCTTACTTCGCGGCGCTGGCGCTGGTCGTGCTGGGCGTCGCGGTCCTGCTCAGGAGCCGGGCCGCGGCGGCGATCATGCTGGTGGCGTGCGTCTGCCTGGCCTGGTGCGTGGTGCCGCGCGCGTTCGGTGACGGTGCGGCGCCGGCCGGGGGCCGTACGCTGCGGGTGCTCACCGCCAACCTCAACGGCGGGCGCGGCGACGCGGCGGTCGTCGTCGATCTCGTACGCCGCCTCGACGTGGACGTCCTCAGCATCCAGGAGCTCACCTGGTCGGCCAAGGTCCGGCTGACCGCGGCCGGGCTCGACGACCTGCTGCCGCACGACATCAGCGTGCCCGACGTACGCGGCCCCGAAGGCAGCGGCATCTACTCCCGGCATCCCCTGCGCGCGCGGAAGGGGCTGTTCCGGCCGGTCGGGCATCACATGCCGGTCGCGGAGGTGTCTCTGCCCGGCGGCTCGCCGGTCGAGGTGGTCGTCGTGCATCCGGTGGCTCCCGTGCCCCGCACGGTGCCAGAATGGCACGCGGGCGTCGCCTCCCTGCCGCCCGCCCCCACGTCGGGGCCGCCCAGGATCCTGGCCGGCGACTTCAACGCGACCCTCGACCACGCCGTCTTCCGCGACCTCCTCGGCACCGGCTACACCGACGCCGCCGCCTCCACCGGCAACGGTCTCGTCCCCACCTGGCCGCACGGACGCTCGCTGCCGCCCTTGGTCACCATCGACCACGTGCTGACGGACGCGCGCGCCGGGGCGGTCTCCACCCAGATCTTCGACGTTCCCGGCTCTGACCACCGGGCCCTCTTCGCCGACCTCCGCGTCCGCCCCTGACGCGCCGGGACCGTTCGCGGAGAGGCGAACCCGGCCAAGAACAAAAGCCGCACACGCCGCAATTTCCACAAATAGCCACCACGCCCGAATATCTCAATGTCGGCTTTTGATACCACCCGACGTAAATAAAAGACCGCTGCGTCAATTTGTTTCAGCGGGATCGGGAACCTAGGGTCTACGTGTCGGCCGGCACCTTTGTAAGGCCGGGGGTGGGCGGGAATTGCCGGTTCTTTTTCGCACAATACGCGCGCGGACAATCGCCGCAGGCGTGGTTCTCGGGTGGGTCGTTCTCACGGTGGTGGCCGTGCTCACGAGCGGCCCGCTCGAGGACGTCCGCGTCACCAGCGGCACCTCCCTGCTCGCCAGGGGCGTCGAGTCGGCGCGGGTGCTCGACCTGGTGGCCGAGGAGTCCGGGCGGTCGGTGCCCACCCTCGTGATCTACGAACGCACGGGCCCGCTGCGGCCGGACGACCTCGCGGCCGTACGCCGTGACCTGCGGAGGTTCGCCCGCCTGCCCGACGTGGCCGGCACCTCCTCGATGCCGCTGCCCAGCGCCGACCGGCGCGCCCTCCAGGTGACGGTGCTGCTGTCCGGCCGGCCCGGCGTGGTGATCGCCCCGCTCGTCGAGCAGGTGCGCGACATCGCGGCCGCCGCCAACCCACCGGGCCTGATCAGCCACGTGACCGGCGCGGGCGGGGTCGCCGCCGACTACGCCGACTCGTTCCTGCGCGTCGACGGCACGCTGCTGGCATTGAGCGTGGCCGTGGTGCTCCTGGTCCTGCTGGCCGTCTACCGCAGCCCAGTGCTCTGGCTGATCCCGATGCTCGCCGTGGCGGCGGCCTACCTGTGCTCAGCCGCCGCGATCTACGCCCTCGCCCGCTCAGGCTGGATCACCTTGCGCGCCGCCACGCCGGAGGTCTTCACCGTACTGGTCTTCGGCGTCGCCACGGATTACGCGCTGCTGCTGGTGGCCCGCTTCCGCGAACGCCTCCGCGTAACCCCCGACACGACAGCAGCCCTCAAACAGGCCCTCTCCAGCGGCATCCGCACGGTCATCGCCTCGGCCCTGACGGTGGCAGGCGGCGTCGGCTGCCTGGCCGCCGCCGACACCAACGCCCTCCGCTCGATCGGCGCCGCAGGCGCCGTCGGCGTCCTCATCACGATGGCCGTCATGGTGACTCTCCTGCCCGCCCTCATGCTCCTTGGCGGCCGCCGCGCGTTCTGGCCCGCCATCCCCCACCACCAGCCCGCCCTCACCCCACCGAACGGCCCACCCCATCACGACGTCACCTCCACCCAGTGGACAAGCCTGTCGCGGGACGACGCGCCTCCCATCCAGGGGGCCGACCGGTCACGACACGACCTGCCCGCCAACCCTCGGGCCGGACTGTCGCAGCACGGCCCGGTGCCTGGTCCGGGCGGGCGGCCTGATCGGGCGTGGGGGCGGGTGGCGGGGTTCGTGGGGCGGCGGGCGCCGGTGGCGTGGGCGGGGTCGCTGGCGCTGCTCGCCCTGATGTGCTTGGGGCTGACCACGCTGGACGCGTCCGGCATCCCGCCGTCTGCCATGTTCACCACCCGCGCCGCGTCGGTGGAGGGTTACGACGCGCTACGGCGCCACTATCCGGCCAGCGCACCCGTCGTGGTGCTGGCCAGACAAGGCTCGACCGCCGCCGTGGCGCGAGCCGTACGCGGGGCCGAGGGGGTCGTCTCGGTGCGGCGCGGGCCGGTCGCCCCCTGGCGCGTGTACGACGTGGTGCTGGCCGCCGAGCCCAACACGCCGCACGCCGAGCGCCTGGTGGAGAGCCTCCGAGCGACCGTACGCGCGGCGGCCGGCGACGCGGCCCTCGTCGGCGGCTTCACCGGCGAGCTGCTCGACGCCAAGAACGCCGCCCTCGCCGACGCCCGCCTCGTGGTGCCGCTGATCCTTGTGGTCGTCGGCCTGATCCTGATCGTCCTGCTGCGCTCGCTGGTGGCGCCGCTGCTGCTGATGGGCACGGTGGTGCTGTCGTTCGCGGCCACGCTGGGGCTGTGCTCGGCGCTGTTCACGCAGGTGCTGGACTATCCGGTGATGGACGTGTCGTTCGCCCTGTACGCGTTCGTGTTCCTGGTGGCGTTCGGCGTCGACTACAACATCTTCCTGATGGCCCGCGTACGCGAGGAGACCGCGCACCTCGGCACCCGCGGGGCGACCCTGCACGCCCTGCGCGCGACCGGCGGCGTGATCACGGCGGCCGGCGTGGTGCTGGCAGCCGCCTTCTTCGTCCTCACCGTGCTGCCCCTGGTGCCGGTGGTCCAGCTCGGCCTGCTGGTGGCGGTAGGGGTGGTCATCGACACCGTGCTGGTCCGCTCGTTCCTGGTCCCAGCCCTGGCCCACCACCTGGGCCCCCGCATCTGGTGGCCCGCCCACGAACACCACCACACGCCGCCGGCGCCGCACCCAGCCGAGAAGCCCACGCAAGCCGTCCCCACCGGGTGACGCGCCGCCCAGCGGACGAACCCGCCCACACCGTGACCCACCACCCGGCAGTCGCCGCAGCAGCCGCCGCACCGGGCGGCCTCGGTCCGACGCCCCACGCGTGGCAGGGCGTCGGCACTCCGCCAGGGAGTGCAGCCCGGTGCCGGGCGACGAAGGGCGGGGGTCGGTGGCGGGCTTGGGGATGCGCTGCCCATGTGGTGCTCGTTCGGAGGAGGATTGTGGAGATTCGGCCGGTCGAAGGGCTGTTGCTGGGCTACTTCGCGTTGATGGCGACCGTTGTCGTCCTGGCCCACGAGCGGCTGCCCGGTGCGCCAGGGCTGCTTGGCGGGTGCTTGCTTGGTGGTGCGTTCCTGGTGCTGGCGGCGCGGGGCGAGCAGTGGCGGCCGGGTGATCGGCGGGTGGCGGGCCTGCGGTTCATGGCGCCGTTGCTCGTGATGCCGGTCGTCTACTCCGTCGCCGCTGAGGCGGCGCTCGCCGTGCATGGCCGATTCCTCGACGATGCCGTACGCGCCTGGGAGCGGGGGCTGTTCGGGGTTGACCTCAACGCCGTCGTCGTCGGGTGGGCCATGCCGCCGACCACCGAGCTGGTGACGTTGTGCTATTTCTCCTTTTATGGGTGTTTTCTGATCGCGCCGGTGCTCTACTTTCGAGGCCGTACAGAGCTCGCGGAGGGCTACCTGTTCGCGCTGCTCGCCACGCTGATCATCTGCTACGTCGGTTTCATGGGGCTCCCGCTCGAAGGACCGGCGCCGGGGCCGCCGGAGCTGTACGCCGCCCACCGCCCCTCCGGCTACCTGATCACCCCGCTGCAGAACGCCATCATGGCCGCCCTCGACCCGCCCGGCGCCTGCTTCCCCTCACCCCACGTGGCCGGCGCCTGGATCACGGTGCTCACCCTGCGCCGCCACCTCCGCGGACTGGCGAGGGCGCTGCTGTGGCTCGCGGCCGTGGGGCTGACGGTGGCGGTGGTGCACAACTCGTACCACTACGTGTCGGACCTGGTCGCGGGCCTCGCGGTGGCGCTGGTCGTGCACGGGGTGATGAGCCGCACCGAGAACGCCCGCCGCACCCCGGTCAGGACGGGGTGAAGACGAGGCCGGCGTTGTGGCCGCCGAACGCGAACGACGTGGACACCACGGCCCCCGCCCCGAGCGGACGCGGCGACCGGACGACGTCGACCTCGCACTCGGGATCCAGCACGTCGAGGTTGATCGTCGGGTGGATGAGGCGTTCGTGCAGGGTCAGCACGGAGACCACGGCCTCGATGGCCCCGGCGGCGCCGATGGCGTGACCGACGATGCTCTTGGTGGAGGTGACCGGCACCTGCCCCGGCCCGAACACGCGGGCGATCACCCGCGCCTCGGTCACGTCGTTGAGCACGGTGCCGCTGCCGTGGGCGTTGACGTGGGCGACGTCGCCGGGGGTGAGCCGGGCGTCGGCCAGGGCCTGGCGCAGGCAGCGTTCGGCGCCGTCGCCCTTGGGGTCGGGCGAGGTGAGGTGGTGGGCGTCGGAGGTGCGGCCGTAACCGGCCAGCTCGGCGTAGACGCGGGCGCCGCGTCGTACGGCGTCGTCGAGACGCTCCAGCACGACGAACGCGGCGCCCTCGGCGAGCACGAACCCGTCACGGGAGGCGTCGAACGGGCGGGAGGCGTGCTCGGGCTCGTGGCCGCGCTGGGACAGCGCGCCGCAGCGGTGGAAGGCGAGCAGGATGGTCGGCGACACGCACGCCTCGGTGCCCCCGGCCACGACGAGGTCGGCGGAGCCGTCACGCAGCAGCCGCAGCCCCTCGCCGACGGTGTGGCCGCCGGAGGCGCACGCGGTGGAGACGGTCAGGCTGGGCCCGAGGATGTCGTGGCGCATGCTGACGAACGCGGCGGAGGCGTTGGGCATCGTCCGCGGCACGTAGAGCGCGCCGGGCTGGCCGCCGCCGAGCAGCGCGGCCTCGGAGGTCTCGGTGCCGCCGAGCGCGGTGCCGGTGACGACCGCGCGCCGCTCGGGCGGCACGTGCGGCCCGCCCGCGTCGGCCAGCGCGTCGGCGGCGGCGCACACGGCGAGCAGCGTCGCGCGGTCCATGCGCCGGGCCTCCTTGCCCGTGACGTAGGGGGCAGGGTCGAAGGCGGGCACCTGGCAGGCGAACCCGACGGGCAGCTCACCGGCATCGAACGAGGTGATCGTGCGTGCCGTGGACCGCCCCTCGACCAGCGTCCGCCAGAACCCGGCCAGGTCGTTGCCCGCCGCCGTACGCACGCCGAGCCCGGTGACCGCGACGCGGACCCGCGCGCCCATCAGCCGACCCGCGCCCCGGCGTGGACCAGCCCGGCCATGTCGGCCAGGGTGCGCGCCTGCTTGGCGGTGTCGAGGTCGACGGAGACGCGGAAGCGGTCTTCGCTGGCGGCGGCCAGCTCGGCCATGTCGAGGCTGTCGGCGTCGAGCTCCTGGCGCAGGTCGGTGTCGGCGGTGATGCGCGCGGGATCCACCGACAGGATCCGGGCGCAGATGGTGCGCAGCTGCTGGAAGATCTCTTCCTCGGTCATGCGTACGTCCTTGTCGGGGTGTCTGGGGGCATGCGGCAGGCCAACCCGGCCGGCATGGACGTGCCCGGGAACCGGATCAGCGGCGATTACTCTACCCTTACGACCGGACACTGTCAGCTACGGCCATCCGAGGTGAAGTGCGTGGGGCGGAGAGACCCGTTCACGAAATGCCGGCTCCCCCAGGAGGTCGAGGCGTTGGTCGCGGCCGGCGTCTACCCCTTCTACCTGCCGGTGGAGGGCAGGCCCCGCGGCGGCGAGGTGGTCGCGGCGGGGCGGCGGGTGCTGCTGGCGGGCTCCAACGACTATCTGGCGCTGTCGGGCGACCCGCGGCTGGCGGCGGCGGGCGTGGCGGCGACGGAGGAGCTGGGCGCGGGCAACTCGGGCTCGCGGGTGCTCAACGGCACGCTGGCCCTGCACGAGCGGCTTGAGCGGGAGCTGGCGGCGTTCCTCGGGCACGAGGCGGCGATGGTGGTCTCCACGGGCTACCAGGCGAACCTGGCGCTGAGCGCGCTGTTCGGGCCGCGTGACGTGGTGGTGGCCGACCGGCACATGCACGCCTCGCTCATCGACGCGGCCCGGCTGGGGCAGGCCGAGCTGCGGCGCTACCGGCACAACGACATGGCGCACCTGGAGACGCTGCTTGAGGGGGTGGGCGGCGATCGCGGGGCGATGGTGCTCACCGAGGGCATGTTCTCGGTGGGCGGTGACCTGTGCGACCTGCCGGGCGTCGCCAAGCACGCGCAGCGGCACGGTGCGCGGGTGGTGCTCGACAGCGCGCACGACGCGGGCCTGCTGGGCGCAGGCGGGCGGGGCGCGGCCGAGCACTTCGGCCTGGGCGCGGCGGTGGACGTGCAGACGGTGACGTTCTCGAAGTGCTTCGGCACGCTGGGCGGCGCGGTGGCGGGGCCCCGGCACGTGGTCGACTACCTGCGGCACAGCGCGCGGCCCGCGCTGTTCTCGGCGTCGCTGCCGCCGTCCTGCACGGCCGCGGCGCTGGCGGCGCTCGACATCATCCGTACGGAGCCGCAGCGCCGCAGAGCCGTCCTGGCGGCGGCGGAGCGGCTGCGCGCCGGCCTGACCAGGCTCGGGTACACGATCCCGCCCGGCGGCACCCCCACGGTGGCGCTGCCGATGGCGGACGCGCTGACGTGCTGCCGCTTCTGGGCGAAGCTGCTGGAGGAAGGCGTGCTGGCGAACGTGATGCTGCCACCGGGCGTGCCCGGCGAGCAGCCGCTGATCCGCCTCAGCGTCACCGCCGCCCACACCACCGCCCAGGTGGACCGGATCCTGGAGGCGGTGGCCACGGTCACCGGTGAGATGTCCGGTGAACGGCCTGCCCACGCCCTGGGCCATCGCCGCCCGAACGCCCGAGACTGAGCTCGGCCGCGCCCGCCGACCGGCAGGGGACCGCGCCCGCCCGAGCTAGCGCGGGACGAACCTGACGAACGGGATGCGCTTCCCCACCTCGTGATAGTCCTCCTGGCTTTCGTCGACAGCGTAGCCCATGAGCCTGCACAGCCGCCGGGCGGCGGCCGGATGCCGGGACGCGTAGCGGGCCATGATGGCGGACCCCGCCTCGGCCGGCAGCGGAACGGCCGTCACCGGGTGGACGCGTCCGCCGACCTGGATCGTCACCTCGGGGGAGGCGGTGACGTTGCGATACCAGTCGGCCTTGACGCCGAACCCCGAGGCGGCCACGTATCCGTTCTCGTCGTGCTCGACGACCTCGATGACGGCCTGGCGCCGCAGGCCGGACACCCTGCCGACGTGGTTGAGCAGCATGACCCGGCCGCCCAGCAGGGCGCCCAGGCAGAGCCGGTAGAGCAGGATGGGCAGCCGCCACAGCCTGCGGCGCAGCCCGGTCGGCGGCGCCGGCCTCTTGACGATCTCCATGACGTCACCTTCCTCCGGTGGTCGCGGGTGGCAGGACGCTCCCCGCGCCGAACCGCCTGCGCAGCACGGGCGCGAACGCTGACGGGTGATGATCTTGTTGGCCGCTGACGAGCACTTTCACGCCTCTTCTCCGGGAAGCAGGCGAGCCGAGGGCGCTCACCCCTCCTCCACGGGAAGCAGCCCCTCCGCCACCTCCAGTGCCTCGCCGACGGGCAACTCCCCGTCGATCATGCGATGCAGCATCAGCCCGTCGATCGCGGCGACGACCAGCGTCGCCACCCCGGCCGCGTGGCCGGCCGCCCAGCCGGGGTGCAGCGCCCGCAACCGGTCGGCGATGTGCTGCCTGGCACGGCGAAGCTCGTCGCGCAGCATGGCGCCGAGCGCGGGATCGCGCGTCGCTCCGATGATCAGCTCGGCGGCCAGCCGGGAGCCGTCCTCATCGCCGGCGGCCGGCCCGGATGCAGGCACGCCGTCCGCCGCCGGCCGGTACGCGAGCTCGTCGGCGGCGGTCCGCGGCAGCAGCATGCGGACCGCGTCAAGCGCGGCTCGCTCATCCTTCGCGGCCAGCAGCTCATCGACGAGCGGGTTGACGAGCAGGTCCGTGCCGCGCCGGAAGATCGCCGCGTGCAGGCCGGGCAGGCCCCCGAAGTGATAGTGGATCAGCCCGGGATTGGTCCCGGCCCGCTCGGCCACGGCACGCGCCGTGATGCCGGGCCACCCGTGCTCACTCAGGAGCGCCAGACCGGCCTCCACGAGCTGCTCACGCCGTCGATCACCCCGCGACGATTTTGGCCGATCGACCAAATTAGTCATGCGGCCAACTTAGCACGCCGTGATCGGGAAGCCGCCATGCCTGGGCCACCTCACCCCCGCTCGGGCCGGCGCACCACCCCTGACCTGCGCCCCTTCGAGTCCAGGTGGATCATCACCGGTGCCGACGCCGCCGCGCACGTCCGGCGGCGAGGTCCCCCGCCCCCACGTCGCTCTGATCGCCCGGCTCACCGGCGCCAGAGATCACGACGGCTAGCGGCGGCCGTACTTCTTGTGAACGGCCTGCTTGCTCACTCCGATAGCGTCGGCGATCTGCGACCAGGCGAGCCCGGCGACCCGGGCCCGCCGCACCTGGACCGCCTCCAGGCGCTCGATCTCGCGCCGCAACGCGGTCGTGGCGTGCAGGGCCAGCAGCGGATCGTCGTCCTGTGCCTGCCTCATGAGGGTCGCCAGGTCGTTCGTCATGCACTAAAGGTAATCCAGCAGCAGCGCGTTGATCTCCTCAGGACGTTCGAGCGCCGGCAGATGCCCGGCCCACTCCAGCTCCAGCAGCCGCGCCTGGGGCAGCTCGGCGGCCAGGTGGCGGGCGCTGTCGCGGAAGTACGGCAGGTCGCGCCCACCGGCCACCACCAGCGCGGGCACCTCGATGCCGGCCGGGGAGAACTCGCCTTCGACCTGCTCCGGCTCGGGGTCGGCGGCGAGCTGCACCTCGAACGCGTGCCGCTGCATCGCCACCACCTTGTCCCACGCCTCCTGGCCCGCGTCGGGACCGAGCAGGGTGCGGGCGTTGAGCTCGGCCGCGCCCTGCACGTCGCCCTCCTCCAGCAGGCGGTTCTCCTCCTGCCAGTACGCCCGCAGGTCGGGCGTCGGCTCCAGCGTCGAGAGCGGGTTGAGCAGCACCAGCCGCCCCGCGAGCCCGGCGGCCGCCAGCTCCAGCGCCACCCGGCCGCCGCCTGACGACCCGACCAGCGCCGCCCTGCTGACGCCGATCGCGGCCAGCACCTTGGCGACGTCGCCGGCGTCGCTGTAGGGGCCGTCGGAGCGGTAGGGGCTGCGGCCGTAGCCTCGGAAGTCCACCTTGATCACGCGGAAGCGGTCGGCCAGCGCCTCCTCCTGGGGGTCCCACATGCCGGAGTCGGTCGCCGTCGAGTGCAGCAGCACCACCGGCTCGCCGGCGCCGCGCTCGTCGTACCAGATCGTCATCGGGACTCCACCGCCATCCGCACGCCGAGGCCGATCAGCACCACGCCGGAGATCTGCTCAAGGCGCCGCTTGACCGGCGGGCGGCCCAGCCACGCCTTGGCCTGGGCGACGGCCCAGATGAGCGCCAGGTACCACAGCACGTCCACCGCCACCCACACGACGGCGAGCGTGACGAGGGTGATCGGCACGTCCTGGCCCGCCGGGACGAACTGCGGCAGGAACGACATGGCGAACACCGCCGCCTTCGGGTTGGCCAGGCAGGTGCCGAGCCCCGCCAGGTACGCGCCGCGCCGGCCCGCCACCGCATCCCCCTCGACGGCGGTGACGGGGACCGGCTTCCTCGCCTGCCACAGCGCCTGCGCGCCCATGACGACGAGCACGACCGCGCCGGTGACGCGCATGACGTCGTAGGCCAGTTGCGAGGCCACGACCAGCGCGGACAGGCCGAACGCGGCGGCCAGGCCCCACAGCAGGATGCCGGTCTCGTTGCCCAGGGTGGCCGCCACGCCGGAGCCGCGGCCCGAGCGCAGGGTCTGCCGCAGGATGACGGCCGTGCTGACCCCGGGCGCCATGGCCACCAGGACGCACGCGCCGATGAAAGCGAGAAGGTACATGCGGGGATGCTGACAGAACCCGCAGCGGGGTGTCGCCTCATTTTCGCCGCGGACGTCAGCCGTACAGTTTGGCCAGGTCCGTGACGGCCTCGCTCATCAGCGTGCGCAGCTCGGGCGGGCCGAGCACCTCGACGTCGGCGCCCATGCGCAGCAGCAGCCAGCGGGCGTGCGTCAGCGACTCGACCGGGACGGTGAGCGTGAGCCAGCCCTCGGGGTCGGGCTCGCCGGCCGCGGCGAGCGCGGCGCCGACGACGTCCGCGCCCATCGTGTACGCCAGCAGGTCGCCCCGCCCGGGTGCGAGCTTGATGACGGCCTCGGCGGTGTACATCCGCTCGCGGAACTCCTGGGCGTACTCCCGCCAGAACGTGGCCAGCTCGAACCCCGCCGGCCTGGCGAAACGTCCCGGCATCGTCTCCAGGGTCAGGATGCGCGCCACCCGGTACGTGCGGGGCGAGCCTCCCGGCGGGGCGGCCACGAGGTACCAGGAGCCGCCCTTGAGCACCAGCCCGTACGGATGGATGACCCGATCGACCTCCTGCTTGCCCCACCGCCGGTAGGTCATGTGCAGCGGCCGCTGGTCCCACACGGCCTCGGCGACCTCGCTCAGGTGCGGCACGTCGTCGGCGGAGCGGTACCAGCCGGGCACGTCGAGCAGGAACCGCTCGCGCATGCTCGCGGCCTGCGAACGCGGCTCCGGCGGCAGCGCGGCCAGCAGCTTCAGCTCGGCGTTGGCCGCGAACTCGCCCAGGCCCAGCTCGGCGGCCGGCCCCGGCAGGCCGGCCAGGAAGAGCGCGGACGCTTCCTCGGCCGTCAGGCCGTTGAGCCGGGTGCGGTAGCCGTCGAGCAGCTGGTAGCCGCCCGCGGGGCCGCGATCGGAGTAGACCGGGACGCCGGCCGCCGACAGGGCCTCGACGTCGCGGTAGACCGTGCGGACGGACACCTCGAGCTCGTCCGCGATCTCGGACGCCGTCATGCGGCCGCGCGTCTGCAGGAGCAGAAGGAGGGAGAGCAGGCGGCTGGCGCGCATGCGGCCATTCTATTTGCGGCAGGTCAGGCGAACTGCTGCCAGCCGAGCCTGATCACCATGGCCACGACCACGACCAGCAGCACGATCCGGACGAACGCCGCGCCCCGCTTGAGCGCCGTCCGCGCCCCGAACTGGGCGCCCGCCACGTTGCACACCGCCATGCCGAGGCCGAGCGCCCACTGCACGTGCCCCTGCACCGCGAACACGGCCAGCGCGCCGACGTTCGTGCCGATGTTGATGATCTTCGCGGAGGCGGACGCGGAGACGAAGTCCAGCCCGAGGATGGTGGTGAAGGCGATGATGAGGAACGTCCCCGTCCCCGGCCCCATGATCCCGTCGTAGAAGGCGATGCCGACCCCGGCCGCGGCCACCGCCGCCACCACGCGGGACGGGGTGCGCAGGTGCGGCACCGGCACCGCGACCGCGACCAGCACCACCATGACGGCGGGCCGCAGCACCTCGGCCGAGATGGACGCCGCCGCCCACGCCCCGAGACCGGCGCTCACCATGGCCATGGCCGCGCCGGGGATGGCGACCTGGCGGTCCACCTTGGTGGAGCGCGCGTACGCGACGGCGGCCGAGGTGGTGCCGAACACCGACGACAGCTTGTTGGTGGCCATCGCCTCGACCGGCGGCATCCCGGTCACCAGGATGGCGGGGAGTTGCAGCAGCCCGCCGCCGCCCACGACGGCGTCGACCCACCCGGCTCCGGCCGCTGCGGTCAGCAACACGAGGACCTGCTCCAGCGGCACGCGCGATTCCCCCCGATTCCCCCAAGAAACGCCAAGAGTGTACAAGCCGGGATCTGGTCACTCTCTCACCGGCCCTGGGGATGCGAACGCGGAGCGGGACCCGTGACGAGGTCCCGCTCCGGCGCGTTCAGAGGGTCAGGCAGCCCACCAGCGGGACTTCGGGCGGCACGACGACGGCTCCGACGGGGTCGGCCACCGAGCCGGTGGCACAGTTGGCCATCATGATCGGATCGGTCTTCTGCAGGGACTCCAGCACGTTGATCTTGGCCGGGTCGACCACGGCGTGCGCGGCGGGTGCGGCGAGCAGGAAGCCGCCCGCCAGAGCGGCGACCACGGCGAGACTACGGGGGGATGGGCGCATGGATACCTCCATGGTTCAGGGAACAGAAGCGCGGCGTGACGCCGCGCACCTGCTGTGATTACCCTCCGCAACATCACTCACCGTAACCGTCGGTGACGTTGCGCTGTCGCGGGCTCGGCCGGCTTCTATCGCTGCGGCTAGGTACGCGCGGTCACTCTCACGCCGGTCGCGACCACCGCCAGGCAGATCAGCGCCACGCCGGCCACCGCCACCAGCATGATCGGGTACGACAGCCACGCCGACAATCCGGCCAGCAGGGCAGACGCCAGGCCCCACTCCCCCACACGGGTGTCCACGAGCTGCGGCATCACCGCGTACGCCAGCCCGGCCGCCCCGAACACCCACGGCGCCATAGGCAGCGCCACCAGCCAGAACCGCCGCCGCGCCGGGGCCGACACGCGCAGATCGCCCACGCGCTCTGGGCGCCGAAGCACAGCACGAGGCTCGCCGGCGCCGACGCCGCCGTGCCCGCCGCGAGCACGGGACGCCGGCCGCGCCGGTCCGACACCGGTCCGGCCAGGAGGAGGCCGGGGACGAGGCCGACGACGTACGCGCCGAGGAAGGCGTCCACGTCGAGCGTGGAGTAGCCGCCGAGGCGGCGGTTCATGAGCAGCAGCGGCGTGAACTGGTTACCGCCCCACCCGCACAGGAGCATCGCCACCGCCACGACCCGCCAGGAGAACGAGCGGCGGGCGGCCGGCTGGGTTTCGAGCATGGAAGGAGGAACTTTCGAGGTCGTGACGGGCAGGCGCGAAAGGTCAGTGCGGGGTGCCGTGGGTGACCGTCAGGTGGGCCTCGAGGGCGGCGGCGAAGGCGGAGGTGTCGCCGGCACGCAGATGCTCAAGGAGGGTCTCGTGCTCGCCCGCCAGCAGCGGCAGCCGCTCGGAACGCAGCCGCAGGGCCGAGATGCTCATGCGGCGCTGACGGTCGCCGAGGGTGGCGTAGAAGCGGCCCGCCAGCCGGCCATCAGCCCGAGATGCAAGCTTGTATCTATGATGCGGCGGCGCGGGAGAAGCGTTCGGCGAGGTGGGCGAAGGCGGCCTTCAGCTCGGGCGGCCCGACCACCTCGATGTCGGCGTCGAACCTCCCGAGCGCCGCGGCCAGCCCCGGCCACGACCACGAACCCAGGACGAGCCGGCACCGATCCGGCCCGAGCGCCTCGGCCAGCCCTTCGCGGGTGTATCGGGACACGACGTCGGCGGGCAGATCGAGAATCACCTCACCCCGGCACGGCCAGTCCGCCCCCGATGTGGGGCTCGGGTCGGGGGCGCCGCGGAAGCGGGCGGCGACGAAGGCGGCCACGTCACCGCCGGGCAGCTCGCGCGGGGTGAAGCGGGGGCCGTTCGGGGTGCGCGGGGTGATGCGGTCGGCACGGAACGTCCGCCAGTCGTCGCGGTCGAGGTCCCAGGCGACGAGATACCAGCGCCCGCCCCAGGTGACGAGGTGGTGCGGCTCCACCCGCCGCGGCACCTCCTCCTCCTCCGAGGAGCGGTAGCCGAAGCGGAGGACCTCGTGGTCGTGGACGGCGGTGCTGACGGCCATGAGGACGCCGGTGTCCACGGCCGGGGCGGGCCGGTCGGTGGGGCGTCCGACGGCGGTGACGCGTACGGTGTCGATGCGGCGGCGCAGCCGGGACGGCATGACCTGCCGCACGGTCGTGAGCGCCCGCGCCGCGGCCTCCTCGATGCCCGCGCCCGCGGCGGTGGCGAGCTGGAGCGCGACGGCCACCGCCACGGCCTGCTCGTCGTCGAACAACAACGGCGGCAACTGCGCACCCGCCCCCAGCCGATAGCCCCCGTCCGGCCCCTTGAAGGTCACGATGGGATAGCCCAGCTCACGCAGCCGGTCGACGTCGCGCCGGACGGTACGCGGGCTGACGTCCAGCCGCTCGGCCAGCAGCGCCCCCGGCCAGTCGCGGCGGGACTGCAGCAGGGAGAGCAGGGCCAGCAGGCGTGCGGAGGTCTTCTGCATGCCTGCCATGATGCCCGCGATAGCGGCCACACCCTGTCCCCTTCTCCTGCCAAGATCCGTGCCGCTTGAGAAGCGGCCACGACCTGGCCGCAATCCCTGCCAGAGTTGTCGGTGTAGCGCCGGTCTCGTACCCCCAGAAGGATGCTCATGGTCGTTCTCAGCACGCGGGCGCTCAACCGCGCCACGCTGGCCCGGCAGTCCCTGCTCGAACGGGCCGCCGTACCGGCTCTCAACGCGGTCGCGCACCTGTGCGGGCTGCAGGCGCAGGAGCCGCAGGAGCCGTTCGTGGGGCTCTGGTCGCGGTTGTCGGCGTTCGGCCCTGAGGCGCTGTCGGGCCTGCTGACGGGACGGCAGGTCGTCCGCGTCCACCTCATGCGCAGGACCGTGCACCTCGTCACCGCCGAGGACGCCCTGGCCTGGCGGGCCCGCCATGACGGGATGCTGCGGCAGAAGGTGCTCACCACGTACCGGCGGGAGCTGGCCGGCGTCGACGTGGAGAAGCTGCGCGAAGCGGCCCTGGAGATCATGGCGGACGGCGAGCCGCGCTCGATGGGCGAGATGGGACGCGCGCTGGCCGAGCGCTGGCCTGACCCGGGCCCGCGGCCGCTGGGCGAGCTGGCGATGGCCGCGCTGGTCCCGGTGGTGCAGCTGCCGCCGCGCGGGTTGTGGCGGACGACGGCGGGGGTGCGGAACGCGCTGCTGGAGTCGTGGCTGGGCAAGGAGATCGAGCCGCTGCCTGCCGACGGCTCCGACCTCGTGGGGCGGCAGCTCGTCCGTCGTTACCTCGCCGCCTACGGCCCCGCCGCCGGCGCCGACCTGCGCGCCTGGTGCGGCCTGACCGGGCTGCCGGCCGCGGTGGCCGCCGTGCGGGACGAGCTGGTCACGTTCAAGGACGAGCGCGGGCGGATGCTGCTCGACCTGCCGGACGCGCCGCTCCCCGACCCCGGCGCGCCTGCGCCCGTACGCTTCCTGCCCGCCTTCGACAACGCGATCCTCGGCTACGACGACCGTACGCGGATCATCGACGACGCCCACCGGAACCTGTCGGTCAGCGGAGCCCGCGTGGTCCTTGTGGACGGCCGGGTGTCCGCCACCTGGACCACCCCCAAGGGTTCGGGCGCGGTGGCCGTCACCCCTCTGCGTGATCTCACGGCGGCCGAGCGGGCCGAGCTGGTCGAGGAGGGGCAGGCGCTGGCGTCGTTCCTGTCGGACGGCGAGACCGACGAGGTCCGCCTCACCGAACCCGCCTGACCGTCCCAGGACCGCCGCCACCCGACCGCCGGGAGTCCCGGTGCGATATACGTCATTTGTCGTGCCCGGCACCGGGCATCCGCCCGTGTCCCGGGAGGCGGCGGCGCGCCTACGGTAGGTCCGTCGCGCGAGGTCCCGCCCCCGGCCGAGGGGGCTGAGCAGCAAGGACGATGGTGATGGACGTCTCCTTCGCCACGATCTGGGAGGCCGTCGCCCGCAGGTTGCCCGGCGTGGTGGCCGTCCAGGAGCCGGGCCGGGAGCTGACGTACGCCGAGTTCGACGACCGGGCGGCGCGGCTGGCGGAGGCGCTGGTGAGGGCGGGGGTGGGACCGGGCGGCAGGGTGGCGTGCCATCTCCACAACGGGGCCGCGTACCTGGAGACCGTGTTCGCCGCGCTGAAGATCGGCGCGGTGCCGGTCAACGCCAACTACCGCTACACCGGCAAGGAGCTGTCGGGGCTGCTGACGGATGCCGGCGCGGAGGCGATCGTGTTCAGCGGGTCACTCGCCGCCGGGGTCGAGGAGGCGGCCCGCACAGTGCCCACGCTGCGCCTGCTCGTACGAGTTGATCGCCCCGGCCAAGCGGCGGCGCACGAGCAGATACTCCTCGACGTTCCCGGCCGGATATCTGCCGACTTGGACGACCTGATCGCGGCCACGCCACCAAGACCGGCGGGGCCGCGCCCCGGCTCCGACCAGATGTTCCTCTACACCGGCGGCACCACAGGCCGCCCCAAGGGGGTGGTGTGGCGGCTGGCGGACCTGCTGCACTCCCTGGCCGTCCCGGTCTTCGGCCCGCTCGGCGTACAGGGGCTGCCCGCCACGCTGGAGGAGGCCGTGGAGATCGCGGTGGCGGCGCACGAGGACGGGCGAGCTCCGGCGACGCTGCCGGTGGCGCCGCTCATGCACGCCACCGGCCTGTTCAACGCGATGGGCGCCCTGCTGACCGGCGGCCGGGTGGTGACCACGCGGCCGGGCGGGCTCGACGCGCGGCACGTCTGGGAGACGGTGGCGGAACGGCGCGTGCGTACGGTGATCGTGGCGGGCAACGCGGTCTGCGCCCCGCTGGTGGCCGAACTCCAAGCAGGACGGTCCCACGACCTGAGCTCGCTCACCTCCCTGATCAGCTCGGGCAGCGCACTGAGCGACGACCTCAAACAGGTTCTCCACGAACGCGCCGACGTCACGATCTTCGACGCGATCGCCTCCAGCGAGGGCGGGCCGTTCGCCTTCGCGGTCACGTCATCGGCCGCCGACCTGCCCGCCCGTTTCTTCCCCGTACCGGGCACCAAGGTCATCACCCCGGACGGCCGGCAGCTCACGCCGGGCAGCGACGAGACGGGCGTGCTCGCGTACGCGGGCCCGATGCCCCTCGGCTATCACGGCGACCCGGCCAGGACGGCGGCCACGTACCGCGTCATCGACGGCGTCCGCCACGCGATCCCCGGCGACCTGGCCCGGCTGGAGGCGGACGGCGCGATCCGCTTCCTCGGCCGCGGCTCCTCCGTGATCAACACCGGTGGCGAGAAGGTCTACCCGCAGGAGGTCGAGACCGCCTTGCTCACCCACCCCGACGTGACCGACTGCGTGGTGGTGGGCCTGCCGGACGAGACGTGGGGCGAGCGCGTCGCGGCGGTGGTGGCCAGCACGAGCCCGACCCTGACCGAGGACATTCTCCGCGAGTGGGCACGAAAGGACCTGGCCGGATACAAGGTCCCCCGCCACATCCTCCTCCGGCCCGCCCTTCCCCGCTCTCCGGCGGGCAAGCTGGAACTGGCCTGGGCCAGACGCGTCCTCACAGATCACGAAAGTAGTGGTCATACCAGGTGCCGTCCTCGTCCTGGCTCCGCCTGACGTACCGGAAGCCGGACCGCTGGGCGACGGCGATGGACGGGGCGTTCTCCGGCTCCGCCCGGATCAGCGCCCGTGTCGCCCCTTCCGAGGCCGCGAACCGGCAGGCCAGGTGGACCGCGCGGGTGGCCAGGCCGCGTCCCCGCCACTGCGGATAGAGCCCGTAGGCGAGGTTCACCTGGTCATCGGACGGCTCCTCCGTCCCGAACCGCACGTCCATGGTGCCCACCAGGTCTTGATGGCCGACGACGTGGATTCCGAAGGCGCGATGCGGGCCCTTGGTGGCCCACAGCTTCATGCAGCCCCGTATGTACTCCTCGGTGTCAGCCCGGTTGCTCGGCCCGCCGTTGAGCCACCGTACGAGCTGATCATCTTCACCGGCCAGATGCGCATCGAGATCGTCCAGACACAGCGGGGAAAGGGTGACGACACCGTCGGACAGCGATGAGACGCCCATCTGTCGATGTGTAGCCGCCGATACCCGCACGAGCAACTGAATATCGGCTGGAACCGGCCGCTGATCAGCGCGTGATCAATCCGAGTGCCGCGTCCAGCGCCGCGAGCTGCGGGACGGCTTCCCCGTTCGAGGCGGCGGCTGCGGGATCCAGCATGATGGCCCACATCAGGCCGTCGATGATCGCCAGAATGAGACAGGCGAGCGCTTCAGGATCCTGTTTCAGGCCCACCTCTCCGGTGCCGCGCGCGTACCGCAGGGCCTGGTCCAGGTTGCCGAGCGCCTCCTTGTGCAATTCCGCGATCACCTCGCCGAAGTCCGGCCGCACGGCGGCCCTGGCGTAGAAGGCGGCCCAGGCGCGGGCCTCACCCAGCCTGGCCGAATCCAGGGGCAGCGGCTGCAGGATCGTGGCGCGCAGCGCGTCGGCGAACGTCATCCCGTCCGGGCCGCCCAGGCGGATCCCGTCCAGACGCCGCCTGGCCGACTCGACCACGCAGAGCGGGCCGAAGTGCAGCACCTCGTCCTTGGTGCGGAAGTAGCGCTGCACCGCGCCGACCGAGCAGCCCGCCTCAGCGGCGAACCAGGCACGCCGCCGTCGCGGGAGGAGGCCGCGCGCGTCTCCCCGGTCAACCACCCGCGCCGAGGGCTCCCGCCCACCCTGCTCGTCCAGGGCGGGCGCGAGATCCGGTGACTTCGACGCCTTGGATACGCTTCCTACCGGAACACGACGAGCGGGACGGGGCGAGACGGGGAACGTGCGGCACGAGATTGACGGGGGGACGCGGGCGGCGTCCCTGCACGTGTTCGACATGGACGGCACGCTGCTCACCGGCTCGTCGGCCAGCCTGCAGATCGCCCGCGGGCTCGGCACGTACGACGAACTGGTCGAACTGGAGGCCAGGTTCGCGGCCGGCGAGATCGACACGCGGGGCTTCGCCGCCGCCATCCACGAACTGTGGCGCGAGCTGACGCAGGCCGCGGTGGCCGAGGCGTTCGCGGCCAGCCCGTGGCTGAACGGCATCGAGCAGGTCTGCCGCGACATCCGCGAACGCGGCGAGCGCTCCGCCGTCATCACCATGTCGCCGGACTTCTTCGCTCGCCACCTGCTCGACCTGGGCTTCGACGAGGTGGTAGCGTCCCGGTTCCCGGCGCCGCCGTTCGCCGAACCGCTCGACCCCGCCGCCATCCTCACCCCTGCCGACAAGGTCGACATCACCGAGGAGTTGCGCCTGCGCTTCGGCCTGCCGTACGAGCGGTGCGTCGCCTACGGCGACTCCATGTCGGACGCGCCGCTGTTCCGCCGTCTGACCAACACGGTCGCGGTGAACGCCGATCACCACCTCGCCGACCTGGCCGCGCTCAGCTACCGGGGCGGCGACCTGACGGAGGCGTACGAGCTGGGCCGCTCCCTCCTGCCCCCTTGACACCCTGCGCCACCCGGGCAGAAGCTCTATTTCAGAACATTGTTCTAAAATGGGGAGTGGCCATGGGCGAACTGGACGGGCGAGTCGCGATCGTCACCGGAGCCAGCAGGGGCATCGGAGCCGCGATCGCCGAGGCGTTCGGCGCGGCAGGCGCCCAGGTGGCGGCCACCGCCCGCACCCTGGAAGAAGGCGCCAGCCGCCTGCCCGGCACCCTCCGCGACACGGTCGGCCGCATCCGCGACACCGGCGGCACCGCCGAGCCCTTCGCCGCCGACCTGTCGATCCCCGACGACAGAACTCGATTGGTGAAGCAGGTGCTCGACCGCTTCGGCAAGGCCGACATCCTGATCAACAACGCCGCCGTCACGTTCTTCACCCCCGTCGCGGACTTCACCCCCCGCCGCATGGCGCTGATGTTCGAGGTGCAGGTCAACGCCCCCACCCACCTCGCCCAACTCGTCATCCCCGGCATGCGCGAACGCGGCCAAGGCTGGATCCTCAACATCAGCTCGGTGGCCGCCCGCCACCCGTCCTTGCCCCCGGGCCCGATGGCGGGCTTGGGCGCCACCGTGTACGGCATGTGCAAAGCCGCCCTCGAACGCCTCACCACAGGTCTCGCCGCCGAACTGTACGCCGACAACATCGCCGTGAACTGCCTCTCCCCCACCCAGGTCGTCCCCACACCGGGCACCGTCTTCCACGGCCTGACCACCGACAACGACCCGAACGCCGAGCCCCCGGAAGTGATGGCCACCGCCGCCCTGGCCCTGTGCCGCGCCCCGGCAAGCGCACTCTCCGGCCGCATCGCCTACTCCCAGGACCCGCTCCCTTGACCACCCTGCCGTTCAATCCCAGACGGGTCGATGACCGGAAACCCGGTTGACGGTGTGGTTGCCAAGCACGGTGGTGACCTTGGAGCATCTCCTTACCGATGCAGGCGACGTTCCCGGGAGCGGCCCCATGATCACCGAAGATCTGTCCGAACCGGAGATCGCCCTCTGGAGGGCGTATCCCGCGGCGCGTCCGGTGAATCTCTCCGGCTCTCCCGTCCGGGCGACGGTCATCGCCAGGCTGCTGCTCGGCGCGCTCGACGATCTTCCCGGGCAGACGCCGGGCCTGCGCCTGTCCGGGGCTCGGATCACGGGCCGGCTGGACCTGTCGTACGCCGAGGTGCGCCACCCGCTGATCCTGACCGACTGCGACTTCGAGGAGGCCCCCGTCCTCACCGGCGCCCGCACCGGCCTGGTGCGCCTCGCGGCCTGCCGCTTACCGGGGCTGCCGGCCGGGAACGCGGTGATCGGCGGCGGTCTGCGCCTGGAGGGATGCAGGCTGGACGGCCCGCTGCAGCTCGGCGGCGCGCACGTCAACGGGGTGATGGAGCTGAGCGGCACGGCGATCCACGCCGACCCGGCGGTCGACGCCGCGGGCCTGATCGTCGATCGGGACCTGTTGTGCGCGAACGCCGTCCTCGACGGCGAGTCGCACCTCGCGGGCGCCAGGATCGCCGGGACGATGATCCTCGACGGCGCGCAGGTCGGCAGCGTGGACGGCCGCAGCCTCACCGCCGACGGCATCGTCATCGAGGGCGGACTGTCCTGCGGACGAGGCTTCCGTTCATTCGGTGAGGTGAGCGTGCAGGATGCCCGGGTGGGACGGAAGTGCGCGTTCAGCGGCGCCCGGCTGTCCAACCCGTCCGGCATCGCCCTCAACGCGGAGCGGCTCTCCGTCGAGGGCGGGCTGCACCTCGACGAGGGCTTCGCCGCCGAGGGCGAGGTCCTCCTGCGCGGGGCGCGCGTGACCGGCCAGCTCTCCCTGGCTCATGCGACCCTCGTTCACCCCGGGGGACGCGCGCTCAACGCGCCGCTGATGGAGATCGGCAGCGGACTGCGAGCGACGCCGGGGTTCGTGGCGACCGGAGTGGTCTTCCTGGACTCGACGCAGGTCCGCGGCTCGCTCAACCTCGACGGCGGGAGGCTGTCCGACCCGGAGGGGACGGCGCTGTCCCTGCGCCGGCTCGGGGTGACCGGCAGGTTCAGCTGCGGCGACGGGTTCCGCGCCGACGGGGAGATCGTCCTCATCGACGCCAGGGTCGAGGGCAGCATGGAGTTCCACGGCGCAATCCTCAGCAATCCCGGGGCGCGGGTGCTGAGCCTGTGGGAGGTGAGCGTGGGCGGCGGCGTCGACTGCTGCGAGGGCTTCACCGCTCAGGGCGGCGTGTCCATCAGGGACTCCCGGATCGCGGGCGCGCTCTGCCTCGCGCACGCCACCATCGACGGCGACCTTCAGGTACGCCGCGTCCAGGCGGCCGCGCTGAAGACCGGACAGGAGACCTCGCTCCTCGGCGCCGCCGACCTCCGCCAGACCCGCGTCGGCGTGCTCGACGACGTCCCCGGCCGCTGGCCCGCCCACCTCCAGTTGAACGGCTTCACCTACGACAACCTGGAACACATCCTCCCCGTCCAGGAGCGCCTGAACTGGCTGGCCAAGGAGGACTACCTGCCGCAACCGTACGAGCAGCTGGCCACCGTCTACCGACGCCACGGCCACGACGAAGCCGCCCGCGACGTGCTGCTGGAGGGGCAGCGCCGCCGCCGCGCGGGCCAGCGCCTCGCCGCCCGGCTCTGGAGCCACCTGCAGGACTGGACCGTCGGTTACGGCTACCGCCCCCTCCGCGCCGCACTCTGGCTCGCGGCCCTCCTCCTCATCGGTACGTTCGTCTTCACCACCGACCACCCTCCGGCCTTCAAACCAGGCGAAGCACCCCCGTTCAACGCCTTCCTCTACACCCTGGACCTGCTCCTCCCGGTCATCAGCTTCGGCCAGGAGAGCGCCTTCGGCCCGCGCGGCACCCAGCAGTGGCTCGCCGCCACGATGATCGCCGCGGGCTGGCTCCTCGCGACGACCATCCTGGCCGGCCTCACCCGCGCCTTCTCCCGCCGCTGAGCCCTCGCAGTGAGGTGGACTGTACGGCCTCACCGTCGAGCGGCCGGATGCGCAGGCGACGCACGAGGTGGCCGCGCGACTCGGACCTCGTGCGCCGCTCGATGATCTGCTGATCCTGCGCGGACACGGCTACCACGAATACGTGGTCAGGCGGAAGCCCAGTTCCTGGAACGCGAGCCGGGCACCGGCCGATCACAGGTTCACGGCGGTTCGCCGCCCGGTGGATTCCGATGAGTGGGTGCGGTGATAGTGACGGTGTGGGCGAGGGACTAGACGACCGGGGCGATCAGTCGGAACTGATGCGGGCCGGAGTACGGGACAGGGTCGCGCGGCTGGCCCAGGCGGCGGGGAGCGGGACGCGGCGCTGGGCACCGCCGGTTCTCCTGGCGGCGTTGTCGGCAGGGGCTTTCACGCCCCTGCTGGTGTCGGTGATCGGTGGCGGGCCGGTGGCTGCGGCCGTCGTCGGCGCGGCCGCGGTGAACGCAGCGACCGCGGTCGGTGGCAACGTGCTGACCGATGTGATCAAGGCGGGGGTCGGCAGGATACGGGGCAAGGAAGTCACTGGTCAGGAGTTCCAGGAAAGCCTCGAACGGTGGATCCAGCAGGCGCTGGAGGAGAGCGGTCCGCAGGCGCGGAAGCTGAGGGCCGAGCTCGCAGGCATTCTGGCCAGGGTCGATGCGGTGGGTGCCGGCATCGTAGAGGTCGTACGCACAGGGAACCGGGAACTCCAGATTGCGCTGACATCGGGACTGGCCGAGCTTGCCGTGGAGTTCTCCGAGTTCGAGTTCGTGCTGGCCGAGATGGAGGCACAACTGCTGTCGATACGCGAGAGCGTGGATCGTGCCAGCGGCCTGCTGCTGAGGAACACCGCCGATCTCCAGGTGGCAGTGGGGTTGCAGTACCGGCAGGCGATCGACACCCGGCTGCTGCTGAACCAGGTGTCCATGATCGAACGCCGGACACGGGGCGTTCCGCATCCCGCGGCGGAAGATGCCACCGGCCCGTCACGGCGCTCGCCCGGGGAGTGCCCCTACCGGGGCTTGCAGGTCTTCGACGCGACCGACGGTGACCTTTTCTTCGGCCGGGAGTCCGCCACCGCCGAGTTGATGGCCGTGGTGGCGCAGCACCTCGCCGGGCCGGGCCTGGTCATCGTGACCGGCGCTTCGGGGGTTGGGAAGTCCTCGTTGCTGAGGGCCGGGCTGTTGCCCGCGCTGATGCGGGGGGAAGTTTCCGAGCAGGCCGGAGACTGGCCGTGGCACCTCCTGGAGCATCCTGCTCACTCCCCCTTGACGCAGCTGGCCACGCTGCTGGCCGGCCTGGCCGCTCTGGAGGCCCCGGCCGTGCTGGAAACCCTGACCGCCCGGCCCGATCAGGCACATCTGCTGGTGCGGCAGGCGGCGCAGGCCGACGCACGACGGCGGGGACTGCCCGAAGCGGTGGTGGACAGGAGCCGGTTGGTGCTCGTCGTGGATCAGTTCGAGGAGGTCTTCACCCCGCATGACGCGGACGCGGGTGAGGAGCGGGAGGCGTTCATCACCGCTCTGAGCGCGATCGCCACCCTCCCGTGTGGACCCCAGCAGACCCCCGCCGGACTGGTGGTGGCGGCGGTGCGCGGCAACCACATCGACAGATGCGCCGGCTACCCAGCACTCGCCGCTGCGCTGACCAGGCCGTTCGTGCTGGGACCGATGACGGAGAGCGAGCTGCGGCGGGCCATCACGCTGCCCGCGGCCGTCGCCGGTATCGGACTGGAACCCGGCCTGGCCGACACGATCCTGGCCGAGCTGCGTTCACGCCAGGGTGGCTACGACCCCGGAGCGCTGCCGCTGCTGTCGCAGGCCATGGTGACCACGTGGGAGCATCGCGAAGGCGATCGACTGACCGCTCACGGTTATGGCAGGACCGGCGGGGTCAACCGGGCGGTCGCGACGAGTGCCGAGGCCGCGTACACCGGTCTGGACGCGGCCGGGCAGGAACTGGCCCGGGCGGTGTTCCAGCGGCTGACCGCGACGTCCACGGAAGGCGAGCCGACCCGGCGCGCAGCCGGCCACGGGCGGCTGTGCGCCGACCTTCCTGGGGCTGATCGAGTGCTGGAGGCGTTCGCGCGGCGGCGGCTGCTGGTGATCGACGAAAAATGGGTGCAGATCGCCCATGACGCCCTGCTGGCTTCCTGGCCTCGGTTACGCGACTGGCTCAAGCCCGACCTTGCAACATATGCGCAGTACATTCAGCTGGTCCAGGACGCAGCCGCATGGGATGAGTCAGGGAGAAGGCCGGGGTATCTGTACCGGGGCGAGCGTCTGGCCGGACTGCTGCACGTGTTGCCCGGCTGGCGTGCCGACCCAGAGCGCCGGCCTGTGCTCACGCCCGTCGAGGAACAGTTCGTCGCCGAAGCCGTACGGGTCTCGGCCAGGGGGAGATTACTGCGGCGAGCAGCGGCGGGGACGCTGGTGGTCCTCACCATCGCCGCCGTGGGCGCGGCGGTCGTGGCCAGAGGGGAGAGCGACACCAGGCGCACCCAGCAGGGCATCGCCGTCTCGCGGCAGCTGGCCGCGCAGAGCATGGCGGTCGGTGACGGCGATCCGGTGATCTCCCGCCTCCTCGCCGTGACCGCGTGGCGCATCGCCCCGACGGATGAGGCGCGCTACAGCATGCTGACTGCGCTGACCAGGCCCGGCGTCGCACTCATCCGCGGTCAGCCGCCTATCGCGGTCAGCCCGGACGGGACGATGATCGCCTCCAGGGAGGGTCAGGGCATCCGGTTGTGGGATCCGGACACCGGACGTGCCCTGGGCGGCCCTTATCCGGGCCTGCCGGACGACTTCCTCCATAGCATGGCCTTCAGCCCGGACGGCCGTACCCTCGCGATAGGCGGCCCTGACCTGCGGCTGTGGGACGTGCCGAGCCACCGGTTCCCGCCGGGTTCCACCATCCGCTTCAACGAGTTCATCTATTCGGTGGCCTACAGCCCCGACGGCCGCATCCTGGCGGCCGCCGGCGCCGGAGACGTCATCCTGCTGGAAGCCAGCACCCACCGGGTGATCGACCGCTGGACGATCGGCGCTCCGTCGTCGGTCGCCTTCAACCGCGACGGCACCAGGCTGGCGATCGGGAACAGCGGAGGGCGGGTCCAAGTATGGGACGTCGCCCGAGGCAAGCCGGTGGGTCCGGCGTTCCGCGGATATACCGGCCAGGTGCATTCCGTGGCGTTCAGCCCGGACGGCCGTACGGTGGCCAGCGGCACCTTGGGCCGGATGAACACCTTCGAGACCGGCGCTGCCCTCTGGGTGTGGCAGCCGGGCCGAGATCGCCGCACCGCGCGGAAGCTGGTCTCCCAAGAGGACGCGGTGGAGGCCGTCGCCTACAGCCCCGACGGATCCGTCCTCGCCTCGGTCGGCGACGACCGGACAGTACGGCTGTGGGACGCCAGGACCGCGCGCCCGCTGGGCCGTACGCTCGGGCCGCACACCGGCCCGATCACCGACATCGCCTTCCTGCCTGACGGCCGCCTGCTCGCGGCGGCCAGCGACGACGGGACTATCCGTGTCTGGAACCTGCGCGCCGACCGGCAGCTTTCCGCTCCCATCGAGGACGTGGAAGGCATGGCGATGCTTCCTGCGGCCGGCGCGTTCGCGGCATGGTCCGGCCAGAGGTTGCGCCTGTGGGATCCGGGAACCGGACACCCGACGGGGCCCGCGCTGCGCTGGGACGGCGCCGTGTTCGGCGCGCTGGGTGCCGATGACACGGGCACGGTGGTCGCCGGAGACTCCGACGGAGATCTCTGGACATGGGAGGTGAACGCGCCCTCGCCGGCACCGCACCGCCTCGGCACACAGCCCGCCGCGGTGGCCTCGCTGGTGGTCAGCCCCGACGGCCGTACCTTCGTCACGACCGACCCCGACGGCGTCACCAGGATCTGGGATCGCGCCGGGCCCACCGCCTCGACCCTGTCGGGACGGCCTGACGGCCTGGCGTTCTCCCCGGACGGAAGATCACTGGCCGCCGGAGGGCCCGACGGCGACGTGCTCATCTGGGCCCTCGGCTCGAAACCGGCGGCGGGCGAGGTACGGGCGCGGCTGGCCGTGCCCATCACCGGCGTCGCGTTCTCCCCGGATGGCACGACCCTGGCAGTGGGAGCTTCCGATGGTCAGATTCGCCTGCTCGACCCGGCGACCGGCCGGGCCCGCGGCCGGCCGCTGCTCGGGCACACCGCGGCGGTGCGCGGCCTGGCCTTCAGCCCGGACGGTGGCGTCCTGGCGAGCGTGGGCGAGGACGCGACCGCTCGGTTGTGGGACGTGCGCACGGCCGGCGCCATTGGCGAACCCGTGAAGGGACCGGCGGGCGTCAGTCTCCAAGTGGGGTTCGCGGAGGGAGGGCGCGTGCTGGTGGTGCGCTGGTACAAGACCATCCACAGGTACGACGTCGCGTACCTCGCCGACCCCGCCACCTTCATCTGCGCCAAGGTGCAGAGATCCCTCACCCCGAGCGAATGGACGCAGCTCGTCCGGGACCCGCAGATCCCCTACCGGACGGCCTGCCGTGGCTGACGGCTCCCTTTCAAGAATTCAATGTGACTACAGCTGACAAATTCGTCTCGCACGCGGCCGATCTCGGAAGAAATGAACGCAGGTTAGCCCATCACGACCGGACCTCCGGCAGCCGACCATGGCCGATCTCAGGGTCACCTACGATCGGGCGGCGAACGCGGCTCATATACAACTCGCCGATCCGCAAATCCGCCCGAATATGGCAAGCAGGTGGTGCTGAACGCCAGGTCCAAGCCACCCGAGTACATGCTCGACGGCAGAGCACATCGATCTTGAAGGCACCTGACCTGTGGCGGCTGGCGGGAGGGCTCTCTCTCGCCACGATGCTGCCGGTTCTTGAAGTCGCCGGAGCTGCTCGCTTGGGAGAGACGCAGGCCGACGTCTCCGCATGGGCCGCTGCTGACACGCCCAGTGGCACGGCGAACGTTGCGTCGCTGCGAAGGTGGCGGCGCGAGATGGGCGTGCTGGAGGAGGCTTCCAGCCCTCCCGTACTTTCGATGACGGCCGCCGGAACAGCGATATGGGTGTCCTCACCTGAGCCGCCTGCACGAGATTCCGAACGGCGGGTCGTGTCGAGCATCGGGAATTTCTGGGCTTCCTGCGACCATGTGGTGCATTCGGGTGGTGGATTACTGCGGCCGGAATTCCGGGGGATCGAGACAACCCTGGAAGGGATGGAAGCGCTCTGGCGGGGTGGGGATGTTCGTCTCCTGTCCAAGGCGGGGCCGATGTTGCCGAGATATACGCACAGCGCCTGGCGAAAATCCGCGCGCATCATCCGAAGCGGCGGCGGACAGCGCGGGTCGTGGCGGAGTGCGCCGGCTGAGACGTGCGCTGACCTCCGTCCCACCCCCTTAATGCGGCGAGGCGGCCAGAGTATTTTTGGTAGATCTTTTTTCTCGTCCGCGTCGGCTGATGTGCCAACAGTGCCTCTACTGCTTGGGTTTCGCTCCCGGCAGGGCCATTGATCGCGCCGTGTGACCTGCGAGGACATCAGGTACGCTCGCTGCACCCCACATGCTCCCGGTTTATCCTCAACAGTCCTTTCTGCATGGTTAAGTCCGGTCTCGTCCCGGGAGGTCCCCCGCTTCCATGACGCACGATCTCCAGCAGTCCATCTCCTTCTTGACGGATCAGCCGGACCACCGGCCTCCCTATGACCACGTGGGTCCGCCGGAGCGCGAGCCCCATGATGGGCCGCGCACAGGCACGGACGATGCCCAGGGAAGGCACCAGGGCTCGCATGGGAAGGGCTCCGATTCTCACGAGTTCGGGTGGAAGGGCTCCCCGGAGGAGCCGGGCCTCTCGCCAGCTCCGGATCGTGGCGACAGCGGCCATGACGGCCCGAAGAGGGACGGATCCCATCAGCACGGATCCCATCAGCACGGATCCGATCAGGGCGGCTCCCATCAGGGCGGCTCCCACCACGAAGGTGGCGGTCCGTCGTCCGCGCCGACTCGTCCCGGGCCAGAGCCGACTCATACTCCGAGGCCGACTCATACTCCGAGTACGTCGCCGTCCGAGAGCACGCCACCATCCGGGACGCCGACACCCACCTCGACGTCGAGCGGGCCCGCCACCACGGGTACGCCGCAACCCACCGCTTCGGACACCCCGACGTCCACCGCGACGCCGTCGTCCACCCCGTCCGATTCGTCCTCCCCCACGCCCACGGTCACGGAGTCCCCTTCGGCCACCCCCACAGAAACCCCCACAGAGACTCCAACGGCGACCCCCACGGCATCCGACTCGGCGTCGCCCACGGAGACCGCGTCTGAGCCGTCATCGCCCGCGGAGACCGCAACGGCCTCCGACGCGCCGGCGCCCACCGAGAGCGCCGCGGCATCGGAGTCGCCGGCCGCTTCGACGGCCGGCGAAACCGAAGCGGCCGCCACGTCCACTTCAGGAGCGGCGGCGGGCACGTCGACGTCCACGTCACCCACGCCGGAGGCCGAGGAAGACGAGGGCAGCGCCGCGGCGCCGTCGGCGTCCACCACGGCTTCCAGCGCCGTCCCCACGCATCTCACCACCACGGTGGCCAACCCGCAGCGGGACGTCTCCACCACGATGGTGATCACCTCGACCGTGCTTCTCGTGGCCGCCGTGCTGGCCGTGCTCGCGGTCCTCGTGACCAGGTCCCGCCGGACCCGCCTGGCGACCCCGGAACCCGTCGCCGACCCCGTACCCCCACCGCCGGCACCGCGCCCCTACCCCGTGCAGGAGGACAACCCCTGGACGCGGCAACTCCTCGAAGCCCTCGAGAACGTCGTCGCCCTCGACGACCAGAACAAGGCGGACGACCCGCGCCCCGGCACCGGCTCACCCCCACCGGACTCCGACGCGGACCCTGAGGCCACCGCCGCCTGGAGGCCGCCCTTCGCGTCCTCTGAACCACCTGGGCCTCTGGAGTCCTGGTTCCAGCCCATGCCACGCGATCAGGACGGGAACGCCGCCCCATCCGAGAGCTCCGCCGACGATGACGACACCCGACCTGGGAGCACGGGTAACTCCACTCCGTAGCGGATGACGATGATCAGGCGCGCACCCGCCTTCGTGACGGTGATCGCTTCATGACGGTCGGCACACTCGCGTGTCGACGGAAACCGAAGGCCAACGCACCGGCAGCGATCATCGCCGGCGTCCTGGCGGCGATCGCCGCATGCATGAGGTCGTATCCGCGTCCGTGACGAGAGGCTAATTGCGGGTCTATCGTTGTTGCGAATAGTTCGCAACAATGATGAGGAGCGTCATGGGTCAGTACACGCTGCCCGACATGCCGTACGACTACGCCGCCCTGGAGCCCGCGATCACCGGCGAGATCCTGGAGCTGCATCACGCCAAGCACCACGCCGCGTACGTCAAGGGCGCCAACGACACCCTGGAGCGGCTGGCGGAGGCGCGGGACAAGGGTGAGTTCGGCGGGCTGGTCGGGCTGGAGAAGACGTTCGCGTTCAACCTGTCCGGGCACGTGCTGCACACGATCTTCTGGCAGAACCTGTCCCCCGACGGCGGCGACCGCCCCGACGGCGACCTGGCCGCGGCCATCGATGACCACTTCGGCTCGTTCGAGGCGTTCAAGAAGCAGTTGACCACCGCGACCAGCACGGTGCAGGGCTCGGGGTGGGGCGTGCTGGCGTGGGAGCCGCTCGGCCGGCGGCTCGTCGTCGAGCAGGTCTACGACCACCACGGCAACGTCGGCATGAACACCACCCCGCTGCTCGTCTTCGACGCCTGGGAGCACGCGTACTACCTGCAGTACCGTAACGTGCGGCCGGACTACGTGGAGAAGCTGTGGGACCTGATCGACTGGACCGACGTGATCGCCCGCTACGACGCCGCACGTAGCGCCTGACCCTGAGCCGGCGGCGCCCACCCGGCCCGAGCTTGGTCCGCGGGGCCAGGCGGGCGCCGCCTTCAGGAACCGGCCTCCTTCAGGGCCTCGACCAGGCCGTCCAGGCCGACGGGGCCGAGGCCGACGGCGGTGGTGTGCCAGCGCCGGAGGTCGAAGCCAGGGCGCCGGCTCGCCACCTGGCGGGCCGTCAGCCAGGCCCGCTCGCCGAGCTTGTACGAGATCGCCTGGGCGGGCCAGCCGAAGTAACGGGCGACCTCGGGACGGATCCGGTGCGCGGCGGCGTGGCCACGCTCGCGCAGCACCTCGCAGGCCGTGTCGAACGTCCATCGGGACCCGTCGGGCAGCGGCAGGTCCAGGTGGACGCCGATGTCGATGACGACGCGGGCCGCGCGCAGCGCCGACGCGGCCAGCATGCCGAGGCGGGTTCCCGGGTCGGAGAACCAGCCCAGCTCGTCGGCGAGGCGTTCGGCGTAAAGGGCCCAGCCCTCGCTGTGCGCGCTCACCCGGGACGTCTTCGCGAAGCGCGACAGCGTGTCCCCGGCCGCCATCATCCCGCCGATCTGCAAGTGGTGACCGGGCACTCCCTCATGGAAGACCGTCGTCAGCTCACGCCAGATCGCGAACCGTTCCCGGCCCGCCACCGGCCACCAGGTGCGGCCAGGCCGCGACAGGTCCTCCGTCGGAGGCGTGTAGTAGGGGGACCCGGCGGTGGAACCGGTGGCGATGACCACCTCGACCTCGCGCAACGGCTCGGCGATGTCGAAGTGCGTGCCATGCAGCGTGCTGATGGCGCGATCGTGCTGGTCCTGCAGCCAGCCCCGGTAGGCGTCCACCCCTGTCACACCGTGGGTCCGATCAAGGTGCGCGGCCACCTCCTCCCAGCTCGCGCCCGGGCGGATGCGCTCGATCTCGGCGGCCATCTCCGCCTCGATCCTGTCCAGTTCGGCCCAGCCCCACGCGTACGCCTCGGCCGGGTCGAGATCGGCGCCGAGGATCTGCCGGGCCGCCACGGCATAGCGTTCCGCCCCCACCCCGTCCCGTTCCGTCGCCCGGGGTGCGTAAGCCGTACGCAGGTAGCGGGCGGTCGCCGCGTAGGCCGCGTGCGCCGCGGCCGCCGCCTCGGCGAGCTCTCCGGCCTGGGGCCCGTCGCCATAGGACGCCACCAGCGCGTCGTGCACCCCCGCGAAACGCTCGGCCTGGTCGGCGGCCTCCAATGCCTGCCTCCGAGCCGCCACCAGACCTTTCTCCAGGCCGAGATCGAGGCTCGTACGCCAGCTCGCGAGCATCACCGGCACGGCCGCCAGGCGGGCGGCGACGTCGCGCCACCGGTCGTCGTCGCCGCGTGGCAGCAGGTCGACGCTGTCGCGGATGACGTTGATCAGCCCGAACTGGCCGCGCAGCATGCGCAGGGGCTCCCCGCTGTCGTGCCAGGCCAGCTGCGCTTCCAGCCGTTCCCGAAGGTGCGCGGCGGCGTGCCGATCGGCCTCCGAAGCAGGGCTCAGCCCGGCGAGCTCGGCCAGGGTGCGGCGGATCAGGTCGGCGCGGGCGGCATGGCCGTCGGGGCTGTAATCGGTGGCCGCGGCGAACTCACCGGTGACCCCACGGACTCCCATGCTGATCGGATCGAGGGCCGCCGACTTCCCGACATATCCCTCACAAAGCGCAAAAATCGGTGTCATCCGGACACAGTAACGGGGTCAGGGCGAGAGCAATTCAAGCTCGGGAGTTCTCCGGGGTGAGCCCGAGGTGGGCGAGCACGCCGGCCACCACGTCCGGCACCGGACGGTCGTCGGTGTCGATGCGCACGTCTCCGGTGCCCGCCTGGTCGAGGCGGGCCGCCTCGGCCGCCGCGCGGGTGGCGGCTTCGTGCAGGGCGTGCTCGTCCAGCCCGCGCAGCTCGTCGCCGGGGATCGTCGGGCCGCCGCCCCTTCCGCGGTCCAGGACGCGTTCGCGCAGCGTGGCCGGGGAGGCGTGCAGGCGGCACACCGTAGGCTGCACGCCTGGCAGCAGGCCGAGATGGTCGCGGACGGTCTCGTCGGTGTCCGCCTCGCCGCAGACGATCAGATACGTCGCCCCGGCCGCGCGGTAGCCGGCCCAGAGCGCGGCGAGGTTGCGGGCCTTGAGTCGGTGTCCGTCGCCAGAGGCGGGCCGCAGCATGGCGATCTGTTTCAGGTCGACGTACGCGGTGCGCGTGCCGGTCCGGACGATGTGGCGGAAGACCTCGTACGCGACTGTGGACTTCCCCACCGCCGTCGCCCCCGTGAACCAGAGCACCGGCACCGGCGCCGGCTCCGGCTGCACGGGACGCCCTGGGCCGGGTGCGGTGGTTCCCGGCCGGCCCGTGCGTTCCCTGATCAGGCGGGCCGTCTCCTGGACCGTCAGGCCGGTGGTGTCCATGGTCAGGTCGGCGTAGGACGTGCGGTCCTGGGCCGCGGCCTCGGCCACCGCGTGCTCCACCAGGTCCGGCTGCCACCCGCGGCCCAGGAAGCGCCGGCGCAGTTCCTCCGCCGGGGCCCGCAGCCGGCACACGGTGAACGCGATGTCGGGCAGGAGGGAGGTGTATTCGCGCACCTCGTCCGGCGTGTCCACGAAACCGGCCAGCACCAGGCACTCCGCGCCCTCCGCCCGGAAGCCGTCCCAGAGGGCGGCCAGGTTGCGGGCGCGGAGGCGGTGGGTGTTCTCGTCGGGTTCGGGGTGGATGAGGCTGATCTGGTCGGCGTCCACGAACGCCGTCCTGACACCCTCCCGGCCGAGTTGCGCGCAGATCTCCCACCCGGCCGACGACTTCCCGACGCCCGAAGGGCCCGACAACCAGAGCACAGCGTTCATCCGCGCGATGGTAACGGGACGTCCGTGATGGAAACGAACGCTTTTCCGGCGGGTGAACCGCGTACGGACGGGCGTGCGTACCTCCCGTGGGAGCTTCCCTGATTCGGAGGATCATCACCATGACGCTCACACCGCGGCCGCCGTCCCCCGCACGTACACGGAGGCGGGTGACGGGCCTGCTGGCCGTCTCGGCAGGTGCGGCCGTGCTGGGCGCGTGCCTGGTGTCCTGCGGGAACGCGCAGACTCCAGCCGCCAAAGCGGCGGCGCCTGCCGCCGCGCAACACCAGTCGCACCATCAAGGGCACGTGGCCGGCGGCGGCACGCAGCCCTCCGCGACCGTGAAGCTGCCGCGCCGGAGCATGAAGAAGCTCAAGACCAGCGCCGGCTGCCCCAAGGCACGCCTGCAGATCGACGCCGACGAGCTGAAGCAGGCCGCCTGCCAGACCAAGCGCGGCCGGTACACGATCGTCACCTTCACCACCGACAAGGGCAAGCGTGACTGGCTCGACTACGCCCAGCCTTATGGAGGGACGTACCTGGTGGGCGACCGCTGGACGGTCGTGGCCGAGCCCGCGCTGCTGGAGGGGCTGCGCAAGAAGGTGGGCGGCCAGATCGAAACCGGCGCCCGGCACCACTGACCAACCCGCCCGAGTCGCCGTAGGCCGACGGGCGTGCCGCACGCCCTGGGCGCAGGGCGTGCGGCGGGCCATGCCGACGAAGCGTCTGCGATCGTCGCCGCAGCCAAGGAGCCGGCGGTTACACGAGGCCGCCGTCCGCCCGGAGGTTCTGGCCGGTGAGCCAGGCCGCGTCCGGGCTCAGCAGGAGCGCGACCACGGACGCGATGTCGGCGGGCGTGCCGATCCGGCCGAGCGCCGTCATGTGGGCGACCCCCGCCATACCCTCCGGCGGCACGTCGGCCCTCAGCAGGTCGGTGTCGGTCGGGCCCGGCGAGACCGCGTTGACGGTGATGCCGCGCCGGCCCAGCTCGCGGGAGGCGACGCGGGTGAGCTGCTCGACGGCCGCCTTGCTCGCCGCGTACAGCGACTCGCCGGGACTGGGCCAGGCGGTGCCGGTCGAGGAGATCGTGACGACGCGACCGCCGTCGGCCATCCTGGCGGCCGCCGCACGTACGGCGAGGAACGCCCCGCGCACGTTGACCGCCATCACCCGCTCGAACGCCTCAGGCGTGACGGCGTCCACGGGCGTGTGGTCCATGACGCCCGCGTTGCTGACCAGCGCCGTGAGCGGCCCGCCGAACACCTCGCCCGCCTCCTCGAACAACCGCTCCACCTGGGCGGGGTCGGCCGCGTCCGCCTGTACGGCGACGGCCCGCCCGCCGCATGCCTCCTCCACCTGCCGCGCCGCCGCCTCGTCGGCGACGTAGCTGAACACGACGGTCGCGCCGTCGCCCGCGAGCCGCTCCACCACGGCCCGCCCGATCCCGCGCGACCCTCCGGTCACCACCGCATTCGTCATCGGAACTCCTTCATGTAGAGAGGGAGCCCACACCATGGCAGTCCTCGCGGAAGCAGGACTTCCGCGAGGTGCGAGAGAGTGCGGGCATGAGCACGAAGGACCCCGCGGCCCGCCTGTTGCGGCTGCTGTCGCTGCTGCAGTCCCGCACCGACTGGCCGGGCCCCGAGCTGGCGGACCGGCTCGGTGTCAGCACCCGGACGATCCGCTCCGACGTCGAACGGCTGCGCGCGCTCGGCTACCCGGTGTCGGCCGTGTCCGGTACGGCGGGCGGCTACCGGCTGGGGCCCGGCGCCCGGCTGCCGCCGCTGCTGCTGGACGACGAGGAGGCGGTGGCGGTGGCCGTGGGGTTGCGGACGGCGGCGGGGCAGGCCGTGGGCGGCATCGAGGAGGCGTCGCTGCGTGCCCTGGCCAAGCTGGAGCAGGTGCTGCCCGCCCGGTTGCGGCCCCGGCTGGCGGCGCTGGCGGCGTACACGGTGCCGGTGCCGGGCGGCGCCCGCGCGGACGTGGACGCCGACGTGCTGGCGACGCTGGCCGCCGCGTGCCGGGACCGGCGGCGGGTGCGCTTCGACTACCGCGACCACGACGGGAACATGAGCGTGCGGGACGCGGAGCCGTACCGGCTGGTCTCGACCGGACGGCGCTGGTACCTGGTGGCGTGGGACGTGGGGCGGGACGACTGGCGGACGTTCCGCATCGATCGGCTGACCCCGCGCGTGCCGCTCGGCCCCGCCTTCTCCGGACGGGAGATGCCGCCGGGCGACGCCATCGACTTCGTCACCAAGGGGGTCGCCTCGACGCTGGGCCCCTGCCGTACGGTGGCCACCGTCCACGCGCCCGCCGCCGTCGTCGGCGAACGGGTGCCGCCGGTCGCCCGCGTCGAGCATCTCGACGACGAGCGCTGCCTGCTGCACATCGGCGCCGGCACCCCGTTGACGCTGGCCGTCTACCTGGCGGCGCTGGACCTGCCGTTCACCGTTACCGAGCCGCCGGAGCTGCTGGACGCACTGCGCCAGGTGGCGACGACCTGCACCGCCGCCTTTACAAAGTAGATCCGTTGAGTCGTGCACCTGGTCCACGCGAATCGAGGCGACGTTTTCCGCTGGCCGTCGTCAGGCAGGCCGCGCGAGACGCGTCCGTCCGCCGCGCGAGGGCGGCCAGCACGACCAGCACCGGCACGGCCCAGGTCGTCGCGGCCTCGGCGAGGGTGTCGCGCAACGGCGGCTGCCTGGCCGAGCTGTGGGGCCGCCACGGCCGCCAGGACCCGCCGCCGCTTCAGGTGGGGGACGTGGTGGAGATGACGGTCGAGGCCATCGGCACCATCCGCAACACCGTCGTCCCCGGCCCGTCCCCCCTGTCCGTGCCAAGGCGCGTACCCGCCCCCGCACCCGTCCTTGGACGCTGTCAGCCGGCGCGTCCCCCACGGCGACCTTGACCTCGCACGTCCCGTCATCGTACGGCGACGGCTATGGACGACCTTCTGCACATCATGCTCCCCATGCAACCTAGTCGTCACGGTACGCGTCCAGGGAGTTACGTCAGGCTGCCTGGAGGACGAAGAACAGGAAGCACAGGAACCGCGTACGGCCGGGCTCGATGCCGCCGAACTCCTCGGGAAACAGCTCGCGAGCCTCCGGCGCGAACGGCGGCTCGCTGATGACGCTGATGCGGAAGCCCGCGGCGGCGAAGGCCTCGGTCATCGCGTGCAGCGGCCGGTCCCAGAACCTCATCTGGACGGTCTCCCCGCCCATAACCCATTCCTCGGTGCGGGTGCGGGTCTCGAAGTACGCGGGCTTCTCCCCGGCCATCTGCTGGAAGAGCGTGATGGAGAAAGGATGGTCCACCGAGACGAGGAGCCGGCCGCCGGGCTTCAGCACGCGTCGCAGCTCGGCCAGGGTCGGCCCCCAGTCCTCCAGGTAGTGCAGCACGAGGGACGCGGTGACGTCGTCGAACGTGTCGTCGGCGAACGGCAGCGGCCCGGCCAGATCCACCTCGTGCAGATCCGCGTCGGGGCCCAGCCGCCGCCTGGCCATCTCCAGCATCCCCGCGCTCGCGTCGATGCCGGTCACGATCGCGCCTCTGCTGCGCAGCTCGGCGAACAGCGGCCCTGAGCCACAACCCGCGTCGAGAACGCGCCGCCCGGCCACATCCCCGGCCAGCTCCAGCATGGCGGGGCGCTCGTAGTAGGCGTTCACGAGGTTGGTCTCGTTCTCGGCCGAGTAACCCTCGGCCATCTGGTCGTAGTCGTTGTACGGCGACGAAGACGTGGCCTCGGCGAACTTGTGCGGGATGGTAGGCATCGGGCCATTCTGCCCAAGATCCACACAGGACGCGGACATCTTCGCGGAACGCTACGCCGGATATTGATGCGGAGCAGCATTCCGCTTTTGCTGGAAGGTATCTCCTTCGATGACGGCATCGCCCTCATTTCCGTCAGCCCGCGTCGGACGGCCGGGGCCACCAGCGGCGTACCGCGTCCACGGTGGTCTGCGGGCCGGTGTTGAAGCAGAGCACGGACGCCGGCGAGCAGGTCCGCGCGATGTTGATGAGCTTCTCAAAGAGCGGGGTCATCGCGGGTTCGAGGCGCACTCCCCCGCCGAACACGATGACGTCGTAGTGCTTGCCGCTCACGGCCTCGCGGAACTTCTCCTCCGCCCCCGCACCCCGGTCGAGGAGACAGGTCTCGAAGCCGAGACCCATGTCCGCCAGCTCGGCGGCGGCCTTGGCGAGCCCGGCCCTGACCTGCGCCGCATCTACCGTGGGGAACGCCTCGCTCGGCGCGTCGGGGTCGCCGACGACCTGCGGATCGAGCCCCACGTTGAGTACGGTGCCGTTCGTCACAGTCCCTCCCGGAAAGTTCTGACCGGCGCGCTCCCCCTGACTCTCGACCTGAGGCGGTCGAGCTTGTCGCCGAGGGTTCCGACGCCGATCGAGATGTGCCCGTGTCCGCGCTCTATATGAGCACGGACGTTCAGGAGATGCGCGGTCAGCCACTGCCCGTGCGCGACGGGCACCATGCGGTCGAGCGTGCCGTGCCACAGCTCGACGGGGACGGTGACGCCGCCCAGGTCGAAACCCCACGGGGTGGTCAGCGCCTGGAAGTCCTCCAGCCAGCCCTCCTCGCCCGGCGCGAGCGCGTGGTGCATGTGGGCCATGTTCTCCGCGCCGTAGGCGCCGGCCAGCTCGGCGGCGTCCACCTCGGGGAACAGGCTCGCCATGCCGGCGGCGAGGTCGGCGGCGTCGCCGTCCCGTACGGCCGCGGCCAGCTGGGCCACGACCGCGCGCTGCTTCTCCTCGTCGCGGGACGCGACCCCGAACAGCACCTGGTTCTGCAGTCCCATGCCGTCGGCGAACACCAGCCCCTCCCCGTCGTGGGGTGCGAACGAGGCGATCAGCAGCACGCCCATCACCCGGGGCGCGTCCGCCGCGGCGGTGGCCAGCGCGTACGGGCCGCCCGTCGACCATCCCGCCACCAGGTACCGGCGGGCGCACAGGTGGTCCATCAGCCGGCGGCATTCCTCTGCGGCGCCGGCGACCGTACGGCCGGGCGCCGGGGTCGAGGCGCCGTAGCCGGGGCGTGAGTACGTGACGACCCGGTACCCCCTGTCGACGGCCGAGTCGAAGACGGACGCCATGGGGACCGCGGAGCCGGGCATGCCGTGGTGGAAGAGGACGAGCGGTCCTCGCTCCGGCCCTCGTACCGCGTACTCCAGCATCCGGCCGTCCTGGAGACGCAGCGTCTCCATCGCCCCTACGTGCTCACTTGCCGGTTCCGTTCTCATCATCTCCCCCTCGCAATACCGAACGTTCTCCCCAAGACTGGCGTCCGTCTCTCCCCCTTGTCAATACCGAACGTTCTATCTTCCGCCACGCTCGACCTGGCAGAGAACTCGCGGCCCGCCGACGCGGCCACGCGGCGGTGGCCACCGGCCATGTCGAATTCGTGGCGAAACTGCTGCACGCCCACCACGCCGCCGAGGACACCCCGCTCTGGCCGAAGCTCCGAGGAACGCGCCCCCGGCGACGCCGCCCCGCCGCTCGACACCGTGCAGTCCCAGCACCACGAGATCGACCGCCGCCTGGACGCCGTCGCCGCCGCGCTGGTGATTTCCATACCGAAATGGGTGCGGGCTTGTGTCGTACCTGACATGACGTACGCGCGCGTTTACCATGACCGGGACGAGATCGACTCGCGGGGTGCCGAGGTGATGCTCAGTTGGCGAACAAGGGCAAGTCTTTCCTCGGTTTGAGCATTGACCACTGGCAAATCGTCGGAGCCGTCGCCGGAGCAATAGGAGCCTGCGCCGCCCTGGTCACGATATGGCAGGGCATGACCCCTGCACCTCCTCCCCCTGCGACCGCGCAACAGACGACGTCACCGTCATCGACGGCCGCGTCCGCAGCGCCCTCGGCCACCGGCTCGGACCAGCCCGTACGTTCATCGTCTTCCCCTGCCGCGACCAGGACGGGAACCGCCCGGCTGACGTTCGCCCAGGACGGCTTCGACCTGGACACGATCAGCGTCGGAGCCGTTGACAACACGCCCGATCTCAGCCTGGAGAACGGCGTGTTCTATGTGGCTTTAGAGCCGCTGAACGATTCGCGCATGGCCAGGGTGGAAGACGATGAGCCGCGAACGCTCGACGCCTGCACCAAGGCATGGCACGTGGTCACCGACGTCAGGCTGGCCGGCGCCGGCAGAACGGAGAAGTTCGGCGTCAATTCGCAGTTGTGCCTGACGACGGCCAGCGGAAACGTCGCTTCACTCCGCGTGGACAAGGTGCACGACTCAACGGACGCGGACGACTGGTGGGTCGAACTCGACGTCATCGTCTGGCAGCTGAAATAGACCGCCACGGAAACCGTTATAAGACCTCGCGCAGTTCACGGGCCAAGTCATGCGCCATGCCCTTTGGTGTCAGAGAAATGTGATCGACCTGAATGGAATACAAGAGACATCGACCAAGGCGGGCAGATGTGCCCTGACACTCCGGACATCGCAGGGCGCCCCGCGCAACGGCGTGCCTGTCGCGACTGGTGGAGCGCGTGAGCATCCGGTTGAAGGCGGCGACCGAGGGCGACGAACTCATCGTGGTGCCGTCCGGGGACGCTCTCCACGAGATGATCATCGCACTCGCCCCGCCCGACAACAGCTTCGTCATCGTCGAACCTGACGAGGACGACCCCACCCGGTTCGCCTCGGTCGCCCGCCTCGATGATGGCACTTTCGGGGTCGAGTACCGCGACCCGCTTCGCCGATATCACCGCCTGGACATCGCGACCGCCCCGGACCGCATCGCCTCCGACGTCACCATCTGGACCGCTTCGGCCGCGCGAGCACACGAGACTTTCGGCCGCAGGTGAGGGGGGCGCGGATCCGCGCCGCGGGGGTGGGCGGCACGGTTTCCCTGCGCTGCCGTCCCCTGCGGCGACGACGTTGTCCGGTCAGTTGCATACCGAGTCGGTTGCGGTTTTGAGGGCCTGGCGGTGGAGGGCGTCCAGGTGTTCCCTTTTTGCGCCTGATGCGGTGGCCAGCGTCAGCTGGGTCGCGCAGGCCACCGGCTTCTTCCTGATGTGCTCCGTGGCCTTCAGACTGTTAAGGAGTTCCGTCGTGAGGCGGTCGAGGCGCTGGCGGATCTCCGCCAGGTCGGGGCGCGTTGCCGGGGCCTCTTCCGGGTGGGCGGTCCAGCGGGCGAAGAGGCCCTTCTGGACGACCTTGCTGGCGGTGATCTGGTCGCGGAAGAACGCCACCGTGGCGTCCCCGTCCACCCCCAGGTCCTCGGCCTGCCGGCGGACCTGGTCAAGGACCTGCTGTTCGCGGACCGGGTCCTCGATGGGCGAGTCGGTGCCGAACTTCGAGGCGGCCACGTCGTCGCTCACCAGGAGTCGTTCGATGACGAGGTCCGTCAACGGGCCGAGCTTGCCCAGCGACGACGACGGTGGTGCCGCGACCACGCCGCCCACAGCGGCCGGGGTCGCCGATGCCATCGCCTCGGGGACGTACAGGGCCGTCGTGGCTCCGAACATTCCGGCGATCACCGCGAAGCGGGTCATCCTCGTACGCAGGTTCATGCATCTACCTTTATCTCGTGAGGAAACAGGGAGTTCAGGACGGGTCCGGCAGCGGGATCGCACGGAAGATCCGGTCCGGGTCGTAGCGGTGTTTCACCTCTAGGAGCCGCTCGGCGTTCGGGCCGTAGGCGTGGGCGATCTGGGCGGATTCGTCGTCCCCGAGCAGGTTGGGGTAGCCGCCGGGCAGCGCGTCCGGTTCGAGGGCGCGGGCCACGTCGGCGGCCCAGGCCCGGTGGCGGGCCGCACGCGCGTCTCCGGGCTCCCAGAGGGCGATGATCTCGATCATCAGGTGCGGGTCGCGGTTGCCGAACGCCGTCTCCGTGACGGGTACGCGGGCCGCGGCCCCATGCAGATGGTGCACCGATACCGCCGAGTGGGGCGAGGTCAGGGTGGAGCCGGCGACGTTCAGCACCTCGCGTACGCCCGGCGAAACGGACGGCACGGAACGCGGGCGGATCTCGACGTGCCGGCCGAAGGGGAACTGCGCGTCGATGGCCGCGAGCATCTCGGGCATGGTGGCAGAGCCGATCTGGGAGAGGAGGGGCGTGCCGAGGCCGCCGAGCCGGGCCAGCGCCCGCTCCCCCGCGGCCGCGTCGTCGCCGCTCCAGGTCGGCGAGAGGAACACCACCGGCTTGCCGTCGGGGCCCGCCAGGACGCCGGACTGCACGGTCAGCTCGTCCGGGCTCTCGGTCAGGACCTCCTGCAGCCCGGCCAGTACGGCCCCGGCCTGCTCCCACGCGAACAGCACCATGCCGGACAACAAGGTCGGCACGGCGTGCAGCCGTACCCGCATCGAGGTGACGACGCCGAAGTTGCCCCCGCCGCCGCGCAGTGCCCAGAACAGGTCCGGCTCACGTTCGGCGTCGGCGGTGACGAGGGAGCCGTCGGCGAGCACCACGTCCGCGGCGAGCACGTTGTCCAGGGCGAGCCCGAAGCGGCCGCTCAGCGGCCCGTACCCGCCCCCGAGCGTCAGGCCCGCCATGCCCACGGACCCGGCGGAGCCGGTCGCGGCGGTCAGGCCGAACGGCTGCGCGGCGCGTACGACGTCGGCGGCCGTCGCCCCGCCCGCGACCTCGGCGACCTTCGCCTCAGGGTCCACGGTCACCTGCCGCATACCGGACAGATCGATGGTGAGGCCGCCGTCGCTGAGCGAGCGGCCCGCCCAGTCGTGGCCACCGCCGCGCACCGACAGCGGCACCCCGGCCTCCCGCGCGGCCCGTACGGCGGTCCGGACCTCGAGGTGATCGCCGCACCGGACGATGACGCCGGGCCGGGCGAGCACGGCGCCGTTCCAGATGGCGCGGCCGGCGTCGTAGTCCGGCCCTGTGGTGATGACGCGGTCGGCGTGGATGGTCCGCCGCAGGGTGCCGGCCAGGCGGCCGATCTGGTGCTGAGTCATGGGTTGGTACCTCGATCGGGAGGAGCGTGCGGATCGGATGGCCCACATCATCCGCCGCCGGCCGGAGGGTCCGTACCGGCCGGCGGGGAGCATGAGGCCCATGCTCAGCGGGCGCTGCGGGCGGCCTTCTCGATCAGGTTCGTGACCGCGTCGGGACGGCTGACCATCACGGCGTGGGAGGCGCTGACCTCCTCGACGCGCGCGCCGGCCCGCTTCGACATGAAGCGCTGCAGGTCGGGCGCGATCGCCTGGTCCTGCCGGGTGATGAGGCTCCAGGACGGGATGGTCCGGTACGCCTCCTTCTCGCTGGCGTCCGTCACCGCCTTGGTGTTGGCGGGACGCTGGACGGTCGCGAGGGTGGCGGCCGTGGTCTTGTCGACGTCGCCGGCGAACGACTCACGGAAGTGGGCCGGGTCGATGGACACCTCGGCGCCGTCCGGGACGGTGGTCGTGACCAGCGGGATGGCCGGCGAGGACTTGGCGGCCAGGTCGCCGACCGTCTCGCCCTTGGCGGGGATGAACCCGGCGATGTACACCAGGGCCTTGACGTCGGGGTCGGAGACGGCGGAGTTGGTGATCACGGCGCCGCCGTACGAGTGGCCGACCAGCACCAGAGGGCCGTCGATCGCGGCCAGGTAGCTGGAGACGTAGGCGCTGTCACTGGTGAGGCCCTGCAGCGGGTTGGCGAGGGCGCGCACCGGATAACCGTCCTTGCGTAGCCGCTCCACCACCGACGACCAGCTGGACGACTCGGCCCACGCTCCATGCACCAGGACGACGGTCGGCTTCGCGCCGGTGGACTTCGCACTGTCCGCCATCGCCACGCCGGGCGCGGTGGCACCGATCAAGGCGAGGGCGCCGACGGCGAGTGCGGCACGGCGAAGCATACGGGTTCCCATGATGTGGCCTTTCAGGTCAGAACGACTGACGACGTCCCCCAACGCAAGGGAGAACGTTCGGTCTCATCATGGCACATCTGACGCGCCAGTCAAGACCGAACGTTCTCCCTCACATGACCGTTGCGATCAGTCGGCGGATGGCGGGGTGTCGGTCCAGCCGGAGTCCAGCACCGTGGTGACCCGATCGTCCTTCTTCGACCCACTGCCGGTGACCGCGTAGGTCAGCACCTTGGAGGTGTCCGGGTCGATGATCAGCTTGCCCTGGGCAGGTCCACCTCCCTGGAGCGGGAAGGTCACGGAGACGCCCGCCCGCCCCCGCGCGTCGGCGGTCCGGCCTTCGACCCGTACCGCGGGCAGTGTCGCCAGCGCCTGGTACGCGGCGCCGCGCACCTGCGGGGAGGCAGGCAGCGCGTACAGGAGTGACGCCAACGTGGGGGGCAGGCCGTCCGCCACGGACCCGGCGAAGTCCCGGTCGCGGCGGATCGCCTCAGCGGCCCGCTTCTTCAGCGCTTCCGGGTCGGCGGGCAGCGCCGCGATCTCCTTGATGGTCATGGGCATGGCGCTCCAGTAGAGCTTCCGCTCCCCCGTGAGCCGGGTGAGCGTGCCCGCGCCGGGCGAGGTGGAGTAGCGACCGCCGTCCCTCCCGATCGTCCACTCGGTCGGTGATCCGTCGCGACGCCATGCCTCCACGTCGAGGGGGCGTGCGGCGAGCCGCCTGCCGCCGATCCACGCCCGGCCGTCCTTGGCGAACCACGTCTCCGAGAGGTACGAGGTCTCCAGACGGTAGGTGTCGCCGTCGCGGCCGTACGGTCCCGCCGAGCCCACGTACAGCTCCTTGAGATGCCAGTACGCCCCCTCCGGGGCGGCTTGGGCCTTCGCGGCGGCGGCCAGCAGGAGCGATTTGCCCGGCAGTGCAGGTGCGGCCGTGGGGGTGGCCTGGACGAGGAAGACCGCCGCCGCAGCCGCGGCCCCGGCGAGCCCGATGGCGCCGGCCCGCCACGACGGACGCCGGGCGGCTCTGCGCGTGGGCGCCGGGGTCGCCATGATCGCTTCACGCAGTTCGCGCGCGGCGGGCCCCTGTTCCGGCGCGTGCGGCGCCGGGTCGATGGCCTTCATCAGGGTGTCGATGTCGCTCATGCTTCCCCCATCGCGACCGTCATGGACGTCTGCCGCTCCAGCGCCGCCGCCATCCGTTTGCGCGCCCGGTGCAGCCGGGTCCGGGCGACGATCGGCGTACATTTCAGAACCTTGGCGATCTGCTGGCCGGTCAGGCCCTCCCAGCAGGCCAGCGCCAGAACCTCGCGGTCACGTTCGGACAAGGCGTCGAAGGCCGCGCGTACATGGTCCAGGTCCACCGATCCGGCCGGCCGGTCGGCGGCCAGTTCCGCGCGCAGCCGTTCGGTGAGCGCGGCTCTGCGTGATGCGCCGCGCTGCTGGTTGGCCAGCACGCGGCGGGCCACCCCGTACAGCCATAACAGCGCCTCCTCGCCCTCGGGCACGTCGCCGATGCGCCGCCAGGCGGTGAGGAACGTCTCCGAGATGACGTCGGCCGCGTCGTCGGGCGAGCCGGTACGGCGGGCGGCGTACTGATGCATCGCCGGGTAATACGCGTCGTAGACCGCTTCGAAGCGATCTCGGTAGGTCACGAAGTCTCCTTGCCACAAGGTGCCGAACATCTGGTAAATGTCCGGCACCTTGCGGAATGTGGCGGCTCGTTAGGAGGAGCTTGAGCCGGCCAGTTTGGCGACCATGCGGACCAGGGCGTCGCGGGCGGCGCCGATGTCGTCGCCCATGATCATCTGGGCGAGCGGCGGGGTGGCGTACCACCAGCCGGCCAGCGCGATCACCGCGTACAGCAACTCCCCCGGCGTGAACTCCGGCGGCAGCGTGCCGTCTTCTTGCGCGGCGGCCAGGGCTGAGAGCTTGGCGGCGTAGTGGGCGGCGCGTTCCTCCCTGGCGGCGATGGGATCGCCGCCGCGGTGCAGGCCCTCCCAGTAGAGCAGCCTGATGAACTGCGGGTGCTCGCGGTGGTAGTCGTAGACGCGGCCGGCGTACGCGGGCAGGTCGGCGGCGAGCGGCCCGTCCAGGGGCACGGCCTCGGCCAGGCGCTCCAGACTCCAGCTCAGCACCGCGGCGAACAACTGCTCCTTGTTGCCGAAGTACTGGTAGATGCGCTCCTTGTTGACGCCGGCCGCGGCGGCGATGCGGTCGAGCCTGGCGGCCTCGGGGCCGTGCTCCGCGAACTCCTCGACCGCCGCGTCGAGCAGGAGTTGCCGTGTGCGGGCCGTGTTCCATGCCATGGTCCCAGCATAGCCGCAATCTCCAACTCGACAGTTGGAGATTCGTGTGCAAAACTCCAACTGATGAGTTGGATTATCGAGGGGGACCCGTCATGCCTGCCACACCGTCCGTGCACCGCCGCGCCCTGATCACCTGGGCGGCCGTCTACGCGACGCTCATGCTGGTGCAACTGCTGCTGGAGCCGGTCATCAGCCCGCTGCCGCAGGCGCTGCGCACGCTGGTGGTGACCGCGATCGTGGTGCCCGTGGTGGTCTACCTGCTGGTCCCGGCCCTCCTGCGCGTCAACGCCCGCCTTCATCGGCGCGAGCCTTGAAGCTGGGCACCGGCGTGGCCGGTCGGCCGCCGCCTCGCCACGCCTGCCCTCACCGCCGGGGCGGCAATCCCGCCCCTTCGGCCTGTGCCGGCCACCAGCTCGGCTTCCTCATCTCCGCCGCGCTGCTCCTGCTGTCCGGCTTCACCGCGCTGATGCTGCCGCCCAAACTCAGACGATCAAAACTTCTCGTCGCTGGTCAGCGAGGCCGTCAGCCGGTGCCAGGCGGCGCGTTCGGACGGGCTCAGGCGCGGGTCCGGTACGTCGTGCTCCGCGCGCCCGTCCCAGAGCAGGGGCAGCGAGGGCGCGTGGACGCCGGCGCCGAGCATGACCAGACCGGCGTAAAGGTGCTTCCCGGCCTTGCGCGCCCACAGCCGGGCTGAGCGAAGGAATGACATGAGGCTCTCCAGCGCGAGGGGACCGTCACGTTATCGAGCCGCACTCGAGGCACGCTGGTGCCGCCGCCGGAGGCTCAGCGGATGCCGGCGAGGATCTCCGCGACGGAGCGCGGCTGGACGGCCCCTCGAACCGTAAGAGCCATCTGGGCGTTGAGGCCATCGTCCCCTGGCGTGGACCACGGCGGCGTCCCTGCTCGAACTCGGCGAGGACGTCGCGCTCGCCCTCCAGCTGCATCACCTTCCGCCTGGACGTCAAACGGGTCCCCGACCCGGCGGACGACAGTGGTAGATCGCGAGCACGTCATCAGCGGTCACATGGGCGGCGTGACGCCCGGCCTCGTGGATGCGAGGGCAAGGAGGGGTAACGTGCCGCTGATGCCGCTGCTGTCGGGTTCTCGTGCTCGAAAGTGCGGGGGTAGGGTGAGGGCTTGTGACGACGTTTCGGATCAGTGAGGCCGCGGCGCTGCTCGGGGTCAGCTCCGACACCGTCCGCCGGTGGGTGGACGCGGGCCGGTTGCGGGCCGAGCGCGACGAGCACGGGCATCGGCAGGTCAACGGCGCCGACCTGGCGGCGTTCGCCCGCGCGCAGGTCGGCCAGAGCGGCGGTGGCGGGCGTTCCTCGGCGCGCAACCGGTTCAGGGGGATCGTGACGGAGGTGGTCCGCGACGCCGTGATGGCGCAGGTGGAGATCGCCGCGGGGCCGTTTCGCGTGGTGTCGCTGATGAGCCGCCAGGCCGCCGATGAGCTGGGCCTGGAGGTGGGGGTGGTGGCGGTCGCGGTGATCAAGTCGACCAACGTCGTCGTGGAGATCCCTGACCACGAGCGCGTGGCCAGTCAGGTGTGAGGAGCCGGCCCTTGGTGTTCAGGCGCATGTCCCTGTGGGCGCTCGTCCTGCCCGTCGCGCTGGTCCTGGCCGGGTGCGGGTCAGGAGAGCCGGCCGCTGGAGCGGGCAAGGAGGTGACGGTGTTCGCGGCGGCGTCGCTGACCGGGGCGTTCACCGAGCTCGGGAAGGTCTTCGAGGCCGCTCATCCGGGCACGTCGGTGCGGTTCAACTTCGGCTCCAGCGCCACGCTGGCCCAGCAGATCGTCCAGGGCGCCCCGGCCGACGTCTTCGCCGCCGCGAGCCCGGCCACCATGAAGACCGTCACCGACGCGTCCCTGGCGGGCTCGCCGGCCACGTTCGTCCGCAACAAGCTGCAGATCGCCGTCCCCGCTGATGATCCGGCGCACATCGGCGGGCTGAAGGACCTCACCGACCCGAAGGTGAAGGTCGCGCTCTGCGCCGAGCAGGTGCCGTGCGGCGCGGCCGCCGCCAAGGCGCTGGACGCCGCCGGGCTGCAGGTCAGGCCGGTCACCCTGGAGCAGGACGTCAAGGCCACGCTGACCAAGGTCGAGCTGGGCGAGGTGGACGCGGCGCTGGTCTACAAGACCGACGTCATCGCCTCCGCCGGCAAGGTGCGGGGCATCGCGTTCCCCGAGGCCGACCAGGCGGTCAACGACTATCCCATCGCCGCCATCGCCAAGGCCCCGGCCGGTGACGCGGCCCGGCGGTTCGTCGACCTGGTGCTGTCGCAGCAGGGCAAGGACGTGCTGACCAAGGCCGGATTCGAAGCGCCATGACGAACGCTCCCGTCCGCGACCGGACCGGCCCCACGCCCCGAGGACGCGAGGCGTCCGGCAGGCCGCCGTGGATGCTGGTGGTGCCCGCACTGATCGGGCTGGTCTTCCTGGTGCTGCCGCTGGCGGGGCTGCTGGTCCGCGCCCCGTGGACGACGCTGCCCGGCCGGCTGGCCGAGCCGCAGGTGCTGGAGGCGCTGCGGTTGTCGCTGGTCACCGCCACCATCGCCACCGCCGCGTGCCTGCTGCTCGGCGTGCCGCTGGCCTGGCTGCTGGCCAGGGTCGAGTTCCCTGGACGGCGGGTGGTACGGGCGCTGGTCACCGTGCCGCTGGTGCTGCCGCCGGTGGTCGGCGGTGTGGCGCTGCTGCTGGTGCTCGGCCGGCGCGGGATCGTGGGACAGTGGCTGGAGGCGTCGTTCGGGGTCACGCTGCCGTTCACGACGGCCGGGGTGGTGATCGCCGAGGCGTTCGTGGCGATGCCGTTCCTGGTGATCAGCGTGGAGGGGGCGCTGCGCGGCGCCGACCAGCGGTTCGAGGAGGCCGCCGCGACGCTCGGCGCCTCGCGGTGGACGGTGTTCCGGCGGGTGACGCTGCCGATGGTCATGCCTGGCGTGGTGGCGGGCGCGGTGTTGTGCTGGGCGCGGGCGCTGGGCGAGTTCGGGGCGACGATCACGTTCGCCGGCAACTTCCCCGGCACCACCCGTACGATGCCGCTGGCCGTCTACCTGGCGCTGGAGACCGAGCCCGAGGCCGCCATCGTGCTCAGCCTGGTCCTGCTGGCCGTGTCGGTGGTCATCCTGGCCAGCCTGCGTGATCGGTGGGTGAGCGCGCCGTGACCCTAGACGCCCGCCTGGTGGTCACCAGGCCCGCCTTCACCCTCGACGTCACGCTGCACGCCGACGCCGGTGAGGTGGTGGCGCTGCTCGGCCCGAACGGCGCCGGCAAGACGACGGCGCTGCGGGCGCTGGCCGGCCTCACCCGCCTGTCCGCCGGTCACATCTCGCTGCGGGGCCGGCCGCTGCACACCCTGCCCGCCGAGAGCCGGCCGATCGGCATGGTGTTCCAGGACTACCTGCTCTTCCCCCACCTGTCCGCGCTCGACAACGTCGCCTTCGGGCCGCGCTGCCAGGGCGTGCCCAAGGCCGAGGCCCGCCGTGCCGCCGCCGACCTGCTCGAACGCGTCGGGCTGGCCGATCGGGCCGGCGCCAGGCCGCGGCAGCTGTCCGGGGGGCAGGCGCAGCGGGTGGCGCTGGCCCGTGCGCTCGCCGTACGGCCCGAGCTGCTCCTGCTGGACGAGCCGCTGGCCGCGCTCGACGCCCACACCCGGCTTGAAATCCGCTCCCAGTTGCGCCGCCACCTCGCCGACTTCGACGGCGCGACCGTGCTGGTGACCCATGACCCGCTGGACGCCATGGTGCTGGCCGACCGGCTGATCGTCATCGAGCAGGGGGCCGTCGTCCAGGAGGGGCCGCCCGCCGAGGTCGCGCGCCGGCCCCGTACGGACTATGTCGCCCGCCTCGTCGGGCTCAACCTCTACCGGGGCAGCGCCGACGCCGGCCGGGTCAAGGTCGGCGAGCTCCTGCTGCACAGCTCCGAGCAGCTGTCAGGGCCCGCGTTCGTGGCCTTCCCGCCGGCCGCCGTCGCCCTCTATCGCTCGCGTCCCGACGGCAGCCCGCGTAATCTGTGGCGGGGCCGCATCGACGGCCTCGAACGGCACGGCGACAACGTCCGTGTCCACCTCGACGGCCCGATCACGGCCTTCGCCGACATCACCCCCGCTGCCGTGGCCGACCTCGACCTGAGCCCGGGCCAGGAGATCTGGGCGTCGGTCAAGGCCACCGAGACGCACGCCTACCCCGCGTGAGGTGTACGAGCACGCTCCCAGCACGAGGGCTCCCCCGAGGCCGCCGAACGCCAGGCCGCCGAAGAGGATCATCCAGGTCACGTCCGCGCTGGTGGTGAAGGGCTCCGGCGGCGCGAACGGCGGTATCACCCCGGTCAGGGCGAGCGGCACCATGACGAGGAGGACGAGCCCGTACCCGCCCAGACACACCCCGGCCACCCACGCGGGGATGAGCGGCAGGAGGCGCGGCACCCGTCGCCCGGCCAGGAAGAGCGTCCACCGGGGAAAGATCTTCCCCCACCGATGCACCAGCCCGAGCGCGAGGAACACCCCGAGCAGGGCCGCCAGCACCGTCAGATCGATCCCCACGGCCGCCAGCACCTCATAGACGGCACCGCCGTCGCTCTCGACGCTCCGTAACCAGTCCTGGCCGCTCACCCCGAGCGCGTCTCCCCCGAGGGTCCACACGGTCTTCACCACGGACCACGGCAGAAGCCCGCACAGCGACAGGTAGACCCACATCCGGACCCGCAACGAAGCGACCACGTCACCCCTCCACCCCTTCGAACGCTCGTGACGTCACCAGCGTCCTGTCATGGGCCCGGGGCGCGCCTCCCCCGTGCGAGGGAACCGGCGGATGTAAGGGTGGGAACGGGTGGTGGGCACCCGTTCCCCCCTCTTCTAGGCGTTCTCCTGGTCGGCGATCACGACGTCGTCGAGGTGGAGGGTCTCGCCGACGGCGCCTTCGCCGCCCAGTTCCAGGGAGACGGCGGCGGTGCCCGACGGGGCGGTGAGCTGCTGGGTGAACTCCTTCCAGCTCGTGGTGAGGCCGCTCAGCGGGATCTCGTCGGTGCGGATCAGCTCCTGCTCGGAGTCGCGCCACAGCACGCTGAGCGTCGCGTCGGCGATCCCCGGGGTGCCCTGCCGGGCCCAGAAGCTGAGCTGCTTGGCGCCGGCCCTGGTCTCGAAGCCGGGCCAGTTGTCGAGGGCGACGCCCCAGCCGTTCGCCTCGGTCACCGCGATGCGCAGGCCGTAGTCGCCCTCGTGAGCGGCGTCGGCTGACCGTTCGACGGAGCTGCTGTACCAGGCGGACCACTGGCCGATCGAGCCTTCGAGGGTCGAGGTGTCGGCGTCGAGGGCGTTGGGCACCGGCGGCTCCTCGGTCGAGCCGTTGTAGGTGCTGCCGGCCTCCTGGTTGTACGGGGCCGAGCGCCAGGCGTCCCAGGAGATCGTCTCGCCCCAGCCCTTGGCGAACTTCCAGTCGCCGACGTAGGTGTTGCCGGTGAAGCTGTTGCCGGCGTTGAACATGATGTCCTGCTGGATCTCCGACACCGTGTACGGCGCCCACGGCATGTTGTCGGCGCCCTGGGCGTACAGGGCCTGGACCCCGCAGTAGGTGCCGGCGCAGGGCACGACCGAGCGGTCGAAGCGGAACTCGTTGCCCGTCACCTTCACGTTGCGCGAGTGCCAGCGGCAGTCGGTGCGCTGCGGCTCGTTCGCGATCGAGGTGTAGCAGGGGTGGGCGTCGTTGATCGGGTTCGGGTACTCGTAGTCGTACGGCTCCGGGATCACCGTCGGAGCGACGAACGGCGTGCAGTAGGTCTTGCTGGTGTTGCCGTTGGAGTTGCAGAAGCGGTTGGCGTTCTCGAAGATCGAGATGCCGGAGAAGTTGTCCTCGAAGTAGTTGTCGCTGATCCTCAGGTCGGTGCTGCCGCTGGTGTCGCTCGCGAGGCGCGCGTCACCGCCCGACTCGGAGATGTAGATGGCCGGCGCCGGCGAGCCCTGGTTGTCGTTGCCGGTGACCCAGGCGTTGCGCTTGAAGACGTTGCGGGTGATCGTGGCGTTGTAGCTGATCTCGTACCAGAGACCGATGCTCTCGTTGCCCTCGATCCAGTTGCGGTCGAAGAGGAAGTCGATGTTGTTGGTGTCGGCCCAGAGGCCCACGCTCAGGTTGTCGTGGACGTAGTTCTGCGTGACGGTGGCGCCTTCGACGTCCCAGAACTTGACGCCGCCGGTGCAGCCGCACCCCTCGATCTCGGCCTCCCAGTCGTCCTGGTTGTTGCCGGAGATCTCGTTGTTGTGCACGACGATGTCCTTGATCGCCGCGTCGCCCTCGACCTGCGGCCGGTACATGCTGATGCCGTACTGGCCGTTGTCCTTCAGGCAGCTGTTGCGGATCGTGTTGGTGTTGCCGAGGAACACCGCGGCGCCGTCGTTGTGGTGCGCGTAGAGGTGTTCCATCACCCAGCCGCTGCTCGCGTCGTGGTTGATGACGCCCTCGTTGTTGTTGTCCTTGCCGCGGCCGAAGTTGCGGACCTCGAGGTAGGCGATGCGCACGTTGGAGGCGCCGCCGGAGAAGGCGTAGAGGTTCTTGTTCTGGCCGTCCAGGACGGCGCCGGGAGCGCCCAGGAAGACGCTGTCGTCCCCGGGCCTGATCTGGCTGTACTGCTCGTCGCCGAGGGTGTGGGTGCCTGGGGCGAACCAGTAGGTCGTGCCGCTCTGGCCGAAGTCGAAGCCGGTGTTGTCGCCCGCCGGGACCACGATGGCGCCCTGCGGTGCGCCGGCCGGTCCGTCCTGCCAGGTCGCGTTGTCGCAGACCTTCATGGTGTCCGGCAGTTCGGTGTACCAGCCACCGGCCGCGCTGTCGTCGGCCACCGCGGCGGTGGCCGGTCCGGCCAGCAGGCCGGCGCCGGCCACCAGGGCGAGTAACGCACTCACGACAACAGGGTGTCGCATGAAAGCTCCCGTTCTACGAAACGTTGTTGATCGTGAAGGGTAGCGGTCAAGATCAATAGCAGTCAGCCGAATCGGCGGCGAACGTCCGACCGTTTTGTCCCGAACCTCCCCAGGACTTGACCCTGACGTCAGCGGTAGGTCTTAGCGTGCTCGCATGAGCACAGAGAACCTGAACGGTTTCCGCATCGAGGGCGCGGTGGCGCTCGTGACCGGCGCCAACCGCGGGCTGGGCCGCCACTTCGCCCGGCAGCTCCTGGAACGGGGCGCGGCCCGCGTGTACGCGACCGCCAGGCGCCCGGAGACGATCGACCTGCCCGGCGTCGTGCCGTTGCGGCTGGACGTCACGGACGAGGCGCAGGTCCTGGCCGCGGCCGCCGCGGCGACCGACGTGACGCTCCTGGTGAACAACGCCGGCGTCAGCCACTCCACGTACTTCCTCACGACGGACCCGGCGGCCATCCGCGCGGAGATGGAGACGAACTTCTGGGGCACGCTGACCGCCGTGCGCGCGTTCGCCCCGGCACTGGCGGCCAACGGCGGCGGGGCGATCCTGAACGTGCTGTCCGCGCAGTCCTGGCACGCCTACCCGGGCACGAACGGCTACCACGCCACCAAGGCCGCCCAATGGGCGCTGACGAACGGCGTGCGCCTGGAACTGCCGGGCACGCTCGTGACCGCGCTGCACCTGGGAGCGGTCGACACCGACTTCAGCGCCGGTTACGACGGGCCGAAGGGCGATCCGGCCGAAGCCGTGCGGGCCGGCCTGGACGGGATCGAGGCGGGAGCGGCCGAGGTGCTCGCCGATGACTGGAGCAGGCACGTCAAGAAGTCGCTGGCCGAGGATCCCACCCGGTTGTACGACGAGATCCGGGAGGGCATCGTCTGACGCCATCTTGTATGAGTTTCGTATAATATGAATCTCATACAAAGAAGGGACTTGTCATGATCCTCGTCACCTGCGCCACCGGCACCATCGGAAGCCGCCTCGTCGCCCTGCTCGCCGCCGAAGGGGCGAAGGTGCGCGCCGTCACCCGCGGCCCGCACGCGTCCGGCCTGCCCGCGAACGTGGACGTCGTGGTGGGCGACCCGTCGCGGCCAGGCACGATGGCGGCGGCCATGGAGGGCGTCACGTCGCTGTTCCTGCACCCGCGCGCCGCCGGAGAGTCGGCGGCCGAGCTGTGCGCGCTCGCCAGGGAGCGCGGCGCCCGGCGGGTGGTGGCGCTCGCCGCGATCAACATCGACGAGGACCTCGCCGCCCAGCCGTCCCGCTTGCGAGGCGACAGGAACAAGGAGGCCGAGGACGCCGCCGTCGCCAGCGGCATGGAGTGGGTGAGCCTGCGCGCCGCGTCCTTCGCCGTCAACACCCTGCACACGATGGCTCCGCAGGTCCGCGCGGGCGACGTCGTGCGGGGTCCGTACGCGGCCTTCGCCGAACCCTTGATCCACGAGGAGGACCTGGCGGAGGTCGCCGCGCGGGCGCTGCTCGACGCAGGGCCGGCGTTCCGCAAGGTGCCGCTCACCGGCCCGCAGGCGCTGTCGCACGAGGAGATGGCGGCCGTCATCGGCGAGGTGATCGGCCGGCCGCTGCGCTATCAGGAGATCCCGCCGGAGGCGTACGCGCAGGGCATGATCCAGCGGGGCTTCCCGCAGGCGTTCGTGGAGGCCCTGCTGGCCAGGTACGCCCGCGGCGCCGGACCGGCCGAGGCCGTCACCGACGAGGTGGCGAAGATCCTCGGCCGCCCCGCGCGCACCTACGCCGACTGGGTCGCCGACCACGCCACCGCCTTCCACGGCGCGGCCTGACCGATCGCGACGGGCCCGAGGCCGGCGGCGGTCCGTGCCGGCGCGCGGACGGCCGGGCTGTCGGTGACGGACGGCCAGACCAGGACGAAACGGAACGAGGTCAGGTACGCCGGCTCCACTCCCCTGCCCGGCTCACCGCACGGCACCGGAGCCGGGTGCTTCGATGCGCATACGATATGTGAGCCATATTTGTTCGGGAGGCCCACCGTATGACGTCCTCGAAGGCAGCCGAGCCGTCGCGGTCGCGACGCCGGGTGACGCATGAGATCAAGGAGTCGCTGCGCGCCCTGAGCATCCAGCTGTCGCTGCTCAACCACCAGGTCGGCGCGCACGCGGGCCTCAAAGACGTCGATCTGTCCTGCCTCGACATCATCAACCGGCACGGCCCGCTCAGCCCGACCGCGCTGGCCCGCCGCGCCGGCCTGCACCCCGCCACCGTCACCGGCATCCTCGACCGGCTGCAGCGCGCCGGCTGGGTCACCCGTGACCGCGACCCGGAGGCGTCCGACCGGCGGGCCGTCATCGTCCGCGCCAACCGGGAGCGCAACGCGGAGCTGTTCGAGCTCTATGGCGGGATGAGCTCGAAGATGGACGAGATCTGCGAGCAGTACGGCGACGCCGATCTCGATCTGCTCGCCGGCTTCCTGCGCCGCACCACCGACGCCGGCCAGGACGCGACCGGTGACCTGGCCCGCCGGTCGTCATGACGCGGGCCCGCGCACGATGCGCCGCCAGGCCGGCCCGCTGAGCGCGTACGCCCGCACGCTGCCGGCCGCGAACCAGCGCCACAGGCCGGGACGGGCGATCGTCGCGCCGGCGGCGAGCGCGACCAGCAGCGCGCTGCGCGGGTCGAACCCCGGCGTGAGCTCCTCCCTGCTGCCCGCGTAGCCGCCACGGCGGGCGGCGGCGGTGACGAGCTCGCGCAGCACCGCCCCGCGCCGGCCGGTGTGCTGGGCCGCGCCGAGCACGGCCGGCAGGAGCTGGTGCGTGGCCACGCCGGGCCGCGCCGCGGGCTGGACGGCGGGGGTGCGGCCGCGGGCGAGGTCGAGCATCGGCGTGAGGAGGTCGACGCCGGACAGCAGCGCGTTCACCGGCTCGACCAGGCGCGGGTTGAGGTCGATGAAGACGGGCCCGTCAGGGCCGATGATGACGTCCGCCGACAGCGCGCCGTGCCAGCGCAGCGCCCGGCCCAGCCTGGCCAGGTGGTCGCGAATCCCGGGCAGGGAGAGGCCGCGCTTGCGGCCGGCTGCGCCCCGCGCGCCTTCGCCCTCCCTGCGGCAGGCGTGGAAGGCGAGCAGCTCCCCCTCGGCGAACACCGTCTGGATCATCGCCAGCGGGCCAGGCACCTCATGCTGCACGAGCAGGCCGTCCTCGACAGGCCGGTCCTTGAGGTCGGCGGGGCCGGTCAGTCTCGCGACGCCGCTGGTGGCGGTGCCGATGGGCTGTTTGAGGTAGGCGGGGAAGACGTCCCACTCGGCTAGGTCGCGGGCGTTGGCGATGATCGCCTGCGGGGGCTGGGGCAGTCCGAGCTCGGTGAGCGTGGCGGCGGCCGACAGTTTGTCCTGGACGCGGGCGAGCGCGGCGAACGGTGGCACCACCGTGGCGGCCCGTCCGTCCGCCGCCCGGGACAGGACCGCCACCTGTTCCTGGGTGGGCAGGAGCACGGCGAAGCCGCCGGCCTTGTACACGGTCAGGGCCGCTTCGAGCCAGGCGAACGGGTCGTCGCCGTAGGGCGGGACGCGGTGCAGGCGGCGTACGTGCCGGGTGAAGGCGCACACGCACAGCGGGTCCGACGTCAGCGCCTCGACCACGTGCCCGGCGCGCGACAGCACGGTGGCGCATTGACGTGAGGTGAGCCCTGAGCCGTCCGTCATCAAGATCCGCATGGCCGCTCCCTTTGTATATGACATAAGCATATGTCGTATACTTACGCCATGGGGCGTCCCGCACAGATCAGCCGAGCCACCGTCCTCGACGCCGCGCTCGCACTGGCCGACGAGCAAGGGCTGGCCGCCGTCACCATGGCGGCCGTGGCCGCCCGCCTGGGCGTCACGCCGATGGCGCTCTACCGGCACGTCTCCAACAAGGACGACCTGCTCGACGGCCTGGTGGAGGCGCTGCTCACCGAGATCCCGCCGCCGCCGGACGACCTCCCCTGGCAGGACCGCCTACGGCACCTGGCCACCGGCGTACGGCGGTCGGCCGCCCGCCACCCCAGCGTGTTCCCGCTCCTGCTGCAACGTCCCGCGGCCACCGAGGAGGCCCGCCAGGTGCGCGACCGTGTCTGCGCCGCCCTGCGCGAGGCGGGCCTGGACGACGAGCGGGCCGCCCGCGCGGAACGCCTCATCAGCACCGCCGTCCTGGGCTTCGCCACCAGCGAGGCGGCCGGCCGCTTCGACCACCACGCGCAGGACGTCAGGGACGCCGACTTCGCCTGCCTGCTCGACGCCCTGCACGCCTTCGTCAGGTGATCGTGCCGGTGGTGCCGTCGATGGTGATGGTGGCGCCGTCGTGGAGGGTGTTCGTGACGTCCTGGATGCCGAGGACGGCGGGGATGCCGCGCTCGCGGGCGACGATCGCCGCGTGGGAGAGCACGCCGCCGGTCTCGGTGACGACGCCGGCGGCGATGCGCAGCAGCGGCGTCCAGGCGGGGTCGGTGAAGGGGCAGATCAGGATGTCGCCGGGACGCACGCGCGCGAAGTCGCCCGGGCCGCGGACGATCCGCGCGGTGCCGGTCGCGACGCCGTGGCTGCCCGGCATTCCGTTCAGCGCGGCCGAGGTGAGCGGCGGGGGTGCGGCGGTGATCGGGCGTGCTTGGAGGATCCAGGTACGGCCGCCGGCGATCGCCCATTCGATGTCCTGCGGGCCGCCGCGTACGGCGGCGATCGTCCTGCCCAGGCCGGCGAGCGCTTGGGCGGTCGCGTCGTCGATCGCCGGCCGATCGCGGGCATCGAGCGGCACCTCGGACGTGACCAGCTCGCCGCCACGCCGGTCGAGGCGGGTGCGTTTGCGGGCGATGGTGCGCGTGACCGACTCGGCGACGAGGTAGGTGTCGGGGGTGACCGTGCCGCCGACGACGCTGGGGCCGAGCCCCCATGACGCCTCGATACGGGTCGGGTCGTGCGGGTCTGCGGGGGTGAACATGACCCCGGACACCTCGGCGTCCAGGTGGCGCTGGATGAGGACGGCCATGGCGCGGTCGCCACGGTGGTCGAGGGCGCGCGGAGTGAGCAGCGAGGCCCGGCAGGCGCGTACGGCCTCGATCACCGCGTCGGTCCCCCGTACGGCGAGGAAGCTCTCATATTGACCGGCCGCCGAGGCGTGCGCGGTGTCCTCGTCCGAGGCGGATGACCGCACCGCGACGAACGCGTCACCCCACTCCTCGACCGGCCGCCGCAGATCTTCACCAGGATCAGCGAACGGCACGACGAACCCGTCCGGCACCGGCAGCCCTGCCCGCAGCAGCGCACCAAGCGCCCCCGCCTTGCCTCCGCACGTCTCGGTAACAGCCGCCCTCAGGGGTACGATCATCTGCCCTCATCAACAAAAGATTGACAACAGTTCATTGATGGTGAAGCATAACCGGCATGTCACGCAACCCACGACAGGAGGCCGACCGGGAGAAGGAGGCCCGCGACCGCCTCCTGCGCCTCGGCGCGGACGCGCTCGCCCCCCGCCCGTGGCGCCCCTCGCCCGTGCCGCCGTCGGCGATCGACCTCGTCCAGTTCGCCGTCTGGCGCCACGCCGACCTCGACCCCGGCGACGTGCTCGACGCGCTGGCCCTCCTGCCCGCCGCCCGCGCCGAGGCCGAGGGGCTGGAGTCCGCCCTGCTGTTCATCGCCCGCGGCGCCGGCCTGACCTGGGCGCAGATGGCGGACGCGATGGGCTTCAACTCGCCCCAGGCGTGCCAGCAGCACTACACCCGCCTGACCGCGCGGCAGGACACCGGCTCGTGACCCGCGACTCCGTACCCGACCTGCTGGTCCTGCACGCCGTACGCGTGCTCGGCTTCGCCGGCACCCCAGAGCTCGCCCGGCGCTACGACCTCGACGCGGCCGAGACGGAAGAGCTGCTGCGCGACGCCGAGGCGCACGGCTGGGTCGGCCACTCCGCCTTCGCCGGCACCGCAGGCTGGTCGCTGACCGAACGCGGCCGCGCCGAGAACGAGCGCCGCCTCGCGGCCGAGCTCGCCGACGCCGGCGGCACGGACGAGGTCCGCGACGCCTATCGGGCGTTCCTCCCCCTGAACGCCCGCCTGCAGCAGGCCTGCACCGACTGGCAGCTCCGGCCCGCCCCCGGCGACCGGCTCGCCCCCAACGACCACACCGACCCCGCCTGGGACGCCCGCGTCCTCGGCGAACTCGCCGCCCTCTCGGACGCGCTCACGCCGCTGTCCGACCGGCTCGGGCGCGTCCTGTCACGACTGCGCGGGTACGACACCCGCTTCGCCGCGGCCCTGGCCCGCGCGCGAGCCGGGGAGGCCGCCTGGGTGGACGGCAGCGAGGTCGACTCCTGCCACCGCGTCTGGTTCCAGCTCCACGAGGACCTCATCGCCACGCTCGGCATCGACCGGCGCACGGAGATCTGAGTTTCAGGGCGCGAGCGCGGCCAGGTGAGTGCGCAGGACGCCGAGCATGGTGTCGGCGTCCAGCCGGCCGGGGTGGAACGCGGCCTGCATGGCCAGCCCATCGAGCAGCGCGCACAGGCGGCGCGCCTCCAGGGCGACCTCGCGGTCCTGGCGCAGCCGCCCCGACCGGCGGGCGCCCTCGAGGATGCGGGTGGTGAGCGCGAGCAGGCCGTCGTACAGCTCGTCGGCGTGCGCGCGCAGCTCGGGCCTGGTGCGCGCGGCGGCGACGAAGGACAACCAGACGATGACCTCGGTACGCCGCTCGTCGTCCAGGGGCAGCAGCTCGGCCAGCATGCGGACGGCGATCTCGCGCTGCTCGTCGGGGGTGGGCGGCGCCGACGGGTCCATGAGACGTCCGGCGTGGGCGTCCAGCCGGGCGATCACGCGCGCGGACATCTCCCGCATCGCGAACACCATCAGCTCGTTGTGCCCGTCGAAGTAGTGCCGCACCGATCCGATGGCCAGCCCGGCCTCGGCGGCGACGTTGCGCAGCGACGCCTGCTCCAGGCCGTCACGGCCGACCACACGGAACACCGCCTCGGCGACCGCCCGCCGCCGCTCTCCCGCATCCACGATCTTCGGCACCCTGCCTTTATAGCACGAGCATGCTATGTTCTTTTTTTAGCATGCTCGTGCTATAAAACGGAGGTGTCATGTTCGCGTTCATCGCGCTCACCCTGGTCGTCGTCGTGGTGATCCGCCGCTTCAAAGGAGAGCCCCTGCGGGCCCGCGACCTGTTCGGCCCACCCGTCGTGCTCGTCGGCATCGGCGCGTACGGCCTGGTCAAGGACGTGCATCCGGTCGGCGCCGACCTCGCCTGGGTGCTGGCCGGCGCCATCGTGGGCCTGCTGCTGGGCGCGCTGCGCGGCCTGACCCCACGCCTGTTCGTCCGCGACGGCCACCTCTGGCAGCGCTACACCGTCTGGACCCTGCTCGTCTGGGCCGCCTCGGCCGCCGTCAACGCCGGCCTCGGCGCCCTGACCACGTCGGAAGAGCTGCGCCCGATGACGTTGTCCATCGGCGTCAGCCTCCTCGGCGAAGCCGTCGCCCTGGGCCTGCGCGCCCGCACCACCGGCGCCCCCTTCGCCCAGGAGGGCGAGAGCTCCCAGCTCGACCGCCTACGGTGAATCACCCGCTCACCCGCGCCGCTCCGGACCGGCTGAGGCCGGCGGCGCGGAACAGCCGGTCGCGAGACGCCGCCGCCTGCTCGAACACCCTCTCCCCGCCCTTGAGCACGCCGCCCTCCGAGCATCCTGAGCTCCTCGTCGGTGGAGGTGCAGCAGTGGATGAACGTCATGTCCGAGCCCAGCAGCCCGGAGCCGGCGAGCCTGCGGATCGCCTGCTGCTTCGCACCCCACTCCCCCAGACCCACGTACGACGGCCACCCGTGGTCGAACACCGCGCGGATGCCCGACTCCCAGTGCGCGGCTATGGCGGCGTCGGTGTGCTCGGGGCTGTTGCTGATGTGCGGCTCGTCGCGCACCGTGGTCACGCCGGCGTCGATGGACAGCAGGTCGGCCGCCAGGTTGCCGATGTGCACGTCGCGGGGCTCGAAGTGCCGGCCGAGCCCGATCTGGACGCGGCTGCGGTACTCCTCGTAGGTCCAGGCGGGGCCCAGGCCGCGCAGCGCTCCCTGCCAGTTGTGCCGGTGGCTGTCGATGAAGCCGGGCAGCACGACGGTGCCGGAGCCGTCGATCACGCGGGCCTGCTCGTCCTGGAGGTCAGGGCCGATGGCCTGGATCGTTCCATCGGCGACGAGGACGTCCCCGGCGAGGTCGCCGAGCCGTTCGTCCTGGGTCATCGGATACGCGCCCTTGATGAGGATGCGGTCGTGGGGCACCGTGGTTCTTCCTTTCTTTCCTGCTTGCGATGAGCGGCGATCCAGACGGCCGCGAAGGTGAGGACCGCGCCGACGACGGTGAACGCTCCCGGCGCGTGGTCGCCCGAGGGCAGGACGGCGTCCAGGACGATGGAGCCCAGCAGTTGTCCCGCGATGGACGCCATGCCCAGGAGCAGCACGCCGATTCTGCGGACGAGCAGGGCGGACGTCGCGATGAAGACGACGCCGCACGCGCCCCCGAGGTAGGCCCACCACTGCGTGGGCAGCGGGTGGCCGCCGAGGCCGAAGGCCAGGGTCTTGGCGGTCCAGGCGAGGCCGAGGAAGACCGCGCCGACGGCGAAGTTCACCCAGGTGGCGGCGAGCGGGGAGGCCACCGCCGCCCCGGTGGCGCCGTTCATGGCCTGTTGCAGGCCCAGCAGCAGACCGGCGGCCACGGCGAGCAGCGCGGGAAGCAGCACCGTGGCCGGGGCGCCGGAGAGGCCGGGCAGGGCGGAGACGACGGCGGCCACCAGGGTGAGCGCCGCGCCCGCCAGACGATGGACGCCGGGCCGCTGCCGGAGCACGCCGCCGACGCCCCGGGCGTCGACGATCAGCCCGCCGAGCGTCTGTCCCGCGATGGCCGACACCGTGAACACCGCGATGCCCGTGATCAGCGCGGTCGTCGACTGGGCCAGCGTGAACGTCCCGCCCAGCATCCCCGCCAGCAGGTAGCGGCGCGGCAGGCGGCGCTCCCGCGTGACGCGCGGCAGGCTCAAGAGCGCCTGGCGCAGCCGCGGCAGGCAGAGCGCCAGCACGGTCATGATGATCGCGCCGCCGGTGAAGCTGATGGCGGCGGCGCCGACCGCGTCGCCGAGCCGGTGGGACAGTTCGGCGTTCACCCGGGACTGCACCGGGACGACCGCTCCGGCCGCGACGGCCACCAGCACGGGCAGGGCGGGCGAACGCATCCGTGGCCGCGTCATGACGCGATGTCCTCGATGATCGTGGGGTGTTCAGGGGCCCAGCCGAGGGTGCGCCGTGCGGCGTCCCCGGTGGCCTGCTGGTCGAGCAGCAGGGCCTCGCCGAGCAGCCCGAGCCGCTCCAGCGTCTGGACCACCGGCTCGGGCGCGACCCGGCCGGACAGGCCGATCGCCCGGCTCACGGCCTCGGTGATCTCGCGCACGGTGGGGTTCACCCCGCTCGCCCCGATGAAGTACGAGCCCGCCGGCGCCTTTTCCAGTGCCCGCACGTAGAGGGCGGCGAGGTCGTCCACGTGCACGGTGCTCCAGTGCTGGTCCCCGTGCCCGATCATGGTCAGGGCCCCGCCGGTCCTCGGCCCCGCGGCCACGAGATCGAGCAGCCCGCCGCCGTGACCGTGGACCACGGCGGGAGCCACCACCGCGCTCCGCACGCCCGGCGCGGACAGCACCCGCTCCGCGATCGGCACCCGCCAGGCCGTCAGGCGCGGCGGGTTCATCGGGCTCGTCTCGGTGATGGCGGCGCCGCTCCCGTGCTCCCAGACGCCGGCGGTGTGGACGTACGGCCGGTCGCTGCCCTTCAGGGCGGCGATGATCTGCGTGGCCGCCGTGTCGTCGATCCGCGCACTGCTGTCGTCACCCGGTGAGGCCAGGTGGATGACGCCGTCGGCGGCGCCGGCGAGCCGGTGCACGGTCGCGCCGTCCGCCAGGTCGCCGATGACGGGATCCGCCCCTTTCGCCCGTACGGCCTCCGCCTTGCCCGGGTCGCGGACCAGTGCGGTGACCTGGTGGCCTTCGCTGATGAGCCGGCCGAGGACCGCCGTGCCGATGTAGCCGGTGCCGCCGGTGAGAAATACACGCATAAATCGTCCTTCGTGGAAGTGCCGTCCTCGCCACTCTCACCGACGCTCATCTATCGTGTCCAACGAAGAATCTCGATGCCGTTATCGGTGTTTTCGATTGATGGAGGGCGTGCATGGACCAGCGCAGGCTGGAGTACTTCATCGCGGTCGCGGAGGAGATGAACTTCACCCGCGCCGCCCAGCGCCTCCACGTCACCCAGTCGACGCTGTCGGCGGGCCTCAAGGCGCTGGAGAGCGAGCTGCGGGTCGAATTGGTGACCCGCTCGACGCGATCGGTGCAGCTCACGGAGGCTGGCTCGGCGTTCCTCCCCGAGGCCCGGGCCGCCCTGGAGGCGCTCGACCGGGCCCGCGCCGCCGTCGAGCCGGTCTCCGCCGGCCTGCGCGGCAGCCTCACCGTCGGCATGCTCACCAGCATGACCATCGTGGACGTCCCCGCCCTGGCCGGCGACTTCCACCGCAGGCATCCGGGGGTGCGGCTCCGCCTCGCCATGTCGCAGCGCGGCACCGCCGGGCTGGCCGAGCAGATCAAGGACAGCCGCATGGACGTGGCCTTCGTCGGCCGCCACCTCCGCGACGAGCACCTGCACGTCACCCCGATCAAGAAGTACGACCTGCGCCTGCTCGTCCCCGAGGGCCACCCGCTCGCCGGGCGTTCGGCCGTGGGCCTCGCCGACGTCGCCGGGGAGCCGTTCATCGACATGCCGCTGGGCTTCGGCCAGCGGGAGGTGGTGGACGAGGCCTTCGCCCGCGCCGAGCTGAGCCGCCAGGTGACGGTCGAGGTCTCCGACGTCACCACCATCCCCGAGTACGTCGCCCACGGCCTCGGCGTCGCGCTCCTGCCCGAGGCGTTCCCCGCGGGCCCCGGCGTACGGGCGCTGCCTCTGGAGACGGAGCTGTCCTGGACCCTCAGCGTGATCCGCTCAGCCCGCCGCAAGCCGACCCGGGCCCTCTACGCCTTCATGGACCTGCTCCCCCAGCACATCCATCGCGAGCGTGCGTTCTGATCCCGTATGCTGTACGGTACGACGTACGGCTTATAGAGGAGGACCCCTATGTACCAGCCCACCACCGAGGAACTGAAGAGCATCGAGGAATGGTTCGCCACCTATGACGCGCTGGCCGAGCAGGGCGCGATCGAGCAGCTGGCCGACCTGGCGGTCTTCCCGATGAACGTGGTCACCGACGTGCCGGACGGCCACGCGGCGGTCCGGCAGTGGACGCGGGCCGAGTACATCGAGGCGATGCGGCAGTCCATGGGCGGCGGCACCGCCGGCCTCGACCTGCGCTCGACCCGCACCCCGCGCTTCCTCAGCCCGAACCTGGCCGTCGTGGAGACCGAGGCCACGATGACGATCGACGGCCAGGACCACCAGATGCACTACGCCGACCTGCTGGTGCGCACCGAGGACGGCTGGGCCTTCCAGACCATGGTCCAGGGCGGCTGGGGCCACGGCTGGGACCCCGCCAAGCGCGGCTGACGACCTTGACTGTCCCTCCCTTGCTGCTCGGCGGGGAAGAGCTCAAGCGTGCGGCGGCGGCGGATCCGGCACGGTCCGCCGCCGCTCTCACGAACGCTCAGGGATGGATCTTCTGGTTCTCCCGTAGCATCGCGACGAACTTCTCGATCCGGGCCGCCCGGGTCTCCGGCTTCTTGGCGTCGTTCACGCGGTAGAGGATCGAGTAGCGGTTTCTGCTGTCGAGGGTGGCGAAGAACTGCGCCGCCGCCGGTTCGGCGTCCAGGGCCGCCTGCAGGTCGTCGGGCACCGTCGCGGTCTTCTGGCCCGCGTACGCCGCCTCCCACCGGCCGTCGGCCTTCGCCGCCGCGATCTGGGCCAGGCCGGCCGGGCGCATCCTCCCCGCCGCGATCAGCTGCTCCGCCCGGCCGCGGTTCACCTTCGACCACTTGCTCCTGGCCTGGCGCGGCGTGAAGCGCTGCAACCAGTGCTCGTCGTCGAACGCGGCCTTCTGACCGTCGATCCAGCCGAAGCAGAGCGCCACGTCGAGCGCCTCGGCGTAGGTGACGGACGGGATGCCGGACTCCTTCTTCGCGATCTGCAGCCAGAGCCCCGCCGACCCCTCGTACTCGGCCTCCAGCCATTTCTCGAACGCCTCCTGGGAGGGGAAGGCGATGATGGGCAGGCCTTGCTTCTCCGCCACGGCTTGAGCGCTCCTTCTCTCGGGGGACTCGCACCAGCATTCTGTCCTAGAAGCCGCCGTCTTCGCCCATCACGTCGGGTCGTTGACGGGATGGCGGGGGCTCTGTCCGGTCAGGACCCGTACGGCCTCTTCCGCGGCGATGCGCCGCACCATCGTGATGGCCTGCTCGGAGTAGTAGGCGGCGTGCGGTGTGACGATCACGTTGGGCAGCGCGAACAGCGGGTTGCTCGGGCGCCAGTCGCGCTGCTTCGCCGGTTCCTCCTCCAGGTCGTCCACGGCCGCGCCGGCGATCCAGCCCTCCGTGAGCGCCTGGTGCAGGGCCGCGTCCTCCACGATGGGGCCGCGCGCGGTGTTGACGAGCACGGCGGCCGGCTTCATCCTGCGCAGCGTCGCACGGTCGAAGAGGTGGTGGGTCTGCGGGGTGAGCGGCGCCTGCACCACGAGGTAGTCGGAGCCCTCCACGAGCTCGTCGAACGACACCGGCCGCGCCTGGCGGGACCGGATCTCCGCCTCGTCGACGAACGGGTCGTGCGCCCACACCTCGACGCCGAAGGCTCTGGCGCGTTCGGCGATCAGCTGGGCGATGGCGCCGAAGGACAGCAGCCCGAGCACCCGTCCCCGCAGCCGCCAGATCGGCCGCGCGCTGCGCCAGTGCCATTCGCCCTGCCGGGTCGCCCGGTCGTACACGCAGATCCTGCGGGCGGCGGCCAGCCAGAGCGCGACGGCGTGGTCGGCGACCTCGTCGGCGCACCACTCGTTCGGCGCGTTCGTGACCTGGATGCCCCGCCGGGTCGCGGCGTCGACGTCGACGATGTCCACGCCGGTGCCGTAGCGGGCGATCACCCGGCAACGCGTGAACGCGTCGATGGCACTGGCGCCGACCCGCGCGTACTGGGTGAGGACGCCGTCGGCGTCCCGGCCCCTTTCGATCACCTCGTCCTCGCTCTTGCACTGGGCGGCGAGCAGCTCGAACCCGGCGCCCTCGATGATCGGGCGCTCGATGTCCACGTCGCCGAAGTCGAAGTCGGCGATCATGATCGTGCCTCTGGCGTCAGTGCGAGTCACGCGGGACTCCCTTGGTGTGTACGAGGTCCTGGTAGGCGAGCGCGAGCTCCATGCAGCCGCCGCCGTCCAGCTGCCCGACCGTGGAGCGGTAGATCTCCTGCCACGGCGTCTGGTGGTCGAGCGCCGGCGGCGTGTAGGCGGCCCACCGCGCGGCGATCTCCTCGTCGGGAAGAAGCAGGTCGACGCGCGCGCCGTCCAGGTCGACCCGGACGCGGTCGCCGGTGCGCAGGATGGCGAGGTTGCCGCCGGCCGCGGCCTCGGGGCTGGCGTTGAGGATGGACGGCGCGTCGGAGGTGCCGCTCTGGCGGCCGTCGCCGAGCGTCGGCAGGGTGGCGACGCCGCGCTGGATCAGCGCGGCGGGCACCTCCATGTTCACCACTTCGGCCGATCCCGGGTAGCCGATCGGCCCGGTGTAGCGGATGACGAGGATGCAGTCCTCGTCCAGGCCCAGGCCGGGGTCGTCGATGCGGGCGTGGTAGTCCTCCGGCCCGTCGAAGACGACGGCGCGGTAGTCGCGCACCGGGCGGGCGTCGCCGGCGAGGACGGAGGTCTTCATGACCGCGGAGTCGAACAGGTTGCCCGTCATGACGAGCAGCCCGCCGCGTGCGGCGAGGGGGTCGTCGCAGGGCCGGATGACCGTCGGGTCGGTCGGCGGCGCCTCGGCCAGGTTGCCCGCCACGGTGCGGCCGGAGACGGTCATGGCCTCGCCGTGCAGGTGCCCGGCCGTCAGCAGCGACCACATGACGGCGGGCACGCCTCCGGCGCGGTAGAAGTCCTCGCCGAGGAACTCACCGGCGGGGGCGACGTTCGCCAGCACCGGGATGTCGGCTCCGACGCGCTGCCAGTCCTGGATGGACAGCGGCACCCCGGCATGCCGCGCGATGGCGTTGATGTGGATCGGCGCGTTCGTCGAGGCGGCGATGGCCGAGGCGACCGCGATCGCGTTCTCGAAGGCCGCCAGGGTCATGATCTTGCGCGGGGTGAGGTCCTCCTGGACGAGGGCCACCGCCCTGCGGCCCGTCTCGTACGCCACCTGCGCCCGGCGCCGATAAGGGGCCGGGATCGCCGCGCAGCCGGGCAGTGACATGCCCAAGGCCTCGGCGAGGCAGTTCATCGACAGCGCGGTGCCCATGGTGTTGCAGTGCCCGATGCTGGGCGCGGAGGCGGCCACGCGCTCCATGAACTCGTCGTGGTCGATCTCCCCGGCGGCCAGCAGCCGCTTCGACTGCCAGATCACCAGCCCCGAGCCTGAGGCGCCGGTCCGCTCGCCGTGGTGGTAGCCGTTGAGCATCGGCCCGCCGGACAGCACGATCGCCGGGATGTTCACCGTGGCCGCCGCCATCAGGCAGGCGGGCGTGGTCTTGTCACACCCCGTCGTCAGGACGACCCCGTCGAGCGGATATCCGTACAGCACCTCGACCAGCCCGAGGTAGGCGAGGTTGCGATCCAGCGCGGCGGTCGGGCGCTTGCCGGTCTCCTGCAGCGGGTGGACGGGGAACTCCAGCGGGATGCCGCCGCCGTCGCGGACGCCGTCCCTGACCCGGTCGGCGAGGGCGAGGTGGTGGCGGTTGCAGGGAACGAGGTCGCTGCCCGTCTGGGCGATGCCGATGATCGGCCGGCCGGACTGAAGCTCCTTCGCGGTCAGGCCGAAGTTGAGGAAACGTTCGAGATACAGCGCGGTCATCTCCGGATTGCCGGCGTTGTCCCACCAGAGCCGGCTACGCAGGGACGGCTTCGTCGGCGGCATCAGCTTCCCCTCACCACGGCGGGACCGTCCGATCCGGCCGGATAGTCGACGAGCGGCACCAGGTCCCTGGACCAGGCCGACATGACCGGTTCGAGGACGCGCCAGGACTCCTCTGCCTCGTCCCCGCGGATGGACAGGGCCGCGTTCCCGTACAGCACGTCCAGCAGCAGCCGGCCGTAGGCGGGCAGGTCGGGAGGCGCCGGCCGCGCGGCCAGGGTGACCGGGGCGAGGACGTGGCTCCCGGCGCCGATGCCGGTCAGCGCCAGCGTCATGCCCTCCGGCTCCAGCCCGAAGCGCAGCACGTTGGGCTCGGCCTCCGTGCCGAAGCCGGCGGGCAGGTGAGGCACGGGACGGAAGCGGACCGCGACCTCCTTGCGGTCCCGGCCGAGCGCCTTGCCGGTACGCAGCCGGAAGGTCGTCCCCGACCAGCGCCAGCTGTCGAGCTCCAGCACCACCTCGGCGAAGGTCTCGGTGCCGCGCCCCGCGTCCACGCCGTCCTCCTCGGCATAGGCGGGGACGTCCCGATCGGCGATGCGGCCTGCCCCGTAGCGGGCGCGGCGGGTGCGGCGCACGACGTCGTCGTCCGTCAGCGGGCGTACCGAGCGCAGCACGTCGATCTTCCGATCGCGCAGGTCGCGCTCCCCGAGGCTGAGCGGCGGCTCCATGGCCACCAGGCAGAGCACCTGGAGCAGATGGTTCTGCACCATGTCCTTGAGCGCTCCCGCGCCGTCGTAGTAGCCGGCTCTTCCCTCCAGCGCCAGGGACTCCTCCCAGACGATCTCGACCTCGGCGATGTGCGCGCTGTTCCAGAGGGGTTCCAGCACCCGGTTGGCCAGGCGGCTGCCGAGCACGTTCTGGACGGTCGTCATGGCCAGGAAATGGTCGACGCGGAACACCGCCTGCTCCGGCACGACCTGCGCAAGCAGCCGGTTCAGCGCCACGGCGCCGGCCAGGTCCTCGCCGAACGGCTTCTCCAGCACGATCGGGCTGCCCGGTGGCAGGCCCGCGTCGCGCAGGGCGGCCACCGTAGCGGGGAAGATCCCCGGCGGGAGGGCGAGGTAGACGGCGGCGGGTCCGTCACCGGCGAGGAGCGCGGCGAGGGCGGCGGGGTCGGTGGCGTCGGCCTGCCGGTACTCGGCGCGCCCGGCGATCGCGTTGCCCGCCTCGCGCTGCTCCTGCGCGGCGTGCAGATCGAGCTGGTCGGACGCCCAGCGGCGGAACTCCTCCGCGCTCCAGTCCTTCCGGTCGGCGCACCTCAGCTCGAAGCGGTCGGGCAGGTGCCCGGCCGCGCGCAGGGCGGTCAGGGCCGGCAGCAGGTAGCGGGCGTTGAGGTCGCCGGTGGCGCCGAGGATGACGAGCCTGTTGATCATGTCGTGCCGCCTGCTTTCGCGCGTGCGAGGTTGACGCCGCTGGCGATGACCCCGATGTGGCTGAACGCCTGCGGGAAGTTGCCCATGAAGGCGCCCGTGGCCGGGTCGATCTGCTCGGGCAGCAGTCCGACGGGGCTGGCGCGGGCGCACAGTGAGGCGTACAGCTCCTCGGCCTGTTCGAGGTGGCCCTGCAGGATCAGGTTGTCGACGAGCCAGAAGCTGCACAGCAGGAAGGCGCCCTCGTCGCCGGGCAGGCCGTCGGGCGAGTCCTCGTGCAGGTATCGGTAGAGCAGGCCGTCGCCGGCGGACAGCCGCCGGGCGATGGCCGCCGTAGTGGCCGCCATGCGCGGGTGATCGGCGGGGACGACCTTGCGCAGCGGGAGCGCGAGCAGGCTGGCGTCCAGGGAGCCGCCGCCGTCCAGATGCTCGCTCAGGCATCCGGCCTTCTCGTCCCAGGACTGCTCCAGGATGAGGCGGCGCAACTTCTCGGCGGTGCTCCTCCAGGCGTCGATCGGGCCGGACAGGCCGAGCCGCTCGCCGATCGCCGCGGCCCGGTCCAGTGCCACCTGGCACATCCCGGTGGAGTAGGTGAAGACGCGACCTTCGCTGCGTACCTCCCAGATGCCCTGATCGGGCTGCCGCCACGTGTGCGCGGCCGATTCGGCCAGGTCCGCCAGGCCGGACCACAACGCCGGCTGAAACTCGCGGCCGGAGCGCAGCCACTGGTCGGCGCAGTCGAGCACCTCGCCGTAGACGTCGTGCTGGCGCTGGTCGGCGGCGCCGTTGCCCCATTGGACCGGGGCGGAACGCCGGTAGCCCTCCAGCTCTCCGTCGACGACCTCCTCGGGTACGGGGTCGCCGCGCAGGGTGTACATGATGCGCGGCCGGCCGCTCCGCTCGAAGGCGTCGAGCACCCAGCCGAGGAAGGCGTCCGCCTCCTCCCCGAATCCGACGCGGCGCAGCGCGAACACGGCGTAGGCGGCGTCGCGGATCCAGGTGTAGCGGTAGTCCCAGTTGCGGACGCCACCGATCGGCGCGGGCAAGGAGGACGTGGGCGCCGCGACCAGCGAGCCGTTGTGCCAGTCGTCGCACAGCTTCAGCGTGATCACCGAGCGCTGGACCAGCGCTTCCTGCGGGCCGTGATAGGTACAGGTGCGCATCCAGCGCCGCCACGCCTCGGCGGTCTGCCGCAGCATCGTCTCGGGGTCGAACCGGTGATGACGGTGGATGCGGCCCCAGGACAGCACCAGGTCGAGGCGGTCGCCCTGCTGGAGGTCGTGCACGGCGCGCAGGCCGGTCAGCGCACGGTTGGACCGCAGGTGCAGCCGCAGGTCGGGCCGCCGGGTGACGCGCACCTCCAGGCCGCTGTGCAGGGCCCGCGCCTGCGCGCCGCCGCGCGGTTCCAGCTCCGCCCGCAGCCGTACGGTCCCGTCCAGGACGACCGCCGACCTGACCAGCTCGCACCGGCCGCCGCCCGCGTCGTCGCTGAGGTCGGTGCCGGCGCGTACGGCCATCGCGTCGGTGACGCGCACGAGCCCGGTGGGGCCGCGCAGCTCGGTCACCAGCACCGCGGTGTCCGGTTCGTAGAACTGCCTGGCTTCGCTCAGGTCGTCCACCGTCACGGTGAAGTGGCCGCCGCGCTCGTGATCCAGCAGGCCGCACAGCAGCGGGTCGCTGTCGAAGCGGGGCAGGCACAGCCACAGGATGGATCCGTCGAGGCCGACCAGCGCCGCGGTCGCGCCGTCGCCGATGAGGCCGAAGTCCTCCAGCGCCAGGTAGCCGTCGTGGCGGCGCACCGGGCGGAAGGGTGGATCGAGGTCGAGCATGCCTGGGCCTTCTCCTTGGGTGGCGGCGTACGTCTGCGAGGAGGCGTTCCTGAGCTTCCGTCACGAGAAGGTGATCAGCACCTTCACCACGTCGTCGAGTTTCTTGTCCGCCACCTCGAACGCCCGCTCCATCTCGTCGAAGCGGAAGGTGTGCGTGGTCATCTGGGTCGGGTCGAGCCGCTTGCCCTCCAGGATGCGCAGCAGGCGCTCCATGCGCAGCCGGCCGCCCGGGCACAGGCCGGTGGTGATCGTCTTTTCGGCCATGCCGACGCCCCACTCGAGGCGGGGGATCCGTACGAAGTCGCCTTCGCCGTAGTAGCCGGTGTTGGACACCGTCCCGCCCGGTTTGGTGATCTTGATGGCGGTCTGGAAGGTCGCGTCCGCGCCGAGGGCCTCGATGGCGGTGTCGACGCCCTGCCCCTGCGTGAGGTCGAGGATGCGTTCGACGACGTCCTCGGTGGTGAAGTCGACGATCTCGTCGGCGCCGTAGAAGCGGGCCAGCTTCTGCCGCCTGGGAACGGATTCGACGCCGATGACCAGCCCGGCGCCGCGCAGCTTGGCGCCCGCGGTGGCCATGAGCCCCACCGGGCCCTGGGCGAGGACGGCGACCGTCCCTCCGATGGGGATGTCGCCGTTCTCGGCGCCCATGAACCCGGTGGAGAGCATGTCGGCGCAGTAGACCGCCATCTCGTCGGGGACGCCGTCGGGGATCTTCGCCAGGTTGGCGTCGGCCTCGTTCACGTGGAAGTACTCGGCGAAGACGCCGTCCTTGGAGTTGGCGAACTTGAACCCGCCGAGCGGCCCGCCGGACTGCGACGGGTGACCGTTCTGCGCGGCCAGGTCGCCCCAGTCGGGGGTGATGGCGCCCACCAGCACCCGGTCACCGGGACGGAACGTCCGCACCTCGTCGCCCACCTCGTGCACCACGCCGACGCCTTCGTGGCCGAGCGTCAGGTTCTCCCTCGGCCCGATGCCGCCCTTGACGGTGTGGGAGTCCGACGTGCAGATCAGCGCCGTGGTCGTCTTGACGACGGCGTCCAGCGGACCTGGCCGCGGGACGTCTTTGTCCATCAGGCCGACCTGCCCGATCTCCTTCATCACGAACGCTCGCATGGTGCCCCCGCATGTCCCCGAGGTGCCTAGCTCTACCCCTGTGACCTCGGCGTTTAACGCCGAGGTCACGGCCTGTGCGCCCAGGCGGGCATGGACACGTACGCGATCGCCGTCCACCGCCGGCGAGCCGACCCCGCCGACTGTCAGGTGAGCTTGGTGGTCACGGTGGACGGGGCCGGGTGCTTGATCGAGACCTTGGCGCCCCAGCCCGTGTAGCTGGTGTCCACGGTGCTCGAGTAGGTCGTCGAGCCCTCCTTCAGCGAGTACGTGGACCGCACCCGGCTGACCAGGCCGGCCGAGGACAAGGTGAGGGTGTAGGCGATCTGCACGTTGTCGTGCGTCTTGCCGATGCCGGCCGCGGACACCCAGGCCGAGACTGCCTTGAGCTCCTTGATGGTGATGGTGCCCGAGACGGTGCGGCCCTTGGCCGTGCCCTTCCCGAGTAAGCGGGCCAGCGTCTTCGGCTCGGCGGGGTTGATGAACTGCGACCACGAGTCGGGCATGCCGCGGTTCTTCCACTTGTACCAGGTCTTGCCTTCGGGCAGGTTGCCGTCGAACGCGTCACCGGAGTAGTAGCCGGACTTGCCGATGCCGATGACGCGCAGGTGCTCGTCGCCGTCCTTCAGGTCGATGTCGAAGGCGGTGACGTCCTTCTTGCCGAACTGGAAGGCCCCCTTGATGTCGCGGGCGCCCCGCTCGTCCGTGCCGTCGGTCCAGGTGACACCGCCGGTGAACCGTACGCCGTGGCCGGGCGCGATCTTCGCCTTCAGGGCTTTGACCGGGTCCTTCGGGGCCGCGTGGACGGGGGTCGCGGTGGTGGTCAGGGTCAGCGCGGCGAGGGCCGCCGTGGCGATGAGTGCGTGTTTCATGGCAGGTGATCATGCCGGACAGGTGCGACAATCCGGGGCCCCAGATCGCCCGTGGGTGGGTTAGCGTTATCCCACTGTCACAAGAGGAGACGAGACCAGCCTCCTCAACGCGTCCTACGAGCACCCTGCGACCCGCACGCAGCCGGATGGCGTGGCGGAGCTGGTCACGGCGCGATCTGTTCACCTGCCCGTGATCTCCCGCCTCGTCGACCACAGTCCCTCAGGACGGACTCACGAGAAGCCCATCTCCGCCAGGCCCTTCTTCAGCGTCATGTCAGGTGAGTAGCCCAGCTCGCGCCGCGCGGCGGTGATGTCGTAGGAACGGTCGCGGCCGGTGAAGCTCACGAGCCAGTTCGTCAGCGGGGGCGCCGACTTGCGCCGGAGCAGGCGGGCCGTACGGTCCATCAGCGCCGCGACGGGCACCGCCATCGCCAGGGGGACGCTGCGGCTCTTGGACAGGTCCACGCCGCGGGTCTCCAGCAAGGGCGTGAGAAAGTCCCGGATGGGCATCGGCGTACCGTCCGTCACGTAATAGACCCCACCGTGGCGGCCCCGCGTGAGCGCGAGGAGCGTGGCGCCGGCCAGGTTCTCGACGTGCACGAAGTCGACGATGTGCCTGCCATGATCGATCCAGGCAAACCGTCCGGCCTGGGCGACCTCGGCCATGTCGGTGATCGTCGCCATTCCCCGGCCCCAGATGAACGGCGGGCGGAGCACCACCAATTCGGTGTTCCCTGCGCGGGCCTGCAGAAGAGCGCGTTCGGTGGCCAGCTTGACCCGGCTGTAGGCGACGTTCGGCCGGCCCTCCGGCGTCGACTCGTCGACGACGGGACGACGTTGACTCCCCGTGGAGACGGATGCGGCGCTGATGAGCACGAACCGTCGCACCCCGGCCGCGACGCTCGCGGCGTGCAGCGCGACCGTCGGCACGAGGTTGGCCCGTTCGAAGAGCGAGTCGGGCCCCCAGAACTCCATGTGTGCCGCGACGTGCACGACCGCGTCGGCCTCGCGCAGCCTGTCGACCCAGCTCGGCGCCGTGGAGCCGGCCTGGCCGAGATCGGTGAGATCGCCGGGAACGGGCTCCGCTCCGGCCGCACGTACACGCTGAACGCTCGACTCCGATCGGGCGAGGGCCAAGACGTCATGTCCTTCGGCGATGAGGCGATGGACGACGACGCCGCCGACGAAACCGCTGCCGCCGGTGATGAAGATCTTCATGCTTCCCACTCCTCGTGGTCGATCACGCGGATACATCGCTCCCAAATAGTTTGACGTCGATGTATTGGCGTCAATGTAACCTCTCGTACGATGGGTGCGTCAAGGGGAGGTGGGCGATGCCGCACGCGAAGAAGAGCGTGACCGCCGCACAGGTCGCCGACGAGTTCAGCCGTACGGCGAAGGTTCTCGTGCGTCACTTCAACGAGCGCCTGGGCGAGCACGGGGTGTCGACGCCGAGGTCCCGCCTGGTGGTGGAGGTGGCGCGTTCGCAGCCCGTCCGCCTCACCGAACTCGCCCTCGCGGTCGGCATCGCGCAGGGCACCGCCTCCACCCTGGTCGACGCGCTCGTCCGCGACGGACTGCTCGAACGCCAGGCCAGCGCGGACGACCGCCGCTCCGTGCTCCTCCACGTGACAGCGCAGGGAGCCGCACTGGCGCAGGACTGGACAGTCGGCTATGAACAGGCGGCGGAAGAGCTCTTCAAGCCCCTCACCGACGAGCAACTGTCGACACTGGTCGACATCTTGCGCACCCTCAGCGCCGAAGAGGCGCCGTCGAGCGACTGAACGGGACGCCAGGCGAGGGCTGGTTCGAAGGCCGGTCAGCCCATCGAGATGAGGATCGGCGCGACGTATCGCCCACGGTCGCCCGGGGCTCGATGGGCACCGTAGACCATCGTCGGCAGAGCCGCGGGGCCTTGGACGGGCCCGAGCCTGGTGAGCCACGGGCGCAGGCCCGGGTAGGCGTCCAGCAGGTCGATCCGCACGTCGCGGTCGGTGCCATGGGCGGCCGCCAGAATCAGCTCGCGAGCCGCTTCTTCCGAGGACGACACGACGGGGCCGATGACACGGTGAGGGCCGGCGTTCCAGGCCACGGCGAAGCCGCCGTCGGCGACGACCGTCCGCTCGGCCCTGGCCAGCAACCTGGTCAGCGTCTTGCTCCGGTCGGCCCCGGTGACTTCCGCGTCCAGCTTCAGCAGCGCGGCGTGGTCCTCCGGTGTCCCCACGCGAACTCGCGGCGAGCACGCCGTCCCCCGCATCGGACCCATGGTGATCGTCAGGCTGCCAACAGGCCGGAAGCCCAGCCGCTCATAAACGGGACGTCCGAACCGGGTCGCGGTCAACTCCACAACCCGATCCCCGGCGATCTGCAGGGCGTGCTCCATCAGCCGCGTGCCCAGCCCCTGCCTGCCATACCTGTCGGCGACCAGCATCATGCCGACACCGGCCAGCGAGTCACCGTAGCGGGTCACCACGACGCACCCCGCCAGTCCGTCACCGTCGGCCGCATCGACGGCGTAAACCTCGCCCACCTCGAACATCAGCCGCCACTTCGCCTCGTCGGTGGACCACCCCCGATCGCCCTCAAGCCGCTGACACAGAGGCAAGTCCTCCAGGGCAAGAAGCCGAATACCAGTCACAGACGAGAACCTACTCCGTCGTCGGTGCCCGTCCCTCGCAGGCCGGGCACCGGTCGCGCACGTGACTGATGGAGCCATGGCGGCTCGCCGAAAAGGGCAAGAACCTGGACGGCAACCGGCGGCCAGAAAGTGAAGTGGTGCGAAGCCCCGGAACAGCCGGTTGATCATTGAGCCGAAATCACCTGGGCGCGCGGCGGCTCAGAGCGTTTGATATCCGACCGAGATCGGCCACGAGGTGCTGCTGCATTTCGCATTTGATTTGACGGAATTGGCAACCCATGGGCCGTACAGCGTGGTGTAGCCGCCGCTGCTGTTCTGGCAGAAGAGCACGACCCGCGTCTGAGTGACTCCGGTGCCGCTGCACAACGCCCAGCCGGTGCCGCCGGGAGTGCCGATCTGCGCGTCAGTGCTGCAGGTCGCCGCCTGAGCAGGGGAAGCCGGTGACACGAGAGCCGCCACGGCGGCGATTCCGGCCGCCGCTGCCGCCGAAACGGCTAACTTCTTGATGTGGCCCATCAACTACCTCCATTGGCGTCGATCATCACCGCTTGATGGTAGCCACAGCTTTGGTGGATATCCATAGGAAGTGGAACGCATTTTTCCGCGAGTGATCTTACGGACTGACCGCAAGGTATTGTTTTATAGTCCGGAACGAAAATGGTCTGTCATTCGGCTGTTTTTGTGCCGTCAATCGCGGCGACCGAACTGCCCGGCGAAACCGATCGTCGAGTCATACCAGCGCGGCCCCAAGCTGCCCGACGGGCAGGTCATCGCCGCGGGAGACCCCATCCTCGCCGCGTATGGGCCCGCCAACCGGCCGGCGCGTTGCCGCCCGTACCCACTCCCATCAGCAACGATCACCCGGACCTCCCGGTGCACCTGCGCGTCGTCGAGTAGCACGGCGGCCGTGGCGTCGCGGCGTCGAGCCTGGTTCCGGGCGTTGTCACAAATCGGGGGGCTGTCCGGTCTGAGCTGGTGCGCGGCCGGATCGAGCCGGCCACCGTTTCGCGAAAGGAAGCCTGATGGGCACCGATCAAGCACACGCTCACCACCTTGAGAACCCCGACAAGAGCGGACCGCCGCCGAAGATCGACGTGGTCGCCACCGTGCCCGGGGCGCCGCCCGCGCCGGAGGGAGCCGAGGCGATGACGATCCACGTCACGCTGCCGCCGAACAGCCCTGGTGCGCCGCCGCACCGGCACTCCGGTCCCGCATACGGGTACGTGGTCAAGGGCGCCATCAACTTCGAGCTCGAAGGCGAACCCGTACGGGTTGTCCGGGCCGGTGAGGCGTTCTGGGAGCCGGGCGGGGACGTGATCCACTACCAGGACGGCAACCACCTCGCCGACGAGGAGTCGGCGTTCGTCGTGACGATGTTCTGCGCGCCCGGGCAGCCGATGCTGACCGTGGTCAGCCCGGAGGAGCTGGAGGCTCGGCGAGACCGCCGGGCGCCACGGTCATGACCAAGGTTTCACTGACCGCGCTCGTTCACGATCTGCTCGCGCGTGCCCATGAGACGGGCAGCGGTCGCAGCGCCACCACTGTCCACGGTGGACACGATCGTTCGTTGCGGCAGACCGTGATGGCATTGCGGCAGGGCGAGCACATGCACGAACACGAGCATCCCGGCGAGGTCACGGTGCACGTGCTGCACGGGCGGGTACGGCTCGTCGCCGGACCCGACTCGTGGGACGGGCTGCCCGGCGACCTGCTGGTCATGCCCGAACGCCGCCACCGCGTGGAGGCCGTGGAGGACTCCGCCTACCTGTTCACCACCACACGGTGAAGACGAGAGGCGGGAACCGGATCCGGTTCCCGCCTTTGGCGATGTGATCCACCCGCAGCGCGCCGTCACCGACTGCCGCACGCAACGCCTTCCCGATCGCGGCGATCTCCACCACGTCGACGCCTTCGGCTTGGACCAGGCGCAACGTGTGCAGGTAGCCGATGAGCAGCTCGTACGACACCGCAGTCCGGGCGAGGAACTCCACGGCCGCCAGACCGGCGTCCTCGCCGTGGTGGGTGACGGTACCCAGCTCCCGCAGCACCGGCTCGCGGGCGGCGCTCGCCGGGTGCCAGGTTCTCAGGACGTTCCCAGCCGGTGACGCCTGACGCGGCGGTGCGAGGCCGACGGCGTCAGTCGCAGCCGCAGCTGCAGCCGTCGCAGCAGCAGCCGTCCTCGCATGAGCAGCAGGAACAGCAATCGCCGCAGTTGCTGCAGCAGTCGCAGCCGGAGCAGTCGAGGCGGCCGCAGCAGGAGCTGTCGCGCTCCTCGTCCCAGGCGGGCCGGTACAGGCCGCAGGTGCAGCAGGTCAGCGCGGCGCACGCCAGGGACAGCAGCCCGCCGGGGTCCCGTTTCGGCGGCCGCTGGTCCGGTGGTGCGCCGGGGTGGTTCGGTTCGGCGGTGGCGAAGGCTCGGGTGACGGCGTGGCCGGTCTCTCGTACCAGCAGGGCGTGGGTCAGGGCGGGGCGGGGCAGGTCGAGCGCGTGTACGGCGGCGCTCAGGCCGGCGTGCGCGGTGTCGCAGTGGCGGCGCGCCTCGTCCAGGCCGGTGCCGGTGGCGGCGAGCGGGTTGTACGCCCCGGACGCCCGGTCCTCGGCGAGGTCCTCCACCGCGTCGATCAGGTGGGCCAGCCTCCCGAACGCGCGACCGGCCGCCTCCAGGGCCTCGCGGTTGTGGGGTTTACCGGCGAGCGTCCCGGTGTGCGCGAACGCCGCCGCCACGGCGTCCTCGGTGGGCCCCATCAGCTCGCCTAATCCGGGACGCCTCTGAGCGGGGATGCGTTCCAGGAACGCCTGACGCGCGGCCGCCTCCGTCAGCGGGGCGGGGTCGAAGGCGAGCGTGCCGGCCGTGGCCGTACCGGCGGAGGACCAGCGGTTCGCCAGGCGGGTGGCGCCGGCGGCCAGGGGGCGGCGGGCGTACATGCCGTCGCCGTCGGCCACGTGGTCGTTCACCTTGCCGGCCGCCAGGAGCAGCGACACCGACGCCGCCAGCCGTACCCCTTCGGACTCCACCACGTCGGCGCCCTTGAACCCGCGCAACGCGCACGGGCCCGCCTTCCTGCGCGGCGTGGGCGCGGACGTCTGGGCCTCGGTCAGGACGGACACGAGCAGGCCGTCATAGTTGGTCACCAGCCGGGACAGGTGTCCGTGCTCGTCGCGGAGGGCCAAGCAGAGTCCGCACAAGTGGCCCATCCAGTCCGCGTACAGGCCCTTGCACAGGACGTGCCGACACGGGCGGACAATGCCGAACATACGTCCCCTTATGGTCACAACGGAGATCCCCAACCGTAGCAGCAGCCCCTGAATGGTGAGCTGCGGCCGTCGGCTTGCGGACCGCCGATCGCCTGCCTGCATCCCAGCTCGCGGTCGGCTCTCAGCAAGACATAGCCGTGAAGATGGCACCTATGTTGATTTCGTTCGGTCGAGGCTGAAGCCCTGCCAGCCCACCTGGGATGTACGGCGAAGTCGACGTGGGTGCAGAGCCCGATCCAGCTACTGGACCGACATAGCCAATCCGGTTAAGCTTCTTTCATGCTCTGAGCCATCGGTCGTCCGACCGGTCGGCGGGGCCGAGGTGAGGAACGGGCCATGCGCGCGATTGAATACGACCGGTTCGGCAGCTATGACGTACTGGAGTTGCGGGAGAGGCGCCTGCCGGCGCCCACCGAGGGGCAGGTGCTCGTCAGGATGACGGTGGCCGGGGTGAACCCGCTGGACGAGACGGTGCGTTTGGGAAAACTCGCACCCACCCTGCACAAGCCGCTGCCGATCCGGCCGGGTGGCTTCGGTGTGGGGCGGGTCGAGGAGCCCGGCGCCTCGGGACTGGCCGCAAGTGACCGTGTCGTGCTGAGCGGAGGACGGTACGGGGTGAGCACCGACGGTTCGTGGGCCGACTACATCGCGGTCGACGCGGCCCATCTGGTGCCGATCCCAGACGGCGTCGACGACGAAACCGCCGCCGCGCTGACGACCGGCGCCGGTTACCTGACCGCTTACCTGGCGCTGAACGAGTTGGCGGGTTTTCGCGGCGGCCAGAGTGTACTGGCGCCGGGCGTCGGCGGTGCGGTCGGTCAGGGCGGCGTGGAGGTCGCCCGTGTCCTGGGCGCGTCGCAGGCCATCACCACGGCCACCACCACCGAGAAGGCGGAGCTGGGCCGGTCCGCAGGGTATGAGGTCATCGACCTCACGCACGAGTCGCTGCGTGAAGGGGTGGCGCGGCTGACCGACGGTAAGGGCGTGGACGTCGTGCTGGACGGCGTCGGGGGTTCGGTCACCGGGGAGGCACTCGGCTCGTTGGCCGTGGGCGGCACCCTCGTCAGCATCGGTTACGCGGCCGACGTGCGTGCCGAGATCAACGTGACCGACCTGATATGGAAGAACGCCCACATCCACGGATTCAGGTTCGCCTTGTTCACCACCGAGCAGGTCAACGCCGCCAACGCGGCCCTGCTCGACCTGGTCTCGCAGGGTGAGCTACATCCGAAGGTGGCGCAGGTCCTCCCGCTGGAGAAGGCTTCCGAGGCGCAGCGCGTCCTGGCCGAGGACGGCCCCTTCGGCCGCATCCTGCTCGCTCTGTGACCCAGCGCGCCTCGGCAGGGTGGCACGGGGCGTATGCCGAGGGAGGACCTGACGGGCCCGTCGGCACTGCGGACATGTTCGTTAGGATCCGCGGACACACCATGTCGGTGCTACGTGACGCCAGGGGATGTCGCATCCCCGGAGAAAGGACAACGCGATGACGTGGCCGGCCACGGAGCGCTATGCCTTGGAACCTGCTCCCGGCGGTCTCGCGTTCGTCCAGGACCTGCTCAACACCTCGCCCGCCGGCAGGCCGCGCCATGCTGACTGGCTCGACGACCCCAGCGCCGCGCAGACGTGGTTGAGCGAGGCGCTCGCCCGTTGGAGCGTGGCTTCCGGCCGGCCCGCTCCTGCTGTGGACCTCACCGATCGTGACTGCGAGGCGCTGCGGGATCTGAGATGGGCTCTCCGCAGGCTTCTCTCCGATCTGAGCGACGGCGCCGAGGAGGTGTCCGCGCAGGTACTGGCCGCCCTTCCGCCATTGTCCGTCTCGATGCGGGTCGACGAGCGCGGCACCGTCGTCGCGGAACCTTCGGGCACCGGATGGCGGAGGGTCGCATCGCTCGTGCTGATCGAATGCCTCCAGGCACAGCAGACCGACCAGTGGCGGCGACTGAAGACGTGCCGCAACGAGCGCTGCCCGTGTGCGTTCTACGACCGTTCACGCAACAACAGCGGCGTCTGGCACGACGTACGGTTCTGCGGCAACGCCGCAAACCTGCGCGCCTACCGCGCCCGCAAGCGGGAACAGGCCACCTCCGGCGAGTGACCCTCACGCCACCCCTGCCATCGGCGGCCGAGCAACGGAGCTATGGGACGTGGCCGGCGGTGCCCGCCTGCCGCCGGCCCGCCATGTGAACGTCGGCACAACGTCACGGCGATCGCTCTGAGCCCCGACGGGGCCGCCTGGCCGTGGGCTCGGCCCGTTCCGTCGTTGATGGGACCTGCGCGGCGGGCGACCCGTCGGACGGCCCTCCGACTGGAGCGGCTGGACGGACGTCGTCTCTCAGCAGAACACGGAGGTCAGAGCCATAGGACGACGTACGCGCCTCCCTGCCGGATTGACGAGTGGGCTAGCGCCCACTAAAAATGGGCGATCGCCCACTCTATTGTCGTCATGAAGGGAGAGCGACTCCATGGAGACCTCTGACATCACGGACGTCCTCATCGTCGGCGCGGGGCCGGTGGGGCTCACGCTGGCGTGTGAGCTCGCCCGCCGCGACCTGCGCGTGCGGATCATCGATCGCGCCACCGCCCACCCGGCCGGAACGCGGGCCCGGGGCGTCCGGGCCCGCACCCAGGAGGTGTTCGAGGACATCGGCGTGCTCGGCCGCCTGGCCGAACACGCCGAACCTCCCCTCCCCACGCGCTTCTACGACGCGGAGGGGAGCGTGGTGCGCGAGGTGGTCATGTACGACGCGCCTCCGGTGCCGGGTGCGCCCTATCCGGGCAGCCTCATGGTGGGTCAGCAGTTCACCGAGGCGGCCCTGCGCGAGAAGCTGGCCTCGCTCGGCACCACGGTGGAGCTCGGCGCCGAGCTGGTCGCCCTCTCCCAGGACCGCGACCAGGTCACGGCAGCCATCCGCCTTGACGGGCGGCTGCAGGACATCCGCGCGCGCTACCTCGTCGGGTGCGACGGCGGCGGCAGCACCGTACGCAAGCAGGCCGGCATCGACTTCCTCGGCGAGACGTGGGAGCGGCAGCGGATGCTGTTCGGCAACCTCAGCGTCGACGGCCTGGACGCCTCGGTTTCCCACATGTGGGCGACCGGCCCCGGCGGCATGCTGACCCTGGCCCCGATGCCGAGCAGCGGAACCTGGTTCTTCACCGCCCCGCTGCCGCCGGACGACGGCCAGGAGTTTCCCCCGGTCTCGGTGGAGACGTTCAGCAACATCTTCGCCCAGCACGTCGGGCTGCCCGGCGTGCGCTTCCACGACGCGATCTACCTCTCGATCTACCAGGTCAACATCCGCATGGTCGACCGATACCGGGTTGGCCGCGTCTTCCTGGCCGGAGACGCCGCCCATGTACACACGCCCGCGGGCGGCCAGGGCATGAACACCGGCGTCCAGGACGCGTACAACCTCGGCTGGAAGCTCGCGCACGTCCTGCGCGGAGCGCCCGAACCGCTGCTGGACACCTATGAGGAGGAACGCCTGCCGATCGCCAGGCACGTGCTGGCCTCGACCACCGCCCGGGGCAGATACTGGGCCGGCGGCGACACCGCACGCGTGTCGGAGCGCATCGCCGGCGCGTTCCAGGGGCAGGATCCGTTCAGCGACGTCAGCCAGCTCACCATCACCTACCGAGGCGGCAGCCTGGCCCGCGACCTGGACGAGGCGATCGGCATCCGCGCCGGCGACCGCGCCCCGGACGCCCGCTGCGTCGAACCGGAGAGCGGCAGGCAGGTCAGACTGTTCGACCTCTTCCACGGCACGCACGTCACACTGCTCGTCTTCGGCCCCGGACCCGCGCCTCAGATGCGCGAGAGCCGGCGCGGCGACGTGCACACGCATCGCATCGTTCCTCCGGGCCTGTCCTGCGGCGACGGCGCATTGATCGACGTGACGGGGCAGGCGCACGAGCTTTACGGGGTGGACGGCGACGGCCTCGTCCTCATCCGCCCCGATGGCCACGTCGCCCTCACGGGAGGCAGCTGGGACGACCTCTCCGTGGCCGACTACCTCGACAGGTTGATCGGCGACCCAGCACACGCCCTCTGACTCTGACGCGCGAGCGGCAGGCGCTGAAAGGCGGCGCGGCGGCCAGGCAGCACCGGACATCCTCGGCTCGCGAGAACGAGCCGACTGTCGCGACCGTCCGCGATCTCACTCCGCTGCGGGCGATCGCAGATGACTCTTCACATAACGGTGGGCCGGGACGAGGATGGGTCCGGTCTCGCCCGGTGCGAGGGGGGTCGAACAGCCCTTCGTCGGCCCAGCCGTTCCGCTCGTAGAACCGGCGGGCGCGGGCGTCGCCCGCGACGACCGTGCCGGCGCGTTCGCCGAACGAGTTCGGGATCCGGGCCGCCGCGAGCGACTCGGGGACGTTGCCTCGGTGCCCGTCGTCCCAGCCTTCGTACCAGATTCCGGCGATCTCCTGGACGTCTTCCTGTCTCGCGGGACGCAGTTCCACGCTCTGGCTCCCTTCGCGGGCATCGTCAGCTCGACGGCTGCAGGCCGGCCAGGAGGTTGAAGGCGCCGGTCAGGAGGTTGAGCGTGACGACGCCGACGATCTCGGCGATGACCCGGTCGCTCCAGCCGTGCGCCCGCAGGTCGGCCACGTCGGCGTCGGTGAGGGACGACGGCTCGGCCAGCACCCGTACGGCCACGGCGATCAGGGCCGCCTCCCTGGCGTCGGTGGACGTGCCCTGCCGCGCCAGCGCGATGTCGGCCTCGCTGAGCCCGGCCGCGCGCGCCGCCTCGATGTGCGCCTGCATGCAGGTGCCGCACCCGATCCACTCCTGTACGGCGAGCGAGACCTTCTCGCTGAGGGCCCGCGGCAGTTTGACCCGTTTCATCGCGCGCGACAGGTTCAGATAACCCTCCAGCAGCGCCGGGGAGTGCGCCATGGTGGCGACCATCTCCCCCACACTGCCCCTCCTGTCCAGGATGTCCTGCAGCAGGTCCTTGGACTTGCCGGGCGCGGTCGCGGGTTCAAGCGGCACGAAGCGTCTCATAGGGATGTACCGTACCCCCCTACCGTATAGGAAGGAAAGATGATGGAACGCTTGCTGACCCGGCATCTGTCTCGGTGGCTCGGCCGCTGGCCCGCGACGGCCGGCCTGGACATCGCCGGCTCACGCGAGCGGGAGCGGCCCGGCTGGGACGCCAAGCCGCACCCCGCCCTCGGGGTGTCGAGCCCCGCGGGCGGGGTGCTGTCGGTCCCGACGTACGCCGTCGCGAGCGTGACCGACCAGTACGCGAAGGACGGGGATCTCGACCTGGCCGAACCGATGGCCGAGGCCGCCGGCTTCCGTGACCTGGGGGTGGCGCGCCTACGGCGCCGGCTGATCGGCTACTTGGTGGCGGAGGCGACGAACAGCGGCAGGGCCAGGAACAGCCGGTCCTCCTCGGCACGTCGCGCCTGCTCCCCCGTCCAGGCGTCGCACTCCTCCCGGGTGATGACCCCCGCCGAATGCGCGGCCCGCGCGAGGCCGGCCAGCATGGCGAGCATGGTCTCGCCGGTGAAGACCCCGACGTGCACCTCCACCTCCACCTCGCGGAACCCGGCGTCCAGCAGCAGGTTGCGGTACGCGCGGGCGGCGCGCGGGTTCGTGGTGAGATCGGCGCGGGCGTGCACGATGGTCCTGGTGAGGGCGGGCTGGTCGGAGTCGATGACGATGGTGTCCCAGTCCTGTCCGATGAGGACGATCCGGCCGCCGGGGGCCAGCACGCGTACGGCCTCGGCCAGGGCCTTGGCCGGGTCGGCGAGCTCGTGGAAGACCTTGTCCGCCCGGTAACCGGCCACCTCGCGATCATGCAAAGGCAGGCGGTAGGCGTCGCCGATGCGGAAGTCGGCCTCGGGACGGCGCCGCCGGGCCACCGTGATCATCTCTTCGCTGACGTCCACGCCGACCGCCGTGACGTTCCTGTCGGTCAGCTCGGCCACCGCCAGGCCCGCGCCGCAGCCCACGTCGACGACGGTTTCCCCGGGTTTGAGCCGGAGCAGGTCGTACGTGCGGGCGCGCAACAGGCCGGCGGCCGGCATGGCGTCGGCGCGGTCGAGGAGCTTGATGAGTTCGTTCGACATGCGCCCAACCATGCGACTTAATGTCGACATGAAGTCAAATCCGGCGATGGCCATCGGCGACGCCGCAGCCCGGTTCGGGCTCGCGCCGCACGTCCTGCGCCACTGGGAGGCGGTGGGCCTGCTCTCCCCGGCCCGCGCCGAGGGCGATCGCCGCCGCTACGGCCGCGACGACCTCTACCGGATCGCGGCGATCCTGCGCGCCAGGGAAGCCGGCATCGGCCTGGAGGATCTCCGTCAGATGCTCACCGCCGCAGAACCGGCCACCCGCCGCGAGATCCTCCGCCGCAACCGCGAGGATCTGCTCCGCCGCATCGCCGCGGCCCAGGCGTCGCTCGACCTCATCGACTGCGCGCTGGCCTGCGACCACGAGGACCTGGCCACCTGCCGGCACTTCCGGGCGCTGCTCGCCGAACGCGTCGAGCAGGCCGACCGGTCAGTGATGGTAGGCGTGGATCACGGCGTGGCCCCTGCCGCGTCCGATGATCCACTTGTTGATGGGCACCGTGACGAGGAAGGCCACCAGCAGGGAGAATGCCAGCGCGCCCCAGAACAGCAACGAGGCCAGACCGGCGTCCATCGCGCCCGGGATGATCACCATGACGCCGTTGTCGACGATCTCCATGACGAGGATCGACAGGGTGTCGGCGGCCAGGGCGAGGCGTAGCGCCGCACGCCACTTCAGGCCCGCACGGAACAGGCCGCGCAGGGTGAGCGCGTACCCGAAGACGAACGCCAGGACGACGGCCAGCAGGATGCTGGGCAGGTCGTGCCAGCCCAGGGCGGTGGCGATGACCATGCCGAGCACCTCACCGATGGCACAGCCGGTGAGGCAGTGCAGGGTCGCCGAGGCGGCCACTCCCCATGTCGCCTTCCGCTGCGGATGGACGCCGGGGTCGTCACCGTGGTGCGTCGAATCAGACATCAGAACCTTCTAGCTCGATCGGCCACCCAGGCAACCTATACCCCCTACCCGTATAATGGCAAAGTCCACCCTGCGCGGCGCGCATCCGCCGGCCCGCGGCTCCATCGACATGCTCGGCACCCTGATGTCACCCTCGGCCTCGGCACCACCGTCTACGCCATCGTCCGCGCACCGGAGGCCGGCTGGGGCTCGGCCGAGACATGGTTCGTGCTCTCCGGCACCGTGACTCGGCTGGCCGCGTTCGTCGCCGTCCAGGCCCGCCGCCGCGAGCCGCTGATGCGCCTGTCGATCTTCCGTACGCCGAACCTGGCCGCCTACACGGTGGCGGACCGCAACATGATCACCGAGCGGAACCCCGCTTCGGCCGGCGTCCTCGCCGAGCAACTGCTCAAAGTCCTGCCGTAGCGGAACACGCGGCGCATTCACCGAAAGCCGATTTCCTACCGCTGGCCGCAAGTGAACCGTTCTTGACCTGTGGACGCTGGAGGCGCGAGTGCGCTGATGCGCTTATGAGATATCTCGATGCGGTACAAAAAGAACGTGAATCCGTGTCGCCCGGAATGGGATCGCGTGCGGCTCCAGACCCAATACGACGCCGACGCGCACAAGGCGATGAGAAAGTCCCTGCAACTGGCGCCGTTCCGCGCCTCCTACAGGAACACCTGGCCGTCCGGCCACAGGTACCGGTTGCACACGAACTGGTCTGCGTGGACGACACCGCGTTCTACGCGGCTCCAGGAACGTTTACCCGACACGACCCAGGATCACGGTTTCTCATCGAGAACGCGGACGCGGCCACGAAGCTCAAGACGGAGTTCCTCGACGAGCAGTGGTCGAATTCCGAGCACGCCGCGATCTGCGACCACGACTGGTGAACCGTCAGGGTCCACACTGCTCGAAAGCGGTGAGTTTCGGTTTGTACGCGTCCGCCTCCGACGCCAGATCGGGGAAGTTCTGCCCGAAGATCTTCTCCCACTCTCCGCTCCTGATGAAGTCCTTGAGATGCTCGGTCAGCAGCAGGCAGTCGGCGCCGCTGTTCTTGGGCAGCGCGATGCCGTAGTTCTCGTAGTGCCCGAAGGTGAGCTTGGGCAGGACCCGGAGCGAGGAGTCATTCCGGGCCCGTCCGTACAGGAGCAGCTGGTCGGTGGACACTCCGTGCACGCTGTTGTTCTTGAGGGCGTCGATGCACTGCTCGACGCTCTCCTCCTCCGTCACCTTCATCTTTCTGGCCTTCAGCTCCTCGATGGACGTGGAGCCTCTCGGCGCGCATATGGTCTTGGTCTCGAGATCGGAAATAGTCGCGATCTTCTTCTCGTCGGCCCGGACCATGACGCCCTGTTTGTTGACCAGGTACGGGCCCGCGAAGTCCATGCGGCTCTTCCTGCCGTCGGTGATGGAGAAGGCGGCGAAGACGGCATCGACCAGGAGCGGCTCATTGGTGATGGCCGGCTCCCGCTCCGCCATGGTGAGGTCGACGTGTCGCGGCACGAAGTCGATCTTTGAGGAGAGCCACCCGATCAGGCCATTGTCGAAACCGCTGCGCGTGTTGGGCCCGACTTTCAACTGCCCCATCCCGGGCAGGTCGGTCAGTACTCCCATGTTGATCATGACGCCTTTTCTGAACTTCGTCTCCGTCGACGCCGCCCGCCCGTGCGCCACCGGCGCGGGCCGGCCCTGCGTGGGCGATGGCGCGGGCTCCGCGGCGGAGCAGGAGGTCGTGGCCAGCGTCAGCAGTGCCGTTGCGGCGGCGAGGACGCGCGTGCCGGTGGTCGCCATTCCTGGATCTCCTAGTTGTGCAGGACTGCTTCTGCGACGGACAGGTCGACCCTGCAGGCGAGGTCGTCCTCGTACAGCACGGCCTTGATCTGGACTTCCTTCCTGGCGTGGCCGAGATGAAGTTCCACGGTTTCTCCCGGCCGCTTCTTCCAGGCCGCGTGTTCGTTCCGTTCAACTCGGTCCACGATCGGGATGAGGTCGACTCTGGCCGGGGTTACGCACGATCCGGCGCCGGAGGGATTGCGCAGGGTGACCTTCAAGGTGAGAAAGCGGCGGTCGAAGGCGCTCTCGGGGACCTTGATGAGGGCGTAGTTGCCCTCCATCATGTTGTGGCCGTACTGCACGTCCAGTGGTCCGATGGTGAGGTCAGGCCGGTACGCGATCACGGAGTAGGTCAGGTACGCGGATGCGAGCAGCGCCAGCGCGGTGGCCGCTCCGATGACGCGCTTGCGAGCCGGGCTCAATATCTGCCGCTGTGGCGGTCTGCGGCGTAATGGGGCCGGGGAAGAGGGCTGAGGTTGGCGCCACGCGCAGACGATGGAGATTATCGCCACGGTCAGGCTCCAGACGCCCGCCAGCCGGGCACCCGTCTCGCCGAGAAAAGTCAGGCCCACTCCGAGAGCCATGGCGACGACCACAGCGAGCCAGGCGATGGAACTGTGAAGAGTTCGTGTCTTCATATTTCTCTGCCGCGATAGTTGAACACGCAAAAATCATCCCGCGCATGTCTGGAAACCCCCGTGGCTCGTGCCACCGGCTTGGCACGACATGTTATACCGCAACAAAGATCCAATTTTTGTTTCCGCATTGAGACCTACGGCGCACAGCTATCAAAACTTCATGACATATGCCGTTATGTCTCGATCGATGCGGCGCAAGCCTCTCCTTTATTACTTTCGAGCTCGTCCTTTCCTCCATAAGCTTCGAGTCAGATGAACCCGACCTCGTGGCAGGAGCCGGTCAGCATGAACCGTCTCAGAAGACTCTTCTCCATTCCCGCCGCCGCACTGCTCGCCACCTCAGCGTTCTGGGTGTCACCGCTGCAAGCACACGCCGACAGCGCCCACGGGTGCCCTCATCCGTACGTCTGCATCTATCGAGACCCTGGCCTGCGCGGCGGAATCGTCGCCCGCTACCAAACGATCATGAACGAATCGCAACCGGTCACCGTACGCGGCTTCAGCGCTTTCAACACCCGAAACGGCGACGTCGCCCACATCGCCACCCGCCGATATGACGCCAATGGCGTGAGTTTCTGGGTTCACAGGTGCATCGGCCCCAACTCGTGGGGAGAGATCGGCCCGACACCGATCCAAACCGTTCGGATCGACTCACGAAGCTCCTGCTGACCCGGGCAAACGGTGCAGGTCGCTCCCCTGCTGAGCGGGTCTTCCGGTGGGACAGTTCGGGGGCGTACATGGCCCAGGTCGCGGCGGACAGTGGCCTGTCTCGGCGACCTGCGGGCGAGTCACCGACGTACCGTGATCGCGCGGCCTCTTGACGGGTAGCTTCGTGCCACGCGAGCCGCGTCTTCCCCCGACCCAGCCGAGCAGAGCAGAGCCGCGGCTGCGCTGGAAGGGCAGGCCGACGTAGGTGAGGCCGGGCACCGGGCTGATTCCGCCGATGTGCAGGGGCACGCCGCCGTCCAGGGCGCCGGGGAAGCGACGATGTCCGGCGCGAGCGGCAGAACGGGAATGTGCGGACGCTGGAAAGGTCGCTGCCACACAGGATCAGGCCGTCACTGACGATGAGCTGCACAGCGTAGGGGGCGTGCATGCCGGCGACGCCGATCTCTCCGCCGTAGCAGAAGCGGCCGGGCGTGATCGTCGGCACCAGCCATGAAGCGCTGACGGAGATGCGGCGTCTGCTGTCGATCCTGCGCATCGAGTCCCGCGAGGACGACGAGGGCGGCCCTTCGCCGATGCCGGGGATGGGCCGGCCGGACGTCCTGATGGAGCGCATGCGCAGGGCCGGGCAGACGATTCAGCTGGAGGTGGAGGGCCGGCCCAGAGCGCTGCCCTCTGGCCTTGACCCGTGCGCGTACCACATCGTGCAGAAGTCGCTGACCAACCTCGCCGAGGACGGCCCCCTGCCCTGGTAGCGGAAGGGTACGAGGAGATCGCTTCCTCGAAACGGAAATCGTGTTGCCCTCGCCGAGCCCGTCGTGCTGTGATCACCGAGCATGCCGCCGACGTCGAAGGAGGGTGATGCGTCAACCATATGTGGCGGTCACGGCAGCGCTCTGATCACAGGGGACGACGCCGACGCCAGTGAGCATGGGACGACACCTACCGCTGGCAGCTGAGGAGGCTCGGCTGACAGTGACCGGGACAATCCATCCAAACCCGGTCGAGGTCCGGATCCGACGGCTGAGAGATGCCCCGGTGAAGCAGGAAGCGGAAGTAATCGCCGACCCCTGATGAGGGGGAACAGGCGGTGAACCGGTCCCTCGCCCACGCAAGCCTGGGAGCTGTCGGAGCGCCATGCGCGGACGGACAGCGAGATCCGAACGGAACCCTGCGCTCCCGATTGAAGATCACTTCTTCGATCCGGAGGCAGAGCCATCAGCAGGTCCGCCCAGAACCAGGGCTTCACGTGCGAACACTGCGGCGCGAACGTCGCACCGCTGAGCAACGGGAGCTACCGCAACCACTGTCCGACATGCCTGCGCTCCAAGCACGTCGATGTCATCCCCGGCGACCGGGCCTCGGCCTGCCGTGGACTGATGCATCCTCGGCGTGTCGAGCACCGCGGCGGCAAGGGACTCGTGCTGGTCCACGAGTGCGCCGAATGCGGCTTCATCCGATCCAACCGGGTCGCCGAAGACTCCGTCCAGGGCGACGACATCGACGCGATCATCACGCTGATGTCCGACCTCGGATAGCAGGCCGCACCGGCGGTGGATCACGCACCGATGCTCCGCCGTAGCCTGCCGTCATTACGCCGTCGTGATCGTCGGCGGCGCGCCACCGACGATCACGACTCCCCTTTTCGGCCGCGTACGCGCCGGCATCGACGTCCGCAGAGGGCCCGCCCCGCCTTGACCAACGGGTGGAAAGGCATCCCCGCGCTGAATCGAGATCGGTTCGCATACGTGGTCAACGGCGAACTCGTGACGACTTCGGTGGTCGGCGACCCAGAAGAACGGGATGGCATCGAACCAAACGCATTGGACGACCATCTGGACGGATTGACGTTCGAAGGCGATACGGCGTCCGCCGAAGTGACCTCCGCCCTACGCCTCATCGGCCGCGTCACGGGGAGGGACTCGGCCGAGCGTGGCTCGACAGCCCGCACACCAGTTTCCCGCCACTGCCCGGTATCCAAGCAGATCCGGCTAACCGGTAGCGACCGCAGTCGACGTCCTGTTGTCGAGGAGTTCGGGCGAATTGATCACCCGCTCGTCGCCAGGACGTCAACTGGACACCTTTCGCGTTCGCCTACACGTGGGCCGGTACCCTCACGCCCGCGCCGAAGGCGTAGAGCCGATCGCCGAATGCCGCGGCGCCCAGCGGGTGTTCGGTGGTGCCTCCGCCTTGGACTTCGGCCCAGCCGTCGAATGGGTGATTCTGTCGAGCGGAATTGACGTAGATCCGCTTATCGGTCCCTGTGCCGAAGACGTAGAGCCGGTCGCCGAAGGACGCGGCCGCGAGCGGATGGTCGGTGAGGCCGCCGCCCTGGACCTCCGTCCAGCCGTCGAACGGCTGATTCTGCCGGGCCGAGTTCACGTAGATCCGCCGGTCCGTGCCCGCGGCGAAGACGTACAGCCGGTCACCGAACGCCGCCGCCGCCAGCGAATGGTCCGTGAGGCCCCCTCCCTGGACCTCCGTCCAACCGTCGAACGGCTGATTCTGCCGGGCCGAGTTCACGTAGATCCGCCGATCCGTGCCCGCGGCGAAGACGTACAGCCGGTCACCGAACGCCGCCGCCGCCAGCGAATGGTCCGTGAGGCCGCCACCCTGGACCTCCGTCCAGCCATCGAACGGGTGGTCCTGGCGGGCCGAATTCACGTAGATCCGCCTGTCGGTACCCCTGCCGAAGACGTAAAGCCGGTCGCCGAACGACGCGGCCGCCAGCGGGTGATCCGTGAGGCCGCCGCCTTGGACCTCGTTCCAGCCGCCGAACGGGTGATGCTGCTGGGCCGAGTTCACGTAGATCCGCCGGTCCGTGCCCGCGGCGAAGACGTACAGCCGGTCACCGAAGGACGCGGCCGCCAGCGGGTGATCCGTGAGGCCGCCGCCTTGGACCTCGTTCCAACCGTCGAACGGGTGATGCTGGCGAGCGGAATTCACGTAGATGCGGTTGTGATTCATTTGTTTCCCCCGGTTCGTTGTGCGACGGATGATTGGGACTGGACTCAGCCGTCCGGCAGGACCAGACCACGTTGCGAAAGTTGGGCATGCGTCATGAGCGGCCGGAACCGATGTTTCGGTGTCGGATCCGCGGCAAGGGAAAAGATATTCCGATGCGCTGCGTGCTGACGGAGCATGAGATCGGTCAGTACTGCTCAGCCGCCGACGACGACCATGAATGGCCTCCGCAAGCAGGCGACGAAACCGGAAGGCTCGAGTGGTTCAAGCGTTCAATCCATGGAATCGACTTTTCTTTATCCGGCCTCCAGGCAAAGCCACCGTCCTGAGTCTTTGTTCCCTGTCCGGGCAGGCCGCATCGCGCGAACGAGACAATCCACATAAGCTCGCACATCTTCATGCTGGCGCTTCACCCCCACAGCCGCCCACTTACGCTCCCGATCGCACGCTTTGAAGCAGGCCATACCTGCGGATGACCGCAGGCCGGTGCGCCGTCTAGTGCTGTGACCGGAAACGATCACCGGGTTGGCGTGTAAGACAGTCCTGCCGGTTGGATGATGCTGATCACGCGCGATCGGCATTCAGGAGGC